>JAKQJC010000046.1 GCA_029561345.1 Chloroflexota bacterium | reverse complement strand
CATGTAGATTTCCGTCCCGTTCAGCGCCCGGGCGGCTTCTCCCAGCTCATCCTTGCGGGTTTTCATCCCATCCCGTTTGCGCTGATCCATCCCGCGGTTCAGGTTGCCGTCCTTCAGGTTGTTCAGCATTCCCGTCATCGTCCCCAGGGCGCCGGTGATGTTGGTCGTCAAAACAATCCCCAACACGGCGCTGATGACCACTCCAGCCACAACAGAAATGAGCAGCAAGGAGATGGTGTCGCTGGCCTGTTTCTGGCTGGCCTTGTTATCCTCATCCGCTCTGGTTTTGTTATTTTTAATCAAATCATCCAGAATTTTTTGCGCCGCGCCTCTGGCAACCGTCCCACGGCCGGTAGTAGAAATCGATTCACCCACGCTGGCCACATCGTTGACATCCATCCAGCCCAGAATTTCATCCACCGCAGCCAGATATTCATTCCAGGCAGGCATAAAGCTTTTAATCAATGCTTCTTCATCCGCGCTCAAACCTGGATACTTTAAATATTCATTCATCAAGGTGACCACCTTTGAGGACGAATCATTCAAAGCCTGGCGGATGGATGCGCGGTCTTCTTCGCCTGTGAACATGTAATAGCGGTACACATCACCGCGGAATTTAAAGAAATACATATCCACTTCGCCCAAAAGCTGGCTGGGCAAAAGCCGATTGTTGTAGATATCATTGGTTGTTGCAGCCATCGATGTCAGGCTGGTGTAACTGAATGCAGCCACACCGACCAGAATCAACACAATCAGGAAAAAACCCGCGCCCAATTTAATCCCCACCCTGATATTATCCAGGAAACGCATGGCAGCCTCCTCATCATCATTTCGAACGCTGCGGATAATCCTATCCGTTGGCTTAAAACCCCACCGATTTATTTAGTAACTGCCCCGACAGGGTATCAACTGGCTTTCCTTTGGGTTTTATCTTATCTTTGCCAGGAAGCGTTTTTTCCTTCTTTGGCCCCTGCCAAGGCCGTGCGATTCCTCTTTTATCCCTTGAACTTGAAATATTTTTTTGCCTGATGGTTTAATGGACAATGGCTTTTATATCCCATCCACATGTTCGATTCCCTTCCAGCGGGTCTCAACTTGTAAAAGCCATTATCCTGAATATTATTGTAGTAGCATAATCTAAAAAACAGCAACCCTGCAAAGGGGCTTTTCCTTACAGGTTAATACCAAAAAACGGCCTTTGCCTGGTCGCTGGTTAGATTAGAAATAGCGGATGGGCCTGGGCAAACAGCCTCATGTTCGTGTCTGTTTTCACCACATGTCTGCGTTTACGGTGTAGAGATCCGCAGGTTTGCAGAATTTCCCTTGAATCATCTTGCCTGAACACTGCAAACCCTCTCATGCCGAAAACTATTTTTGGGGTTGCCCCCGCAGCCACGCTTTGGCATCATCTACATTATTAAAATAGTGGATTCCTTCTGCACCGGTGAAGCGGACATAAATATTCATCAAGGCGGCTGTAGCCAGGTCTTTTCCCAAAACCGCCCGTGGTTTGCCACTCTTATTCTTTTTGGCTTGATCTTCGGCTTTTTTGGATTCTGCGGCAGTGCGCTCCGTCATTTTGCGAATATCGGTGATATATCCGATATAAGCTTCCGGGTGCGCCAGCCATTTGTTCGTTTCAGCAATCACCTCATCCGCAATGAAGGGACCGTCAATTTCCAGCCAGACAATATTCCCATCCAACCATGATTTAACCATCCATCCTCCGCATCATAAAACATAGCAAAAGAGAGCAGCTTGACTGAACAACAAGATATATGATAAGCATATAATACAATCCAGGTAAATACAAGATATCTGCATTGCAGGTCCTTATTTTGCTGAAAAAAAAAGGGCAGATCCGCTGATCTGCCCTTCCATCATCCGTCCCAAAAGACTATTTGGTGGTGTCGGTGATCAACACACTCGAACCACCGGCATCTTCCTTGGTGATCATGACGCTCAATTTGCGGTTATCCTTGGTGTAATTGAGGATCGCCATGGTATCCAGCTCTGTCGGATCTCCATCCGCCTTCCAGCCGTTCTCAGGCAGCTTGGTTTTGTAAAATTCCGCCAGTGTCTTGACGTTGTCGGCCGATTTGAAGGTCATCAGGCCGCCCAGGTTTGAAACTTCGGTGGCATTATCCGGAACCGGAATATCGGTGGCGCCGCCGGCACCCTTGCATTCGGGCGCGGTGATCGCGGTGACCTGGTTGATATCCTGCAGCTCATAAATCCAATCAATTTTGGTTTTGCTCTTGGTGCCAGTGTCCATCAGGTCAATGTCGCCGGTGCCAGAGCCCGTGAACTTGACCACATACTTGCCATCCTGAGCAAGCCAAATGTCGCCCTCGCCGTCGGTAAAGGTGTCATTGCCGCTCAAGCTGTTTGAATCAACCTTGTAATGGTCTGAGACAATGCCGTTGACGGTTTCACCGCGGGCCACCAGCTTGACCTTCTTCAGGTCGCCGAACATATCGTTAGGATTGATCGGCGTTTCATTGGTGGTCGAGTCATCCGCCGGGAAGTTCATGCAGGTTGCTTCGGCGCCAACATCGCCAAACAGCATGTACTGGGTATCGCCAACGCGCACCATTTCAATGTGCCCGCCCATGGCTTGCGCATCTTTCAGAATATCGCCTTTGATCACCATGGACAAACGGCTGTCTTTGCTGCCGCTGATCACTTCGTTGGTGATTTCAATCTCGCCCTTGGCCGGATTGCCGTCCTTATCCACGCCGTCCACCTTCATCAGCATGTACATGCGGTACGAGCTTAAGCTGTCCAATCCTTCGTTGATATTCGCAACATCCATTTCCTCGCCGCCGGTCGGCGCCTGTTCCGGGGCTTTGGTGGGGGCTGGAACCTTGGTGGCCTCATCTTGCTGTTGGGCCTTGGTAGGTTCTTTTTCAGGGCTTGCTTCGGTCGCCGCGGGTTTTTCCGGGGCTTTGGTGGGGGCCGGGGTGGATCCACCAAACAGCGAGCAGGCCAGCATCGCCATCATCAGCGCGCAGACTGCCAGCAAAATTGGCAAATTTTTCTTCGACATGTTTCCTCCTTGAAAACAGAAAAACAAAAGGGATTTTCCAAATTATACAACAAAAAAACCGCCTGCTGACCACAGAATCAGCAGGCGGGGCAAAATTGAGCTCACAAATCAACTCTGGAAAATCACCTTCATGGTTTTGGCGGTGCTGTCATAGTAGGCAATCACCACCTTGTTGCTCTGATCCATCGCAATATCCACGGCGATGACATCATTGGCGCTGGGCACTGTGGCCACCGTGGTGGTGTACCAGTTTGTGCCGTCGTTGTAGGCCATCTTGATCAGATGGTTGGTGGGATCGTAATAGGCAATGTAGGGCTTGCCGTTGGTATCCACCGCCAGCGAAGCATACAGGCCCACCGTGCCGGCTGTATCCAACGTCTTGATGGTCCAGTTGCCTGAATCATTGTCCGCATAGCGGATGTCATCATCATAATCGTAGAAGTAGGCAATGCGGGGTTTGCCGTTGTACATGGCCAGGGTGGCATAAGGGCCGTTGGACAGGCCGGTATCCACCACTTCCGATTTCCAGGTGCTGCCGCTCAGGTAGGCATAATTCAATTTTTTGTTGCCCGCATCATAATAGGCAATGCTGGGGGTGTTGCCGTTCATTGCCAGCGAAGCCCATTTGCCCACATCGCCCGATTCCACAATGCTCACGGTCCAGGTGGAACCGTTATAAGCCGCGTATTTCAGGCGTTTGTTGGTGGTGTCGTAATAGGCTATGCGCGGATTGTTGCTCGAATCCATGGCAATGGAGGTGTATTTGCCCACGTCGCCGCTCGAATCAACCGTGTAAGAGGTCCACTTGGTGCCGTCCCATGAGGCATATTTCAAATCCATGGCGGTTTCGTTGTAATAAGAGACATACGCCTTGCTGGAATTGGCCACTGCCAGGGAAGCATGGCTGCCGACCTTGCTGGCTGAGTCGATGGTGCTGGTGTTCCAGTTACCGCTGCTGTCCTTGCGCACCTGGTACAGGTGCTCGCTGCCGTAAACCAGCCAGGGTCGGTTGCTGGAATCGATACGCAGGAAGTGGTCACCCGCTTCAGCCACAGCAGCAGAAATATCGAGGGTGGTGGTGTTCCAGGTGAACACCGGCACAGCCGTGGCAATAAAGTTCACATTGGCCGCCGGGGGAATGGTCACCGTGGCCGAGGCCGGATTGAAGCTGTAACCCGATTTGGATGGCGTGAGGGTGTAGGTGCCGGCATAAGCAGAGAGGGTGTAAAAGCCGGAGGCATTGGTGGTGGCGCTCTGGCCGTTGCTCAGGCTCATGGTCACACCCGCGAAGGAGGTGTTGCCTGGCGAGAGCAGAACGGTGCCCGAAACTGCGTATTTCGGCGTGGGGCCTTGAATATAGGGCAGGAAAATGTATTTGCAGTCGACCGCGGCTTCATCCACCGGCGGTTCTTCGCCTTCAGCCCAAACGGGTGAAGCTGAAAAAGCGGCGCAAAACAGGGACAGAATCATTGTGAAGGATAGAAGCACCGCCAGTTTGGCTGCCGGTTTTCTCGTTGAAATTGCAAACATGGTATTAATCGTTCTCCTTGATTTTATTGGTTTGCCTCAAAGTTCTGAGGCATGTTCCTGGACCTTGTGAACCGCGTTCACAACATCCTGAATGCCTTTCGGGCCGCTCCGGAAAACCCGCTCGTCCAGCCAGAGGGCTTCGCGGGCCACCTTTTCGGCCGCCGGAAAGGCAGCTTTGCTGTAATCAAATCGCTCTGCCAGCAGGGCTGCCGCCGGCAGGTGGGAAAGCCGCGGCTGAAACCGCGGGTGGCGGTGCAAGGGCTCCGGCCCGGCGCTGCAGGGAATTCCTTCAGCCTGCAAGGCCGCGCAAATCCGCGCCAGCGGCGCGCCAAACGTCTCGCTCTGAATGGTGAAGATGTAGCGGTAGAACGAGCGCGTGGTGTGCCGCTCATCGTGCAGCGGAAGCGTCACGCCCGGCAGGTCTGCCAGGGCGCGTTCAAGCTGGCTGACCATCGCTTCACGCCGCAAAAGCTGCTCAGGGAACCGCAGCAGCGCCGTCAATCCCAACGCCGCATGCACCTCGCTCATGCGGTAGTTGCCTCCAAAGGTCCAATTCAATTTCTCTGCATCCTGCGGTTGGCCGCCGTCGGCAATGGATGTGACGGCAGCCAGCATCTCAGGCTGCCAGCACAGCAGCACCCCGCCTTCGGCTGCCGGCAGCGGGCTCTTTTGCCCCAGGCTGAAACAGCCAAACTGGCCAAAACTGCCTGCTCCACGGCTCAACCAGCGTCCGCCGGTGGCATGCGTGCAATCCTCAATCAGCGTCAGCTGGTGGCGGGTGCACAGCGCCACAATGGCATCCATATCCGCCATCTGCGCGCCCATGTGCGAAACCACCAGGGCCCGGGTGTCGGGCGTGATGGCTGCTTCCACCGCCGCGGGGTCAATGCAGTAGTGCCGCAGGTCAATATCTGCCAGCACTGGCAGCGCCCCCGCCATCACCACCGCGGAAGCCACCGCCGGATCTGTGTAGGCTGGCACAATCACTTCGGCCCCCCAGCCGATATGCGCCGCGCGCAGGGCCACCTCCACCGTCACCGTGCCGTTGGCCAGCGCCAGGCCGTAACCGGCCATCTGCATTTCAGCCATCTTCCAGCCCAGTTCGGCCGCTTTGGGCCCCGGGTAAGGCTGTCCGCTCCACTGCCGCGAGCGGATCACCTCTGCCACCGCTTCAAGGTCGCGATCATCCACTTCCGGCCAGGCCGGAAAAGGCCGAGAACGCACCGGAGTGCCGCCTGTGATTGCCAGATCAGACATACTGAACCTCCAGAAAAACCTCAGCGTGATTATCTTGCAACCGACAGCAAAAGTCAAGGTAAAGACGCCATTCAGGCGTCAAAAGTTCCCGGCTTTTGCCTTTTTTTGAAAAGATCTTGTTTGATTCTACCCCAAAACATGGAACCGCGCTTCAATGTTATAATTTGAATCGTCTGTTTTATCACAATGCCTTTACCGGAGCTGCTCGCATGGAAAAACGCATTCACGAACTGTACAACCCTGAAATCACCGCCGAAGCCCTCCGGCGTTTTGGTGCTGACGGTGAAGCCACCCCACTGGACGGCTTTGAAAACTTCATCTATTCCTACCAGCGCGGCGGCGTGCCGGCTGTGCTACGCATCGGCCACGAGCTGCACCGCTCGCCAGAAATGGCGGCCGGTGAAATGGATTGGATCCATTTTCTGGCGCAGCAGGGCGTTTCCGTCCCCGATGTGATCCCCTCCCTCGACGGCCAGCAGGTCGAAGTGATCCCCGCCGCCGATGGATCGCGCTTTTCCGCCGTCTCCTTCACCTTTGCCCCCGGCCAACATGCCGCCCGCGCCGAATGGGAAAGCGGCCTGATGGTCAAGGTCGGGCGCCTGGTGGGCAGAATGAACCGCCTGGCCATCAACTACCAGCCCGTCAACCCGGCCGCCCGCCGCCCTCACTGCCTGGATGATCAGGTGGATTTCGATAAATTTCTACCTGAAGGCAACGACCTGGTGAAACAGCGCTACCACGCCCTGCTGGACCACCTGCGCGCCCTTCCCACCACGCCCGATGTGTACGGCATGATCCACCAGGATGTACACGGTGGCAATTTCTTCGTCCATGAGGGCGAGATCACCCTCTTTGACTTTGATGACTGCATGTACGGCTGGTACGCCTATGACGCCGCCATGGCCATTTTCTACACCCTTTCCCATAACATTCACACCCCGGCCGAAATCCGCCAGGCGCAGCGCAGCTACGGCGAATTCATGGAAGGCTATACGCAGGAATATGAGCTGTCCAAATTCTGGATTGCCGAAATCCCCAATTTCTTTAAACTGCGTGAAATTGACCTCTACATCGCCATCCACCGCAGCATGGATGTCAACAACCTTGATCCGTGGTGCGCCAGTTTCATGGCCAACCGCAAAGAAAAAATCGAGCAGGAGCAGCCCTTCGCCCCGCTCGATTTCACCACCCTTTAGCTCTGTTTCGGCCCCGCCCTCGCTTTGGACGGGGCTTTTTTTTATTCCTGCCCCAATCTGCGATCCGTTTATTTCAAAGCCCCGGCCATCATGCCGCGCACAAAATATTGGCCCAAGAAGATATAGATGATCAGGGTCGGCAGAGCTGCCAGCAGCGACCCCGCCATTTGCAGGTTCCAGGCGATCACCTGGCTGCCGGCAATATTGTTCAAAGCCACCGTGATCGGCCAGTTGGCTGGATTGGTCAGCACCACGGCGAAAAGAAAATCATTCCACGCCTGGGTGAACTGCCAGATCAGCACTACCACAAAGGTGGTCACCGAAAGCGGCCGCATAATGTACCAGTAGATGCCCAGAATCCCCGCCCCATCCATTTTGGCGGCTTCCAGAATATCCTTGGGGATGGTGGCGTAATAATTACGGAAGGTCAGCGTGGTGATGGGAATGCCGTAAATCACATGCGCCAGCATCAGGCCGGGCAGCCCGCCGTACAGGTTGATGCTGCGCATCAGCTCCACCAGCGGGATCAGCACACTCTGATAGGGGATGAAAATGCCAAACAAAATCAACGGGAAAATGATATCTGCGCCTTTAAACTTCCACTTGGCCAGTACATAGCCGTTCAGCGAGCCCAACACCGCCGCAATCACCGCCGTCGGCAGCACCATGTTCAGGCTGTTCATCAGGTAAGGCGATAATTTGTTAAATGCCTCGACAAAATTATCCACATGCAATGTGGTGGGCAGATCCCACATGGTTTTGAGGCTCACTTCTTCAAAACCTTTGAACCCCGTCACCAGCATCACATACACCGGCAGCAGGTAAAACACGGCCCCGGCCAGCAGGGGAATGTAAAATCCATAGCGGTGCTTGCGGCTCATAATTCGGTTTCTCCGCGCAGGGTGTAAATGATATACGGGATGATCAGCACCGCCACGCTCAACAGCAGCAGCAGGCCAATGGCCGCACCCTTGCCATAAAACAGCCCCTCAAAAGTCACCTGCCACATATACATGGCCGGCACATCCAGGGGAATCTGCTTGCCCCCCACCGCCATGATCAGGTCAAACACCTTCAAAGACATATGCCCCAGGATGATCATCGAGCTGAAGGTCACCGGCCGAAGGATGGGCAGCACGATGGTGGAATACACCTGAAATTCGCTGGCTCCATCCACCCGCGCCGATTCAATCAGTTCATCGGGAATGGCGCGCAGCCCGGCCAGGTACATGGCCACGCAAAAGCCCGACATCTGCCACACCGCCGGCAGGGCAATGGCAATGATGCCCCAGAAGGGCGTGGTGTGCCATTCGTTGATCAAAAAATCGAGGCCCAGGTTGTGAAACAGCAGGTTCAGCCCGCTCAATCGCGAGCCCATCGCCGGGTTCATCAGCCAGCGCCACACCACCCCGGTGACAATAAACGAAAGCGCCATCGGGAACAGGTAAATCGCCCTGAAAATACCTTCGCCGCGCAGGCCCTGGTCCAGGCAGATGGCCAACCCCAAACCCAGGGCCAGCGAACCGCCGACAAAGAACACGGTGAATAAAACCGTGTTGCGCACGTCAATCATGAAACGCGGATCGGCCAGAAGCTCGGCAAAATTGGAAAACCCGGCCCAGGTGTAATCGGGCAGCAGACCCTTCCACTCGCTCAGCGACACCCGCGCCGTCCAGCCAATAAAGCCGTAAACAAACACGGCAATCAGCGCCACAGAGGGCGCCACAAGGAGGAACGATTGCCAGGCTTCTTTGCGGTTAATGCGCATGTTGTCCCTTACCCTGCACGCACGGTCCTGAGGTCATGCAGGCCCGCCCCAATTCACGCTGAAAAACGGCGATATCCTTGTTGGCCAGGAACAGCCCAAGCGCCGTGTTGATATCCGTTTTCCACGAATCATTGGCCACCACGCCGTGGGTCAGGCTGCCGACAATTTTATTGGTGATCCAGTCATTCATCGCCGATTGCAAATATTCATCATACAGGCTGCGGTCGGCGTCATTGCGCGCCGGAATGGAGCCCTTCACCGGGTTGAAGGCATCCTGTCCCTCTTTTGAACCGGCCAGAGTCAGCCAGGCAATGGCCGCCTCGCGGTGCGGCGCCTCCACCGGCAGCACAAAGCTGTCAGAAAGGAACTGGAAAGTCCCTGCCGTGCCCGGCACAGGCGTCCAGCCGAAATCCTGGTGCGGGGTCATTTTTAATTCCTTGTAGTAACCCTCGGCCCAATCGCCCATCACGTTGAAGGCGGCGTCGCCGTTGGTCACCAGTTGAGAGGCGTCCTGCCAGCTCAATGAGGGCGCATCAGAATTGGCATAGGTCAGCAGCTTTGAAAACAGCTCCAGGGCTACCCGCACCTCATCCCCTTCCCAATCCAGCTCGCCGGTCCACAGCCTGGCATACTGTTCATGCCCCAGCACCGAAAGCAGCACGGTTTCCATCAGGTGCATCACCGTCCACTGCTCGCCCAGGGCCAGGGGGTATTTCATCCCGGCCGCCTTTAGGGCATCCATGGCGGCAAACCAGTCATCCATCGTTTTTGGCACCGGAATATTGTATTTTTCAAGGATGGCCGGGTTGTACCAGAGCACATTCGAGCGGTGAATGTTCACCGGCACGCAGTAAATTTTGCCGTCCTGCGAAATCAGCGGAATCAGGTTTTTGGGCATCACCCACAGCCAGCCGTTCTTTTCATACAAAAAATTCAACGGCTCAAGCTGCCCGGCCTTCACATAGGTGCCAATCAATTCCTGTCCGGCATGTCCCTGCCAGCTGTCGGGCGGGTTGCCCGACTGCAGGCGGGTGGAAAGCACCGCGCGCGCATTGGTCCCCGCGCCGCCGGCCACCGCCGCGTTGATAAAGATGATATCCGGATACTTGCGGTTAAACACAGCAATCATGGCGTCCAGCCCGGCCGCCTCGCCGCCGCCCGTCCACCACGAAAACACTTCCACCTGGTCAGCGTCCGGCGGCAGCGGTGTGGGACCGTTCAAATCGGGCTGCTGCGAAAGCATCACCGGCGTGCCGCAGGCCGTCAGCACCAGCGGCGCCAGCAGGGCCGCTGCCAACAGGGTTGAAGCCAATCTTCGCCGCAGGTTCATCTCACACCTTGCCTGCAAAAAGGAACAGGTATCCCATCGAATCACCATCCTGTGACGCCATATTATCCATTATAATGAGAGGGTGCGACCGCACAACCAATTTACGGCCACACAACGGACAACGCAAGGACATGATGATATCCAAAGAAGATTTTGAAGACCTGGTCAAAGATACCCTCGCCAATCTCTACGATTTTGCAGCGC
This sequence comes from Chloroflexota bacterium, assembly GCA_029561345.1. Classification (GTDB taxonomy): domain Bacteria; phylum Chloroflexota; class Anaerolineae; order Anaerolineales; family Anaerolineaceae; genus JAKQJC01. The sequence continues at coordinate 85,001 of JAKQJC010000046.1, read as the reverse complement.
TGGAAACTCATCCGCTGCTCTTTTCTGTCATCCAGCCGCCAGCCGGCTCTTCGCGCAGCAAGGCCGATTACGTGCGCCAGCTTTTTCTCGATACCATCCAGCAGCTCAAACCACTGCGCGGCGAAATGCAGATGGATTCACCTGAATGGCGGCCTTACCTGATCCTTGAAAAGCGGTATGTTGAAGGCATGCCCCTCAAAGATCTGGCGGCCTGGCTGGCCATCAGCGACCGCCAGATGCGCCGCGACCACCACCGCGCCCTGCAGGCTCTCACCAACCTGCTCTGGAACGCCCGCTTTGCCGCCGAAACGATTTCTGAAGCCCCTGAGCCCGCCGAACCGACGCCCTCCTTCGAAATTCACAAGGAGCAGCTCAACCTTGCCGATACCATTCGCAGCGTGCTGAGCATGATGCGCGGGCGCATGGACGAAGCCGGGCTGACCCTGCAAACCAGCTTTGAACACCCCACTCTGCAGGCCTACACCGACCGCGTGGTGCTGCGCCAGCTTCTGGTGCGCCTGCTCAACCACGCCATGCATCTGCAGCCTGAAGAGGCCATCCATGTGTCAGCCTCTCCGCAAGAATCAGAGGCTCTGATCGAGATCTATGCCCCGCAGACCGGTTTGACCGACCTGCCTGACGCCCAGACCTCTCTCAAAGAGATGGCTTATTGGGCCGGGCAGATTGACTGCCGCATTGAAATGAAACCCCAGAAACACGGGGTCAGCTGCCTGCTCTGGCTGCCGCGCCCGCGCGAAAAAGTGATCCTGGTCATTGATGACCAGCCCCCCACCATCAACCTGTTCCGGCGCTACCTGTCTCAATCTGACTTCAAAATTGAGGGCATCACCAGCGCCGCCGAGGCCCTGCCGGCTGCCGTGCGCCTGAAGCCGGTGCTCATCACCCTCGATGTGATGATGCCGCACGTGGACGGCTGGGAAGTGCTGCAAATGCTTAAGCTCGATGCCCACACCAGCACCATCCCCGTACTGATCTGCTCAGCCTGGGAAGCTCCCGAACTGGCCCGTTCTCTGGGCGCCGCCGATTTTCTTAAGAAACCCGTCACGCAAAAGCAGTTCCTCGACGCTATTGACCGGCTTCATTTATAGTTCCCTGCCTGGCGGAAGCTGCGGCGCCAGTTTTTCCAGCACCGCGTTCAGCAGTTCCACCACCTCGCGCCGCGATAACGGCCGGTTGAGAGCCACCTCCAGCCGGCCTTTTTGATCTGGCGCAGCGGCAGGCAGGTCATTGGCTGAAATAATCACCACCGGCAGGCTGGCGCAGGCCGGGTCGCGCCGGATGGCTTCCAGCAGGGTCAGACCGTTGATATCCGGCAGATCCAGGTCTAGCAGCACCACATCGGCCTTCTCCTTGTGCAGGGCCGCCAGGGCCTGCTGGCCGTCAAAAGCCGTCAGGAATTGATATTCCGGCGCATCGGGTTCATCCATTTCGCCGGCCTTCAAGGTTTGCATCAAAAAGCGCACCATGGTCGGGTCGTCATCCACCACCAGCAGGGTCTGCACCTGCCGGCCCAGGCCAGCCATCGTTTCCATCAATGCCTGGCGCGAAACCGGTTTGACCAGGTAGCGCACCACGCCTTCGGGCAGCGGGGCCTCCCGCGAGAGCATGGAAGGAATATCCACCGCCACCACCGGCACGTCATAAGGCTGGTTCAGCAGAAATTCCTGCACAGCCTCATCCGTCCACAGCTGCCGGTCCACCAGCACCACCCGTGGGTAAAGCTGCAGTGCGGCCTGTCTGAGCTGCCCTGGGTCAGCCATCAGGGTCACCTTGTAGCCGTTCAGCGTTTCACCGATCATTTTGGCCCACAGGGTGTTGGTCGAAAGGAACAGCACCAGCGGCAGTTGGGCCGGGCGTTCCGCCTGACGCAGTTCAATGCGCGCCAGTTCCAGCTCTTCCACCGGCTGCGTATCCACCGGCAGGGTGAAATAAAAAATGGAGCCCTTGCCCAGGGTGCTCTGCACCCCCATATCCCCCTTGTGCAGTTGAATAAACCGGCGGCCAATGGCCAGGCCCAGGCCGGTGCCTTCCTGACGCCGCCAGTTCTGGTTGCCCGCCTGGCGAAACTCGGTGAAAATTTTAGGCAAATCTTCCTCGGCAATGCCCGAACCGGTATCTTCCACTTCCACGCGCAGCTGCTTTTCCCCTTCGCGCCGCGCCCGGATGGTGATGCCGCCCTGGCGGGTGAAATGCAGGGCATTCGTCACCAGGTTGATCAGCACCTGACGGATGCGCGTGCGGTCCACATAGATGGCCGGCAGGTCCGCCTCCACTTCCACCTTCAGCCAGAGGCCCTGATGTGAAATGGAGAGATTGGCCATTTCCTTCACTTCTTCAATAATCTGCTCAATGGTGACTTTATCTTTCAACAGCAGCATCTGCTGGGCTTCGATCTTGCCCATATCCAGAATATCGTTGATCAGGCTGTTGAGATGGGTGCTGCTGCGGTACACTTCCTGGATGTCGTCATACAGGCCGGCCGGCCAGCTTTCCCGCGGCGCATACGTTTCAGGGGAATTGACCATCAGGTCGCTGAAACCGATGATGTAATTCAGCGGGCTGCGCAGTTCATGGCTCACCGCCATGGCAAAACGATCGCGTTCTTCACGAGCCTCTTCGGCCCGCGCCCGCGCGTAAAGGAGCATCTGATTCAGACGGTCCAGTTGATAGGCGGCCTTGCCCTGTTCCTTCAGCAGCACGCTGATTTCAGCCCGCTGGCGGCGCGCTTCTTCCAGGCGCACCAGCGCCTCGCGGTAGTGATACAGCGAGGCTTCATTGGCGGCGATGAGGTTGCTTGAAATGCCCCACCCCAGCGCCGTCACTGAGGCCACAATTCCTGCCACCACCTGCGCATATCCCGGCGGCAGAGGCGGCAGGAAAGGCAGCCAGGCCCACACCCCGCACAGCGCCAGCAGCACCCCGGTCATGCCCAGGGTGGCGCGCAGCCCCATCATCACAAAGCCCATCATCGGCAAAAAGACCAGAACCATTAAAATCTGCGGCTGGCGGTACAGGTGATAGCCTTCAATGATGGTCAGCAGCAGGCCGGCAAACCAGATGACCTGCGAAAGGATATAAGCCCGGTTCAGCAGGCGCAGGCTGCCCGCCACCGCCACAGCCATCACCACCGAACAGTACCACAGGCTGGGCGTAAATAATTCAGGCCAGGTGAGGGTCAAAATGAAATGCCAAATCAGGTAAAGCACGCCCGTAGTGATGATCACCTTGCGGGCCGATCCCTGCAGCAGTTCCCGGGCTTCAGCATCCCGGCTGAGGAGGCGTTGCAGCCAGTTCATGCCGCCTTTATAAGCTGATGACCTGCACTGCCCGCTGCATGGTCTCAATAATATCACCCATGCCGCCCACCACGCCCACCTTCACATGGTTGGTAAGCTGATAAGTATCGAGGCAGGTTTTGCACAGCACCAGCTCCACCCCCAGGTTTTCCAGGCGGGTCAATTGCTCCAGCACTGGCGAACCATCACAGGCCAGGCGCACCCCATCGGTATAAAACAACAGTTTTCCTGGCAGCCGTCCGGTCTCAAGCAGCAGGCTCAGGTATTTCTGCGCCAAAAGAATTTGCAGCTCTGCCGGCCCCTGGCCCAAGCCAAAACGAGTAAACAAGAGCACCGTATCTTTATTCATCGTGACAGATTTCCTTTTGATCCCAACAATGTAACGACCCAACCGCAAAACAGCTGCCGCCGGCCGAGCCCTTACCTTTGCCCATTTTCAATGGGCAGACAGAGCAAGCGCCCCTGATTATTGAGAGATGAGGGCAAACTCAGAAACCATCTCCTTTTCTTAACCGTGTCTGAGAGATTCAACAATGCCATCCATCATCTGGTTCGCAGGCTCGTGACGATAAAAACCCGATTCTCTTGTTGAAAATGCCAATGGCATTGTCAAAACAGAAAAACTTCCTTGTTCCGTCATTTTACCATCAAAACAAAGACCCCATGAGTTTTTTCTGCTCATGGGGTCAAACCTGGTGTGAAAGGATAATTCAGGCAGCCGAAGGCAGGTTCACTTTGGGCAGCTGTCTGGCAATCTGATCGCGGTCGATGATGGTTTCGCAATCTTCCAGCTTGCCGCTCAGGTAAGCCTCATAAGCCGCCAGGTCAAAATTGCCGTGGCCTGAAAGGTTGAACAAAATCACGCGCTTTTCGTCTTTCGCCTTGGCATCCAGGGCCTCATCAATGGCCGCGCGAATGGCGTGCGCTGATTCAGGCGCCGGCACCAGGCCTTCGGCATGAGCAAACTGCAGGGCGGCTTCAAAAGTGGCCGTCTGCGGCACCGCCACGGCTGAAATCAGGCCGGCATCCACCAGGGCGCAGAGCTGCGGCGCCATGCCGTGATAGCGCAGGCCGCCTGCGTGGATGGCCGGAGGCATAAAATTGGCGCCCAGGGTGTGCATCTTGACAATCGGGGCCATGCGCGCCGTGTCGCCGTAATCAAAACCGTACACACCCTGGGTCAGCGAAGGCGTGGCAGTGGGCTCCACAGCCAGCAGACGGGTGCGCTGGCCTTCCTTCAAGTTCTGGCGCACAAAGGGGAAGGCGATGCCCGAGAAATTGGATCCGCCGCCCACGCAGCCAATCACCACATCTGGATATTCACCCGCCATATCCATCTGCAGCAGGGCTTCCTCGCCGATCACCGTCTGGTGCAGCAGCACATGGTTCAGCACCGAGCCCAGGCCGTATTTCTTGGACCCGTTGGAAGCAGCCGCCACTTCCACCGCCTCAGAGATGGCAATGCCCAGCGAGCCGGGGTTGTTGGGGTCGCGTTTGAGCAGGTCATTGCCGTAAACTGTGCGGTTGGTGGGGCTGGCAAAAACCTCGGCGCCGTACGTTTCCATCAGCATGCGGCGGTAAGGCTTCTGCTGGTATGAGACCTTGACCATGTACACTTCCAGGGCCATTTCAAACATGCGGCAGGCCATTGAAAGGGCCGTGCCCCATTGACCGGCGCCGGTTTCGGTGGTCATGGCGCGGGTGCCGGCAATCTTGTTATAAAACGCCTGGGCCACTGCCGTGTTCGATTTGTGGCTGCCGGAAGGTGAAGCGCCTTCATATTTGTAATAAATATGCGCGGGGGTGCCGAGGGCTTTTTCAAGCCGGCGCGCGCGCAGCAGGGGGGTAGGACGCCACAGCTTATAGATCTCGCGCACTTCTTCAGGAATATCAATGAACCGCTCGGTGCTGATTTCCTGCATGATCAGCTCCATCGGGAAAAGCACCGAGAGGAAATCGGGCGTCACCGGCTCCTGGGTCATCGGGTTGAACACCGGCGTCGGCGGGACGGGTGAATCAGCGGCGATGTTGTACCAGCAGTGCGGCAGATCAGATTCGGACAGGATGAAACGGGTTTGTTCAGACATGGCGAGCCTCCTTAAAAATGATGAAAATAGATTTTTGATGGATAACTGGCGAGGATTTCTCCATCACCTTTTGGGTCGAGGGTGCGGCAGGCATCCTCAAAATGACAATTTAAATTGGGCGCTCAGCCCCATCTGGCGCAGGGCATACGCCAGGTTTTCCTTCACCACCAGCCGGGCAAAGGCAGTGCCTTCGTGCAGCAGGTCAAAAACCAGATCAGGGTGGGCGGCGTAATCGGCCCGGCGCGCCCGCATGGGGGCCAGTGCCTCGTTGAGCAGACCGGCCAACAGCCGTTTCACCTCCACATCGCCCACCTGCCCGGCACGGTAGGCCTCTTTTAACTCCGCCAGGCGTTGCCGATCCGGATCAAACAGATCCAGGTAGGTAAAAACCGGATTGTCTTCCACATGCCCCGGGTCGGTGGCATGCAGCCGGGTGGGGTCGGTGTACATGCGCATCACTTTGCGGGTGGTCTCTTCGGGTGTGTCTTTGATGAAAATGGCGTTGCCGTAAGAGGTGTGCATGGTGCGGTTGTCAATGCCGGGCAGGCGGGCCTGTTCGGCCAGCACAGCTTCGGGTTCCGAAAAAAAATCCCCATAAAGCTGGTTGAAACGGCGCGCTACCTCGCGGGTCAGTTCCACATGCGGAAGTTGATCCTCGCCCACCGGCACATGGGTGGCGCGGTAGATCAGGATATCGGCAGCCTGCAGCACCGGGTAGGTCAGCAGTCCGGCAGATGGGGTCAGGTTCAGCTGCTGCACCTGTTCCTTGTAGGTCGGGTTGCGTTCCAGGCGCGCCACAGTCACCAGGTTGGCCAGCAGCACCGAAAGATAGGCGTGTTCCGGCAGAGCCGATTGCAGCACCAGGTGCGCGCGCTGCGGGTCGATGCCGGCCGCCAGCCAGTCGAAAAGACGCTCCAGCGTGTTGGCCTGAATGCGCCCGGCGGCTTCATAATCTGTGGTCAGCACATGCAGATCAGCGATCAGGAAGAAGCAAGTGTATGAATCCTGAAACCGCGCCCAGTTCTGCAGGGTGCCCACCAGGTGGCCAATGTGGCAGGGGCCTGTGGGCCGGTGTCCGGTCAGAATAACAGGTTTTGCGTTCATCCTTCACCTCCAGTAAAAAAAAGACAGCGTTCATCCCTTCTGGGACGAACGCTGTCTTTTTGCACTTAAGCGCCCGCGGTGCCACCCGCATTAGGTTGGTTACTCTTAACAAAAAATCCGCCGGTGATGCGACGGATGAAAGAGGCCAGCCTCACTCTGCTCAGGTACGGCAGTTAAACTGCTTATACCCTGTGTCCTGATAACGGTGACAGCTCCGGCACAGGCTACTTGATGATCGTTCGCCCTGCAACTCCGAGGTCCATTCCACGTCCGCGTACGGGCAGCTTCTCACTTTGCGCTGCTCCCTGTACCGCCGGTTGGGCGTGTACTCGTCCTCATCACAGTTTTTCTGTGTTTGATTGGTTCGATTATACACCTTCGGAACAGTTTGTCAAGATGGGAAAAGCTGAATGAGTGCAACTGTTCAGCCAACCAGGTACCCCCTGGCTGAGCCCTCACCTTCGCTGCCCTCAGCTTCTCGAAAACAGACATCTCATTGCATGAGGGCAGTCTAGCGGGTCTTTTTAAGCCTTGCCTGGGCAGTTAAAGCCCGCCCCTTCACCATACCCGCAGCTTTCATGTGCTGGTCATCCGGGTGGGCGTGTTCATCTGCCTGCCTCTGGTCATCTGGCTGTAAACACCTGCCGCAGGCCGGCAATTGGCCCTTTGAAGTGTTTGACGATTTATCCGTTCTTTGTTATAATTCGCCACGCTTCAAATACGGAGAGGTTGCGTAGTCTGGCCTAACGCGCACGCCTGGAGAGCGTGTTTACCGAAAGGTAACGTGGGTTCGAATCCCACCCTCTCCGCCAGACCTCAAAACGGGCTGCCGCCGGTCAATCCCACCTCAGGTGGGTACAGGTGACAGCCCGTTTGATTATTCCCGCTGTTCCTTCCTGTTTCTCCCCTGCCATTTGCATCCATCCCCTCATCAGGGTACAATTAACCATCCCAACTCTTCAGGAGCTGTCCATGAAACGTGCCCTGCGCTGGTTCGACTACATCACCATCAATATCTACTGGTTCGCTCTCTCCACGCGCGCCCAGCTGCTCTCCTCACTGCTGCTGCCTCTGCTGGTGCAGCAGTTTGTCGGCGAAGAAACCAAAGGCAGCGCCGTCGGCGTCATCCGCCTTTGGGCGCTGATGATCGCCGTGCTGTTCCAGGCCTTCATGGGCATCCTTTCTGACCGCTCCACCCTGCGCTTTGGCCGCCGCCGTCCCTTCATTCTCATTGGCGCCATCGGTGAAATCATCATCGTCACCTTCATCGGCTTCACCAGCAACCTCGAAGGCTTCACCGGTTACGCGGCCATTTTTGCCCTCTACCTGCTCTCCATGTGCGTCTCCAACACCGCCCAGGCTGCCGCCCAGGGCCTCATCCCTGACCTGGTTCCCGAAGCGCGGCGCGGCCTGGCATCCGGCGTCAAAGCCTTCCTCGAAGTGCCTGTGCCGGTCATCTTCGTCTCCCTGGTGCTGGGAAAAATGGTGGCGGGCGGCAATTTCTGGGGCAGCATCGTCATCCTGCTCGTCATCCTGGCTGTGAGCTGCGCGGTGTCCATGTTTATCCCCGAAGAACCCATCACCACCCCGCCCTACCCCGCCGACTGGAAAGGCTTCAGCCGCCTGCTGCTGATGACCGCCGCCTTCACCCTCATCATCCTCGGCCTGGGCTGGCTCACCGGCCTGGTGATGGACTGGGCCAACACCCTCAGCCCTGAAGCCCGCCTGGCGGTCACCCTGCTAGCCGGCCTGACCGGCATGACCATTGCCATCGGCATGGGGGTTGGCGCCAGCCTCAAGCTGGGCCTGGGCTCCGACATGAATGCCCACCCGGCCTTCACCTGGTGGGTGGTCAACCGCCTGACCTTCCTGGTTGGCTCCACCAATCTGGCCAGCTTTGTGGTCTTCTTCATGCAGGAACGTTTCCCCGACCTGCCCAAGGAAAAAGCTGCCGCGCCCGCCTCAACCCTGATCATGTTTGTCGGCATCTTCATCCTGCTTTCATCCCTGCCCGGCGGCTGGCTGGCTGACCGGGTTGGCAAAAAACCGCTCATCGCCCTGGCCGGCGTGCTGGGTGCCGCCGGTACCGCGCTCATCATCTTCACCACCGATCCGCTGCTGATGAACATAGGCGGCAGCATCATTGGCGCCGGAGTTGGGCTCTTCTATGCTTCCAGCTGGGCCCTCGGCACCAGCCTGGTTCCCAAAGAGCAGGCTGCCCGTTACCTGGGCCTTTCCAACCTGGCCGGGGCAGGCGCTGGCGCCATCGGCGCTTATATCGGCGGTCCCATTGGCGATTCCGTCGGTTATTTACCCCTGATGTCCATTTTTGGGCTGCTTTTCATCATTTCCATTGCAGCTCTGGTTTTCATCCGTCCTTCATCCGCTCAAATTTCCGGGAGGTCCCATGCCTGAAAAAATGCTCGAGGTCAAAAACCTGGTTAAATCTTACGGGTCCGTGCCAGCGGTCAATGACGTCAGCTTTTATATCGAAACTGGCGAGGTGTTCGGCCTGCTGGGACCTAACGGCGCCGGCAAAAGCACCACCATTTCCATGATCACCTGCCTATTCCCGCCCACCAGCGGCAGCATCACCGTGCTGGGTCGCGATGTGCAGAAGGAAGCCAATGCCGTCAAGAAGATCATCGGCGTGGTTCCGCAGGACCTGGCGCTTTACCCAACCCTTTCGGCGCGCAACAACCTGCGCTTCTTCGGCGAAATGTATGGCCTGGGGGGCAGCGAACTGCGCGCCCGCGTTGAAAGCGTGCTGGAATATGTGGCCATGACCGACCGCGCCAATGATGCCGTCAAAACCTATTCCGGCGGCATGAAACGGCGCATCAACCTGGCTGCCGGCCTGATCCACAACCCGCGCATCCTCTTTCTGGATGAACCCACCGTTGGCGTGGACCCGCAAAGCCGCAACCATATCTTTGAAAGCGTGGAACGCCTTAACCGTGAACAGGGCATGTCCATCCTCTACACCACCCACTACATGGAAGAGGCGGAACGTCTCTGCAACCGCATCGCCATCATCGATCAGGGCCGCATTGTGGCCATCGACACGCCCAAAAACCTGATTGCCATGCTGGGCGGGGGCATCATCAAGATCGGCCTGAAGGGCGAAAACGAGCCTCTGCGCGCTGCCATTGCCGGTCTGCCGGCTGTGTTAAGCGCTGCCTGGTTGCCGGTTCCTGAGCCAGAGCCCGGCCAGATCAACCGTGCTGTCCTCAAAGTGGAAGCCCGCCAGGCCAACGACGCCCTCATCCAGATCCTTAACCTGGTCAGCGAAAAAGATGAGACCCTGATGTCCATTGAAACCCTCGAACCCAACCTCGAAAGCGTGTTCCTGCACCTCACCGGCAAGAAGCTGCGCGAATAACCGCCCCCAAGTGAAAGGATGCCCATGAACTGGATCTCCGTTTTCATGAATGACCTGCGGCGGGTGATGAAAGACAGGGCCGAGCTGGTGACCCTCTTTTTGCTGCCGCTGGCCTTTATTCTGCCCATCAGTTTCGCCCTCGGCGGCGGCGACGGCTACGGCATGACCGCCGGCAATCACCGCACCGAACTGCCGGTGATCAATTACGATGGCACCGGCACCTCTTCTGTGAGCCTGATTGACAGCCTGGGCGAAAGCCTGGATGTGGAGCAATCCTTTTCGGCTGATCTGCGCGACCGTCTGGGTCTGAGCGGTGATCCAGACTGTGCCAACGCTCAGAGCCTGGCATGCAGTGAAAAAACCGCCCGCGCGCTCGTCAGACGTTCAGGGCGGGCGGGCATGGTGGTGATTCCAGAGGGATTTTCAACCGCCATTGAGCAAGGACAGAAAACCACCCTGATTTTCTACTATGATCCCGCCGGCGATGCCACCCGGCGCATGCAGCTTGAGGGTGTGGTGAAGGGCGCGGCCGCCAAAATCTCCCTCACCACCCAGCTCAATCAAAGCAATGCCCAGATGCAATCGCTCTCCACGTTTGCCCCCGAAGCCTTCCGCCAGTCGCTGGAACAGCAGGCCAACGCGCCTGCCCTGGCCGATCAGCAGCCGGCCGTCCAATTCACCGAGCTGACCCCTTCCAGCTATGTGCCGCAAAGCTACCCCGACACCTACCAGCAAACCGTCCCTGGCTACACGGTGATGTACGTCTTCTTCCTGATCGCATACCTGAATGCATCGATCCGCGAAGAACGCCATTTCGGCACTTTCCGCCGCCTGCTCAGCACACCGATCAGCCGCCCGGCCCTGCTGGGCGGAAAACTGGCCGCCGCCATCTTCATTGGCATGGTGCAGGTGGCCATCATGTTTGGCATGGGCTACCTGATGTTCGGCCTGGAGCTGGGTCACGACTGGCTGGCGCTGTTCCTGCTCACCCTGGCCCTGGTCACCTGCGCCACAGCCATTGGCCTCGCCTCCGGCGCCTCGCGCATCAGCTCAGGCATCCTCACCGCCCCCCTCATCATCGGCGCCCTGTTGGGCGGCTGCATGTTCCCGGTAGACCTCATGCCGTCCTTCCTGCGCACCATCGGGTTGTTCATGCCCCACACCCATGCCCTGATCGGTTATCAAAACCTGATGGTGCGCGGTTACGGCCTGGTGGAAGTGCTGCCGCAAATCGGCATTCTCCTTCTTTTTGCCGCTGTATTTTTCTTCTACGCGGTAAAACGCTTTGACTTTCTGGAGGAAGCATGATCGCGCAAATCTGGTCCGTAACCCGGAAAGAATTTCGCATCCTCGCCCAGCAGCCCAGCCTGTTCGCCGTTTTGCTGCTGGTGCCGTTCCTGTTTATGTGGATCATGGGGTCGGTCTTTGGCGGCGGATCGCCCACAGTGGCCGTTTTTCTGGTCAATGAAGATGACGGCGCGGGCAGCCAGCAGGTGGTGGCGGCGTTAAACAATGCCGGCACCCTGGAAGTGACCGCGCTGTCCTCACGCGCCGAAGCGGATAAGAAAGTGGGCAAGGGAGAACGCATGGCGGCCATCATCATCCCTGCCGATTTCTCCGCAGCCATCCAGACCAAAGAAGGTGGCAAAATTGAAGTGATGATTGACCCGGCCCAGAGCGAAAAAGCCAAAATTGTCCTCGGCCTCACCCAGCAGGCCATCACCCGGGTCATCGTGGATGCCGAGGTTTCCCGCGGCATCAAAACCGCCATCAACCAATCTGCCAGCACGCTTTCCAGCGGCGGCGGCTTTGATCCGCAAATCCAAAAATTCCTCGAAACCGCCATCAACAGCATTGTTTCGGTGCAGGTGGATGCCGCCCTCGCCGATCCGCTCATCAATGTGGAAATGAAATCTGCCGCCGAGCAGGATGCCTCAAACCGGCCGCCCAACCTGATGGAATACCTGACTCCGGGTTACAGCCTGATGTTTGTCTTCTTTTTGGCCGAAACCCTGGCCGGCACCCTGCTGGCTGAACGCACCACCGGCACCCTGCGCCGCCTGATGGCGGCTCCTGTGCCGCGGGCTGCCATTCTGCTGGGTAAAATCATCCCCTATTTTCTGCTCACCGCCGCCCAACTGCTGATTTTACTGGGCGTGGCCCATTTTATCTTCGGTCTTTCCCTGGGCCGTTCCGTGCCGGCCATGCTGCTCACCGTGTCCGCCTGCGGCGCGGTCCTTTCAGGCTTCGGCATCATGATCGCTGCCCTGGTGCGCTCCGAAGGGCAAATCAGCGGCCTGACCACCCTCATCATCCTGCTCATGGCCGTGGTCAGCGGCGCCATGTTCCCCAGCATTCAGATTCCGCTGGTGCAGCTGGCCACACCTCATTACTGGGCCATGATGGCTTTCCAGAACCTCATCGTTCGCGGTCAGGGTCTGGAAGGAGTGGCTTTGCCGGTGGGGGTGCTGCTGGCCATGGCCGCCATCCTCTTTGGCATCGGTCTTTCGCGCTTCAAATTTGAATAAGTAAAGGCCTGCAGGAGAAACCAACATTTTCAAAGCAGAATGCGGCCCGCTGCCGCATTCTGCTTAACGCGCTTGAAAGGAGAACGATATTTTGCACGACATTCCGTTGTTAATCAATATCACCCTGGCCCTGGTGGTGGCCTTCATCGGCGGCGCCATGGCCCGAAAAATGGGCCTGCCCTCCATCGTTGGCTACCTGCTGGCCGGCATTCTCATTGGCCCTTTCACCCCTGGCTTTGTTGGCGACATTCAAACCATTCAGCAGCTGGCTGAAATGGGTGTGATCTTCCTGATGTTTGGCGTGGGGCTGCATTTTTCCTTTGGCGACCTGTGGCGGGTGCGCGATATTGCCGTTCCGGGGACCCTGCTCCAGATGTTTTTTTCAACCCTGCTGGGTTTCGGGCTGGGACAGACCTGGGGTTGGAGCCTGGCAGCCAGCCTTGAGTTGGGGGTGATTATTTCCGTGGCCAGCACGGTCGTGCTGCTGCGCGGTCTGATGGATCATTCATTGCTCAACACCTCGCACGGGCAGGCGGCTGTGGGCATGGTGGTCATGCAGGATATTCTCTCAGTGATCATCCTGGTGCTCATGCCCACCCTGGCCAGCAGCGGGTCAATGGATTGGCAAAATTTAGCCTTCACCCTGTTCAAGGCAGTGGCTTTTGCTGCCATCATGTTCTTCGCCGGAGTCCGCTTCATCCCCTGGCTGCTGGAACGGGTTGCCCACACCCGCTCGCGCGAGCTTTTTGTGCTGGCCGTCCTGGCCATCACTCTGGGCACGGCCATGGCCGCATCCAAGTTCTTTGGCGTATCCCTGGCCCTGGGTGCTTTTGTGGCGGGCGCCATCATCAGTCAGTCCCATCTCAGCCATCAGGTCGGCGCCGATGTTTTCGCTTTCCGAGAAGCCTTCTCGGTGCTGTTTTTTGTCTCCATTGGCATGCTGGTCAATCCCATCTTCCTGTGGGCCAACCTTGGTCAGGTGGTTTCTCTGACTCTGGTGGTCATCCTTGGTAAGGCGTTGATTGTCATCTTGCTCGGTTTGCTGTTTCCTCGGCCCGCGCGCACCTTTCTGGTCATCGCCATTGGGTTAAGCCAGATCGGCGAATTCTCCTTTATTCTGGGCCAGGGCGGGCTGAATTTGGGCATGATCACCTCCAATCAATATTCGCTGATTCTGGCAGCCGCCTTGATCTCAATCACCCTGAATCCTTTTATGTATCGGCTGCTGCCCATCCTTGAAAAGAACTTGCAAAAAATCCCCTTCTTCTGGAAACAGCTGGAAGCCAATATTCCCATCCCTGAAATCAAGGATGAAAAGCTCCAGCAGCACGCCGTGGTGATCGGCTACGGCCGGGTTGGAAAACACCTGGTAGATGTGCTTGAATCGCTCTCCATCCCCTTACTGGTGATTGAATCGGACGCCGAATGCATTGAACGCCTGAACCAAAAGCGCATCCCTACCCTTTATGGCGATGCTGGAAATTCTGAAGTCATCCAGCATGCCCATCTCGACACAGCCAGCATCCTGGTGGTGACCGTGCCTGATGAAACCACTGCCTTCATGGTGGTCACCGCAGCCAAAGATATCAACCCGGACCTGCCCATCATCGCCCGGGCCGCCACCGAAAAGGGGATCCGCACTCTGACCAACCTCGGCGCCAGTCACATCATTCTGCCTGAGTTGGAAGGCGGCCTGGAAGTGATTAACCACACCCTCATTAACCTCGGTTTTCCACTGCATGAGGTCTACCAATACACTGAAGCTGTCCGCCATGATGAATACGGCATGACAATTAATTCAGAAGCCGAACTCCGCTCACTGCATGACCTTATGGCAGCCATGAAAGGTCTGGAAATCATTTGGATGGAAGTGGGAAAATCCAGTTTTTTGGTTGGAAAATCGCTGCAAGAAGCCAATCTGCGCGCCCAAACCGGCGCATCTGTGGTGGCGCTTATCCGCAACAAGAAACTGATCGCCAACCCGAAATCTAACACCGTGTTTGAACCCGGCGACCGGATTGGTTTTATTGGAGAAATGGAGCAGTTGGAAGCCGTGCAGAGCCTGATTCTGCAAACCTGAAAAAGCATCTTCCTGGACAAATCAAGAACGTCCCCAGATTGCTATCAATCTGGGGACGTTTGAATCCGGTGTTACATCAGGAGGTTATTTTTTTCCTGAATTCAGAACTGGTGGGTTTCATTGCCCCCATTCCGGGGAGCCGCTGCCACGCTGTGGTAAGTGGGTTCAGGGCGGTTAGTCATTGCCTCAGGGCGCACAAAGGGGCTTTCAGAACGCGGAGCGGGTTTGGGAGCCGGGCGAATGGGCGCAGCGGTGGGCGTTGGTGCTGAGAAGGCAGCCTGCGAAACCGGGGCGGAAGACGTCACCACCGGGGTATAAGCCGGGGTGCGGGGAGCCGGGGCAGGGGTGGAAAGGGTGCGGGCTGGCAGGGAAGTAGTTGGTTGCGCGTTAACCGTCCGCCGGGGATGATCTGCCTGAACGGCCTGAGCAGAAAAAATGCGGCTGCTGTTATACGAAAGGGAACCAATGATGAGAATGCGAATCACCCAGACCATCAGAGCCACAAAAATGGGGACAATTCTGCTGACAGAAGCGGCATCAATCACGCCGTTGCTCTGCACGGAATGATTGATCACCGCCATGGAAACGCCCCACCAGGTAAGAATGGCATTCATGGTGGCGGCCAGCATCCAGGCGCCAAACAGATACCAGGCCTCGTGAGCATCTTTGTTGCCGTCATCAGGGGTGAAAAGGCGGGCGATTCCGGCAAAATCAATGCCGCAGAAAGCAATCGAAAGAATAGTGGCCCAGCGCAGCCCGGCAAATTCAAGGTTGCCCAGCAAATCGGTCAGCGCATAATCGGTGGTGGAGTAATTGAAAATTTCAAAAGCAATCAGCGCGCCAATGATGATGATGCCAAAGACCAGGTTGCGTCGGATTTGAATGCGCGAAAGGTATTGGCGAAAAGATTGTAAGGATGAGTGGTTGGTCAGTTCCATACGGCCTCCTGAATGGTTAATAGAACGTTTATTCTGATATTCAAATTATAGAACGATCGTTCTAAAATGTCAAGAGGTTTTTTGGGAGAAAACAGTTTTGTTGTCTCCAATTCAGGGCAAAAAGAAACGCTTACCCTGTATACCGTCCATTCACGCTCACATCCGGATCCTGCTGTGCTTCAAGCGGGAAAATCAGAGTAAAGGTGGTGCCCACATGCGGCTCGCTGTCAACCGTCACCTTTCCACCATGTGCGCGCATGGTGGCCAGCACATTGGCCAGTCCCAGCCCCACCCCACGGCCCACCGATTTCGTGGTGAAAAATGGGTCAAAGATGCGGCTGCGAATATCCGCCGTCATTCCGTGGCCGTTATCGCTCACCTGACATAGAATGGCCTTGTGATCATCTGCCATCAATGTGCGAATGATAATTTCTCCCTGAAAATATATGGCATCTCGCGCATTGGTCAAGAGATTGATCAGCGCCTGCTGCACCTGCTGCTGATTGCAAACCAAAAGAGGTTCAGCCGCCATTAATTCCAGTTTTAAAGTGATCCGCTCAGGAGCAAGCTGGCTCGAAACCAGCTCGAGGGTATCTTGAATAATCTGGTTCAACCGTTTGGGCTGCATTTCGCCGCTGAACGGGCTGGCATAACTGAACAGGCTGTGGGTGATGCTGGCGCAGCGTTCAATATTGCGCTGAATCAGGTTCAGTTTGCTCTCCACATAGGCCGGATCCCATTCGTTTTTATGGATCATGTCCTTCAACATTTCCACTGTCCCCGACATCACCTGCAGCGGTGAATTAATCTCATGCGCCACGCCGCCGGCCATGGTCGAAAGGCCGGCCATTTTTTGGGCGGTTTGCACAGAATATTGCAGTTTCTTGCGTTCGGTAATATTGTGGATCACCGCCAGGGCGCCTTCCTCGCCGAGGGTGATCATGGTCAGTTCAAAAGTTTGCGCTCCGCCAATCACATCCAGGTCATATTCCACCGTGCCAGAGCGGCCGTTCGCCCGCGCCTCTTCCAGACATTGATAAAAAATGTCTGCTTTGCCTGACGGCAAAATTTCCCTGATCGTCTTGCCCAGCAATGCCTCCACCGGCAGGATCAAATCTTTCTCAAGGTATGCAAAAAATTCTCTGTAAGTGCCATCCCATCCAATGCGGATGATGAGGTCGGGAATGACAGCAAAAACTGCTTTGAGACGGTCGCGGGCCTGCTGCAAATCTTTCAAATAGGCTTTTTCCCGGTCATGGAAAAACTTGTCAGCCAGCGATGCATTTAGCCGCGCCAGCAGCATCACCTCATCAATCGGCTTGGTCAGATAATCGGTGGCGCCCATCTCAATACAGCGGATAATGCTTTTCATTTCATCCAGCGAGGAGGTGACGATAATCGGGATGTCCCGCAGTGTCGGGTCACTTTTGACAATCCGAATGACTTCAAAACCGTCCATCTCAGGCATCAACAGGTCCAGCAGAATGGTGTCAATTTTCTCGCTGCGTAAAATATCAAGGCTGCGCGCGCCATTTTCAGCCTGGCGCGGAACAAATCCGTGTTTTTCCAATGAAGCCGCCAGAATCCGGCGGTTAAAACTTTCGTCGTCAATCACCAAAACCACCGGAGCGGAAATGTCAGCCATTTTTTCCTCCTTTGACCACCGCATCCAGTTCCGGCATCACCGCCTGCAAGGCTTCCGTGCAGGAAGCCAGCAGCACCAATCCCTGCGCCTGGTTGATGTTTTTTTCGTCGATCGCGTTCTTCACCCATTGTTCAGCCTGCCGCGCCTGCGCGGAAAGCACCTCGGCGCCCAGCGAAGCAGAAGTGGATTTCAATGTGTGAAGCAGCCGCCTTAATGTTTCCATCTCGCCCCTGGCCAGCAGGTTTTTCGCTTCAACAAGGTTGGCGGGCGTCTCACGGCAGAATTCGGCAATTAATTCAGAAATAAGCGATCCATCCACATCTCCAATCATCTCACGCAGCTTGGAGAGCGCTGCTTTGTTTAATGCTTGCCCGCTCTTCTGTTGATCTGGGCCTGCTTTATTTTTCCGCGACACCAGCGATTGTCGTCCGGTCCGGCGCAGTACATGCATCAAATCCATTAATTCTACTGGTTTGGCCAGAAAATCATCCATGCCCGCCTGGCGGCAGGCATCTTGGGCCTCGCTGAGAACATTGGCTGTCATCGCGATAATGCAGGGCTGCTGTTCCTCAGGAAGCATTTTGCGGATGCGCCGTGTGGTTTCATAGCCGTCCATTTCAGGCATCTGGATATCCATCAAAATGACATCAAACATCTGGCTTTCCAGGTAACTCAACGCCTCATAGCCATTCGCAGCGGTGACCGCCTGATACCCCATCCGTTCCAGCATTCGCAGAGCCACCTGCTGGTTGATCAAATTATCTTCCACCAGCAAAATGCGCCAGGGATACAGGCGTGATACCTGGATCAGATCGTAGTCATTCACCAGATACCCTGGCTGCTGTGGAAGATCGTGCTGTTCAATGGAAGCGGGTTTAATCCAGATATTGAAGAAGAATGTGGATCCCTCGCCATCCACCCCTGTGCTTTCCACCCATATGCGCCCGCCCATCATCTCACACAACCAGCGGCTGATGGCCAGGCCCAGCCCTGTGCCGCCATAGCGCCGCGATGTGGAATTATCCACCTGGCTGAAAGGCTGAAACAGCAGGCTCTGTTTTTCAGGGGGAATGCCAATGCCAGAATCTTGCACCGCGAATTTCAATTCAATCCGCTGATCTTCTTCCCTCACCCGCAAGCTCAACTTCACTTGGCCCTGCTGAGTAAATTTGACCGCATTGCCGAGCAAATTGATCAGAATCTGCCGTAAACGGATGGAATCACCCACCACTCGCTGCGGCATTTGTGGATCAAGATCCTGTAAGATATGGATCGCTTTTCTGCGTGCCTGCGGCTCCACCAGTTCCACTGCCTCTTGAATGGTCTGGCCCAGCAGGAAGGGATGTTCGTCCAGTTCGAAATGCCCCGATTCGATTTTTGAAAAATCTAAAATATCATTAATGATGGCCAGCAAGGATTCTGCGCTGGCGCGAATGATGTCCAGGTCAGAACGCTGCTCCGAGGAAAGCGGCGTGGTTTGCAGCAAATCCACCATGCCGGCAATGCCGTTCATGGGTGTGCGAATTTCATGGCTGACCGCTGCCAAAAAGGCACTTTTGGCGCGGCTGGCATCTTCAGCAGCTTCCTTGGCCTTCACCAGCTGTTCTTGGACCTGTTTCTGGCCGGTGATGTCCCTGATCAGGGTGCTGATCAGGTAGCCGTTGGAGACCTTGACCAGATACCCGGTTTGCAAAATATAACAAATCTGGCCGTCCCGCCGCCTTATTGGCGCTTCGCGCTGGAGCAGCGAAGCCAGCTCGCCCCGGCCCTTTAAGCCTTCCTGCAATATGGCTCTAAATTGTTCGCCTCTCTCGGCTTTTTTGGGATGGTCTGGCACCATCAGTAATTGCACATCCCAGATTCTCTTGCCAATGATTTCTTCCTGTGGATAGCCGGTAATCGTTTCCATGCCGTGATTCCAAACCACCACCCGCCCGCGGGTGTCGGTCAGCAAAATGCCGTCATAAGATTGGGCCACCAGTTCACGGAACTTCTCTTCACTTTCACGCAGTTTTTCTTCGGCCATTCTTCGCTCAGTCACATCCCGCGCCAGCGTCACCACCACATCCTGTCCAAAATAAAGCCCTCTAAACAGGCGAACTTCGTTCAGGAATATTTCGCCATTTTTACGCTGCCCCCAGAACTCAAATTGCCGCCGTTCTCCCTGATAAGCCCGCTCAAATTGAAGGATAATGTCCTTCATATCATTCATTCCAGGAGCGGCAAAAGTCTCTGGCGTTTTTCCAATAAAATAGTCTCGGGGATAGCCGTACATTTCCAGTGCGCCATCGTTCACCTCGATAAACCGGCGCTGGCGATCTTGAATATAAATGGCATCTCTGACGGCATTAAATAAACCACGATACCTTTCTTCGCTTTCCCGCAAGGCTTTCTCAGCAATTTTTCGTTCGGTGATATCGCGGGCAAAACCGCAGGTTCCCAGGACGATCCCGTTTTCATCAATGATGGGCGTCTTGTAAGTCTCGTACCAGCGGTCTTCTTCTCCAACCCTGACCTGCTCTTCAACAAATTTGCGCCGCCGAATGCGCATCACTTCAGCGTCATCCTCCCGGTTCTGAGCTGCTGCCGCCGCTGGCCAGAAATCATAATCCGTTTTTCCTAGCATTTGGCCGGCGCTCATCAGGCCAACCGTGCGCGCATAAGCATCATTCACCATCAAGAAACGCCCCTGGGTATCTTTTAACCAAACCACCAGAGGGAAGTTTTCAATAATGGATCTCAGGTAAGCTTCCCGCTGGCGCAAATCATCTCGCGCCTGGCGGGTTTCCTCAAGAATTTGGTGCTTCTCGAATGCCAGCGCCAGATGATTCGCAAAACGCTCTGCCAATTGTGCATGTGCGGCAGTGAAACGGTTCTTTTCGACATGATCGAGGGTCAACAGGCCGATAGCTCTGCCCCTGACTTTCAAGGCCAGCCCCATCCATGAGCGGATGTGTCCCAAAGATGCGAAAGTAAAGGCTTCATACTCCTGAGGCGCATCCTCCAGAATCACCAGTCCTTCTTCCAATGCGCGCATATTGGGAAAACGGGTCGAATCAGCGGGAAAAACAAACTGTTCCACGTCAGAGATATTGGCAAAACCGCGCACAGCCAGAACTTTCAAGGTGCCATCCTTCAATAATTGCAGTGAAGCGCTGGTGGAAGGAATCACCCGCATCATTTCTTCCAGAATCAACCCGGCAGCTTCTTTCAGGTTAGATGCCGCCAGAATCGACTCGACCACCTGCCCCAGGGTTTGCGCCTCATAAGAGCGTTCTTTAACCTCCTGGTAAAGCTGGGCATTGTGAATGGCTATGGATGCCTGCCGGGCGTAAACTTCCAATAAACCTGTATCCTGTTCTTTAAATTGATGCAGGTTTTTATCTGCCCCTACCACAATCACCCCTAAAAGCTGGTCCAACATCACCAACGGCATAAAAATAAAGGTGGCTCCTGCCAACTCCGCAAACTTGTCAGATTTTCCTTCCCAGGCGCCATAATCAGGCACAATCAACGGCTGCCGGTGCAAACCGGCCCATCCCAGGCCGCCTTCTCCCAGCTTAACCCTGATTCCGCGATAGGCGGGGGTGAGGTTATAGGTCACCACCATTTCAAGTTCCTGAGAAATCTCATCAAATAAGGCCAGGCAGCCGTAGTTGACCCGCATCATGCTGGCTGCCCTGATCAATAAATCTTCCAGCAATTTTGAAAGATCAAGTTGCTGCCAGATATCCATCAGGGTGGCCCGCAGCATTTCCTGCTCCTCAACCTGCCGACGAAGTTCCTCTTCCAACGCCTTTCGTTGGGAAATGTCCCGCATAATTCCCAGTGCCCCCCAACCCTCGTGGGATTTTATGGCAGAGATGGCCACTTCGAGATACACTGGTTTGCCGCCCTTGCCGCGGGCCTCCATTTCAACCAGCTGGCCAATGGCTTTGCTTTCACCCGTCTGGTTGAACACCTGCGCCTGCTGGTGCATGAATTCCTGTTGCTCAGGCATGGCAATCAGGTTAATCAGATCCTTCCCCACCGCTTCTTCTGCAGAATAGCCCAAGATCGTTTCAGCAGCCCGATTCCAGTAGATGATGCAGCCTTGATTATCCAGAATAGCGATTCCATCGTGAGCATTGGCGGTCATTTTGTTGAAATGGTCCTTGCTTTCTGCAAGATCATGCGCCATTTTTTGTTGTGCTGTGATATCCCTGATGGTGATGATCACCTGTTCAGTGTTGGTCTGCCCCTTTACTTTCCGAGCCGTCATTTTTCCCAGGTAAACCGATCCATCTTTTCGATGCCCGATCATTTCCCCGCTCCAGGTTTGCCCGGCTGCAATGTCCTGCCAGACCTTCTGATAAAAGGCCGCCTCATTCTGCCCTGGCGTCAAATATTTCATGTTCCGGCCTGGAATTTCCGCCGCCGAAAAACCGGTCAAGCTGGCAAATGCAGGGTTGGCGTAAATGGCCTTTCCATCCAGGTCTGTCATCAGCACGGCGTCGGCAGTCAGTTCCAGGGCTTCTTGAAACAGGAATAATCGCTCAGGGAGGGCAAAGGCTTCCAGGTTTTTGGGCGGCTGGTGATGGCTCGAATCCGGGTTCATTTCTTTTCCCTTCCTAAAGGCGGCGCCGCAGGTCAATTTCCTGGCGGGCCAGCTGGTCCACCCGTTCATTTTCAGCATGCCCCGCATGGCCCTTCACCCACTGCCATTCTACTGTATGGACATCCAGCAGTTCATCCAGAGAGCGCCACAGATCGGCATTTTTCAATGGGCCTTCTTTGCGCTGCCAGCCCCGCCGCTTCCAGCCAGCCATCCATTCCGTCACCCCACGCTGCAAATACTCTGAATCGGTATAAATCAGCACCCGGCAGGGTTTGTTCAGAGCGCGCAGCGCTTCAATGGCAGCCGTCAATTCCATGCGGTTGTTGGTGGTCTGATCTTCTCCCCCGCTGATTTCCTTCTGGTGTTTGCCGCTGCGCAGCAAAGCAGCCCATCCGCCTGGGCCCGGGTTGCCGGAACAGGCACCATCTGTATAAATAATGACCGGGGTGAGATTTTCTGTCATGTGTCCTCTCAGGGTTGGCTGGATAAAAGAGCGCTGATTTCTTTCCACAACAAATCCACAATCACTGGAATGCGGTCTGGTGCATTTTCCGGCTTCAACACCCTCCCGGCTGCATCCTGCAGCAGCAAACCCAAATCGGGCCAGAAGGGTTCTTTCAGGGGTGTTTCGGGCAGCGGCCAGTTCAGCGCCTCGGCGCGCTGGGGATGATTCAGGCGCAGTTCATCACGTAAAGTCAATTCTGTTTTTGTGGCGGGCAGGCTGCCGCCAGCCAGGGCCAGCCGGCCGGCCTGTTCGGGCTGCGCCAGCCAGCGCGCCACCACCCAGGCTCCCAATTCGCGTTCGGAAAGTCCCGGCAGAATGCTCAAAGAAATGGCTTCGACTGGAAAATCAGGGTAAGGCAGCATCAGCCATTCATCTTTGCTCTTTAGAATCCGCGCCATATCTTCATAAACCAGCGCGTCTTCCACCCTGCCGTTGGCCAGCAAGGCCTGGCGCTGCAGCAGGGCTTCGGCGCCGCTCTGCGCCGGGCGGTATGCCGGCGCCTGCCAGAGGCAGTTGCCCACCTGCATCTCTTTTAACATCTCAAAAAGCGGCCGGGTGGCGCTGGCCGCGTTGGTCAGGTCTGCGCTCATGGATTCGGATAAGGCCAGCAGGGTTAATCCATCCGCCTGCAGCATCCATCCCCCCTGGGCATCGTTTTTGGTTGTGTCGTCGCGTTTCAAGGCCTGGTTTCCGGCGCAGGCCTGCTCGCGCAAGGCTGAAAGGTCAGCCGGAGGTTCAAGGAAACCCAGCTGCTTTGCCCAGGTGCGGTTGTAAAACACGGCCGGTGCGGAATAAAACAGATCCAGGTGTTGCCCATCTCCGGCGCTTTGAGCCAAACCCAAATTAGGGTGCGCCTTGAGGGCGTTTAAATCTTTCAAACCGCCCAGCTCATCCAGCACAGTGCGAGGCGCCAGCACCAGGTCGGGGGCGGGGACGGATCCCAGCATCAGCTGCCAGGGCGCCGTCGGCGTCACCTGCCGGTCAGCCTTCCAGGTCAGCAGGTCAGGGGCAGCTTCCAGGCGCAGCTTCAGTCCATAGCGGTCAAGGCGGTTAAACGCCAGCACCAACGCTTCCAATTCCCTGGCGGCTGGCCCTGAAAGGGTATGCCAGAGGACAATTTCCATATCCTTCAAAGTCCCGGTGTCGTCAAACGGCGCCAGGGTGGGGCTGGGGGTGATGGTGCGGGTCAGGGTTGGCTGCAGGGTTGCAGTGGGGCGCAAGGTAGCCAGAGGAACCGGCGCCCTTGTTGTGGTTGGGGTCATCGCTGGTCCAGGTTCTGTGGCAGTAACAGCGGGCTGCGGTGAGGCCATGGTGGTTGCCGGGCCTGGTTCGCCGATGCTGGATACAATCAAAATCAATCCACAAAAAATCAGCAAAAATGCCCATCCATACCGCGTGAAAAATGGATGTTGAAAGAACGTACGCATGGAAATATTATACACCGGAAGAACGCTTCCAAAACCGAAAGGCCACTTATAGTATAATCATAATAACCCATCCTGGAGGAATAGCATGAAAGTGATCATTCTTGCGGGCGGCCTTGGCACCCGCCTTTCAGAAGAAACCACCCTGAAGCCCAAACCGATGGTTGAAATTGGCGGGTATCCCATGCTCTGGCACATCATGAATATCTATGCTGCCCATGATATTAAGGAATTTGTGGTGGCTTTGGGGTATAAAGCCGAGATCATCAAACATTATTTTCTCAACTACCAGCTTCTCAGCCGCGACCTGACCATTCAGCTCAACACCGGTGCTGTAAAGACCTATGACGCCCCTGTGGATGATTGGACGGTGCATCTGGTGGACACCGGCCTGATGACCACCACAGGCGGCCGCGTAAAAAAACTGCAGAAGTGGATTGGCGATGAAACCTTCATGTTCACCTACGGTGACGGTGTGGCAGATATCAATTTAAACGATCTGCTGGCCTTCCACCGCCGGCATGGCAAACTGGCCACCGTCACGGCCGTGCGCCCGCCCGGGCGTTTTGGCAGCCTTTCCATTGAAGGTGAAACGATCAGGGGGTTTGCTGAAAAACCGCAGGCCGGCGAAGGCTGGATCAACGGCGGTTTTTGTGTTTTTGAGCCGCAGGTTTTCGACTATATCACTGAAGATATGCCGCTGGAAAGCAGCCCCATGGAAAACCTGGCACTTGAAGGCCAGTTGATGGCTTACCAGCACAGCGGCTTCTGGCAGTGCATGGATACCCTGCGCGATGTGCGTTATCTGGAATCTCTTTGGGCTGATAACAAGGCCCCATGGAAGGTGTGGTGATGAATTTCTGGCAAGATCGTCCAACTTTTGTAACCGGCGGCAGCGGACTGGTGGGCAGCTGGCTGGTGCAGCGCCTGCTGGATGCCGGCGCAGATGTCATCTGCCTGGTGCGCGACTGGGTGCCGCAAAGTGAACTTTTCCAGCACGACCTGATGTCGCGGGTCAAGGTGGTGCGCGGCGACGTGCGCGACCGCGAGGTGCTGGAACGCGCGCTGGGTGAATATGAAGCCAACACCGTCATTCATCTGGCCGCCCAGGCCATTGTGGGTATTGCCAACCGCAATCCCATTTCCACTTTTGAAACCAATATTCAGGGCACCTGGAATTTGCTGGAAGCCTGCCGCCGCTCTCCCTCAGTGCGCCAGGTGGTGGTGGCCTCATCCGATAAAGCCTATGGCGACCAGGATAAGCTCCCGTATGATGAGTCCACCCCGCTGCAGGGCAACCATCCTTACGATGTGAGCAAATCGTGCGCGGATCTCATCGCCCATACCTACGCTGTCACCTACGGGCTGCCGGTGGCCATCACCCGCTGCGGCAATTTTTATGGCGGCGGCGACCTGAACTGGAACCGCATCATCCCCGGCACCATCCGCTCCCTGGTGCGCGGGCAGCGCCCGGTGATCCGTTCGGATGGCCGCTACATCCGCGATTATTTTTACGTGGAAGATGGCGCCGCGGCCTATATGTTGCTGGCCGAAAAGCTGGCGCAAAACCCCGCGCTCAAGGGCGAGGCCTTCAATTTTTCCAATGAAATTCAGGTTTCTGTGCTCGATCTGGTGAAGCGCGTTTCAGGGCTCATGCAGTCGCCGCTGGAACCCGACGTGCGCTGTGAAGCCAGCAATGAAATCCGCCACCAATATCTGAGCGCCGCCAAAGCCCGCAGCCTGCTCGACTGGCAGCCGCTGTTCGATCTGGACGAAGGTCTGCGCCGCACCATCGCCTGGTATCAGGAGTTCTTTGCCCATGAGTGAAAAAGCCGATGCCCTCCGTCAGCAAATTCTGGCCCTGGTGGATGCCTACACGGCTGAGGCTTTCCCAGCCAGGCCGTTTATCCCGGGGCAAAGCCCCGTGCCGGTTTCGGGCCGCGTTTTCGACGCCCATGAGCTGCGTCTTCTGGTGGAATCGGGCCTGGATTTCTGGCTGACCACCGGCCGTTTTGCCCACGAATTTGAAAAACGCTTTGCCGCCTTCTGGGGGCTTCGGCATGCCATTCTGGTCAATTCAGGCTCATCCGCCAACCTGCTGGCCCTCACCTGCCTCACCTCGCCCACACTTGGTGAACGGCAGCTCAAACCCGGCGACGAGGTCATCACCGTCGCCGCCGGCTTCCCCACCACCGTCAACCCCATTCTGCAAAACCAGCTCAGGCCGGTGTTTGTGGACGTGCATATTCCCACTTACAACGTGGATGTGAGCCAGCTCGAAGCTGCTCTCAGCCCGCGCACCCGCGCCATCATCCTGGCCCACACCCTGGGCAACCCCTTCGACCTGCAAACCGTGCGCGCCTTCGCCCACCAGAATCACCTCTGGCTGATCGAGGACTGCTGTGATGCCACCGGTGCGCTTTATAACGGGCGCATGGTGGGTACCTTTGGCGACCTGGCCACGGTCAGCTTCTACCCCGCCCACCACCTGACCATGGGCGAAGGCGGCTGCGTGCTGACCGGTTCCCCTGCCCTTAAAAAACTGGTTGAGTCGTTTCGCGATTGGGGCCGCGACTGCTGGTGCGAAACCGGCCACGATGCCACCTGCGGCAAACGCTACGACTGGCAGCTCGGCAGCCTGCCCTACGGCTACGACCACAAATACACCTATTCCCACATCGGCTACAACCTCAAAGCCACCGATATGCAGGCGGCTGTGGGGGTGGCCCAGCTCGACAAACTGCCTGGTTTTATTGAAACCCGCAAGCGCAACTTTAACACCCTCCTCAATGGGCTGCAGGACCTGCAGGAATTCTTTATTCTGCCGCAGGCCACCCCAAATTCAGACCCAAGCTGGTTTGGCTTCCCGCTGGCCGTGCAGGCCAGCGCACCTTTCGACCGCCAGGCCCTGCTGCGCTTCCTCGATGCCCGCAAAATTGGCACCCGTCTGCTTTTTGGCGGCAACCTCACCCGCCAGCCGGCTTATCAGAACCTCGATTACCGCGTGGCGGGCAGCCTGGAAAACACCGATTTCGTGATGAACCAGGTCTTCTGGCTGGGGGTGTACCCCGGCCTGACAGATGAGATGCTGGCCTACATGATCGAAAGCCTGCATGATTTCTGTGACCAGGCTCAATAAGTTCTGGCCCTGGGTGGTCCTGGCTGCAGTGCTGCTGCTGGCGGCTTTTTTGCGTTTCGCCAACTTGCGCACCAGCCCGGGCTGGTTCACCGATGAAGGCGACTTCATCGTTCTCGGGCAGCACCTGCTGGAAGGACGCTGGCAGATTTTTGCCATTCAAGATGCCCCTCTTCTCATCCAGCGGCCGCCGCTCTTTTTATACCTGCTCACCTTTGCCTTCCGTTTGCTTGGTCCTGATATCTGGACCTTGCGCGCCCTGTGTGCTGCATGCGGCCTGGTCAGCGTGGCGCTGCTTTATGCAGCGGCCGTTTCTTCGCTGGGCCCGGCAAAAGCCCTGGCTGCAGCTGCCCTGCTGGCGATTTTCCCCTGGGCAGCCGCCAACAGCCGGCTCGGGTTCACCTATAACCTGAGCGCCCCTCTGGTGCTGCTGGCCCTGCTGGGCAGCCTGAAGCTTTCGCAGCCCTCTGGCAAAACCTGGCTGGTGGTCAGCTGTCTGGCCGCAGGCGCCAGTCTCGCCACCGATTTTTTAGGGATCACGGCTGTTCTGGCCCTCTCCCTGATCTTGCTCATCGAAAAACCGCGCTGGTTCCTGCCGGGCCTGGGTTTGATGTTGACTTTACCCTGTCTTTTACTTGCCCCCATCCTCCTTTCCAACCCGGCTCAGGCCTGGTCTGATCTGCACTTCATACAGGCTTACAAGGCCTCTGCCCCGCCCTTCATCCAGGCGGTCAACCTCATCATCAACAGCGGAGAGTGGGTTCGCCGCGAAAGCTGGCTGGTGCTGGGACTGGCCGGGTTGTTCATGCTCCCGGCCGGGCCGCTGCGCCGCAACAGCATTCTATTCTTCCTCAGCCTCCTTCTGCCGGTGCTGGCCTTCTACACCCCTGCCGGCTACGGCCTGCACTACCTGATTCCCATCTTCCCTCTGGCCGCCCTCGGCATTGCCTGTTTCTTCTGGCGAACCCTGCCAGCTTTTGCCGCCTGGGCCGCGGAAATATTCCCCTGGCGGCGCCTTACCCGCCTGGCGGCCGTTCTGGCCAGCCTGCTGGCCTGTTTCCCCCTGCTCTGGATGCTGCTCAACGACATTTCATTGGCTGTGTGGAACAAAGACACTTTCTTCACCGGTTCAGAATTCCTCTACCTGGCTCCGCCAGCCGATTATGAAGCTGCAGCTAATTACGTTTCCGCCCATGCAGCCCGCAGCGATTTGGTGATCGCCTCGCCGCAGATCATCTGGGCCGTCCAGACAGATCGCAAATCCACCTGGTCAATCTCCCTCACCTGTGATGGCGCGGATGCCGGCCTGGTGCCTGAAGGGCTGGTTGAACGCATCGCTTATCCCTGCCAGAGCCAGGATGCCCGCTATATTATTCTGGATGCACTGGCCCGCGAATTCAATGCCAATTTTCTCCCCGGTTTGCGGCCTCTGATCACCCAGGTGGAAGATGAATGGCAGCAGGTGTTCTCGGTGGGGAATGTGGAAGTGTATGCAAATCCACTGAGGAATCCCTGACCTTTCCCTCGTTTTCATCATTGCCTATTTCATTAATGGGAGCTTTTTATGCTTGAAAATTTCCGATCCACTTCTCTCATCCACCACTACCGCCTGAAAGATAATCTTTTCTCACGCCCCTGGTTATCTATGATCATTTTTACAGGCATTATTTTCCGCCTGCAAGGCTTGTTTCAGGTTCCCTTCTGGTACAACGAAGTGTTCAGTGTGGCCATCAGCCATTTTGATTTGTTTACGATGATTCAAAAACTGCAAGTAAATATATCACCCCCACTCTGGGAAATCCTCATCTGGTTTATGCCACGTTTTGGGGGCACGGGCGATCTAAGCGTTCGAATTTTGCCGTGTATGTTCAGCATCATCACTCTGTTTCTGGTTTGGAAACTCACCAACATGCTGCATTTATCTTACCGGCAAAAGATATTTTGCCTCGGCATGCTGGCTCTAATGCCTTACCAGGCCTGGGTCGCACGCGATGTCAGAGTTTATTCGCTCTATACCATGCTTTATACGCTCAGTATCATCTGGTTACTGCAAAAGAAATGGATCGGGTTGACAGCTTCAATTGGCCTTCTGATGTGGGCGCACAATACAGCCATCATTTATGCATTCTCACTGGGGGTTCTTGCATTGGGGATGTATCCAAGGGAATGGAAAAAAATCTTTCTGTGTTTTGGTCTGGCTCTGGCCAGTTTGCTTCCATGGTTGCCGGCCCTCACCCGCCAGGGGGAAGCCTGGGTTCCTTTTTATGGTGAATTAAACACCACAGTCATTCTGGATAGTATTCTTCAAATCTTTTTTGCCTGGTCAATTCCCATCTGGCCGCAGATGCTGGCTATTACGGCATTAACTTTGAATATAATCCTCTCCCCTTTGCTCGCTGCCATTCATTGGATACTCCACGATATGCGGCGCCAGATGGCAGAAGGTCCCCGTTTTGCAAAGCGCGTTTTTAATTATATTGGTTTATATCTCTGGCCTCAACACCCACCAGCAAATGCCGATGAATCTGAACGTTTTACAGCCTTATTGGTTATAATCCCCTTTAGCCTTTTTACCATTGCCGGCCTGATCGGTAAAAATGCCGTCATCTACCGCACCTTCACAGCTCTGACCGTGCCAGTTGCGCTCTGGTTTGCTCTCTCAGGCGTGCCTGCAAAAACACGCTGGTATCATAAATTGATCTTGTTTTGCTGGGCTGCTTCTCTACTTTTCAGCCTGACGTTCTGGAAATCAGATGCACAGGGCGGTAATCTCTACGATATCATTGATTATCTTAAGGTTCATACACAGCGGGGCGATGTCATTTACCATGCCACTGGAACCAGCGCTGTTTTGTTTAAATATTACCTGCCCCAAAAAACTCATGTGGTTATTGATGAACCTCGTGTCTTCGCTGAAGATGTGAAATTACTATACCCCGACTTTCCTCAGGCAGCCCTCGAGGATGTGCCGCACAAACGCGCCTGGATCATTTGGTCCACTGAGGAACATTATAATGTATTAAATCCCCATATGATCGAACGCATGAAGCTTTACACTATGGGTTGTCTGGAAATTGGCATGGTTAACTACTTGTATATCCTCCCAACGAAAATATTTCTTTGTGAGAATCATTATGGAACCGCACCCACTCACTGATGACCTCAATTTTATTCT
Source organism: Chloroflexota bacterium (assembly GCA_029561345.1). GTDB lineage: Bacteria > Chloroflexota > Anaerolineae > Anaerolineales > Anaerolineaceae > JAKQJC01. The sequence continues at coordinate 55,083 of JAKQJC010000046.1, read as the reverse complement.
GGATGAAACGGGGCCGGCTTTCTGGCAGCACTGGTATGGACAAAATCTTTTTATCACTGGCGGCACAGGTTTCTTTGGCTGCTGGCTGCTCGAAAGTCTCACCTGGGCAGTGGATCAGTATCAACTCAACATACATATTACTATGTTGACACGCCGCCCGGATCTTTTTGCACAGAGAGTTCCCCACCTGGCTCACCACAATGCGGTCACCTTATGGTCCGGCGATGTGTGTGATTTCACCTTTCCCGATGGTCCATTCTCAACCATCATTCATGCCGCAGCCGACACGGGAACACGCCTGACACAGGAAAATCCAATACGCATTTTCAATACCACCCTCACCGGTACACAACACGTCATCGATTTAGCCCTCAGGCAGAAAAATGCGCGCATGCTTTTCATCAGCTCCGGCGCCGTGTACGGCCGACAGCCGCCCGATCTGCCGCGCATCCCTGAAACATATGCTGGGGGGCCTTACCCACTCAATCAATACGCTGCTTACGCGGAAAGCAAACGCGCTGCAGAACTGCTCTGTTCATTACATCATTATCAATATGGACTGGATGTGGTAATCGCCCGTCCATTTGCTTTTGTGGGGCCTTATCTGCCGCTGCAAGCCCATTTTGCCATCGGCAATTTTATCTATGATGGTCTGAACCATCAGCCCATCAAGATTAATGGCGATGGGACCCCTTTACGGTCATATTTATATGCCAGTGAGCTGGCCATCTGGTTGTGGAAAATTTTGCGCGAAGGCAATTCGGATGAGGTGTATAATATAGGTTCAGAAGAGGTTTATTCAATTGCCCAGGTGGCAGATCAGGTTGCCTCTCATTTTATGCCAATGCCCGAAGTTCAGATCGCCCATCAGCCCAACCCAAAGCAACCGCCAGAACGTTATATTCCTTCAACCGAAAAAGTGCGTACAGAATTGGGATTGAACCAAAAAATCGATTTGAATACTGCCATTGAAAAAACCATTCAATGGGCCAAAACCATCAAAGGAACTTAATATGACCTTAATCTCTTTTGTGCTGCCATGTTATAACGAAGAAAATAATGTTGGGCCGCTTTTTGAGCGAATAACCAGGGCGCTTGAACCCTTTCCGTATGATTTTGAATTCATCTTTATTGATAATGCGTCAAAAGATCAGACGGTTGCCCGATTAAAAGAACTGGCGACCAAGGATAAGCGCGTTAAAATAATTGTTAACACCCGAAATTTCGGGCAGGTGCGTTCTCCCTACCACGCCTTTTTTCAAACGAAGGGGGATGCCGTCATCACCATGTGTACTGATCTGCAGGATCCGCCAGAACTGCTGCCAGATTTTATTAAAAACTGGGAAAAGGGGTTTAAGGTAGTGGTTGGCATCAAAACCAACAGCCAGGAATCAAGCTTGATCTACGGACTGCGCACATTGTATTATAAAACGCTGTCACGACTTTCCGATGTGGAGATGATCGAAAATTTTACCGGTTTTGGACTGTATGATCGTGAAGTCGTGGAAGTCATCCGTCAGATCAACGATCCTTATCCATACTTCCGCGGCCTGATTGCAGAATTGGGGTATGAGCGTGCAGTGATTGAATATACCCAGCCACTTCGAAAATTTGGCATTTCCAAAAACAACTTCTACACCCTTTATGACCTGGCCATGTTGGGTATTACCAATCACTCCAAAGTTCCTTTGCGCCTGGCAGCCATTCTGGGGTTTATCTCGGCTGGGATCAGTATTCTGGTTGCCCTTTTTTATTTCGTGTATAAACTGGTTTTTTGGTATCAATTTTCTGTTGGGCTGGCTCCCCTGGTTATTGGCTTGTTTCTGTTCTCATCTGTTCAACTCCTCTTTCTTGGACTTGTCGGCGAATATGTTGGCGCCATTTACACCCAAATTCAACACCGTCCATTGGTAATTGAAAAAGAACGCATTAATTTTGAAAATTGATGAGGCATCATGAAATTATCTGATTACGTTTTCGAATTTGTTGCTGATCAGGGCGTGCGCCAAATCTTTATGGTTGCAGGCGGCGGCGCCATGCATCTTAATAACTCGCTTGGAAAATCACCACGCCTGGAATATATTTGCAATCTGCATGAACAGGCCGCCGCCATCGCGGCTGAAGGCGCAGCTAAGCTGACTAAAAAATTAGGTGTGGCTCTCGTCACCACCGGCCCTGGCGGCACCAATACAGTGACCGGGGTAGCCGGTGCCTGGCTGGATTCTTCTCCTGTCATGTTCATTTCAGGCCAGGTTAAGAGAGCCGACTTACACACCACAGTTGGTACGCGCATGCTTGGTTTTCAAGAAGTGGATATCGTCTCAGTGGTCAAACCCATCACCAAATATGCCGTGATGGTCACCGAACCATCCGAAATCCGTTACCATCTTGAAAAGGCAGCTTACCTGGCCCAACACGGCCGCCCGGGGCCGGTTTGGCTCGATATTCCCATGGATGTGCAGGCGGCCCAGGTGGAGCCTGATCTGATGAAAGGCTTTTCTCCAGATGAATTGCCATCCACCCATTCAGATGACCTTGAAAAGAAAGTGGCCGCGGCAATTGATCTGCTTAACGCAGCAGAACGCCCCATTCTCTGGGGCGGCAACGGTATTCACCTGGCAGGCGCTGAAACAGAGTTTCGCGAATTGGTGGAGCGCACCCAGATTCCGGTGCTGCTGGCCTGGTTGGGCATGGACCTTCTTCCGCAGGATCATCCACTGTTTGTTGGCCGGCCCGGCTCTGTGGCACCGCGCGGCGCCAACTTTGCCCTGCAAAATTCAGACTGGCTGATGAGTGTGGGCGCCCGCCTGGACATGAGTTCAACAGGCTATGCCCACGAAAACCTGGCTCGCGCCGCTCGCAAAATTATGGTGGATGTGGACCCAGCTGAAATCCATAAGATGCGCATGAATATTGATGTGCCCGCGCCTGTGGATGCCGGCGATTTTATCCGAGAATTTCTCCGCCAAAGCGGCCGAATCATCCCTCGCGACCGTTCAGCCTGGCTGGCGCGCTGCCAGCAATGGAAAGAAAAATATCCCGTTGTTCTGCCGGAGTACCGCCAGCTTGAAGACCGCGTCAGCACTTATGTTTTTTCTGACACCCTTTCAAAAATCCTCAAGGAAAACCAGATTGTGGTCACGGCCAGTTCCGGGGCCGGCATTGAAATTTTTCTGCTCTCCTACAAGGTCAAGAACAGCCAGCGCCTGATCCACACAGGCGGCCTGGGTGCCATGGGGTTTGGCCTGCCCGCCGCTGTGGGCGTCTGCCTGGCCTCTGGCCGCCAGCCCACCATCTGCGTGGAAGCCGATGGCGGCATTCAATTGAATGCACAGGAATTGGAAACCATCCACCGCCTGAATTTGCCCTTGAAGATCTTCGTGCTCAACAATCAGGGCTATGCATCTATTCGCATTTCCCAACAGCGCTATTTTAACCTGCTGGTCGGCGCTGATGCCACCAGCGGCCTCAGTCTGCCAGATATGTGCCGGGTGGCCGAGGCCTATGGCATCCCTTCCCTGCGCATCAACAGCCAGCACAACCTGGAAGGGCAAATTAAACATGTGATTGAGCAACCCGGCCCGGTGCTATGTGATGTATCCATCGTTCCAGATGAACCCCGTGTTCCCTCACTGTCCACCGTGCAAATGCCCGACGGCCGCATGGTTTCAAGGCCCATGGAAGATCTCGCCCCCTTCCTTGACCGGGATGAACTGCGCGCTAATATGATTGTGCCGTTATTAGAGGATTAGAACATGCGGCATTTTCTTGATGAGGTTGAATCACTGTTAGCAATCCCATCTGACACCATCACAAATTGGGAGCATTCCCGTTTTGATGAATTAACTGCTGGTTTTCAGGAGATGGTGTTATTCGGAGCTGGCGGCTTGGGGCGGCGCACCCTGGCTGGTTTACGAAAACTTCATATTTTTCCCCTGGCTTTTGCTGACAATAATCCTTCTCTGTTGGGCTGCGAAGTGGATGGACTGCCTGTGTTTTCAGTGAAAGATGCCTGCGCCCGGTACAGCCAGACCGCTGTTTTTGTGGTAACCGTCTGGGGAGCGCAGGGCCGTACTCGCCACAGTGATCTTATTCAATCTCTTCGCAATCAAGGCGCTCAATGTGCTGTTTCCTTTTTACCCCTCTATTGGAAATATCCTGATCAATTTTTACCTTATTACGACCTCGCTTTACCACATCAGGTACTGGAAGCAACAAATAAAATCCGGGAAATTCTCCCTCTATGGCAGGAACCTGATTCGCAACAAGAATTTTTGGATCAACTTCGTTTTCGATTACTGGGCGATTTCGATGGACTTAAACCCCCTTCTGATGCATCCACTCAACCGTTTACCCCTGATGTGATCTTACCTGTAGAAAACGAAATTTTTGTAGATGCAGGGGCTTTTGATGGAGATACCATCCGCAACTTTATGACCTGGCGCCGTGCGGTTCCTTACAAACATATCTATGCTTTTGAACCCGATCCACAAAATTTGCTTGCACTTAATCATTATCATCAGTCGATATCAGCCAAAGATCAGAAAAAAATTTCCATATTTCCTTATGCACTCAGCAACAAACGAGAAACCGCCCATTTCTTTTCTGATGCTGGTTTGTCTTCCGGATTGGGTGAAGGCTCTTTGGAAGTAACCTGTGTTCCCCTGGATGAAATCCTCTCTGAATTTTCGCCAACCCTCATCAAAATGGATATTGAAGGCGCAGAGATGATGGCATTGCAAGGTGCCGAAAAAATCATTCGCCGCTGCAAACCACGCCTGATTATCTGTCTCTATCATGTTCAGGATCACCTCTGGACCATTCCATCCCTTATTTCATCTTTCAATCCAGATTACCGATTTCGCCTGCGCACGTTTGCCTACAATGGATGGGAGACAATCTGCTATGCTGAATAAGGATTGGCCTGAACGGTCCTGCCCAATTTGCCATCATTCACAAAAGACGCTCCTTCACCGGCAGAATTTCTCTGAAATTTCTGAGGGTAGCTTACTGGATGGGTATGATGTCGTTGTTTGTCAACAGTGTGGGTATGGCTTTGCTGACCGAATTCCAGAGCAGGCCATTTTTGATGCCTATTATCAGGGAATGTCAAAATATGAGAATCAGGAGAACCTGGGACAGCCCAACTCTTATGATTGGAAGAGATTCAATCTGGTTGTTGATCAGCTCAAACCTTTCTTAATCTCCACCAGAACTCAAATTTTGGAAATTGGCTGCGCAACCGGTGGTTTACTTTCACTGCTCAAGGCCAATGGACAAACCTCGGTGATGGGTCTTGACCCATCACTCGCTTGTGCCCGAACCGCTCTAAAAGATTATCAGATTAAAGTGGAGGTTGGCAGCCTGTTTAACCATCCGCTCAACCAAAGCTTTGAATTTTTGATTCTCATTGGCGTCATGGAGCATATTGAGAACCTCCAGAAGGGCGTGATTGCCCTGGCCGATCTATTAGGTGAAAATGGTCGAGTTTATATTGAAGTTCCCGATGCCTTGCATTTTGCTGATTGGCCCGATGCCCCCTATCAGCAGTTCAGTACAGAACACATCAACTTCTTCTCGCCAGTTTCCCTGCAAAATTTGATGCACCAGAATGGTTTTAAGACCCTTCAATGTTTTCAGGCTGTGCGCGAACACAATTATCGATCTATGATGCCGGTGGTTTGCGGTTTGTTTGAGAAACAATCTTCATACAAAGCTCCTCTGGATTTTGACAAAGAAACTCAATCCGCTCTCCAGGCCTATATTCAGGCCTCCAAAGAGGTGGATGCCCATCTTCAAGAGGTAATTGAAGAGATTGTTCAATCTCAAACCCCAATTTATGTCTGGGGGGTGGGTACCCACACTCAGCGGCTGTTGGTCGAAAGCGCTCTTGGAAAAGCCCATATCACAGCCTTCATCGATTCCAATCCAAATTATCATGGTAAAACCCTTCAAAATATACCCATCCTGCCGCCGCAGGCTGTTGAAAATCAACCTCAGACGCCCATCTTAATTTCCTCTAAGGTTTTTCAAAAGGAAATCGAAGATACCATCCGGCAGCAATATAAGTATTCCAATCCATTGATCTGCCTTTACCGTGTCTGAAACCAGATCCAGGCTTCTCTTTGCAAAAATTGCTCCCTGGTTTGGGGGCAGTTTATTCGTTATCTTGCATCTTTTGACTCTGGGACGCAGTCCTGCCCCTCATGTGGACGAAGCCTGGCTGGTCAGCCGGGCCTGGGGGATGGCCCAGACCGGCCTGCCCTATGGTCAGTTAGATGCAGGGCTCATGGAAAACCTGGTAGATCACTACTGGCTGGTTTATCAGGCTGGAATAACAACCTTGCAAAGCCTGCTTTTACGGCTGGCTGGCTCGCCTGATTTGCTGGTTTTGCGGCTTTTTTCTCTTTTTTGCGGCGTGGGACTGCTTTGGGCCTGTTATCAGCTCATGCGCCAGTATCTATCTAAAAACATGGCTTTGCTAGCCAGTTTTTTTACCGGGCTCTCTCTGGCCTTTTTCCATTCCGCCCACCAGGTACGTTATGATATGATGGCGGCAGCATTGGGGTATGCCAGTTTGGCTATCGCTGGAAATTCAAAAAAACGATGGGGCTGGCATTGGATGGCCGGCCTGTTTCTGGGCCTTTCCATTGAAACACATTTAAACAGCCTGCTTTTTATCCCTGCGGTTGGACTGGTTTATTTCTTTCGCTCCGGATGGAGAATCCTAAAAGATCCCCAAGCCTGGGGTTTTGCTGCTGGGGGAGGCATTTCCATTTTGGGATATCTGCTTGTGCATGTTTTGCCCGACCCTGGGGATTTCTGGCGCGCTAACCAGCTTAATTTCGGCAGCCAAATGGGCCAATCACTGGCGCAAAAATGGGCTTCTTTTACAGATATCTGGATTTTGCTTCTGGTTGCCGGATCAACATTTTCCTTGCTGATCATACCCGCCGCAATGGATCTCTGGCGTCATGGCGAAGCCCGGCAAAAACAATTTCTGTGCCTGTCTCTCACCATCATCCTTACCGCCGCCCTGATCATCCCTTACAAAGTCGCACATTATGCGATTTACATCACCCCACCAGTGATCTGGCTGGCAACCTGGTGGCTGGTTCGCGTTTTCCAGACACCCTGGCGCGGCCAATGGCAAGATTTCGTCTTGCGCATATTCGCATCAGCCGCCCTCATTGGAAATATCGGCCTCAGCCTGAGCAGCCTGATTCCAGATGGTCAGGCCGCCTTCCAGGCTGACCTGGCCCTCCTCAAGCCTTATCTTCGCCCTGGTGACCGTTTGATGGGCAGCCAGGTCTATTGGTTGGGATTATCAGATCACTCCTACCTTTCATGGGAACTCCTCTTTCTCTATCCGCGAGCCTACCCTGGCAGTGACCTTGAAGACGCATTAGAATATTACCGTCCCGATGTTTTGCTGATCGACCAACCCGTTCAGGATCTCATTTCTGACCAGATTGATCCTTCTTCGCGTTGGGCTGGATATCATATTTCCCGCCGCGAATGGAACGCTTTTATGCAAACCCATACGGTAACCATGATAGAATTGAATACCCAACTCAACTCTCCTCTGACACTTTATCGCATCACCTGGAACCCTTAATTATGCAACCCACCCCCTCTCCGCGCCGCTGGCGCACCATTTTGCTCTGGACCTTCATTCTCGGGCTGACGGCCGTTTTCCTTTACCTGGCTCTGCGCGATATCAACTGGAACGAATTTTTCGATGCCTTTCGCACCGCCCGTTATGAATTGCTGATTTTCAGCTTCATTTTTGCCAGCTTCTCCTATTTTGTCCGATCGCAGCGCTGGCATGTGCTGTTGAACACGGAAAAGAAGGTGTCGCGGCTGGATGTCTTTTGGGCCACCATGATCGGTTACATGGGCAACAGTTTTTTGCCCGCCCGCGCCGGTGAGCTGATGCGCTCGGCAGTGCTGGGCAAACGCAGCCAGCTTGGCATGGGTTTTGTGCTGGCCACTGCCCTCACCGAGCGCGTGGTGGATGTGGCTGCCCTGCTGATCGCCAGCGCCATTTCTCTGGCCCTCATCAGCGGCGTGCCGGCTGAAATCACCCAGGCCATGCGCGGCGTGGCCGTGCTGGGTGGAATTGGCTTTGCCGCCTTGCTGCTCTCGCCTCATTTTGAGGGTCCTTTGCGCAGCCTCTTGATGCATCTGCCTCTGCTGCCTGAGAAGGTCAAGACGGCCCTCAATGATTTCCTTGGCCGTTTTTTGCAGGGCATGCGCACCCTGCAGAACCCCCTGCGCGCCGCCTCCTTCACCCTCTTCACCGTTGCCATCTGGCTGATTGATGGCTTGCTGGCCATGTTCAACGCTCTGGTGTTCAGCCTAGGCCTGCAGCTTCCGCAGGCCATGCTGCTGCTGGCCAGCATGGGCCTTTCCAGCGCTCTCCCCTCCACGCCCGGTTACGTGGGGGTGTATCAGTTTGTGGCAGTCAGCATTTTACCTTCTTTTGGCTTCACGCAAAGCCAGGCGCTGGCTTATATCATCCTGCTGCAATTGATGAATTACCTGGTGGTCACCTTTTGGGGGCTGCTGAGCCTCTGGCGCTTGCGCGGCGATGTGCCCGGCCTGACCAGCCCCAAACAGTAAGAACAGCGAGACACCCCTTTCGGGGTGTCTTTGTTTTATCGCCTTGCCACTGCCGGTCAGGCCAGGGTTTTGAAATCTTCCGTGGCAGCGATCAGGCCGCTGCCAATGCCCTCGTCGCGCACCGAATGCCCGCCATCAGGGACAATGCGCAAATCTGCGTCAGGCATGGCCTTTTTCAGCTCCCAGGCCGTGGTTGCCGGGCAAACCATATCATAACGCCCCTGGATGATGCGCGTGGGAATGTGATTGATCCGCCGCGCCCCTTCCAGCAGCCAGTTTTCGTGCTCAAAAAAGCCCTTGTTGACGAAGTAATGTGTTTCGATGCGGGCAACCGGCAGCAGAGTCACCGGGTCCACTTCCTTGTCGATGTCTTCCAGGTTCACCAGCAGCCGCGAGGCATATTCCTCCCAACGGCTCCAGGCAGCAGCCGCCTTGAGGCGCATTTGTTCATCTTCTCCGGTCAGGCGCCGGTAATAGGCCGTCACCAAGTCATCGCGTTCATCTGTGGGGATGAAACCGGAAAATGCTTCCCAGCCGTCCGGATAGACATGCGAAGCCCCATCCTGATAAAGCCAGTTCAGCTCTGACTGCCGCGCCATGAAGATCCCGCGCAGAATCAGACCCTTCACCCGGTCCGGGTGGCAGATGGCATACGTCAGCGCCAGGGTGCTGCCCCAGCTGCCGCCAAACACCAGCCAGCGTTCAATGCCCAGCTTCTGGCGCAGCTTCTCAATATCTTCCACCAGGGCCCAGGTGGTGTTATCACGCAGTTCCGCATGCGGTGTGGATTTTCCCGATCCGCGCTGGTCAAACAGCACAATGCGGTAAAATTCCGGGTCATAAAAGCGCGCCGAAAGCGGTGAAAGCCCCCCGCCTGGCCCGCCGTGCAGGTAAAGGATGGGCGCGCCCTGCGGATTGCCAGCCTGCTCGTAATACAGGCTGTGCAGGCTCGAAACCGGCAGCATGCCGCTCTCATAAGGCGTGATTTCAGGAAACAATGGGATCATCCAGCCCTCCAGGTGCATAAGATGCTCTTATCATAGCATGGAAACCGCGCCGCTCAAAGGCAGTTTCACCCGACCTGTTTTCACCAGCAGTTCAGCATTATAAATGGAGCCGCCAGCCGCGCCGCGGATGGTGTTGTGCGAAAGGATCACCATCCTCAGCCCCAGCAGCGCATCCGCCCGCACCCGGCCCACCACCGTGGTCATGCCGCCGCCGCTGTTGCGGTCCAGGCGGGGCTGCGGCCGGTCGGCTTCCTCGCGCACCAGCAGGGGCGGCCGGGGGGTAAAAGGCAGGTCGGCCGCAAGGGCCGGCGCCCGGTAGGCGCGCAGGGCCGCCGCCGCCTGTTCTGGGCTGGCGGGCTGCGTTGTCTCCAGCCACACGCAGGCCGTGTGCCCGTCCACCACCGGCACGCGGTTCACCTGCGCCGAAAGCGCCACCTCATCATAGCGCACCCCCTCAGGGGTGAACTGCCCGAGCATTTTCCGCGCCTCCCATTCCAGTTTTTCCTCCTCGCCCGGAATATAGGGCACCAGGTTGTCGAGCAAATCCATTGAAGGCACGCCCGGGTAGCCCGCGCCGGAGGCTGCCTGCAGGGTGGCCACCAGCACCCGCTTCAAGCCAAAGCTCTGCTGCAGGGCTTTCAGCGCCACCGTCAGGCCGGTGCTGGCGCAGTTAGGGTTGGTCAAAATACCTCCGCTCCAGCCGCGCCGTTGTTGTTGAAAGGTCAGCAGCTCAATGTGTTCCGGGTTGACCTCAGGCAGCAACAGCGGCACATCTTCCTCGCGGCGGAACGCCGAAGCATTCGAGCATACCCAGATGCCGGCCTGTGCAAAACAAGGCTCAACCTCGCGCGCCACATCCGCTGGCAGCGCCGAAAAGGCGATCTGCACACCCAGGTTTTCAGGGGTGGTTGGCAGCACCGTCAGGCCGCGCGCCCAGGCAGGCATGGGTTCCGCCAGCAGCCAGCGGCAGGCTTCGCCATAAGGGCGTCCCACCGAACGGTCTGAGGCGGTCAACGCTGTCACTTCAAAAAAAGGATGCCCGTCCAGCAGCGATACAAACCGCTGCCCCACGCTGCCGGTCGCTGCCAGCACGGCCACAGGAATTTTTGCACTCATAATTGCTCCTCCTAAATCAAAGTATGCAGAGCCTGCAGGGCAGCCCGGGTGGTTTCTGCATGGACCAGCAGGTTGATGGATACGTCGGATGCGCCGAACGAAATGCCCAGCACATTGATATTCTGGGCGGCCAGGGTGCTGAATATCTGCCCGGCAATGCCCACCGTTGAACGCAGCCCCGGCGAAATGACCGTGATGATATCCACATCTTCGCTGACGGCCGCCCGGTCAATATCCCCGCGCTGGAACTCGGCTCCCAGGTGGGTGTAAAGCGATTCCAGCACCTCTTCGATCTTTTCTTTTGGAGCCGGGAAGCAGATGGCCTGTTCAGAGGTAGATTCGATGATCAACGGCACGCTGATGCCCGTGGTGGCAGCCGCGCTGAAAATGCGCCCGGCCACGCCCGGCACGCCCAGCATGCCCGTGCCGCTCAGGGTCACCAGGCGCAGCCCGCGGATGGCCGCCAGCGCCTTGATGGTGCCGTGTCCATTGGCTTCGCGCTCTGAAACCAGGCGCGTGCCTTCGCCCGCTGGATTGAAGGTGTTCAGAACCCGCAGGCAAATGCCCGCCTGGATGACCGGCGCAATGCTTTTGGGATGCAGCACCTTGGCGCCGTAATGCGCCATTTCGGCCACTTCGCGGAAGGAAAGCTCACGGATGGTACGCGCCCCACCCACCAGCCGCGGATCGGCTGTCATCACCCCGTCCACATCCGTCCAGATCCACACCTCCTGCGCGTCCAATGCCACCGCCAGGATGGAAGCGGAATAATCACTGCCGCCGCGTCCCAGGGTGGTGGTGCGACCGCCTGCGTCAGCGCCAATAAAACCGGTCACCACTGGAATGTGCCCTTTTTCAAGCAGGGGCAGCAGCACAGCCTGCGAACGCCGCCGGGTTTCATCCGCATCAGGCGCGGCATTTTGAAAACGGCTGTCCGTGCAAATCAGGCGGGTCGATTCCACCCACCGGGCAGGCGCCCCGGCCGCTGAAATGGCGGCCGCCAGAACCCGCACGCTCAGGCGCTCGCCCAGAGCAGCCACCGCATCCAGCGCGCGCGGCGAGGCCTCGCCCAATACGTTGATCGCCTGACAAAGATTGGAAAATTCCGCCACCAGATTGTTAATTTCGCCGTGCAGAGCCGGCCGTTCCGCCGGAGCTGCCAGAGAATCGGCCAGAGCATGGTGGCGCTCATACATTTCCTGCCGGGTCTGCTCAAAAGCGCCCAGGTCGCCTCTGGCCGCCTGCCGCGCACTGTTCAACAGGCCGTCCGTCACCCCCGAAAGGGCCGAGGTCACCACCACCACCTCATCCCAGCTGCGCCGCGCATCCACGGCAATTTTGGCCGCCTGCCGCATGGCCGCAGCCGTGCCCACCGAGGTGCCGCCAAACTTCATCACCAAACGTTTGCTCATCCTGCCTCCATCATCACTGACCACATAAAACTGTGCGCACCAGGGCCTGATCCAGATCCGCAATCAGGTCAGCCGGGTCTTCCAGCCCCAGGGCCAGGCGCACCAGGTTATCTTCAATGCCAATTTCGCGGCGCTGGGCTGCGCTGAGATCGTAATAGGTGTTCAGCGCCGGCTGCACCACCAGGCTTTCCGGTCCGCCCAGCGAAGGCGAAATGTAAGGAATTTGCAGCGCATCCAAAAAGAAACGCGTGCTGTCAAAATCGCCCTTCACATTGAACGAAACCACCCCGCCGAAGCCCGCCATCTGCCGGGCCGCCACCTGATGTTCAGGGTGCGAGGCCAGCCCGGGATACCACACCCGCTCCACAGCCGGGTGCCGCTCTAAAAATTCAGCCACCAGTTGCCCGCTGCGGTTTTGATGCCCCACGCGCAGCGCCAGGGTTTTCAGTCCGCGCACCAGCAGGAAGGCGTTTTGCGGGTCAGGCACGCTGCCCAGAATATTGACCCCCTCGCGCAGGGTCGCCAGCAGATCGCGGCTGCCCGCCACAAAACCCGCCAACAAATCATTGTGCCCACCCAGATATTTGGTGCCTGAGTGCACCACCAGGTCCACGCCCCAATCCAGCGGGCGCTGGTTGACCGGGGTGGCAAAAGTGGCATCCACCAGGCTCAAAACCCCGCGGCGGCGGGCAATTTCAGCAAACTGCTCCACATCCAACACCCGCAGGTAAGGGTTGGTGGGGGTTTCCGATACCAGCAGGCGGGTTTCCGGGCGGATGGCTGCTTCAAGCGCAGCGTAATCACCCATCGGCACCACCGTGCAGGCAACGCCAAGGCGGCCAAGAAATTCGCGGCAAAACTGCCGGGTGCGCCGGTAACAGTCATCCGTCATTACCAGGTGGCTGCCGCCCGGCAGCAGGGTTAAAAGGGCGGTGGTCACCGCCGCCATGCCCGAAGAAAACATGATCGCCCCATCCGCGTGTTCCAGTTCAGCCACGCGCCGTTCAGCAGCTTCCACAGTCGGGTTGCCGTAACGGCCGTACTCAATGCGCGTGCCGGTGCCCTTCTTGCGCGCCTCCTGGTAGGCAATGACATCGTCGGTGTCATCAAACATGAAGGTGGAGGTCTGCACAATCGGCTCGATCAGCGCGTGATACGGTTTGCTGCGCGCGGCGCCAGCATGAACACAGCGGGTTGAGAAGCCTTTTTCAGGAATCGCAGTCAGCGGATGGGTGAGGGTTTCTTCTGTCATGGTCAGGTTTCCTTTTCTCGGGCGAATTAAAATAAAAAGAGGCTGCCTTTTGCAGGCAGCCTCCTTGAATACGCTGGCGATGGATAAGTGCTTATCTTCGCCGCGCAACTGCCTGCGTGGAACAGCCATGCATTGCCATAGACATCATCATGCCGGCAAAGAAGGAAAGCAGGGTTGCGGAAGCGAACTTTTCCATAATTGTCCCGATTATACGCCTCCATGTAACCGGTGTCAAGCTGTTTGGACAACCTGATGAAAGGAAAATAATTCCAGATTGCCCCCCCGCCAGTCACAAATAATTTTTGATGATCACTTTCCCTTTTCCCCTTGACAACCATACTGGAAGATGCTATTATATGCAAAGTCTTATATAAGTATATTCAAATAAAGGATTAATCCAGCATGTCTCTCAACTATGCCATTCTCGGCTTTCTCAACTACAGTCCATTCACCGGCTATGACCTGAAAAAGATGTTTGATAACTCGGTGCGCCATTTCTGGTCCGCCGATCAAAGCCAGATCTACCGCACCCTGGCCCACCTGACCGAACAGGGTTTGGCCGAAATGCGGGTCGTCGAACAGAGCGACCGGCCGGACCGCAAAGTCTATTCCATCACTCCTGCCGGCCGCGAAGCCCTGCTCAACTGGCTGGCCAGCCCCATCCCCACCCAGGAGCCGCACAGCGGCCCGCTGGTGCAGGTTTTCTTTGCCGGCCAGCTCCCCGATGAAGCCATTCTGGCCAAATTCGAATACGCCGCCGCCCTGATGCGCGAAGTGCTGGCCCGCTATGCCCAGGTGCCCGCCCGCGTTGAAGAATATGAAGCCCTGCTGCACTCTCCCCGCGAGGCTTTCATGTGGCGGCTGACCCTCGAACTGGGCATCAAAGAAGTGCAGGCCCAGCTCGAATGGGCCGAAAGTGTCATCGCACGCATCAAAAATCACGAGCTTCCCCCCGCTTGATCCAATTTATTGAAAGGCAACTCAAATCATGAAAATTACCATTCTCAACGGCAGCGTCGAACCCGGCAGCCAGCTTGACACTTACCTGGCTGAATTAAGCGCCACCCTGCAGCAGGACGGCCACAGCGTACAGACCCTCACCTTGCGTGAAATGACCCTGGCTTACTGCACCGGCTGCTTCGAATGCTGGATGAAAACCCCCGGCGTGTGCAAGGCCAAGGACGACTGCGAAATCATCGAACGCGCCGCCATCAATTCCGATTTTGTGCTGCTGGCCGCGCCGCTGATCATGGGCTTCCCTTCGGCCGTGCTGAAAAAAGCCGTGGATAAGCTGGTGCCGCTCATCCACCCTTATTTTGCCGTGGTTAACAACGAGGCCCACCACCGCGCACGCTACAAACACTACCCTGTGCTCGGCCTGCTGATTGAAGATTCCCCCGCCGCCACCCCCGAGCAGATGGCCCTGGTCACCGATATTCACAGCCGCACCGCCCTCAACTTCAAAAGCCGCCTGGCTTTCTCTCACACCACCCGCAAGCCGGTGGCAGAAACCGCCCAGGCCATTCTGCAGCCCGGCCCAGGCCTGCCCTTTGAGCAAAAACTGACCGCCACCCGCGGCGTCAACATCACCCCGCCCCGCCGCATGGCCATCTTCAACGGCTCACCGCGCGGCCAGAGCGGCAACACCCTCATCCTGGAAAAGCAGTTTGTCAAAGGGTTCACCGCCGTGGAAGGCTGCAGCGCTGAAATTTTCACCCTCACCCACCTGAAGGAAATTGAAGCCTGCAAGCAGGCCTTTGCCAGCGCCGATGCGGTGCTGCTGGGCTTCCCCCTCTACACGGACTCCATGCCTGGCCTGGTGAAGAATTTCATCGAAGCCCTCGAACCCTTCCGCGGACAGCCCAACCTGCCCGGCATGGCCTTTCTGGTGCAAAGCGGCTTCCCCGAGGCCACCCATTCGCGCCATGTTGAACGTTATCTGCAGAACCTGGCCGGGCAGCTCGGCGCACCCTACCTCGGCACCATTGTGCGCGGCGGGGTGGAAGGCATTCAGATCATGCCGGAAAACATGACCAAAGACCTGTTCGCCCATATGGAAAACCTGGGCCGCGGCATGGCCGAAACCGGCGGCCTGCTGCCGGCTGAGCTGAAAGCCCTGGCCCCCTCCGAAAAATACCCGGCTTACCTGGGACCGGTGTTCAAACTGCTCTCTTATCTGCCTGTGTTGAACTTCTACTGGGATAGCCAGCTCAAACAAAACGGCGCCTATAAAGAGCGCTTTGCCACCCCCTACCGCCAGGATTGATCCCGGCCTTCCCGCCTTTTCCGCCCCGCCCTGACCGCGGGGCTTTTTCATCCTCTGCCATGCCCTCCACTTTCGGGTATAATCAGTGTCATGCCAAGTATGGCTGAAAGTTGTCCTGGATGATCCAATGCCTCTGAATCAAATCCTCCTTATCGCCACCCTGCTGATCGTCCTTGCGCTGGCTGCCGCCAACCGCCTGCGCCTGGATGTCGGCGCGCTGATCATCGCCGCCACCCTGGGCATCATGCAGTTGCTTGGCCTGGAAATGCTGGGGCCGGCCAATACCCCCGAAAATGTCATCAAAATCATCGCCGGTTTCAGCCAGCCCGTGGTGATGACGCTCATCTCCCTCTTCATCATTACCCGCGGCCTTGAAAAAAGCGGCGTCACGCGCTGGTTTGCCCGCCGCCTGCTCAAAGCGGGCGGGCAAAAAGAGGCTGTCTTCATCATCCTCTTCGCCGCCTCCACCGCCCTCCTCTCCATGTTTATGAACAACCTGGCCGCCGCCGCCCTGATGGTGCCTGGCGCCATGGAAGTGGCTCGCCAGACGCGCATCAAACCCTCCAAACTGCTCATTCCCGTCTCCTACGGCAGCCTGCTGGGCGGCATTGCCACCTATTTCACCACCGCCAACATCATCATCAGCGATCTGCTGCCCATTGCCAGCCCGCCGCAAACCCCGCTCAACATCCTCGATTTTACCCCCACCGGCGGGCTCATCGCCATTGCCGGCATCCTTTTCCTCGGCCTCACCGGCAAACACCTGCTGCCCAACCATGAACCCTCTGAAGAGCAGGCTCTGGCCCGCCTCACCGGCAGCGAACTGGAAGACCTGTACCAGATCAGCGAACGCCTGTGGGAAACGGTCATCCCCGAAAACTGCTGCCTCACCGGCCAGACCCTGCGCGACACGAATATCGGCCGCAACTGGGGCGTGGCGGTGGCGGCCATCCAGCGCGGGCGTACCGAAATCATCATGCCTGCTCCCACCGAACGCATTCTGCCAGGCGACCGCATTTTCTTCGTCGGCCGCGAGGAAAAAATCATCAGCCTGCGCGAAACCGGCCTGGAGATCACTCCACCTGCCCATCCTGGCTATCTTTCTCAGCGCGGCATCCGCTTCACCGAAGTGATCCTGGCTCCCCATTCCGCTGTCGAAGGCCAGACCCTCAAACAGATCGACTTTCGCAGCCGCTACGGTCTGACCGCCATTGCCTTGCGCCGCCTCACCCGCTCATACCGCACCAACGTGGGCGATTTTCCCCTCACCCCTGGCGATTCCCTGCTGGTGTTTGGCACCGAAAAACAGGTGGCCATGCTGCAAAACAGCCCCAATTTCATCGTCATCGAACCCCATTCCGGCGACCGCCCGGTGGACCGCAAAAAAGCAGCCCTTTCCGTAACCATCATCACCGCCGCCATCGCGGCTTCCATCGCCGGCCTGCCCATTTACCTGTGCATGCTGGTGGGCGCTCTCCTCGCCATCCTGACCGGTGTCATCAACATGGAAGAAGCCTACCGCTCCATCGAATGGCAGGCGGTGTTCATGATCGCCGGCATGGTTTCGGCCAGCGCTGCCATGGTCCAGACCGGCCTGGCCGCCTGGCTGGGGCAGGGCATGATCGCGCTGGTGGCGCCGTTGGGGCCCCTGGGCGTGGCGGCCGGTTCCTTTGCCCTGGCCACCCTGCTATCCCAATTCATGGGCGGCCAGGTGGCGGCCCTGGTGGCCGGCCCCATCGCCATTGCCGCGGCCATCAGTATGGGCGTCAACCCCCAGGCTGTGGCCGTGGCCACCGCCATTGGCTGCTCCACCTCTTTTATGACCCCCATGGCCCATCCGGTGAATGTGCTGATGATCGGCCCGGCCAATTACACTTTTGCCGACTTTTTCAAAATCGGTGTGTGGCTGACCCTGCTCAGTTTCATCATGCTGCTGGTGGGGTTGGTGGTGTTCTGGGGTTTATAACCCCTGACAGGCGTCAACAAAAAGTGCTTCCAGGCAGGCCGCGGCCCGCCTGGAAGCGATTTTTCATTAATAGGGAGTTATACCGCTGCTGTGGCTGCCATGGTGGCCGCCGCATCACTGCTCAACATCACCGCCAGGTACCAGGCAAACAGGGTCAGCACGGGCAGTTCGGGCTGCTGCAGGCCGGCCGGCAGCAGGCTCACCTCTGCCGAAAGCTTAAACCCGCTCTTGATCTTGAGGTTCACCAGCGGTTCCTCGTCCAGCCTGAACTGAAGCTGGGTCATCCAGAAGTTGGTGGTGGCCTTGAAATGGCGCCCATTGGGGTAAATCAGGGTTCCGCCGCTGCTCCAGGTGTTGTTGTGAAACTCAGCCAGGTCCACTTCGGCGCTGCACGCCCGGATGGAAGCCTTGTTCTGCCAGAAACCCACCCGTTTAAAAGTCCAGCAACCGTCGCCGCTTTCAGCCGTGGCAAAGGTGCCAAAAGAGCTGCGAAACACCAGCGAAGCCGCAGGCTGGCCGTCTTCCAGCCGCAGTTCATATTCCATCTTCAGAAAATCGGGCTGCACCCAGGTCAGTGCATGCCCCGCCAGATCCGCAATCCTATACATCTCAACCTCCTTTTTCGCATGATCAAACCTGCCAACTGTGATATGATTGGGCAAACCTGCTTACCGGAGAATCCTATGTCTGATATGCCCGAAACCGACCCCATCCACGCCTTCCGCGCCCTGCTCGACCAGGTTCCCCTGGATGAAGACGCCCTGCTGGATGCGCTGGATGAACTGCAGTCCATCCTGGCCGCCCAGGCTGAGTACATGACTGTGGAAAACTGCCCCTTTTATGACGTCAACACGGATCAACTGCACCGGGTGGATATCATGGAACGCCTCTTTCCTGGCGAGGCAGTTTGCTGCCCCTTCTGCGGAGAAGAAGTTTTCTTTCTTTAATGTTCCGGCCAGTATAAATGATCCTGAACGAAGGAGGTGGAGTCCGCTGTGCGGGCTCCGCCTCCTTGTTTTTCACATGCTGCCCCTCCTCCTCTTTCGGAGCAAACCAGGGGCCGTTAAAACCGGAAGCACCGCCCGCCTCCGCCGCACATCGCAGCGCAGCTAACTTCCCGCTTCCTTTTCACCGGTCTTGATGGACAGCTGGTAGATCTGGTAGGCAATCTCTGCCGCCAGGCGGGCATTGCTTTTCAACAGGGCCAGGTTGGCGCGCAGGCTGGCGCCGCCGCTCAGCTCGGTCACACGCCGCAGCAGGAAGGGCGTCACTTTCGAGCCGGTGATATGCTGAGATTCGGCGTCAGCCAGGGCTTTTTCAATATATTTCTCCACCACATCGCGCGGCAGGGCCAGGGCCGGTGGCGGCGGATTGGCCACCAGCACCGCGTTGCGCAGGCCCATCTTCCACTGCATGGTGGCGATGCGGGCAATCTGTTCGGGCGAGCTGGCATTGTAACTCACCGGCAGGCCGCTGCTGGTGGAATAAAAAGCGGGGAAATCATCCGTCTGGTAGCCGATCACCGGCACGCCCATCGTTTCCAGATATTCCAGGGTGGAGGGCAGGTCCAGAATGGCCTTGGCCCCGGCGCATACCACCACCAGCGGCGACTGAGAAAGCTCCATCAGGTCAGCCGAAACATCAAACGGGGCGTTGCGGTGCACGCCGCCAATGCCGCCAGTGGCGAACACTTTGATGCCCACCTGGCGGGCGGCAATCAGCGTGCCGGCCACGGTGGTGCCGCCGTTCATCTTTCCAGCAATGGCAATACCGTAGTCGCGCCGGCTGATCTTGCGTGCCTCACCCTCGCAGGCCAGGCTTTCCATTTCCTGCAATTCCAGGCCCACTTTCACCTTGCCTTTGATGATGGCAATGGTGGCCGGAATGGCGCGGTTGGCGCGCACTTCGCTTTCCACGTCGCGGGCCAGGGTCAGGTTTTCGGGATAAGGCAGGCCGTGGGTGATGACCGCGGATTCCAGCGCCACCAGCGGATGGCCGAGCTGCAGCGCCTGGGTCACATCGGTCGAAACGGAGTAAATTGCTTTGGGCAGTTCAGAAGGATGATTGATAACCATAATTTTATCCTCGTAAAAGGCCGGTCAATTCAGCGACCGCCAGAATATGTCCCTGCATCAGGGATTCAAGCCGCTCCGGTGCCAGACGCAGCGGCAAATTGGGGCCAAAATCCAGCGCATAGAGGCGGAACTGGCAGTTATACGTGATCCCCCAGGGAGGGTTCGGCCGGGCATAGCCCAGGCTGCTCACCTCTTTCAGGGATTCGAGCTTTTCAAGCACCACGCCCTGGGCTCCCAGGCCTTCCAGCCGGTCATAAGCCGGCAGATTGGCTGGAATTTCAATCAGACCGGGTTGAATATTATACACCATCCAGGTCACCCGGCGCTCCGGCGGATGCTGCGGAACCTTCAACACCAGAGCCAGGCTGCGCGTACCCTGCGGCACATTGCGCCAACGCAGGCGCGGCGATTGTCCCCGGCAGATGGCCGGCATCAGACGCCGGTCCTCAAAATCAGGGCTGAAGAGGGTGAAAGTGCGCTTATAACGTGGTTCCAGTTCGGCCTGGGCCAGAAAATAGGGCAGAATGGCGCGCCGGATATCTCCCGCAATCATCCCCGGTTCCAGGTCGGGGGCGCCGCTCAGGGCATAAACCCTGAAACGCAGCCGCCGTTCCTCGCCGGCATCGGGCAGAGGGCCGTCGTAGCCCATCTGGTTGGCGTCGTTGTGCCCCTGAAAGCCAATCCCCTGCAGCACCAGGTCGCGCGGCTGGTTGCCCGCCAGGCGGGTGATGTGCGGCGGGATGTCATATACCGACCACAGGGTGAAAGGCCGGGCCGTGTAATCCTCCGCCAGCACCGCATAGCGCTGCGTGCCCATGGGCGGGTTGCTCCACACCAGAGCCGGCGACTGGTTCAGCCCGTCGCGGGTATGCACCAGGCCCAGCGGTTTATTGAGTGAAATATCGGGGCTGGTGAGGGTGAAGGTGCGGGCATAAACGGCTTCAATAAAGACCTCTTCCAGCAGATCATTTTGAATGTGCTGCAGCAGGGTCATCCCATTCAGATCAGGAGGCAGGTTGGGCTCGCAGTTCAGAGCATATAATGAAATTCGGTAAGTGTGATTAGCTTCATCTGCCAGGGCCACCGGGCCCTGATAGCCTGTTTCATTAAAAAAGTTAATTCCCTGCCGTCCCACCCCGCGCAGCACCGGGTTGCGCGGCAGCCCGGCCGCCAGGGTGCTGACGCTGGCGGGAATGTTATACATCACCCAGTGGGGCATTTCCTGCCCCACTCCCGGGGTCACATCCATCATCAGCAGGGCAAAGCTGCGTGTGCCGGCCGGCACGCCGCTCCAGGTGAGGGAAGGCGAGCGGTTGAGGGCTTCGGGCGGGAAAAAACCGTCCTTCAACACGGCGCTGTCCAGGTCCATCAGCCTTTACCTCCATTTGCGGCCGCCCGCGCGCAGGTGAATCCCAGCCTGGCCGTGCCAAGCACATAGGTGCGGGTGGTTTCCTTGAACGGTCCTGTTGAAAGATCCTGCGGCAGCATGGGCTCGCAGCTCAGCGCATAAAGCGTGATACGGTAGGTGTGAATTTCACCCGCTGGAGGACAGGGCGCCTCATAGCCCGGGCCGTCAAAATCGTTATAGCCCTGCCGCCCCACCCCCGGCACCTCCAGAACAGGGGGCATTTGTGCATTCAGTTTTTGCAGGGTTGGCGGCAGGTTATAGAGCAGCCAGTGAGTCATCACATCAGACGGCACAGTGATATCTTCCAGCAGGAGGGCCAGGCTGCGTGTGCCGGGCGGCAGGCCTGCCCAAAACAGCTCAGGAGATACCGCCAGGGTCTGGTCGGTCATCGGCTGCCCCGTTTGAAAAAGTGGGCCGCTGATATAAAAGCCTTCCTCGCGGGTTTCCAGTCTGGGGTTCACTGCCGGCGCGGTATTGTTCAATGGACGCACCACCAGCAGGTCAGGCAGCAGCGGCTTGAACACCAGCAGCACCACCCCGCGCAGCCGCACCATTCCTGTCCATTCATCCATCTCCAGGGGCAGGTAAATCTTGCTGCTGCTTTGCGGCGTCAGGCGGTAAAGCGGCGAATCAGCGTTCACCTGCAGTCGCCGGAAAATGGCATGGTCATCGCCGGCGGTTTCCACCGCCACCAGCTTGCCATCCAGAGCCTGTAAATCAGCTTCATCCAGCAGCTGCACAAAGAGGTAATCGCCCGCGTCAATGCCGCGGCCGCCCTGCCCGCCGCAGCGGTCCAATGAATTATCCTCGGCTTCCACAATCACATAACGGGCGCGCGGCAGTTCAAATGGCGACTGGCTGTGGTAGGGGTCCATCATGCGGTACATGCGCCCGCCAATCAGCACCCGGTCCACCTCAAGGTGACCTGTGGCCAGACCCTGCAGCCCGCCTGCCGCCAGTTCGGCCGAAGGCAGGCTGGGCAGCACGCCGAAAAGGCGCATGGTTACCGGCAGAACCCCTTCCGCCACGGCCTGTCCGGCCGGCGGAAAGGGCGTTTCATGCACAGGCAGGGTGTTATTCTGAATGGGGGCAGCCGCCTGAGCCGGTGGGACAGGCGCAGCTGCGTTCACCATTTGCGAAGCCGGCAGTGGGTTTTGCATGGCTGCCGCAGATATTGAGAAAACAGGCGCAGAAATTTGCACCGGGGCGGCCGGAGATATGGGCGCAGGCCGCGGTTGAACCGGATTCATCATTTGTGAAGCTGGCAGCGGGTCTTGCACCGCCGCGGGCAAGGGCATCTGTGATGCCGGCAGGGGCACAGGCCGGGCCTGAACCGCGACCGCTGCTGGCGCGGGCACATCATTCACCAGGTCGTTCAGCAGTTCTTCCGATTTTTGTTCATACCAGGTCCGCAGCTCGCCCGAGCTGGCCTCAATCAGCTGTTCCATCACCATGTGACTGTCAGCCAGCAGGTTTTGACCCTCATTTTTACAGCCTGGCCGCTCCCAATCGGCCATCTGGCTGCAAATCCAGCCGCGCATCCAGCCGGTCACGGCCTTGTAGTGCAGGTGGCGGCCTTCCGCGTAAATGCCCTGCGCCTCTCGCAGCCAATCCAGCGCCAGAGAGGCATTGCCCAACCGCGCCGCCGCTGCCGCGCAGTCCACCATCGCCTCGGCCTTCTCCATCGGGTTGGGCATTTCAGCGCAGGTGGCATAAAGGCGTTTCGCCCAGCGCCAGGCGTCTGTGGTGCTGCCTTCGTTAAAGGCGCGTTCCATCTCCTGCAGCAGGCGGCGGGTTCGCGGGCCGGTAAAGCCTTCCGGGTCCACGTGGTTCAGGTCTTTGCGAATATCCAGCAAACGCGTCAGGTCCATGCGCCCCCTCATTGCACCAGATAATTGGATAGATTAATAATGGCGGCATCCAGCTCTTGCGGCACCGCCTCACCCGTTGATTCATAGGTGGTGCGGGCAGCGCGCAGCAGGCCCAGGTAAGCCGAGATGATATCCATGCGGGTTTCGTCCTCCGTGCGCCGGGCTGTGGTGCTGCGCCGGTAAGCCAGCAGCGGCGTCTCGCGGATCAGGCGCACCAGTTCAGAGAGCCGCGCTTCGGGCTCCACAAAATCCATGCTGCGGCGTTGAAATTCGTTTTCCACGCTCAAGCGGCGGGCCTCAAGGAAGGCATTGGTGATGGTCTCAGAAGGCCGCCAGGTGCCTACATCAATCCAATCCAGGTTTAGACCCTGGGCAACCTGGCGCCCCAAAAAGCCCGCCGGCGGATTGGGGTTAAAGAAATCCTGCGAAATGGTCATGCGCGGCTGGAACCCGGCCTGGGTCGGCAGGGGGCCATCCAGGGCTGGTTCGTTGGGCACGGCGTTTGTTTCAATGTCATCGCGGCGCGCTTCCACTGCCTGCTGCTGCTCTGCCCGTGCCTCTTCCTCCACCATGCTGGTGGCTGCCAGAAATTCCGACAGGGTGCGCGTGCTGATGAAGGTGCGCAGTTCCGTGGTGGTGTTTTGCGTCAGCACCTCAAACCAGCTGCGCGTGTTGCGGCTGCGGTTGTACACCAGACTGAGAATATTGGCCTGGTTGTAACTGTAAGGCGTGTTAGGCGGCAGGTCCGGCGCCTGGTTGCGCAGCACGCTGTAGCGCACGCGGATACCTTCCGCCGTCACCCGGATGCCCTCGCGGGTGCGTGCCGTAATGGAGAGCGGCGTGCTGACGCTGGCCTGGTTGCGCAGGTCAATCACCTCGCGCAAACGCGCAAAGCCCGGCAGCGCCTGGGCCACCCGCCCACCCTGCGAGGGACCCAGCACCAGCGGGGTGCCGTCCACCGTCTCAAAGATGGCCAGGTTTTCAAGGTTCACCTGCACCCAGCCCGGCCCGCCAATTTGCAAAATGGTCGAATCCTGCGGCTCTGCCCGTCCTTCGGCAATGGTGATGCGGTCCCAGTTCAGGCCGGTGACACTGCGCAGGATAAATTTGAAGGCCACCAGCTGTTGGAAAAGAATTTCCTCGTCCGCATCCAGCCCTTCCTGCTTGCGGTCAGCAGCCGCAATCTGCTGCACCTCCTGATCGTAAATATCGGCCATGTACATGACCGCGATGCGCAGGGCAATCAGGAAAGGCGCAACCACCGCCAGCACATGCCGGAAAATGACCGGGCTGAACATCTTTGGAATGGTGTCCCAGGTGGCAAACGCACCATAAATAATCGTTTTGAGGATGTTGGTCAGCAGCACATTGGGGCCGCCCAGCAGGCCGGTGAAAATGGCCGCGAAGCTGTCGCCGGTTTCCTTCCAGAAGCGCAGCGGCACCAGCGCGTTGGTGAAGGCCACCCAGGTGAACAGGCCGCCGAACACAATCAATGAGGTGCGCAGCCATCCGGCAGGCCGGTTGATGGCAAAGACGGCCTGCAGCAGGTAAGCGGGCATGGCCGCGGCAAAACGCCAGACGGCATCGATCAGGCCGCGCACAAAGGTCCAAAAGCCGTACAGGGTGTTGGTGATGCGTTCCCACAGGGTGGGTGGAGTTGGCGGCGGGTTGCTCATTCAGGCCTCCGCCTCAACCACATCACCAGCTGCAGCAGATCCTCGCGTTCCAACGGCGCGCGCGCGCCCAGGGCCACATCACGTACCGTCAGGCGCAGGCTGGTTTCGGCCAGTTTGCTGGCCATTTCCGTGCTGCTGACCCGGTAGCCAGCCGGCATGGCCGCCAGCTGGCGGCTGATGGACAGGGCATAATCGCGCAGGGCCTGGCGGCCGCCGGAAATGCTGCGCAGGGTGCGTTCGCGGTCCATTAACATGCGTTCGTCACGCGAGCGGATGGTCCAGGTGGAAAGCCACAGACTCTCCATCTGCGCATCCACTGCCGCCGGCAGCTGCAGGTTCAGCAGCACCACCGTGATCACGCGGATGCCGCGGCTGGCCAGCAGGTTATATTCGCGGCTGGGCACATGCCGCCCTGAAAGGGCGCCGTTGGCATCCAGTTCAGCCACCTCAGGCTGGGTCAGGCGCTGCGTGACATGCCGCAGCACCGCCTGCACACCGGTCACCGGGCGGTTGACCAAGGGCGGATTGAAATCGGGGCGCATGTCAAAGAGTTGGTTGATGGTGAATTTGCGGATAGTCTCGCGCCACACATCCGCCGCCAGGTAAGGCGGCAGCCAGTTCCACTCCAGGCGCGAGCGCGCGTCATCGCGCGGCAGGCTGGAATCGACATCTTCCCCGGCCGCAGCCTGCCAGATCACCGCCGGATTGTAGCCATAGCGGGTGCCGCCTTCGCCCGGCCGCGTATCCAGCTGGTAGACCACCACCATCGAAGGCACCGCTTCGATACCGTCGCGGGTGAGGCTGCTGGTTTGCGTGCGGCGGCTCTGGCGCTCGCGGTAATTTTCAGGCGTTTCGTTTGCGCGCTGCGCCTCAAAAGCATTTTCGCTCAACTGGGGGCCAATAAACAGACTCTGCCTGCGCAGATCAAAAGCCGTGGCCACATATTCGGTGGTGCCGGTGCGGATATCAAAGGTGGTGAAGGCCAGCCCCGGGCCCACCGGACGGGTGAAACGCACATCTGTGCGCAGCATGGCCGCGCTGGCTGTGTCCAGAATCATCAGGCCCGGGCCGCGGCGCTTTCGCTCATTGGTGCGTTCGCGCACCTGTCCATTTTGGACAAAAATCGCCGGGCCGTGGCGCCCCAAAAAATAGCCCCACAGACGCCAGAAAATCATCACCCGCTGCAGCGAGGTGCTCACCGGCGCCACAAACTGCGCCAGGAAAAACATCCAGAACAACAATCCCCAGTAAAACAGCGCCAGGTCCAGCCAGATGGCTTCCTGGTTGGCTGGCCCTCCGCCCAGGGTGGCCGTCATCAGCCCATAAAGGACCACCGAGACCACAATGATGAGGATGTTCAGCCATTGGCCGATGCGAATGAGCCAGACAAATGTGTTGTAAATCCAGGCAGTAATGCGACGAATAAAATCCATGCTACAATTCTATATACAAATGCTTGAATGGGCAAGCTTTGATGATTCTCACTTTTCAGCCAGTCAGGCGGCCTCTCCCACCCTGTTGCATTAAGTATGCCCTTTTCCTCCGGTGCAACAGACCTTTTCTGAATATAAAAAAGGAGAGCCCTGCCAGAACAGCAGGGCTTTTTTCAGACCAGGGAGTGGATTTCAGATCAGGTCAATGACGTTTTGGAACATCGTCGCTAACGCTGGACCCAATAATGCAAGAACAACCAGAACAACAACTGCTACCAAAATGATGATGAGCGCGTACTCCACCAGCCCCTGGCCTTTTTCTCCTTCCCGGCGAATCATGAACCTCACCTCCTTTCATAGGATTAAGATAAGGGCTGTTATTAATGATAATAGCTGCTTTAAAAGCGGAATACAAGCCCGCTTCCATTAATAGGCCCTTACAATATTGTTAGGGTGGGTTGGTTCTACTAGCCTGCTCAGGGCTAAGGTGCATGAAAAACCTGCTGCGGTGAGGCCGGTCTGGCCACATTCACCACATACAGGCCGCCGCTGCCCGCGGCAAGATAGAGATACTCGCCGTTGACGGCCGCCGCTGTCACATCGCCCCCACCCAGTTCCAGTTTTGCCATCTCCCGCATTTTGGCCGGGTCGCTGACATCCAGCACTTTAAGCCCGCCAAAGGAATCGGCGACAAACAGGGTGCTGCCGCTCAAAGCCAGGCCGCGCGCCCAGCCCTGAGTATCTATCTGGCCCACCACAACCGGTTTGGCCGGGTTGGAGATATCCACTGCGCGCACACCTTCGCCGCCGCAGGCCAGGAAGAGCAGGTCGCCGCTCAAAACCAGGTCGCCCATATCTGCATCGGGCAGTTTCAATTGTCCGGCCACAAAGGTTTTGGAAGAGAAATCAAGAATCTTCAGGCCGTTGATATCGCTGACAAATAACAAATTATCACGGGCGGCCAGACTGCGGTAATCGGCGAGTTCCCGATAGGCACCGTTTGCGCCCCACACCTCAGGGTTGGCTGCATCCAGCCCGCCAATGCCCTCGATGCTGTCAGAAACATACAGTTTATCCTCAAATAGAGTCACGGTTTGAGCCGAACCGGAGGTTTTTAGGCTGTACAGCTCAGGGTAACCCGCCTGGGTCAGATCCAGCACATGTAAACCGCCGCGGTCTGCCGCCAGGAAGGCCATCTGCTCATTCAGGGCAATCTCCTTCACCTGTCCCTGCAGCACCGGGCTCTGCCCGATCCACTGCGGATCAGCCGGGTTGCTCAGGTCCAGCGCCACCATGCGCCCGCCAACCCCCAGGTAAAGGACGGAGCCGGCCGCAGCGACCGTTTCTACGCTGCCGCCAAGCTGGCCCACAACGCTGTCATCCTTGCCCTTCACCGGCAGCTGCGCGGTGGCCATGCCGCCCTTGCCGCAGGCCAGCACCAGAATATTCCCGGTCAAAGCAACGCCGTTCACAATGTGCGGGGCCTTCACGGTGCCGGATGGGGTCGGCCGGGTCAGGTCTTCCACATTCACCACCGTCAAACCGCCGCCGCCGTCGGCAACATAAGCCTGTGTGGCATCTTCGTTAAGGGTCACCCCATAACTCCAGCCGTCCGTGTCTATTTTTCCCAGTTGAGCCGGGTCGGCCGGGTTGCTGATATCCAGAATCACCAAACCTTCGTCGCCCAGCGTGACAAAGGCAGCGCCGCGGGCCACAACCACATCATAAGCCCAGCTTGCGGAGACATAAGTCACCAGTTGTTTGGGCTTGGCCGGGTCACTGACATCCACAACGTGCAGCCCGGCGTTCTGAGCCGCCAGGAAAGCCACATTGTTGGCCACTGCAATGCTCTGAGGCTGATTGTCAAGCGGCAGCCGCGACACCTCGCGCGGATTGGCCGGGTCAGAGATATCGGCAATCACCAGGCCATTTTCCGTGCTGGCCAGGTAGGCCAGGTTATCCACCAGTGCCACATGGTGCACATCGCCGTTATCCAGTTCGCCCACCAGGCGCGGATTGGCCGGGTCGGCGACATCCAGCAGCTTCAGACCGCCGCTGCCGGCAGCCACCAGCAAAATATTCTCCTTCAAAGCGGCGTCAAAGGCCCAGCCTGTCAGATCCATCTGGGAAATCAGGCGCGGGTTGGCCGGGTCGCTGATATCCACCACCCCCACGCCCTCTGAACCATCGGCGATATAAGCCAGGCTGCCAGCCACAACGGCATTCTGAGCGCTGCCCGTTAGCGGGAAAAGTGCAGCCGGACCAGAAACCGCGGCCATTGGCGTGGACGCTTCAACTGCGCCAGGCTCCGGCGTGGCATTCGCTTTCAGGGTGGGGGCCGAAGCCACCACCCGCGGCGTGCTGCTGGCCTTGGCTGCAGGCCCTGGCGTGGGTGTTTCCTGCGACCCCAACCAGATAATGAACAAGACCGCCATCACCCCAAAAAATGCCAGAATGCCCAGCAGCCCCGCCACGCCCAGGCCGGCCAGCACCCAGCCCTGACCGTTGCCACCCTGTCTGGGCGCGGGCATGGGTTGAGCCGGGGTCTGCCCCGAAGGGGGCATCGTCCCCGAAGGGGGCAGGGTGGCTGCCAGCGCGGGCGGGGTGGATGACAGCCGCCCCACTCCAGGCATCTGAGGGGGGGTCTTGCTGTTGATGGATGAAACCGGCCGCGCCGCATCCGCCACCAGGCCGCCTGCCAGCGGCAGGCGCGGGTCAGACGACAGCGCAGAGGCATAAGCCTCCAGCGCCAGCGGGCGCGAAGGTGAAAGTTCGGTGAGGAACTGCTCCACCGTCAGCGGGCGCATGTAAGGCTCCATCGAGAGCGCGCTCATGATCGCCTCGCCGGCCTGCGGCGGCAGGGCGGGGATGATTTCGCAGAGGTCCAGAATGGGTGCGCCAGTGGCCCGGGCAATGGCGTCAGGCGGCGGATGCCCCGCCATCAGGCAGTAGGCCGTGGCCGCCAGAGCGTAAATATCTGAGCGGGCGTCCGTCGGGCTCATGCCGTATTGTTCCAGCGGCGAAAAGCCCGGGGTCACCGCCTGGGCGGCTGCGGTGGTGCGCCGTGCCGGATCATAATGTTTGGCAATGCCAAAATCCACCAGCACCGCCTGTCCCTGCGGGGTGATCTTGATATTGGCGGGTTTGATGTCGCGGTGAATGATCGGCGGGTCCTGGCGGTGCAGGTAAATCAGCGCCGAGCCGATCTGCAGCAGCGCGTCCATCACGCTGTTCACCGGCAGCGGTCCCTCTGAAATGAGACGGTGGGCCAGGTCTTCCCCCTCGATAAAATCCATCACCAGATACTGGCCGCGTTCAGGCAGGATGAAGTAATCGGTCACGCGCGCCAGGTTGGGATGGCGCAGAGCAGCCAGCATGCGCGCCTCGCGCATGAACTGGCGCTGGGCATCTTCTGAGATATCGAGGTTTTCCTTCATCGCCCAGTCGCAGTCCAGCTTCACATCATGAACACGGTAAACCGTGCCAAAACCGCCCTTACCCAGCACCTCATCGATGCGGTAGCGGTCCTGAATCACAACACCCGTGGAAAGCGGCATGACTGGAGACATGGTGATTGTATTTTACCCGCTTTTCGGCCAAAAGATGCATAAAATGCGCCATTTTGATATGGCAATTTTCACACTGGCCCTGCTTCAGGAAACGCCCCGCGTGGGCTTCAAAGATCCGTTTTTTGAAGCCTCTTTTGCAAGGGCTTCTTCTATGCATTGAGGTGGTTTTAAGGACATGGGGAGGTGCAACCGGAATTTAACCAAAATTCCAGATGGCCCACTTGACGGCCGCAGGAAGTCCTGTATACTCAAAAGAGAGTCTCATCTTACCTCCTGCCCGGCGCAGAGCCGGTGTTTTTCTTCATTCTGAAAGGAAAGTCCCTTATGAAATGGTCTTTTGTGCGTCTCATGACGGCTGGCATTTTACTGCTCAGCCTGGGCCTGGCAGCCGTTCAACCCGCCCAGGCAACCAGCCCGCTTGAAGT
Source organism: Chloroflexota bacterium (assembly GCA_029561345.1). Classification (GTDB taxonomy): domain Bacteria; phylum Chloroflexota; class Anaerolineae; order Anaerolineales; family Anaerolineaceae; genus JAKQJC01. The sequence continues at coordinate 24,982 of JAKQJC010000046.1, read as the reverse complement.
TTATACCCATTTTCCCTCAGCCAACCCTTATGCCATGCTCCCCGGTGATTCCCTGACCGCCACGGTCCGCGTCTATAAGTTGGGCATCACCGATCCTGCCGGCCAGGGCGCGGGCATTTCCTGCACCCTTTATTACAGCCCGGTGGCCCTCTTCGGCGGAAGCTGGCTTTCAACCGCCACAGCCGCCATGAGCTATGCCGGCGATTCCGGTACCTCTGACCTCTATTCGGTCACCCTGCCTTCGCAAACCGTCGGCCTGAAAGAGCTGTATTACGCCTGCACCGACGGCTCATACACAGGCACTACGTCCAGTACCAAAAATAAAATTGTGATTGATGCCGCCAGCGGCGGCTGCGTGGGCGCCAACCAGACCTCCAACAACCTCTACTGGAACGGCCAGTTCCACGACTCCTTCTCCACCACCTACCGCGATCCGGCTGGCCCGGTGGCCACTTCCACCGCCAGCATCACCCTGCATTTCCGCACCTGCATGGAAAACCTCACCGAGGCGCCAAAAATCCGCATCTGGAATCTGCGCGCAGGCAGCGCAGCCACCGAAACCCTCACCTTTGACCGCCACGAGCTGGATGCCTCGCTGGGCGGCGTGACTTTCTGGAAATTTGACCTGCCGGTTCCAGCCACCAGCAACATTTACTATTATTACTTCTCGGCCGTCAGCGGCACCAGCGCCTCTTTCTACCGCGATGACGATCCCAAATTCTACGGCGGCGGCACCGGCGCGGTCACCACGTCTGAGGGCGAAGCCCAGTCCAACAGCTACCAGATCACCATTTACGACGCGGATTACACCGTGCCCGAATGGATGCAGCGCGCCACCATCTACCAGATTTTCCCCGACCGTTTCAGGGACGGCGACCCTTCCAACAACACCCCTGCCGGCACCTTTTCATATAACAAGGACGGCGGCAGCATTTCCCGCTCCATGTTCAACGGCAGCAACCCCAACGGCGACTGGAACTACACCATCTGCGACCCGCGCGGCCTGCAGGGCGCGGGCTACAATTGCGCCGGTTACTACGGCGACAATTTCTACGGCGGCGACCTCAAAGGCATCACCGAAAAGATCAAGGCGGGCTATTTTGACGCCCTGGGCATCACGGTGCTGTACCTCAACCCCATCTTTGAAGCCCCCTCCAACCATAAGTACGACACCTCCAACTACATGCGCATTGACCCGGCTTTCGGCACCCTCGAAGATTTCCAGGACCTGGCCCGGGAAGCTGAAAAACACGGCATGCGCCTGATCCTCGACGGCGTGTTCAACCACACCTCTTCCGACAGCTTCTACTTCGACCGCTACCAGCGCTACGATGCTGCCGGCAACCTCACCAGCACCAACACCATCGGCACCGATGACAACAGCGGCGCCTGCGAAGGCGGTTCTTCGCCCTTCTATTCCTGGTTCTACTTCCCCGATATGGGCAATCCCGGCAAAGACGGGGCCACCAATGTGGTGTGCCTGAACGGCGCAGATGATGCCGGGCAAACCTACGAAGCCTGGTGGGGTTATTCCTCCCTGCCCAAGCTGCAGGCCAATTCGGCGGCCGTGCGCCAGCTCATCTGGAACAATGGACTCAATTCCGTCGGTCCCTATTGGGTTTCGCAGGGCGCCTCAGGCTGGCGCTTTGACGTTGGTGACGATGTGGATGCCGGGCTCTATGCGCCGGCCAACAATTACTGGGAAGGCTTCCGCGCCGCCGTGCGCAACAGCAGCGTCACCGGCAAGGATGATGTGATCATGCTCGGCGAAGTTTGGGGCGATGCCTCGGCCTGGCTGCTGGGAGACGAATGGGACAGCGTGATGAATTACCGCATGCGCGGCACCCTGCTCAACTGGCTCTTCACCGGCTGCTCTGGAAATGGCTGCACCGGCGGCGTCAAGTTTGAAGACAACGACAGCAATTCCGGCTCATCCAGCGGCGCCATCGAATACAACAACCCCTCCCAGTTCAACGCCCGCCTGCTGTCCATGTGGGAAGATTATCCCCCCATGGCCTGGAAAGCCATGATGAACCTGGAAGGCTCTCACGATACCAACCGCGTCCTGTTCCTGTTGACCCAAATCAACAACGGCAGCGAAGCAGCCGCCCTGCAGCGCCTGAAAGAGCTGTATCTCTTCACCTTCACCTACGCCGGCGCCCCCACCGTCTATTACGGCAATGAAGTGGCCCTCAACCACAGCGGCGTCTGGTCAGGCACCAAATATGAAGACGACCCCTACAACCGCGCGCCCTTCCCCTGGCTGGATGCGGGCGGCTCATCCTATGTACCCGACACCACCAGCATGCAGCCCTTTGTGCGCCAGATGGCCTCCATCCGCAACAGCTACCGTGCCCTGCAGGATGGCGATGTGCAGCACGGCATGGTGATTGACGACGCCAACAAAATCTACGGCTACGGGCGCACCTACGGCGACCAGACCGCCCTGGTTCTGCTCAACCGCGACGGCAGCGCCCATGCCGTGACCCTCAGCAACCTCACCGCTGCGCCTTACAACCTGGCCACCGGCACGGTGATGCTCGACGCTCTCAACGGCGCCACCGCCACAGTTTCAGCCGCGGGCACCCTCACCGTCAGCGTCAACCCCACCTGGGGGGCTGTGCTGCTGGAAAACGACCTCATTGATACCCCCGCGGCTTCCACCCTCACCGTTGAGCACCAGGCCAGCAGCACCGTCACCCTCTCCTGGCCCCAGGTGAGCCGCGATACCCTGGGCGAGCGCGAAACCGTGACCATCTACACCCTGCATCGCGGCGCAGCCAGCGGCTTCATGCCCTCAGCCGGCAACCAGATTGCCACCCTCACCGCTCCGGCCTTCGGCTCGGACGGCGGCCTGCTGACCTTCACTGACCCCACCCCGGCCAATGCCAGCGTGGGCTACAAAGTTTGCGCCCTCAATGCTGCCGGCAAACAAAGCTGCTCGACACTGAAGGCCTCCAACACCCTCCCCGTGGCGCAGCCCGACGTGTATACTCTCAGCACGGGAAACACCCTCACCGTTCCCGCCACCCTTGGCGTGCGCATCAATGACAGCGACGCCGATGGCGACCCCCTTGCCATCGCAGTTCTCACCCAGCCCGCCCACGGCACCCTGACCCTTTCACCGGACGGCAGTTTCATCTACACCTGCACCAGTCTCAACGCCGTGCAGGACACCTTCACCTACAGTCTCACCGACGGCTTCGACACGGTCAGTGCCACCGTCACTCTGAACATAGCCTCGCGCTCCAGGCTCTACCTGCCGCTGGTCATATCCCAGTAAGCCGTCCATTCTTCCATGCAAAAAGACGCACAGGCTGTGCGTCTTTTTTTGTTCCTTGCGCAGGTATGGATTGCCTTTGCGGGCAGCAGCAGGCTTTAAAGTAAAAGCTTTCCGGCTGAGGGAGAGGAGGTTCTCAGCCGGAAAGCAACAGGCAACAGCAAAGCTGCCCTGTTCACACAGGGATTTGAAAGGGGATTTTCCCTTTCGCCACGCCTACTTCTGCAGGCGGGGACGCAAGAACGCAGGCAGATCCAGGTCGCGCGTATCCACCGTCACGGGGGTGAATCCGGGGCGGGCGCTGCTGGCAGGGGGCTTGCTCTGCTGGTTCTCCACCGGCTGCATCACCGGGGCCGGCTGCTGCTGGGCAGCCTGAGCAGGCTGGTTCTGGCGGCCGGTTTGAATGGGCTGCTGCTGAGGGCGCGTCTCAACACGGCGCGCGCCGCCGCCAGCCTGGTCAAAACCAGTGGCAATGACCGTAATCCGCAGTTCTTCGCCCATGTTGGGGTCGATCACTGCGCCGAAGATCAGGTTCACATCCGGATGTGCGGTTTCTTTGATGATGGCCGCCGCCTGGTTGACCTCGAAGAGGGTCAGGTTCGGGCCGCCGGTGACATTGAACAAAATGCCGCGGGCGCCGTCAATGGTCACATCCAGAAGCTGGCTGGCGATGGCGGCCTGCGCCGCAAGGCGGGCGCGCTCTTCACCGGTGGCTTTACCCACGGCCATCAATGCTGCCCCGCCCTCTGACATGATGGCCTTCACATCCGCAAAGTCGAGGTTGATCAGGCCGGGGACCGTGATCAGTTCAGAGATGCCCTGGATGCCCTGGCGCAGCACATCATCCGCCTGGCGGAAGGCGTCCTGCAGCGAGGCGCGCTTGTCCACAATTTGCAGCAAGCGGTCGTTGGGGATCACAATCAGGGTATCCGCATATTCTTTCAGTTTTGTAATACCGGAATCGGCCGAGGTCATGCGGCGTGAGCCTTCAAAGGTGAAAGGCTTGGTCACCACACCGATGGTCAGCGCCTGGGCTTCTTTGGCCACCGAGGCCACAATCGGCACGGCGCCGGTGCCGGTGCCGCCGCCCATGCCCGCGGTGATGAAGACCATGTCGCTGCCCTTCAACACCTCGAACAATTCTTCAGATGATTCCTCGGCAGCCTTGCGGCCATTATCAGGGTTGCCGCCGGCGCCCAAACCGCGCGTCACCTTGTCGCCAATTTGAATGCGGATCGGCGCCTTTGAAAGCTGCAGCGCCTGCGCATCCGTATTGACAGCAACAAATTCCACGCCCGTCAGGCCTTCGGCAATCATGCGGTTGACCGCATTGCAGCCGCCGCCGCCCACACCCACGACCTTGATGCGGGCCTGCATTTCGAATCCTTGGTTAGAATAGATGTCCATAAGTCTCCTCTCTCATTGGTAAATTATACCAAAATATTGCTAAACTGCTTCAAGGAAGCAGCTTTTTCAACCAGTTTTTGAACGTGGATACGTCCAGCGTCACGCCGCTGCTGCTGCCGCGCCCGCCGCGCCCGTCAGGCAGCGTATCGCCCATCAAAAGCGCCCAGTTCAGCAAACCCACGCTGGTGGAATAGGACGGCGAGTAGAGCTGATCTGCCAGGCCCAGCAGGTTTTCAGGCCGCGCCAGCCGCACCGGCACCCCCAGCACATTTGAGGCCAGGTTGCGGATGCCCGGCAGCAGGCTCGTGCCGCCCGTCAGCACCATGCCCGCCGGCAGCAGGCCGTCATAACCGGAACGCTTGATTTCCTGCATCACCAGCAGGAAAATTTCTTCCACCCGCGCCTCGATGATGTGAGCCAGTTCGCGGCGGCTGGTTTGCACAGGCTTGTCCTCGCCAAAGGCGCGGACAATGAAACTTTCTTCATCGCTCACTTCTTCTTCAATGGCATAACCGTGCTGTTTCTTCACTTCTTCAGCCTGGCTGGTGGGCAGACGCAGGCCGTGGGCAATATCATTCGTGATGTGATTGCCGCCCACCGAGAGCACCATGGTGTGCAGAATATCGCCCTCGGCGTAAATGGCCATATCGGTCGTGCCGCCGCCAATATCGCACACCACCACGCCCATCTGACGCTCGGTCTCCGAAAGCACCACTTCTGCCGAAGCCAGCGGGTTGAGCACAAACTGCGAAACGGTCACGCCTGAAGCCGCCACGCACTGCCGCAGATTCTCAACCGTCGATTCGCCCGCGGTGATGATGTGAGCTTCCACTTCCAGACGGTAGCCGTGCATGCCCACTGGCATGCGAATGCCGTCCTGCCCGTCCACCGTGAAACCGCGCTGAATCACGTGGATGATCTCACGGTTGTGGGGAATGGCCACCGCCTGGGCGGCATCCAATGCGCGGATCACATCGTCCTGATCCACCACCTGGCGGGCAATGCCCACCACGCCGCGGCTGTTGACCGAGCTGACATGCGAACCTGCCAGGCTCACCAGGGCGCTGGTGATTTCCAGGCCTGAGGTGTGCTGCGCTTTTTGAATGGAGCGGGCCACCGCCTGCGACGCTGCCGCCAGATCCACCACGGTACCTTTGCGGATGCCCTGTGACGGCTCTATCCCCACCCCCAGAATGCGCAGCCGGTGGTCGGCTTCAACCCGGGCCACCAGTGTGCAAATTTTGGTCGTGCCAATATCGATGCCTACTACAATTGGTGTATCCATAGGCTAAGGCTCCATTCGATAAAAAGGATTGTTGGTAAATTCCAGGCTGATCACAGCAGGCGTGATGCCTTCTTTTTCAAGCTGCGCCACAATTTCCTGGTACATTTTCATTTTGACATCCATGTCATGGATATCTTTGACGCTGGCGCCCAGATACACCGCCCAGCCGCGCGGGTCGCTCCAGCCCAGGCCGTAAGCGGCGTCATAGACCACCGTTGTGCCGGTGGGGATGAGCGGCTGCACCGCCTGAATGGCCTGGACCATTTCAGGGCTCAGCAGCGGCTTCACCGTTTCATCTTCCACGGCGGCCGGCTTCCCATCCTTGCCCTGGGGCGCGGCTGGAACCGGCAGAGCCGGGGGATTATCACGCGCGTCCACCAAAATCACGTCCGGGTTCTCGCCGCGCGCACCAAAAGCCACCCCGTTGCCGTCCACCCACACGGTGTTTTCGTTTTGCCGCCAGGCCACCACCGGCACCCGCTCCTTGACCGTGATGGTCAGGTTGGTCGGCAAAGCCACCTGCACTTGCGCCGTTTCAAACTCAGGAAAGGCCCTCAGCAAATCCTTCTCCAGTCCATCAGGCTGGGCTTCCACCACCTGTATGCCGTTAATGCCCATCACCCGGTCAATATCATCCTTGGTGACCATGGCCGCGCCGTTGAGTTTGAAATTCTTCACCTGGAAGGTGGAAGAGTTCAACAAGAAAAAAATGATCGGCAGCAGCACAATCACAATCAGGCCAGAAAACGCCCGCCAGCCAATTTTGGCTGTCGGCAGGGCCGGCAGGCTGATTTCCGCCCCGGGCACATTCAGCGAAACTGAATAGCGGCTCGGCGGGCGCACCGCGCCCCTGTTGACATGGCTGGTCGATGCCGGGCGGCGCGAGGTGACACGCTGCGTGGAAGAGGCATAGCGCACTTTCTGGCTGGCCTGGTTGATCTGCGCCTTTGAAAACACCCGCGGTAATTCTTGAGGGGCCTGCCGCCGTGAACGGATGGATTCTGAGCGGCTGCTGTTGGTTTCGGTTTCTTTTCTCCTCATGGCTTATGCACTCCTGAATCGTCGTTCGGTCCGGTCGCGGTCCTGCTTGCGTTCCATCGCCAGCTTCACCAGCTGCTCCACCAGCATGCCGTACGAAATGCCGCTGGCTTCCCACAGCTTGGGGTACATGCTGATTTTGGTAAAACCGGGCAGGGTGTTGATCTCGCTGATGTAAATATCGTCTGTGCGCGGGTCGAGCAGAAAATCCACCCGGCCCAGGCCGGCGCCGTCCACCGCCTGATAGGCACGCACCGCCAGGTCGCTCATGCGGGCCGCCACTTCGGGGGCCAGCGGCGCCGGAATGAGCAGGCGCGAACCCTCATCCAGATATTTGGCGCGGTAGGTGTAAAACTCATCGCTGGGAATCACCTCGCCGGGAATGGAGGCAATGGCTTCTTCGTTGCCCAGCACCGAAACTTCCATCTCGCGCGGTTTTTCAATGCCCACTTCCACCAGAATCCGGCGGTCGTAACGCGCCGCTTCCAGCAGGCCTTCCATCAGGTCGCCCCGGCTGCGGCATTTGGTGATGCCCACCGATGAGCCCAGGTTGGCGGGCTTGACAAACAAAGGATAGCAGCCCAGGCTTTCAGCTTTAGCCAGGGCGCCTTCCATGTTCTTTTCAATTTCGCGGCGGCTCAGCACCACCGAAGGCACCACCGGCAAGCCGTGGGCGCGCATCACATCCTTGAACAGGGCCTTATCCATGCCCACGCTGGAGGCCAGCACCCCTGCCCCCACATAGGCCACATCCGCCATTTCCAACAGGCCCTGAATGGTGCCGTCTTCGCCAAAAGTGCCGTGCAGCACCGGGAAAACCACATCCAATCTGGCCAATTCCTGCATCATCAGGCCGCCGGCAATTTCTGTCAAGGCATAAAGGCTGGGCAGGGCGCTGTCGGGCAAAATGGCCGCGCCGGTCAGGCTGGCTTCCTGCGGCGTATCGAGAACATCGATCACATTCGCCCCGGTCAGCCAGTGGCCGCTGTGCGTGATGCCAATTTGCGTCACCTCAAATTTTTGCGGGCTCAGCACCGACAAAATGGAACGCGCCGACATCAGCGAGACCTCGTGTTCGCCCGATTTTCCACCAAAAATGACGCCTATCTTAATCCGTTCAGCCATCTTCAACTCTTTCTACCATTCCGAGCGGTCAAACTCGCCCAGCAGTTCAATTTCCAGTTCCAGTTTCACGCCGCTGTGCTCTGCCACCGCCTTGCGCGCCAGGGTGATCAATTCCCAGATCTTGGCGGCGGGGGCATCTTCCTCGTTGAGGAAGAAATTGGCATGGATCGGGCTGATCTGCACGCCGTCGCGCATCAGGCCTTTGAGCCCGGCCGCCTCAATCAGCCGTCCGGCGTAATCGCCCTCGGGGTTCTTGAACACGGAACCCGCGCAGGAGCCGGTGGGCTGCGAGGCGCGGCGGCGGGCCGAATTTTCGGCCATCTTTTCCTTCACCGCCTCGGGCGTGCTGTGCTGCAGCCTGATCTGCGCCGCCAAAATCAGGGCGGGCTGGGCTTCGCGTTTAAAAATGCTGCTGCGGTACTGGTAGCCCAGCTTTTCCAGAGGCCACTCGCTCCTGCCTTCGGTACGGTGCAAGATTTCGGCCATCAAAAGGCTGCCCGCCATGTTACCGCCGTGGGCCCCGGCATTGCCGTACACCGCGCCGCCCACCGTGCCGGGAATGGTGGATGCCCACTCCATGCCGCTCAGGCCGCGCAGCCCCACCTGCCGCGAAACCGTCCCCAGGTTGGCGCCGGTTTCAGCCCAAACGGTGGGCTCGTCAGATGCGCTGTCAATTTTAATGTTGTGCGCGCGGTTGAGCAAAATCACGCCGCTCCAGCCTTTGTCGCTGACCAGAATGTTGGAGCCGCTGCCCAGCACTTTGAACGGCGTCCCCATCTGCCACAGCAGGGTGGCCGCTTCGGTCAGATCATCGCCAGAATGCACCGGCAGCATCACATCCACCAGCCCACCCGCGCGCCAGGTGGTGTAATTCGACATCGCCACATTTTCCTGCAGGCGGTTGCCGTAGCGGCTGCGCAGTTCTTTCATCCATGTCCGTTTCAACGCCATCTCACACCCGGTCCTGCAGGGTCTTAAGCAGCCTGCCGCTCAGTTGATCTGCATCGCCTGCCGAAAGCACCAGCAGGGCATCGCCGGGCTTCAATTCTGCCGCCAGGGCCGCCTCAGCCTCATCAAGGGTGGCAAGGCAGCGCGCATCGGGGTGCGCCATCTGTTTCACCAGGTCAGCCGACGAAAAAGCCCCCCCGCTTTCCCGCGCACCATAAACGCCGGTGACAATCACCCTGTCGGCATCCTTGAAGGCTGCCGCAAATTCGTCCTTCAACATCACCAGCCGCGAAAAGGTGTGCGGCTGCCACAGCGCCCACACCCGCCGGCCCGGAAAGCGCAGCCGGGCTGCCGCCAGCGTGGCGCGAATTTCCGTGGGATGGTGAGCATAATCATCCACCACCGTCACGCCCCAGGCCTCGCCGCGCACTTCAAAACGCCGCCCCGAACCGCAAAAAGCTTCCAGTTCGGCGGCTGCCCGCACCACATCCAGCCCGGCGCGCTGCACCAGGCTCAGGGCGCCCAGGGCATTCAGCGCATTGTGCCGGCCGGGAACCGCAAGCCGCACCTGGGCCAGGGTCTGCCCGTGCAGGCGCATTGCAAAGCTCAGCCCGCCGTTGTCGTTGACCTGCAAATCAGCGGCGGTAAAATCCGCTTCGCCTTCCAGCGCATAGGTCACAAAGCTCCGGCCTTCAGCCTGCAGCCTGCCGGCCAGGCGCTGGCAGCCGGGGTTTTCGGCGCACAGCACCAGTTCGCCGCCGGGCTGCACACAGTGGGCAAAATCAGCGAAAGCCTGCTCATATTCAGCCGCCGTCGGGTAGCAATCGGGGTGATCATGTTCAATGTTGGTGATCACAGCGAACTGCGGTTCGAGGCCCAAAAACGTATGATCGTATTCATCCGCTTCAATGACAAACCATTCACCCTGGCCCGCATGGGCATTGGCGTTCAAATTGCGCACCACCCCGCCCACAATAAAGGACGGGTCCTGCCCCAGGCGGGTGAACAGCCAGGCCAGCATGGCTGTGGTGGTGGTTTTGCCGTGAGTTCCGGCCACCGCCACCCCGCGCTGATCCTGCATCAGCCAGCGCAAAAAACGCTCGCGCTTGTAAACGGGAATCCCGGCCGCCAGGGCAGCCTGCACTTCAAGGTTGCTTTCAGGCACGGCCGATGAACGCACCGCCAGGTCCACCCCGCTCAGGTGCGCCGGATCATGCCCGGCCGTCACAGCCGCGCCAGCCTCTTGCAAAGCCGCGCCCAAAGCTGTAATGGTCCGATCGCAGCCCGAAACAGTATAACCCCGTTCGAGAAGCACCCGGGCGATGGCTGAAAGGCCGCTGCCGCTGATTCCCAACAAATGCACGTGTGTCATTTTATAAAAACACCATCAAAATAAACGCAAAACATAAGGCGACGGCGAAATAAATCACCGGCGAGTCCGAGTCGGTATCTGAAGGCCCCACCAGCCAGTAGGGCGCCAGAAACTTGAACAAACCGAGGGCGAAATCGCCTGCTTCGGTGGCCGATTGCGGCGGGATGATTTCAGGGGCAAAGGGGTAACCCGCCACATGCATGTAATACCACAGCGCGCCAAATATCAGGAAGCCGTTGAACGCACCGATCAGGGCGCCCAGCATCGAATCCTGAAGCTTTTCGCGCATGAACTTGTTGGTGGCGGCCAGCTTGGGGATGTTGGGGGTCTGGTAGCCAAAGGCGATGATGGCGCCCATGACAATTGCCCGCATCCAGAAGCGTTCGCCGCCCGAAACGCTGTTGTGAATGTACGGCACATACTTCACCAGCACGGTGACAATGAAAATGCCCAGGATGACGCTGAAGGTCACCAGCAGCTCTTTCACCCAGCCGCGGGAGGCACCAATGATGCCAAAAACGACCACCATAACCAGCAAGAAGAAGCTCAAGGTAACCATATCAACCTTTACCCTCAGCGCAATCCACAATCAAACCCGCCACGGCCTGGGCTGCGCCCGGCCGGGCCAATGAAAGCATCGCCTGGCGCATGGCTGCCAGCCGCGGCGCGTCTTTCAACAGCGCCGTCAGGGTCGGCAGCAGCTTTTCGGGCAGTTCTTCATCGCGCACCATCAGCGCCGCGCCGTGATCTTCCAGATAAGCCGCGTTGACCTTCTGGTAGCGCCACGCATAGGGGTAAGGCGCCAGCACCGCCGGCAGGCCAAACTGCGGCAGTTCGCCCAGGGTTGAAGCTCCCGCGCGCATCACTGCCAGGTCGGCCGCGGCCAACGCCTGCCCCATCTCGTGCAGGTAAGCGAAGGGCCGGTAGGCTTCCGCCATGGCAGGCGGCAAATTGGCCTGAAAGGCTTCCACCTGCGGCCAATCGAGCTTGCCGACCAGGTGAACCACCTGCACGCCGGGCAGCAGCCCTGGCAAGGCCGCCAGGAGGGCGGTGTTAATGGAACGCGCGCCTTTGCTGCCCCCCGCCACCAGCAGCACCGGCCGTTCCGAATCCAGTTTCAGGGCTGCCCGGGCACTTTCACGCGTCCAGCCGGCCAGTTCAGGCCGGACCGGGTAGCCCGTCACCACCAGATTCTTTTTGCCGCCAAAATAGGCCCGTGAATCATCGGCAGCCAGGGCGATTTTTTGGGCAAACAGGCTCAGGGCCTTCAAAGCCATGCCAGGTTCAATATCCGGCACAATCAAAACGCTGGGCCGCCCCCAGGCCGCCAGGGCCATCGGCACAGCCACATAACCGCCAGTGTAAAGGAGCACATCCGGGCGAAATTCGCTCAAAACCTGGCGCGCCGCAAAAAAACCGCGCGCCAGCCGCCAGAGATTGCCCGGCAGGGTGCGCAGACCCACGCCGTGCACGCCTGCCGCTGGAATAGCACGATAGGGCAGCCCGGCGCGGGAGATTAAATCCGCCTCCATGCCGCCCTCACTGCCAACCCACAGGGTCTCAGGGGCTTCAGTCTTGAGTGCGTTCAACACGGCGAGTGCGGGATACACGCCGCCCGCCGTTCCGCCGCCACAGATCAACAACCGCACTGAACGGCCTCCCTTCGTCAACAGTACCTTCCATGCCGCTGCGGGCCACATTCATAATTATGCCCACAGCCGCCATGGTCATCACCAGGCTTGAACCGCCTGCGCTGAAAAACGGCAGCGAGTTGCCGGCCACCGGAAAGATGCCGACAATCATTGCCATGTTGAAAATCGCCTCCATAGTAATCCAACCCGTCAGGCCAATGGCCAGCAGTGAACCGAGCTGATCTTTGGCCCGGCTGGCAATCACCCAGCCGCGCCAGAAAAAGCCGCCGAACAGGGCCATCACCAGGGTCATCCCCAGCAGACCGGTTTCTTCGGCCACCACCGCAAAAATACTGTCGTTGGGCGGCAGCGGCAGGCCGGTGAACTTGGTGGTGGCCTGGCCCAGGCCCACCCCAAAGAACCCGCCGCGCACCACCGCTTCCATGGCGCGCTGCACATGCGGTGAACTCTTCAATGGATTTTCCAGTGTCGCCAAGTAACTCTCCAGGCGGTCGCCCACATACACCCAAACCTGCGCCACCAGCCAGCCCATCAAAACTGCGCCCAGGGTCACCAGCACAATCTGGCGCCAGTCGCCGCCCGCCAGGAAAAAGAGCAAAATGCCCAGCAGAATGATGGTGCCGGCAGCGCTGAAATCAGGCTGCGCCAGGATCAAACCGCCGGTGATGCCCAGGATGGCGCCCATGGGCACCAGGCCGATGGAAATCTGGTTCAATTCGTCCTTGCGGGCAAACAGCCAGAAAGCCAGGTAAATCACCGTCACCAGCTTGGCCAGCTCTGAAGGGCGCACCGACCCCCCCAGGAAGGAGCGAATGGAACCCAGGCTCTCATTGCCGGTCAGCAGCACCGCCAGCAGCAGCAGGATGGTGCCGCCCATCATGGGCACCAGAAAACGGCGAATCAGGTGGTAATCAATCACCGAAAGCACCGTTGCCACCACCACGCCCACCACCGCCCACAGCACCTGGCGCTGGAACATCTGATAAGGTTCGCCAAACATCCGGTTACTGTAATCGGGGCTGGATGAAAACACCATCAGCAGGCCAAACACCAGCAGGGTGATGACAATGAGCAGCAGAGGGACATCCAGGCGCAGCCGCAGAGCCCGCTGCACAGATGATTTATGTTCAGGCGTTACAAAAGTTCCTTCACCCATAATCTAAATCGCTCTCCTCGCTCTTCAAAATCGCGAAATTCATCGTAGCTGGTGCCGCCCGGAGAAAGCAACACCACATCACCCGGACCGGCAACCGCTGCCGCTGCCTGCACCGCTTCGTGCAGGTTGGCGCAAACCGCCACGCTGTAAGGCCGCCGGCCAGCTTCAACCTGGCCCAGCGCCTGCTGCACCTTGGGGGCGCATTCTCCAAACAACACCACATGGTCCACCCGCTGGTGGATCAGCGCTGCCAGGTCTTCCCAGGGCAGCTTTTTGTCGCGTCCGCCCAGCATCAGCACCAGCGGCTCGTCAAACGAATGGACAGCCGCTGCAGTGCGCTCAGGGGCTGTGGCAATCGAGTCGTTGTACCAATCCGCGCCGTTCACCCGGCTCACAAATTCCAGGCGGTGCGCCACCCCGTTGAACCCTTCCACGGCCTGGCGCATGGCTTCCACCGGCAGCCCGGCCGCCGCCGCCACCGCACAGGCAGCCAGCACATTGCGCAGGTTGTGCTCGCCCCGCAGGCGGATCAGGTTGCGCGGCATCAGGGGAACATCCCCATCAGCCCCCTGCAGCCAGAGCGTGCCGTCAGCCTCAAACGTGCCCACCTGACCGCGCTCCGGGCGCCGCAGGCCAAAGCTGACCAGCCGCCCCTTCACCATTTCAATCAGGCCCCACGCTCCCGGGTCATCACGGCCAAGCACGGCCGTGTCGCCAGCGCTCTGAAAAGCCAGCAGGCGGGCCTTGGCCGCCGTATAGGCTTCCATGGTGCCGTGGCGGTCGAGGTGATTGGGGGTGATGTTCAGAATGGCCGCCACCTGCGGTGAACGGGTCATCTGTTCCAGTTGAAAACTCGACAGTTCCAGCACCACCAGGTCATCCGCGCGCATCTGATCCACGTCATTGATCAGCGGCAGACCAATGTTTCCGCCGATCCAGGCGCGGCGCGGCAACGCCAGTGCAGCCTGGGTCATGCGGCCCACCAGGGTGGTGGTGGTGGTCTTCCCTGCCGAACCGGTGATGCCAATCACCGGGCAGGGGACCAGGTCCATGAATATTTGCGAGTCATTTGAAAGGGCAAGGCCGCGGCGTTGGGCTTCAACGACAATGGGCAGGGTCAGCGGCACGCCGCCCGAAAGGCAAACCAGGTCCACCCCATCCAGCGCAGAAAACGGATGGGCGCCCAGAATCCACGCCACGGCGCAACCAGCCAGTGAGTCCACTGCAGCCTGGAGCTGTTCGGGGGTGCGCTGATCATTGACGCGCACCTGCGCCCCCTTGCCCGCCAGATAGCGAGCCAGGGCCAATCCCTGCCGGGCTGCGCCAATGATCAAAACCTTACGATCCTGCCAGTTCATTCGTTGCAATCCTTATACCAGGGCCATGGCAATGCCCAGAATGCCCACCACCAGGCTCACCAGCCAGAAACGCTGCACCACCTGGGTTTCGCTCCAGCCCAGCAGTTCAAAATGATGGTGGAGAGGCGCCATCTTGAACAGGCGCCGTCCTTTGGTCATTTTAAAATAGCCGACCTGCAGCATCACGCTCAATAATTCGCTGACCGGAATGATGGCCAGCAGCGGCAAAAAGAGCCATTTGCCGCTCATCAACGCCACCACCCCCAGCGCTGAGCCCAGCGCCATGGAGCCGGTGTCGCCCATGATCATCTCGGCGGGGTGGACGTTAAACCACAAAAAACCAAACAGGGCACCCACCACCGTAAAACAGAAACGCGCCAGAAATTGCTCACCGCTCATCAGGGCAATCGCGCCGTAAGCCGCAAAAGCCGTCACCGAAATCAGGCCGGCCAGGCCATCCAGCCCGTCGGTAAAATTGACGGCATTGGCCATGCCCACCACAATCACCGTGGCCAACGGTAAATACCAGAAGCCCAATTCAATCGCCAGGTTGTATCCCGGCCAAATCAACTGCGGCACATGCATCACATCGCGCAGCATAAAAGCCACACCAATCCCCAGGATGATCTGGTACATGAATTTGGTGCGGGCGCGCATGCCCAGTCCGCGGCGCGGCCCGCGAATGCCTTCCCAGTCATCGATGGCGCCGAGCACAGCAAAGGCAATCATCACAACCACCGGGAAGAAGGCATCCTGACCCAAAACACTGATGCCCACCAGTGAAGCGGCGTTCATCATCACCGTCACCAGAGCCACCGGCACAATAAACAGCACCCCGCCCATGGTCGGTGTGCCCATTTTGGCAAAATGGCGCGCCGGCCCTTCCACGCGGATAAGCTTGCCAATGCGGAAATGGCGCAGAATGCGCAGCAGCGGGCCGCCCCAAATGACGGTGATCATGAAGGTGAGGCCGCTGAGCGCCAGAGCCAGGGCTGCATCTCTCATGCGGGCACCTCCAGTGCGGCGACAATCTGTTCCATGCGCATGCCGCGCGAGCCTTTCACCAACACCACGTCGCCGTCTTTGAGATGCCGCTGCAAATATTCAGCTGCCTGCTGGGTGGTTTCAAACCATGAAACTGCGGCCACGGGCTTGCCAGCGGTCAGAGCGGCTTCAGCAATCATTTTGCCGCGCTCGCCTACCGCCACCACTTCGTCGGCCACTTCGGCTGCCCGCGCGCCAACCATCTCATGCCCCTGCTGTTCATAGGGGCCCAGTTCCAGCATATCGCCCAGCACGGCTACTTTGCGCCCGTCCAGGTCGGCCAGCAAATTAAGCGCTGCCAGGGTCGATTCGGGCGAGGCATTGTAGGTGTCGTCCAAAATTAAAGCACCGCTTTCCGTGTGTGAAGCCACCAGGCGCAGCTGGGCCTGCCCGCCGTGCAGCGCCGCGCTGATTTCAGCCCAGGCCAGACCCTCGGCCAGGCCCACCGCTGCCGCCCGCAGCACCGTGTGCACCGAATGGCGGCCGATCAGGGGAGCGCGCATGTGCAGAGCTTCATGGCCGTAATGCAATTTGAAGCGGATGCCCTCCAATCCGAGGCTTTCCACTTCATCCGCCCACAGGTCCGCTTCCGGGTCCAATCCATAGAAAAAGACGCGCGCTCTGGTTTTTTCTGCCATCGCCGCCACCCACGGATCATCGCGGTTAAGAATGGCCACGCCATCTGGCGGCAAAGCTTCCACCAGTTCGGCTTTGCCGCGGGCAATCACTTCCTGTGAGCCGGCGCGCAGCGCATGGACCGTGCCCACATTGGTCACCACGCCCACCACAGGCCTGGCCAGATCGCAGAGAAACTTGATCTCGCCGGGCACATAGAAACCCATCTCCAGCACAGCCCGCTGGTGACCTTCGGTCAGGCGCAGCAAGGTGAGCGGCAAACCAATTTCATTGTTCAAATTGCCCTGATTTTTTAAGGTGCAGTAGCGTTCGCGCAGCACCTGGGCCACCAGTTCCTTGGTGGTTGATTTTCCCACGCTGCCGGTGATGCCCACCACGCGCACATTCATTTTGCTGCGCCAGAAGCCTGCTGCCTGCTGCAAGGCCTTCAGGGTATCGCTGACCATCAGGCAGAAAGGGGCAGCCGGCAGAGCGCCTGCCGGCGGGCCACTGCGCAAATCCACCACCAGGTGCGCGGTTTTTACCGGCCGTTCGATGATGGCCACGCTGGCACCGCGGCGGAAAGCCTCAGTGACATAGTCGTGGCCGTCCACTCGCTCGCCTTTCATCGCCACAAAAAGCGACCCTGGAATGGCCTGGCGTGAATCAATGCACGCCTCGGTCAGAACCAGATCGGTTCCATCCGGGCGCACACCGGTCAGGGCTTCAATGAGATCAGCCAGTGTCAGCATAAACTCCTTTTCGATATTACGGCGCTGCCGTTGCCGTGGGCACAGCCTGCATTTGCAGGCGAACCGCATCTGGGGGCAGCCGCAAAGAAACAACCAGGCTCTTCACCACTTCGGCGAATACAGGCGCCGCCGATTCAGAAGCCCAGTCGGCTTCCTTGGGCTCCTTCAGCCAGATATATACCACAAAACGCGGATCATCAATTGGACCCCAGCCCACAAACGAGGCATTGATGATGCCGTCCTTGTAACCGGCCGAATTTTCGCTCGGAACCTCGGCCGTGCCGGTCTTACCGGCCAACCGGTAGCCTTCAACCAGCGCCGTCGAAGCCTCATTCTCAAGGGCCACCGCCAGCATGGAGCTGAGGGTGCGGGCTGTGGCGGCCGAAATCGGCTGCGCCATCACCTGGGGATGAGTGTCATAGCGGACCCCATTGTGAATGCGGGCCTTCAGCACATGCGGAACCATGATTTTACCATCATTGGCCACGGCTGAAATGGCGGTCATCATCTGGATGGGAGTCACCGAAACGCCCTGTCCAAAAGAATTGGTGGCCAGGTCCACATCGTAATAGTTTTCATCGCCCGGCAGACGCAGGGGGTAAACCCCCTCGCCTTCAAGATCAATGCCGGTCTTGCGGCCAATGCCAAAAGCCTGGATATATTCGTAGAATTTTTCCGGCTTCAGCACATCCACCGCCAGGTGCGCCAGACAGACGTTCAGGGACAGTTCCATGCAGGTGGTCATGCTCACTTCGCCGTGACCGGCGCGGTCCCAGTTATAGATGGGATAACCGCCATGGTAAAACACGCCGTTATCCACAAAGGTGGTATCAGGCGTCACCAGGCCGGCGTCCAGGGCGGCGGCCATGGTCAGCACTTTAAACACTGAGCCCGGTTCATACAGCGCGCTGACCGAAAGGTCATACAGCTTCAGCGAAGACGACAGGTTGTTGTGTCCCTGGCGCGGCGTAGATGCCATCGCCAGCATTTCGCCGGTGCGCGGATCCATCACCAGAATCACGCCGCCATCGGCGTCCCATTTTTCCACTGCCTTATCCAGAATCTCTTCCATGTTCATCTGGATGGAACGGTCAATGGTCAAAATCAAATCATCGCCGCGCTGCAATTCGGCCAACTCTGCCATTTTCAGCGGATTGTTGGGAATATCCAGCTGCTGCGGCGGGCTGGTCAGCAGATCGTGGTAGGCCCCTTCCACGCCGTAATAACCCTGGGCAGAAGAACCCTCCCAATAGGGGAAAGTGCCCAGCACATTGGAAGCCAGGGAGCCTTCCGGGTAGTAACGCGCCAACATCGGAATGCCGTCCACCCCCAGCAGGCTGGTGCCGCGCACCGTTTTTGAATCGGAGTTGACAGCCATGTCGGCATATTCCTGCTGCTTGAGCAAAATTTCAGCCATTTTTTCCGGCGAAGCGTAACGCTTCAGGGTGGCCCGCCGAAGGCCGTTGGCCTGAGCATAGCTGATGGTGTCCAGCAGCGTGTTGTAATCGCTGCCAAACATGGCCGAAATTTGCGCGGCCACGGTCTCCGTGCTGATGTTATCTTTGGTCAGGTCCAAGCCAATTTCATAGGTCAGACTGTTGGCCGCCAGCACATTGCCATAGGCATCGTAAATATTACCGCGCGGGCGTTCCACCTGCTTGGTATCCAGGTCGCGCTGCTGGCCGGCTTGTATGAGCTGCTGGGCTGTCTTACTGTTGGTTTGCAGGTTCACCGCACGAATCAAAATGCCCAGGCCGGCAAGCGTGAAGGCCAGGGCGAGAATCATATAACGCGGCCAATGAAGCATTTTCATCATGGCGTCACCTGCTGATTTTGCAAGGAAGTTAAGGTCTGGCTGAACCAATCCCACAGTGAAAGGGTGTATTCAGGCTGCAGCAGCACCGGCTCTTCCGTTGGCTGAAAAGCTGGCGCTTCATCCAGCGTTGATTGGCGCGGCTGCGCGTCTGGAATAATCATGAAGTGAACTTCGTTGGGATCCACCGGCACAAAATTCAATTTTTCTGCCCGCTTGCGCATATTGGCGGATGAATTAATTTCTGCCAGGCGAGCCGTTAGGCTGGCAATATTCTGCTCATACTGGAGAATCTCGTCTTCCATCAATTGAATATTACGACCCGCAGTTGAGGTTCGGGCGGTGATATCCAGGAAGAGACCCAGCACGGAAGCAATCAACACCAGAATAAGCAAAAATATGCCGATCCATTGCAGTTGGGTCCGCCAGGGAGCCTGTCGATAAGCTTGAATTAACTGGTTTGTGTTCATGCCATTCAACCATGCAAAATTCATGCCAGGGGCAGTTTTTCGGCCACCCGCAGTTTGGCGCTGCGCGCCCGCGGGTTGGAAGCCACCTCGGTTTCATCCGCCACCAGGGGGTGACGGGTGAGAATTTTCAGCGCTGCGCGGTGCCCGCAGGTGCAAACCGGCTGCTGGGGCGGGCAAAGGCAATCGCGGCTTTCCTTTGTAAAGAACTGCTTCACCAGCCGGTCTTCCAGCGAGTGAAACGAAATGATGGCCAGTCTTCCACCCGGAGCCAGGGCATGCACTGCCTGCGGCAGCACGCTTTCCAGTGTGTTCAGCTCGCGGTTGACAGCAATGCGCAGCGCCTGAAAGGTGAGTGTGGCGGGGTGAATGCCGCGCCGCTGCGGCCCGCTGATGCGGGCAATCACCTCAGCCAGCGCACGGGTGGTATTCAAAGGGCGGGCCGCCACAATGGCCCGGGCAATCCGGCGCGATGCCGGTTCCTCACCATAGGTCCAGATCAGGTCCGCCAGATCCCGCTCGGGAAGGGTGTTCACCAGGCTGGCGGCCGTCACCGGGTTGCGCGGGTCGAAGCGCATGTCCAGCTCTCCTTCCATCTGGAAGGAGAAGCCCCGACTGGCCGTGTCGAGCTGCATGGAGGACACCCCCAAATCAAGGCAAATGCCCTGCACGGCCGGCCAATTCAAAATTT
This sequence comes from Chloroflexota bacterium, assembly GCA_029561345.1. Lineage (GTDB taxonomy): Bacteria > Chloroflexota > Anaerolineae > Anaerolineales > Anaerolineaceae > JAKQJC01. Next base: position 4,979 of record JAKQJC010000046.1, on the reverse strand, counting down.
TTAACTGTTCAGCCAGGCTTCCATAGGAAGCCTGCCTGATAACGGCCCGCTCGCCATAAGGGGCCAGGCGCGCTGCCGCCAAACCCAAAGCCTGCGGATCCAGGTCCAGTCCCAATAAACGGCCGTCGGGTGCACTGGCTTTCAACACCCCCTCGGCATGCCCCCCTGCCCCCAATGTTCCATCCACATAATACCCGCCCGGCCGCGGCGCAAGACCATCCAGAACCGGCTGGTAAAGCACCGGGATATGCGGAGCCGGCTCAGATGATCTGTCCATCTTACACCGGCAAATCAGCCTGAGCGTAGCGTTCCAGCATGGCTGGATCCAGCATGAGGGCTTCCTGGGCCGCCCAGCGTTCCGGCGACCAGATCTCAAAGTACTCGCCTGCGCCAATCAACACGGCAGATCCATCCAATCCGGCATATTCGCGCAGGAAAGCCGGCACCAAAAAACGTCCATTGCGGTCAAATTCAACCACCACTGCGCCGCCAAAAAGCTGCCGGCGCAGCATGCGGCTCTCAAGACTGGTATAATGAGTGGAGGCGAGCGCTTCACTCTTCTTGGTATACACGCTCGCAGGCATGGCCATCAGGTTGCCGTCCAGACCGCGGGTCACATAGCCGCCCTCACCCAGCAGTTCGCGGTAGCGCGCCGGAATGGTGAGCCGCCCTTTTTCATCGAGAGCGTGTTCGTACTGGCCATGAAACATGCGTTCTAAAGCTCCTGGATACGGCGGGACGCCGGTTAATTGACCGGCGTCCCACAATGCACCACTTTTTACCACTTTTTACCACAATAAACTCAGTATAAACGATTATTTTTAGAATTGCAAGAGGAATTGACGCCAAAAGAGCCCCAAAAATGGGGCAATTTTTGCCGCTAAAAACGAGCGCGGCTCCTGCTGGCAGCGGGTTGACAACCATCCCCTTGCGGGTGATAATGGACCCAGGTCTTCTCCACAGGCCTGGATACTCTGGGCAAACGGTCCACCAACTGCCTGATTCTGCCAGCCTGACCCCGCTTTCCTAAGGATTGCAACCAATGTCTTCGTTAATAAGCCATTTTAACAAGCCGCTGCATCAAAAAATTCTGCTGTCTGCAGTGCTGATTTCCCTGCTGCTGCCGCTGGCGCTCTATGCCTGGATCGGTTTTTATTCGCGCTATGCCGCCGACGATTACGAAACAGCCGGGGCTTTGCAGACGCGCGGCTTCTGGGGCTCGCAGGATTACTGGTACCAGAACTGGTCAGGCCGCTACACTTATTTTTTCCTGATCGTGGTGGTTGAAAGCTTCGGCACCGGCCCTGTGCCCTTCATCACCGCCGCCTGTCTGTCTCTCTGGTTCCTTGGAACTGCTCTCTGCCTGAAGCTGTGGAGCAGGCGCACCGCCCTGCCCTGGCCGCGCCTGCTGACGCTTGGCGGCAGTGCCCTGCTGCTCTTTGTCACCCTGCGCAGCCTGCAGTTCATTCATCAAATCATCTTCTGGCAGACCGGCGTTCTCACCTATGTCAATTACCTGATTTTTTTCTGTTTCATTCTGGCCCTGTTCACATGGCGCCTGCAAACCGCCTCCCCCGGGCCCATCACCCCGCTGGAAGGCCTTCTCAGCGCCCTGCTGGCTTTCATCGCCGCCGGCCTGTCTGAAGTGACCATTGCCACCCAGATCACCCTCTGCGCCCTGGGCGTGATTTTTTATTTTTTCCGCCGCCATGATCCGCGGCGCCAGCGCGCCCTGGCCCTGCTGGGCGTGGCCCTTGCCGCCTCGTTGCTGGGTTTTGCTGTCATGGCCGCCGCTCCCGGCAATGCCATCCGCGCCCGCCTGCTGCCCCCCCGCCCCGACCTGGTTTCATTGTTCACCCACTCACTGCAAAACACTTTCATTTATATTTTTCGCTGGCTGGGCAATTATCCGGAACTGGCAGCGCTGGCCGTTCTGCTGCCGCTGCTCGCGGCCCTTTTTTTCGCCCCCACTCCCGCGCCTGCGCGCCGCCAGGCGCTGCAGCTGGCCCTCGGCGGGCTGATCTTCACCTTTCTGGTGCTATGGGCCAATTTCATCACCGGTTATTATGCCCAGAGCGCCGAACCGCCTGACCGCGCCCTGGTCATTCCCCAGTTTTTCCTCACCGCCCAGGTGATGGCCTGGGGATGGGCGGCCGGCCGCGCGCTGCGCCTACCCCTCGAAAAGACCCTGGCATCTCACCCTAAGCTCAAACCCTGGCTGGCAGGGGGCATCCTGCTGGTTCTGCTGACAGCCCTGGCAGTTGGGCCGCTTTACGGCACAGTCCGCATTTATTCTCTGCTGGGCCCCATGCAGGAGCGCGCCGCTGCCTGGGACGAACGCGACGCCTTCATCCGCGCCGCCGCCGCCCGCGGAGAGAAAACCGTCACCGTCCAATACCTGCACGATCTGAACCGCCTCGGCGACTACGGCCCTGACCCTGAGTTTCTGGTCAACCGCGCCGCCGCCGATTATTACGGCCTTGACGCCATCATCGCGCTCGAAAAATAAAATCAGCGCCAGAAAAGTGTTTTTCCTGGCGCTGATGCGTTTTTTCTGAAGCCGGGCTAAATGGAAATCCGTTGGCGCGCTGCCAGAAATTCATCCACCTCATGTTCATCCGGCAGTGAACTCTGCGTTCCAGGCCGCGTGACGGTGATAGCCGCGGCTGCATTGGCATAACGCACCGCATCTGCCAGGCTTTTGCCCCGCGCCAGGGCCACCGCCAGGCCGCCGTTGAAAGCATCACCCGCGCCGCTCGAATCAACGGGGCGCGCCATAAAAGCCGGAACCGCCGTCTTCTGCCCCTCATCCAGCACCAGGGCCCCGGCCATGCCCATCGTCACCACAATAGTGTGAATGCCCGTTTTCAACGAAAGGAGCATCACCGCTTCGCGGGCATGCGAGGCCGTGTAACCCCCGGCCAGCTGCGTGGCCTCAATCTCGTTAGGGGTCAGAATGTTGACGCAGCGGGTCAACGCTTCAGGCATGGGAGTGGCCGGCGAAGGGTTTAAGATCACCCGCACCCCATAGCGTGAGGCAATTTCAGCCGCCGCCTGCACCGCCGCCAGCGGAACTTCCAGCTGCAGCAGCAGGCAGTCCGCCGAGCGGATCACTTTTTCAGCAGCTTTGACATCATCCACGCTCAGGTTGGCATTGCTCCCCGGCGAATTGACCACCATGCTGCCCCCCTCCTTATCAACCAGGATAAAAGAGGTGCCGGTGCGTTCAATCGGGTCATTCACCAGAAACTCTGTGTGGATGCCTTCAATTTCGTAGGCCCGGCGCGTTTCCTGACCAAAGCTATCGGAGCCGACTCTGGCAATCAAGGTCACTTCAGCGCCCAGGCGGGCGGCTGCCACAGCCTGGTTGGCGCCTTTTCCCCCCTGCGACACGCGCAAAATTCCCCCCGTGATGTTTTCACCCAGGACAGGAAGCTGATTTACAGGAATGGTTAGATCGGTGTTGGCGCTGCCAACCACCACAATTTTTGGCATCAATGAAACCTCCACAGCCAGTACAGATACTTCTATTTTACCAAGTCTGGCTCAAATTGCACCCATCAATTTGGCACTTTTATCCACAATTAATCCGCGCAATTTGAGCTTCACCCGATGTTATAATAAAGGGGTTGTGAGCCACAACAGCCCTGTAGTTTTCCGAATCCCTTGTGAAAGGAGGATCCCTGGCATGGCAAAACCACCCTCAGGCAAACAAATCCGTCTCACCAGCCTGTCAAACTGCGCGGGTTGAGCGTCCAAATTAAATGCGGAAACGCTGGCGCAGGTTCTGCGCCCTCTGGAAAACATATTTACCCCTGCCGACTATCCCGATTTGCTGGTCGGCCTGAACCCGCCGGACGATGCGGCCATCTGGCGGATGGATGAATCGCGCGCCCTGGTAGTCACCGCCGATTTCTTCACCCCCGTGGTGGATGATGCCTATGATTACGGCGCCATTTCGGCTGCCAACAGCCTTTCAGATGTCTATGCCATGGGCGGTGAGCCGTTTTTGGCCCTGAACCTGGCCGCCCTGCCTCCTAACCTGCCCGCCGAAATTGGCGGCGAAATTTTGCGCGGCGGCGCCGAAAAAGCCCGCGAGGCCGGCGTGGTCATCGTTGGCGGCCATACCATCCAGGATAAAGAACCCAAATTCGGTCTGGTGGTGATAGGCCAGGTGCATCCGCAAAAAATCATCACCAAGGGCGGGCTGCAGGCCGGCGATCATCTCATTCTCAGCAAACCGCTGGGCATGGGCGTCACCACCACCGCCATCAAACGCGGCCAGGCCCGTGAAGCCGAAATGGCCGAAGCCATTCGCTGGATGAAAACCCTCAACCGCAAAGCCGGCGCCCTGGCGCGGGAATTTTCTCTGCGCGGCGGCACAGATATCACCGGTTTCGGCCTGCTGGGGCACGGGTTGGAAATGGCTCAGGCTTCAGGCCTCAAACTCGAAATCGCCTATGCGCAGCTTCCTTTCCTGGCAGGCGCACCCCGCCTGGCCCGGGCCTGGTGCTTCCCCGGCGGCGCCGCCGATAACCGCCTTTTTGTCCAGGCGCAGGTCGCCTTCCACGGTCAAAGCGAAGAACAGCAGATGCTGCTCTTCGATCCGCAGACCAGCGGCGGCCTGCTGCTGGGCGTTCCCGAATCCCGGCTGGAAGCCTTTCTGGAACGCGCCCGCGCCACGGCTTTACCCCTCTGGGATATCGGCCGCGCCGTGCCTGGCAGCGGCATCGCAGTCTTCTAAATACAGCAAAAAGCGCAGCCGATTGGCTGCGCTTTTTGCTGTGACTGGAATGTTTCACTCTACTTTGAACTGGCTGACCACCTTCTTCAGGTTAGCGGCCATTTCGGCCAGGCTGGCGGCTGCGGCTGTCATTTCTTCCACCTGCGCGTTCATCTCTTCCGTGCCCGCGCTCACTTCTTCCACCGCCGCGCTGTTTTCCTCGCTCACCGCCGCAATGTTTTCGATGGCCTGGCTC
>JAKQJC010000033.1 GCA_029561345.1 Chloroflexota bacterium | reverse complement strand
CACCGCACTGACCGTTGTGATCTCAGCTTATTCCAACTCGGCTTGCGCATCCTTGAGCATCTTTTGGACTTCAATCTGCCTATCCCTGTTTCGTTCACGGATTTTTCACATGCTTACACGAACTTTGTCCGGTAGAGAAATTTGTTTGTTGATATTGTCAGGTGGTAAAGGTATTAACATAAAGATCGGGGATAATTGCTTCAGGTGCTGTTTCAGTTTTTTTGGAATGAATGGGTATGGTACAATAATCCAAGGATCATTTTGTCTTTGAGTTTTTTGCAGTTCCGGGGATATTGAATGACAATGAAGAATGCCAAGGTTGGAATTGTTTTGATCATAATAATCCCAATTTTCTTTGGGGGCATGCTCATTATTTTGAAACAGGCGAGCGGATCTCCAAACAGCAGGCTATGGAAAAATGATGGCATGGAACAGGTGTATGTGCCTGCTGGAGAATTCCAAATGGGTTCAGATAAAGAATTTGACGAAAAGCCACTTCATACAGTTTATCTGGATGCATACTGGATAGACAAATATGAGGTAACCAACGCTCAATATGCCCGGTGTGTCGGCGCTGGGGGTTGTGTGGAACCTGCTGATAAATCTTCCTTCATGCGCGAAAGTTACTATGATAACCCTGATTACGCAGATTATCCGGTGATTAATATAAGTTGGCAGGATGCAGTGGATTATTGTGCCTGGGCGTGGAAACGCCTGCCCACGGAAGCCGAATGGGAAAAGGCAGCGCGCGGGGTTGACGGCAGGACATTTCCTTGGGGAGAAGAATTCCCGACCTGTCAACAGGCCAATTTTCACGGCGGGGAACCTTATTGTGATGGAGGTGATACCCATCGGGTTGGAAGCGCACCCGCCGGTGCCAGCCCATACGGCGCATTGGACATGGCGGGAAATGTGGAGGAGTTGGTCAGTGATTATTATCAAGAGCATTATTTTTATTTTTCACCCGTTAACAACCCCACTGGTCCAACAAATGGGGAATACCGTGTTGTAAAAGGAGGGTGCTGGATGACTGCATCACAATTAATTCGTCCATCCGATCGTAGGGGGGTCATCACAACATCAGTTAAAGGGGCTTATTTTACAGGATTCCGTTGTGTATCACCTGAGTGATTATCACGATATAAAGTAAAAAATCGTTACCACACCCCACTAAAACCGCCATCATCATCAGGCTTTAACGCTAATCATTGAGGAAAGCTAATAAATGACGAATAACCCGCCACCAACTATGGAGATTAAGCCTCGGTAGAAAGGCGGGTTATCGAGAGGTAAGGCAGCCGAAGAATGAAATTCAAAAGGCAAATTCTCACGATTCTGATATTATCCCTGCCAATCCTTGCGATTGCAGCGGGGTGGTTGTTTTTATCAAAAGAAACCCCGCAGCCTCTATTTGATCCGCTGACCTGGAAAGGGCTGACGCCAGGGGCATCCACCAAATCGGATGTGCTGCAAATTTTTGGCCAGCCGGAAACACCCAGAAATGTTGGTATCGAATTTGAATACTCGTTATTCAGACAAACATTGACACACAAGAACATTTGTGCTATTATTCGGATATGAAGTTGAGCACCTATGCGCGAAAATTGGGCATTTCATATCGCACTGTACATCGCTGGTTCAAGGCTGGAAAAATCTCTGGCTACTAGATGGATACCGGTACCATCATCATCACTGACCCCACAATTGAGACAATCCCTGCTGCGCAACCGCAAAAAGTAGCTATATACACTCGTGTGTCTGCGGCGGAGAACAAAGAAAATCTAGAAGGCCAGGCGAAGCGGTTATTAGATTATTGTGCTGCCAAAGGCTACCGGGTTGCGGCTGTGGTGAAAGAGATCGGTTCAGGGATCAATGATACCCGCCCCAAGCTGCTCAAACTGTTGACCGACCCAACAGTCACCTTGATTGTGGTGGAGCACAAGGATCGTCTGACCCGTTTCGGGTTCCATTACAATGAGCAGCTGCTAGCGCTGCAAGGACGCCATATCGAAGTGATCAACCTGGCGGAGAACGGCAAAGAGGATCTGATCCAGGATTTTGTCAGTATTGTGACCAGCTTTTGCGCCCGGCTGTATGGTCAGCGGCGCTCGAAGCGTAAAACAGAACGGATCATTGCGGAGCTGCAGGATGGTGAAAAAGGCAATCACACACCTGAAATTGGACCAGGCAAACCCCGGCAAAATACAGAAGCTGGATGAGCTTGCCGCCGAATACCAGCGGGTGGCGCAAGCGTATGTGGATTGGCAGATCCAGCAGGAGATGCGCCAGCCAGACAAATACGGCGACACCCCTGCGGCAGAAATTTCCACATTGCTGTCTGCTCGCTGGCAGCGTTGCGCCTGGCAGCATGCCTGTGGCATCGTCCAATCCTGGTACAGCAACGGACGGAAAAACCCGCCCATCCTGCAGAACGTATGCATCCAGGCCAATGCCAACGTGGTGGTGATTGAGCCTTCCCGCTCGCCGCATTTTGATTTCTGGCTGAGGATATCGACGCTGGAAGCAGGCAGTCCAGTACGCCTTCCCATCACGCTCTATGAGCGGGCAAAAGAGGCGCTGGCACAGTTTCCGAAATTATGCAGTGGGGTCACTCTCAACCGGCGGGAGGATGGGTGGTACGCCACTTTTGTGGTGGAAAGGAAAGGGCCAAAAGCCAAATCCAATCGGATTGTTGGCGTGGATATTGGCATGGCTGCGATGGTCTGCACATCAGAAGGCCAGCGTTATGGACAGGTAAGCGCCGAACTGCGCTGCAGGGTGGAGCGTGCTGCGCAGAAACGCCGCCGGAAACAAAAGTTGAACGCCTGCCTGAAACGAAAGAACAAACCAACCGTCCGTTTGAGTGATCATCGCGCAGAAGCCTTTGCGCGCAACGAGATTGGTCGAGCGTTGAACCAGATGCTGGACGAACTGCCCGAGGATGCCAATCTGGCTTTGGAACGTCTGTCGGTCAGGAACATGCGGATGAGATCGCACCAGATGAACCGGGCGCTGCGCGCTTCGCAGCTGGGCTATGTGCGCGACAAACTGAAGTTCAAGCTGGACGAGCGCGGGATTCGTTACCGCTCGGTTCAGCCCGCATATTCCAGCCAGCAGTGCTCGCAATGTGGATTTACTTTTTCAATGAACCGCCGCTCCCAGGCCGAGTTTGACTGCCTGTGGTGCGGCCTGAAAGCCAATGCGGATGTGAATGCTGCTCAAAACATCGCCGAACGTTTCGGGGATGCTGAGCTGAACGCACTCACTTATCGTGAAGTGGAGGCGGTTTTGGCGGTACGGTTCATGCGTCGCCTCCCGGTTGCCCGTAGTGCAACCGCCGGGCTAGAACTGCAACCAGAAGGATGGTTGCCGAGAGGTAGGGCGGTGGCGGCAAAGCCATTGGCTATGCTGTCGCCTCCCACAGTCAATCAGCCCGGTCAACACCCGTGTCATAGTTGTCTATAAATCGGGTAACTATTGATAAGGCCTATTTCTACACATATTATGATTTGCCGGATACTCCCTTTACTGAAGTGGAATTTCTTTTTGAAAAAGGCTCGAGTCTCGACACACAAAAAGTGAGAGGAATCACCCTGAAATATGGCAGTAATTTGGAAAGCACATCTTCAGCGCGTCTTGATGGGTTTTCTGTCGAAAATTCACTCCGCCAGTACGGAAAACCAAATCTGGTATTATGGGGTACATTTTCATATGTGAGATTTATTGCGTGGACAAATCGTGGATTGGGTATTCGACTAGAAATTTCCCCTGAGCCGAACGATTATTTAATAGATCATATCCAAAATATTAAAGAAATTAGTATTTTTATTTTTAAACCGATGAATAAAAATGCTTTTTTAAGCAATTACTGGCCTGGTTGGGGTTTTCCCCCTCCCTGGTCGACAAAAAACAATCATGAACCGGGAACATCAGATCAACCTGATTACTCACCAAAGGACCCGTTCAACTGGCCAAAAATAATGGAATCAATCAAATAAAACCGCCGTCTATCACGCGATGGTGGCCGGAATGGTGACCAACCCCAGCTTTTCGGCGGCGCGCAGGCGGTACAGCCCATCCACCAGCACATAGCCATCCTGGAGGCGGCGCACCTGAATGGGCGGGGTGATGCCCTGCCGGCGGGCTCGTTCCACCGCTTTTTCCAGTTTATCGGGGTCCAGAACGATGCTTTCCTGGCCGCGGTTCAGGCGGATGCGCCGGAGGGGGATTTCGACGATTGGCCGGGCTGTTTCCGTTGGGGGCACGGCGGGGCTGGCTGCGGCTGGACGTGGCGCATTCAGAATGATGCGGAAGCCGGTTTCGTTTTCGAATTTTTCCTGAAGGATGCGCTCTTGTTCAGGGGTGGGAGCGGCCGAGAGGGTCACGCCGATCTCGTTTTTATCCAGGAAGATGCTGGGTCCCTTGCTGATGGCCAGGCCGGCCTGATTCAGCAGCAGGCGGGCCAGCTCAAGGATGGCGCCCTGGTTGGGCTGGGGGTTGATGCTCAGCGGCCAGCCGCACTGGCTGGAGAGGTGCGCCAATTTTTCCTGGTACCTTTCGCCGACCTGCCGGGAGATGAAGGACAGGATGATGACATCCTCTTTGAGGCTGGTGCGGTAGAGGGTTGTGCCTTCGAGGGCGGCCTTGATGAACTGATAAGCGGCATTGATTTCCATGCGCCCGCTGCCAGGGAGTGGAATTGAGGCCGCCGGGGCAGGCTGGGCCGCCGCAGCGGGGAGGGCGCTCAGGCGCCAGCCGCTGACCCGGAAGAATTTTTGGGCGGTCTCCCATTCTTCCATGGCAGGAAGGGCGGCACCTGAGGGTACTTGAACGCTGATGGAGACGGTCTTTTGTTCGCGGTGAATGGCGGGTCCTTTGACCATTTGCCAGCCTTCCGGCAGCACCTCGCGCGCCAGGCTGTTGAGCGCAGCGTGATTGGTTTCGGGGTTGACCCTGATCTGCCAGCCGGTGAGCAGCCCCAGCGAGGCAATCAGCTCAGCGTATTGTTCGCTGGCGGCGTCGGGAAAATCGAAAGTGAGGGTGATGACCTGATCGGCCAGGGAATAACCGCTCTTGCGCAGCCGCGCCTCTGGGGGGAAGTGTTTGTTGGCGGCTGCCAGGGCCTGGTTGGACTCCATGGCCACTTTTCTGCCGGCGGCTGACAGAAAGGGCGCCAACTCGGCCGGGGTGGGCGGGTTTTCGCCGAGGACGGCGAGGACCGCTTCTGGATAGACGGCCTGTTCCAGGCCGGGGGCGGTTTCAACCAGCAGGTGGTCCTGTTCGAGGCTCAGGCAGAGGACCGGGGCGCCGGGGTTATCAACATGAATCAGCCATTTTCCAAGTGCGGCGGTCATGGCGCGGATTTTCTCCTGGCGCTGGCGGTTGAGCTCAGCCTGGCGAGCTTTAAGATTGGATGGCGCTTCTGTATGGAACAGGCGGTTGTCCTTGCTGAAAGACAGTTCGAAGGTCTGGCCGGCGCACGGCAGGCGCAGGCTGTGCTGGCGGGCAGAGAGGGCTTTTTCAAGGCTGGCACGGGCTCTGGCATCGCCGTGAACCAGAAAAACCGTATCGGGGTCCATGGTTTCGGTGAAGGCGATGATTTGCCCCTCATCGGCATGGGCTGAAAGCAGGTAGGACGCGATTTTGCACTGCACGTCCACCCGGTCGGGACCAAGGTGCAGGGTGCCGGAGCCCTGTTCGCCGATCTCCTGAAGACGGCGGCCGGGGGATTCCTCGTCCTGGTAGCCGGTCAGCAGGATGGCGTTTTCAGGTTTTCCGGCCAGGCTGCGGGCGTAGCGCAGGGAGGGACCGCCGGCCAGCATGCCCGAACTGGCGACGATCACTGCCGGTCCGGGATTCCACAAAAGGGCATTGCGTTCCTCCTGTGTGGCCACCGGGCGGATGCGGCTGTTGAAAAATTGCCCACCGCGCTCCTGCAGGGCAAGCGGCAGAGCCTCACCAAAGGAAGTGTAGGCCTGGCAGATGGCGCGGACCATGCCGTCCGCCCAGATGGGCACGGCTGGCAGGTCGCCGCGGCGCTGGTATTCATCCAGGATAAGCAGGATTTCCTGGGCGCGGCCGAGGGCAAAGGCCGGGATCAGCACCTTGCCGCCGGCCTGAACCGTTTGCTGGATGGTTTCAACCAGCTTACGTTCCTGAACGGCGCGGTTGGCATGCAGCCGGCCGCCGTAGGTGCTTTCGATGATCAGCGCGTCCGGGCGGAAAGCCGGCGGGCGAGCGCCGTCCACAGTGCGCTGGGGGGAGATGGAAAAATCGCCGCTGATGAGCAGACTGCCTTCCGCGCTTTCGAGGCCGATCATGGCCGCGCCGGCGATATGCCCGGCAGGGAAAAAGGTCGCGGTCAGACCATCGGCGATGGAGAAGCGGCTTTTGAGGGGGACAGGGACGAAGGCGTTCATCAGGCGTTGGACAGCCAGGTCGTCAAAGAGGGGCAGTTCACTTTCTTCATCCAGGCGGCGCTGCATGATCAGGCGGGCATCCTGATGCAGCACGCGGGTCAGCGCCAGGGTCGGGGCGGTGGCATACACCGGAACCTCAGGAAAACGCTCCACCACCAGCTCCAGGGCGCCGGTGTGATCAGTGTGGGCATGGGTCACCAGAACGGCATCCAGGCTGCCGGAGCCGGTTTCGATGTGGCTCAGGTCTGGCAGCTGGTCGGATTGCACGCTGGATTGGGCTCTGGCAGACATGCGGATGCCGCAATCCACCAGCAGGCGTTTGCCGCCAATTTCGATCAGAAGGGCGCTCGCACCCACTTCATCTGCGCCGCCGAGGAAGGATATTTTCATAAAATTATATTGGAGGGTCGGCCTTTTTGATGAAGCCGGTTCCCTGCTCTCCTGTTTGTGAATAATGCTGTTGTGCCTGTGAGTTATTTTAACATCATTTTGGTCAGGGAAAAGGTGGAATTGATGCGTTTGTGATTTCCCGCGCTTTCGGGTAAGATAAACATAGTGTCTCAAACCACCCCGATCCCGGCTTCTTTCTCTATTGACTGGAAGCGATGCATTTTTTTTGAGGAAACATGAATGGCAAACGCACACCGCAGGTGATTCAAATCAAAATAACCCTGGAGCATATTCGCCCGCCCATCTGGCGGCGCATTCTGGTATCCGAGAACACCACCCTGGCTGGCCTTCACAAGATCATTCAAACGGTTTTTGGCTGGTACGATTGCCACCGGCATGACTTTAATTACCAGGGAGATTATTTTGGAGATCCAGACTGTGACGACACGGGAGAACTGGAATTTTCTGATGAGAAGAAAATGACCCTGAAAAAAATGAGACTGGCAGAGGGTTCCAGGATCCACTACCAGTACGATTTTGGCGATTCCTGGGATCATCTCCTGCTGGTGGAGAAAATACTGCCGTTGGAAGAGAGCATGCAACTGCCGGCCTGCCTGAAAGGAAAAAGGGCCTGCCCACCTGAAGACGTGGGTGGGGTTTGGGGCTATCAGAATTTTCTGGATGCCATCGCTGACCCGGAGCATGAAGAACATGACGAATATCTGGAATGGTGTGGGGGCGATTTCGATCCAGAGGCATTCGACCTGAATGCCATCAACAAAGCGCTGCATGCGAAAGCAGGGGGTGGAAATACTTGGGAGGAAAGGCTCGCAGAGGAGCCGCAGCCTCAAAACAGGGGAAAGGCGACCGCGCCTGTGGAGCTGGAGATCACGGAGGAAGATGAGCAAATTGCCCTGGACATGGAATTGCGGCGGGATATGGTTTCTTTTCTGGGCTACCTGAATGAGAAAAAAGTGACCGGAACGCAGTCCACCGGGAACCTGCCGCGAAAGGCGATTGAAGGGATCGCCGCACGATTTGTTCATCCGATTGAACTGGAGAGCCGGTTTGGGGATACTGTGATTCGTTTTCAAAATGAATATGATGTTCCCCAGATCTATTTTCTTCATTTGATGGCGAATGATGCGGATTTGATTGACGGGGGCAAAGCGAAACGCTGGCGGATGACCGAATTGGGGGAGAAATTTCTGGAGATGCCGCCCTTGATGCAGGTGTGTTTTCTTTTTCTGGGGTGGTGGGCATTGACTGACTGGCGGATGATTTATCCGTGGGAAGTTTTTGACGACGTGGATTATGCCGCCTTCATAAGTGCTGCTTATGGATTACTGCAGACCATGCCTGTGAACAGCCCCATGCTGTATGATGACTTTGTCCGGGGTTGTTTGCAGGAAAACAAATTGCTGAAAAACGGTGCAACGGTAAATGAGGACAGGATGTCTCTCTACAAATACGCCATAAAGCACATGCTGGTGAACACCCTGGAAAATTTTGGCGTTCTGGAGCCAATGCAGGCGTTTGAATCAAATGGAATTAAGCAAGAGGCCACTTTATCCAAAACGCTCTTTGGTGAAAAAATGATGAATTGGCTCCAGTCAGCTCTGGAGCAGATTGCGGAAGACGAACATCAATGAGGCAGCATGCCATTTACCCTCTTGCCGCCCTCAGAGCGCTAACTCTCCATACCCAGCGGCTGATCCAACGCGCGCCAGCTTTCTCAGCAGAGGCTGTGGCTGACCTTGTCGGCGCACTCGGTTATGTGCAGATCGATACCCTGCACGTGGTTAACCGCGCTCACCATGTCACTTTCTGGGCGCGTTTTGGATCGTATCCCATTGAGGACCTGCACTGCCTGATTTACACGCCCGGCCAGCGCAGGCTGTATGAGGGATGGGGACATGCTGCCAGTCTCATTTCTCTGGATCATTACCGCTTTCAACGCTGGCGGTTCCATTCCAGTTTCCGCCAGTGGCTGGAACAGGACGGCAACCGCGAGCTGGCTGCGCAGACCCTCGAGCGCATCCGAGCCCATGAGGGCGGGCTGCGGGTGGCTGATTTTGAATACGATGGTCCACGGCGGGGAAGCTGGTATGACTGGAAGCCTTCTAAAATGGCTTTGGAAGTGCTCTTTGCCCAGGGAGACCTGATGATTTCTGACCGGGTGAATTTTCAGCGCGTTTATGATATCCGAGAGCGGGTGCTGCCGGAATGGGTGGACACCACGCCGGTGGATCCGATGGAGGCGCGCCGTTTCTGCCTTGAACAGGCTGCCAGAGCCCTGGGCATCTTTGAACTGCGCCATCTGACCTGGTATGCCCATCTGATGACCACGCCTGCCCGGCCGGCCATTAAAGCTCTGGCTGCGGATGGCAGCCTGGTCGAAATTCAGGGCGAGTCAACCCAGGGGGTCAAGACGTGGCTGGTGCACCGCGACAACCTGCCCCTGCTGGAACAGGCGGCTGCGGGGGAGATCCGGCCTGAGCGCACCACCTTCCTGTCGCCTTTCGATTCCCTGTTCTGGGCCGGGGAGAGGGATCAACAGCTGTGGGGATTCAGACAGGTGCTGGAATGTTACAAAAAACCGGAAGACCGCATTTACGGCTATTTTTGTTTTCCCATTTTGCACCGGGACCGGCTGGTGGGCCGCTTTGACCCCCGCCTGGACCGCAAGAGCGGCGAACTGCATCTCACCACCCTGCTTCTTGAGCCGGGGATTGAGCCAGATGAACTGCTGGTTTCAGAAACGGCTGCAGCCATGCGGGATTTTATGGCCTGGCATGGCGCCAAAAGCCTGGTTATCGAAAAAAGCGATCCGCAGGCGTTTGGGGAAAAACTGATGCGGGCTTTGTAGAGCTTTTTGGAACGGATAAACAAACCGGGGAAGGTTTTAGCGGCTCTCCCTGGTTCGTTTTTGAGACGGGTCAGGCGCTTTCCCGCAGCACCAGTTCAGGCTGAAGGGTGATGGACCGGGCCGGGGCATGGGCCGCCATTTCCAGCAGCAGGGTCACTGCGCTGCGTCCGATTTCGTACTGGTTGGTGCGCAGGCTGGTCAGCTGCGGCTGAACCAGGGAGGCCAGAGGAATATCATCGGCGCCAACGATGGCTGTTTCGGCGGGAACGACCTTCCAGCTGGCCTTGCAGGCCTGCAGGGCGCCCACCGCCACCAGGTCATTGAAGGCCAGGATGGCATCCACATCGGGATGGCGGGACAGGAGGCGCAGGGCAGCCTCCAGACCGCCCTGGGTGGTGGGGGGGCAGTATTCCAGCCAGCCGGGATCGAAAGCAAGGCCGCAGGCCTGCAGACCGGCGCGGAAGCCTTCCAGGCGGCGCTGGCTGCTGATGGAGGACTCCGGGCCGGTAAGAAAAGCGATGTGCTTGCGGCCGCTGCGGGTCAGGTGGCAGACAGCCAGCTCGGCTCCGGCGCGATCATCCACGTTGATGGTGGCAATATTGGCCTGGGGGTCAGGCAGATCGCGGTTGACCAGGACCATCTGGGGAAAATGATCAAAATAGGTGCGCAGCTCATCCTGGGGCAGGCGGGAACTGCACAGGATGACCCCGTCCACCTCCTTCTGCCAGAGCGAATCAAGGGCCGAGCGTTCGCGGGCGGCATCTTCGGCACTGTTGAGCAGAAAAACGCTGTAACCGGCTTCATAGGCCGCGTCCTCGGCGCCGCGGGCGATATAGGCAAAAAAGGGGTTTGATACGTCCGGTACCACCAGTCCGAGGCTTTGAGAATGGCGGGTCGCCAGGCTGCGCGCAATCTGGCTGGGGCGGTAGCCCATCTCCTGGGCCAGGGCCAGAATGCGGGCGCGGGTTTCTTCACCAATGCCTTCGCGGCCGTTCATCGCTCGCGAGACGGTCATCAAAGAAACCCCGGCGGCCTGGGCGACATCTTCCACGGTTACACGTCTTTTTTTCATAATCAAATCCTCAAACATTCCTCTTGCCAAAATTCATCATCTGATTATAATATAAGTTAGCGCTAACGTTAACGCTAACTAAGGAGAAAACCATGACTCATCTTCCTGCTGACCGTTTCTTTCCCCCTGATCCCACCCTGCGCCATCTGGCTGAGGAACTTTATCAGCCGGTGGCAGGGCTCCCCATCCTCTCGCCTCACGGGCATGTGGATCCCCGGCTGTTTGCCGACCCCGCGGCCACATTTGGCTCACCGGCGGATCTTTTCATCATTCCCGATCATTATGTCACCCGGATGCTCTACTCGCAGGGCATCCCCCTGGAAAAACTGGGCGTGCCGCGGGTGGACGGCGGGCCTGTGGAAACAGATCACCGCAGCATCTGGCGGCTGTTCTGCGCCAATTTTCATCTCTTCCGCGGCACGCCTTCCGGCGTGTGGCTGAGGGATGTACTATCAGGAATATTCGGCATCGATGAAAAACCCTGCGCGGCCAACGCGGACCAGCTTTATGACCGGATCAGCGAGCAGCTGACCAGGCCGGAATGCTCACCCCGGGCTTTGTTCAAAGCTTTCAACATTGAGGTGCTTTCGACCACCGACGCCGCCACAGACACCCTGGAGCAGCACCAGACGATGCGCCAGGGTTGGGATGGACGGGTTATTCCCTGTTTTCGCCCGGACGGGGTGGTGAACCTGGATGCGCCGAACTGGCGCGCCAACCTGGATCAGTTGAGCCGCGTCAGCGGGGTGGAGGTGGTGGATGTCCACAGCTTTATCCGCGCGCTGGAACAGCGCCGGGCCTGGTTCAAGGCACAGGGCGCTGCGGCCACGGATCATGCGGCGGTGACGCCTATGACCCTAGACCTGACACCTTCAGAGGCGGACGGCATATTTCAGCGCGCACTGCGCGGCAGCCCTGAACCCGGCGATGCGGCGCGTTTCACCGCTTATATGCTGATGGAGATGGCGCGCATGAGCATTGAGGATGGGTTGGTGATGCAACTGCATCCAGGCTCCTTGCGCAATCACAATGGGCCTGTCTATACAAAATTCGGGCTGGATAAGGGCTGCGATATTCCGGTGCAGACGGAATACACGCGCAACCTGCTGCCGCTGCTGAACCGCTACGGCAATGACCCACGCCTGACCCTGATCCTGTTTACTCTCGATGAAACCACCTATTCCCGTGAACTGGCCCCCCTGGCAGGGCACTACCCGGCTCTGAAGCTGGGACCGCCGTGGTGGTTCCACGACAGCTTGAACGGCATGGCGCGTTATTTTGACCAGGTGATGGAGACAGCCGGATTGTACAACACGGCGGGCTTTAACGATGACACCCGCGCATTCTGTTCCATTCCGGCGCGGCATGATGTCTGGCGGCGGGCATCGGCAGGCTGGGTGGCCGGACTGGTAGCCCGGCGGATGATCGACCTGGATGAAGGTCACGAGATGATGAGTGAGCTGGCCTACGGCCTTGCCAAACGGGCCTACAAACTTTAGAAACCTCAAGAAAGGCAAACGATGATGAGCGTTTCATTCGATATTCAGGGAAAGGTGGCCGTGGTGACCGGCGGCGCCGGAGTGCTTTGTTCGGGCATGTGCCGGGCGCTGGCGGAGGGCGGGGCGAAGGTGGCTGTTCTGGACCTGCGTCCCGAACCGGCAGAGGCCCTGGCTGAGCAGCTGGGCGGCGGTGCCACAGGCCTGGCCTGCAATGTGCTGGATAAGGCCGGCGTGGAGGCGGCCGCCGCACAGGTTATGGAGACCTATGGGCGGGTAGATATTCTGATCAACGGCGCGGGCGGCAATAAACCCCAGGCCACCACCAACCCTGAACAGAGCTTTTTTGACCTGCCGGCTGACGCGGTCCGCTGGGTGTTTGACCTGAACCTGATGGGCACCATGTTGCCCAGCCAGGTGTTTGGCCGGCTGATGGCTGCTCAGAAGAGCGGGGTGATCATCAACATTTCTTCCATGAATGCCTTCCGCCCGCTGACCCGCATCCCGGCTTACTCGGCGGCCAAGGCCGGGGTGAGCAATTTCACCCAGTGGCTGGCCGTGCACCTGGCTCAGGAATACAGCCCATCCATTCGCGTCAACGCCATTGCCCCGGGATTCTTCGTTGGCGAGCAGAACCAGCGCATGCTGCTCAACGAAGACGGCTCTCTGACCCCGCGCGGGCAGCAGATCATGTCGCACACCCCCATGGGCCGTTTTGGCGTTCCGGATGACCTGCTCGGCACGCTGATGTGGCTGGTCTCGCCGGCTTCGGCCTTTATCACCGGGGTGGTGGTGCCGGTGGACGGCGGTTTTTCAGCCTTCAGCGGCGTTTAAAGACGCTGAAACCCACAGTGAAAAAAACATGCTGCAAGCACAAATCACCTCACCAGCCGGGCAGGTTCTGCCGCAGGAGACCATTCGCGCCACCCTGGCGCAGACCCTGGAAGGCCAGTTTTCTGGTCAGCGCATTCTGGTCCTGATTCCAGATCACACCCGTTCTCTCCCGCTGCCTTTTCTGTTTCGCTGCCTGGTTGAATCTTTGAAGGATGCCCGGCAGCTCGACTTCATGGTGGCGCTGGGAACCCATCCTGCCCTGGATGATGACCACCTCAACCAGCTTGTCGGCGTCTCGCCGGATGAACGGGCTGCACTGGCGGTGGGAAAGGGGTTTGGACAGGGCCATTACCCGTCCGTTCAGCTCCTCAACCACGCCTGGGATAACCCGGCAGCTCTCACCTCGCTTGGGGTCATTGAACAGGATCAAATTCGCGAGATTGCCGGCAGCCATTGGCATGCTTCTCTGCCTGAAAAGGTGGATATCTGTATCAACAGAGCCATTCTCAATTATGATCACCTGATCATCCTCGGCCCGACTTTTCCACATGAGGTGGTGGGTTTTTCCGGCGGAGTCAAATACCTGTTTCCGGGTATATCCGGCCCGGAAATGATCAACGCCACCCACTGGTTGGGTGCCCTTGCCGGTGTGGTGGGGACCATTGGATTGAAGGATACTCCGGCGCGGGGGATGATTCACGCCGCCGCAGCACACTTGCCCAGACCCCTGACCCTGATTGCCCTGGTGGTGGAAGGGCATGACCTGAGCGGGCTGTTTATCGGCGATCATCTTTCTGCCTGGAGCGCGGCAGCGGATGTTTCAGCCCAGCGCCATATTCGCTGGTGCGAAAAACCTTTCCAGCGCGTGCTGTCCTGCGCTCCGACGATGTATGACGAGCTGTGGACGGCGGCCAAAGCCATGTACAAACTGGAGCCGGTGGTGGCCCCGGGCGGGGAAGTGATTATTTATGCCCCCCATTTGAGCGTGGTCAGCCATGTGCACGGCAAATATATCGCCGAAATTGGTTACCACATCCTGCCGTATTTTCTCAACGACTGGGAGCGTTTCAAACACATCCCTCTGGGGGTGCTGGCTCATTCCACCCATGTGCGCGGTTCGGGGCATATGGAAAATGGACAGGAAAAGCCCAATCTCAGGGTGACCCTGGCCAGTCAGATCCCGCCTGAGGAATGCGCCCGGCTGAACCTGGGCTACCTTGATCCGGCCAGCGTTTATGCGGCAGCGTGGAAAGACCGCGAAGAGGAAGGCCTGCTCTACGTTCCCAAAGCAGGCGAAATTTTATTCCGTTTCAGGAGATAAACAGTGGACAAAGCGAATTTTGGCATCATGGGCCTGGGCGTCATGGGACACATGCTGGCCCTCAACATGGAGCGTAACGGCTTCAAGGTGGCAGGGTATGACCTGAATTCAGGCAAGGTGAAGGCTTTTCAGGGCGAATCAGCGGGTAAAAATCTGATTCCCTGTGAAACCCTGGAAGATTTTCTCTCCACCCTGGAGCTGCCCCGCCGCATCCTGATGATGGTTCCGGCCGGCAAGGCGGTCGATTCGGCCATAGCTTCCCTCAAGCCGCACCTGGCCAAAGGGGATTTGCTGATTGACGGCGGCAACACCTTTTTCCCCGACACGGAACGCCGCTCAAAGGAACTTGAGGTGGAAGGGATCATTTACATTGGCGCCGGGGTCAGCGGCGGCGAGCAGGGTGCCCTCTGGGGGCCGGCGATCATGCCGGGCGGGCAGCCTGAAGCCTGGGAACTGGTCAGGCCGATTTTTGAAGCCATTGCCGCCCGGGTTGGCGAAAACGAACCCTGTGTGGCCTATATGGGACCGCGGGGAGCAGGTCATTATGTCAAGATGGTGCACAACGGCATTGAATACGGCGATATGCAGCTGATTGCCGAAGCCTATGACATCCTGCACCGCGGCCTGGGCCTGAATAATGCGCAGTTGCACGAGATCTTTGCTGATTGGAACAGGGGAGAGCTGGAATCATATCTTATCGAGATCACGGCGGATATTTTTACCCGGATGGACCCGGAAAGCGGCAGCGCGGTGGTGGATCTCATTCTGGATGAGGCCCAGCAAAAAGGGACAGGTAAATGGACGAGCCAGAATTCTCTTGACCTGGGCGCACCCACACCAACAATTAACGCGGCGGTTGAAAGCCGGATCATTTCGGCCTATAAAGAGGAGCGCGTGGCAGCCGCAAAGGTATTGAGCGGCCCACAGCCGGCCATTTCCGCTGATCCACAGGAAGTGATCCAGGCTATGCGCGATGCCCTGTATGCGGCCAAAATTTGCTCGTATGCCCAGGGTTTTGGCCTGATGAAACTGGCCAGCCGGGAATATGGCTACAACCTGAATTTCAGCGCCATTGCCCGCATCTGGCGAGGCGGCTGCATCATCCGGGCGCGCTTTCTCAATGATATTTGCGCTGCTTTTACCCGCAATGCCGATCTGGCCAATTTGATGTTGGATCCTGAATTTGCGGCGGCGATGAATACCCGTCAGGGAGCCCTGCGCCGGGTGGTGGCCATGGCGGCAGAAAGCGGCATTCCGGCCCTGGCGTTCAGCTCAGCCCTGGCTTATTATGATGCCTACCGCAGTGCGCGCCTGCCGGCCAACCTGACCCAGGCCCAGAGGGATTACTTTGGCGCACACACCTACCGGCGCGTGGACCGTGAAGGCGTTTTCCATACCGAGTGGCAATAGGGCCGCATTCTTTTTTTGAACCGAAAGGAATAATCATGAAATACGGACTGCAAATCAATCCTGAGGCTGGCCTCGACTTTCTTTCCCTTGGTGCTCTGGTTCACCGCCTTGATCCGGGGATTGTCCCTTTCCGCAAGGCAGCGCAATGCGCCATTCATGTCAGCGGGGGAGAATTTAACTGCGCCGCCAATCTGGCAGACTGTTTTGGCCTGAACACCGGCATTGCCACAGCGATGGTGGATTATCCCATTGGCGACCTGATCGCGGAGCGCGTCAGGGCGATGGGGGTGAAGCCTTTCTACAAACATTTCAAGCATAACGGTGTCAATGGGCCCAATATGGCCACGGTGTACAGCGACCGAGGATACGGGGTGCGCGCGCCGGTGGTCTTCTATAACCGCGCCAATGAAGCCGGTGCCCTGCTCAAACCGGGCGATTTTGACTGGAATGCCATCTTTGGCGCCGGCGTGCGCTGGTTTCACAGCGGCGGTATTTTCTCAGCCCTTTCGGCGACCACCGGCGAATTGATCATCGAAGCCATGAAAGCGGCTAAATCTCACGGGGTGGTCACGTCCTTTGACCTGAATTACCGCGCCAAGCTCTGGAACCTGTGGGGCGGGCAGGAACATGCCCAATCGGTGGTGAGGCGCATTGTGGAAAATGTGGATGTGCTGGTGGGCAACGAAGAAGATTTACAGCTTGGTCTGGGTATTCCAGGGCCTGAAGTGGCGGCGAAATCCAAACTGGATCCGAGTACTTTCTTTGGCATGATTGACCGGGTGGTGGAGAAATTCCCCAATGTGAAGGTGGTGGCCACCACGCTGCGCGAGGTGCATTCAACCAACCATCATACCTGGGGAGCGGTGGCCTGGGTGAACGGCAGCACTTTCACCTCGCCCATCTGCGAGCTGGATGTTTATGACCGGGTTGGCGGCGGAGACGGCTTTGCCTCCGGGTTCTTCTACGGCCTGTTGAACGGCGAGACGGAACAGGATGCGGTCAACCTGGGCTGGGCGCACGGCGCACTGCTGACCACTTTCCCCGGCGATACGACGATGGCCACAATCGAGCAGGTGCGGGCCTTTGTCAAAGGTGGATCGGCGCGTATCCAAAGGTAATCTATCCGCACGAAATAATAACCTCCCATGAAACCAGCCATGGGAGGTCGTTTTTATTCTATGGGGTGGGACAGGCGGCAAACCTTGAGGATCACCACGAACCGCACGCCCAGCCAGACCAGGGCGATTGCTCCCATCAGCAGGAGCAGTGCGGCTATATCCCCCATAAAGAGCATGATGAATGGCAGCATTCCGCTGAACAGGATGGCCGCGGCGCTGCTGACCAGCAGCAGGTTGAGCAGGGTTGGCAGCAGAATGTGCAGCAGCCATAAGCGGAGGACGCCAGGGCGGCAGGCAGGATCCTTCTGCCAGCGGGTGAAACGCCGCATGGATATGCATATGGCTGCCAACTGCAGGACCGGAAGAAGGAGGGCGGTTCTCATTGCCCAGGGAAGGACTCCCCAGCAGTTACCTGGCACAGGGAGATCCATCAGCTTCAGGGCGGCATTTTCACTGAGGTTCCAGAGCGCATAATTGTAGACCTGTTCATTGGCGTTAACCAGCAGGACCATGGCACGGTCTTGATCTGGCATCAACGCCATATAGGAGAAGAAGTCGGGAACCTCGCCGTCATGAAAGATGAGGGGGCCGTGGCCGGTCTGGTTGATGAACCAGCCCAACCCATAGCTGCTCATTTCGTTTCCCGCAATGCTGACCTTCACCAAAGGCTCGTGCATCTGAGCCATGCCCTGGGCAGACAATACCTGCCTGTCTGCATATGTGCCCGCATTGAGCTGGGCAATCAGGTAGTGTCCCATATCCTCGGCGCTGGAGATTAACTGACCGGAGGGAAGGGAGCCGGCTGGCACCGGAAGATCAGGCACCGGGATGGGCAGACTGAACCAGAGCTGGTGTCCCACCGCAAGCCCATTTTGCCGGGCTGCGGATTTGTCGGTGAAGGTGCGGCGCATATCGAGAGGGGTGAAAATGTGTGTCTGTAGATAATCTGCATATTTTTCACCGCTGGCCGCCTCAATGATGAGGCCGAGCAGGTTGAAGTTGGTGTTGCTGTATTCAAAAAACTCACCCGGGGGATTGGCAGGCAATAACCCGGCCAGGGCGCGGGCCTGGCGTTCCATGGCCTGAGGAGAGCTGTCAAAATCACTCAAACCGGTCATTCCTGGGATGGTGGAGAGGCCGCTGGTCTGAGTGAGGAGGTGGCGCACCGTTATTTGAGCTGCCGCCTGTGGATCAGCCAGGGCGAACCAGGGCAGATACTCCTGAATAGGGGCATCCAGGTTCACTTTGCCGGCTTCAACGAGCTGCATGATGGCAAGTGCGGTGAAGGATTTGGTGAGTGAGCCAATAAAGAAAGGCGTCTGAGGCGTGGGCGGGCTGCCGTCAGGGCTGGCCCCCCCAAATTCCTGCGTGTAGGCAATTCTATCACCTTCCACAATGACCAGGTACGCACCGGGGATGTTGAGGGTTTGCAGCTGTTCCTGAATATAGGTGCCGGTTTCTGTATAATTGTTATTTGTAGACGGGATTCCGCCGGCAGCGCCGGGTGAGAACAGCGCGAAAGCGAGAGTCAGGGAAAAAAGGAGGATGATCCAGTTTTTATATTGCATGGGATGGGGCTTTCCTGGCAATTATTCGGTCTGAGCCCGAAGAAGTGCATTTTCCACCGCTTGCAGGTAAGCTTTTGAGGTGAGCGTGGCGCCGCTGATGGTATCCACCTGCAGGGATTGGGCATGGATAACCCGTTCATACAACATATCCGGTTGGGTGGCTGTCTTTCCGGTGGCTTCTTTGCCCTGGATTAAATCAATGCGCTTGACTCTGCCTGATGTTACCGTCACCTGACATTGATTTGCCCGCCAGCCGTACATGCCGCCGCCATAAATACCGGTGAATGTCCCGTCCTTTAGCCTGGTGAAATCTACAGAATTCAATGCCAGGTTACGGGCTTCTTCATGTTCTTTTGACAGGTTTTTCCAGCCCACAGTGCCAGCAATTCCGATTACCAGAAGGGTGAGAAATGTGATGATCCAGCCAATCATTTTTTGCTCCTTTTTTGAATTTGATTTTATAGAATTGTCCACATGACGCCATCAGCAGGTATGAAGGTATCCTTCAAGCCGGGTGTGATCCACACTGCTATTGCCTGATCAACAAAGATGCCCTCGCAACCCGGATGGAGGTTCAAGATATCCAGCCCGGTTTGAAGGCCTGCGACGAAGAGGATGGTGGAGAGGGCATCAGCAGCGGTTGATGACTCTGCGACCACGGTTACACTGGCAAGGCCCGATTGAGCCGGATAACCTGTGCCCGGATCCAGAATATGGTGGAAATGTTCGCCGCGGCGGCCGGTAAAAAAGCGCTGGTAATCTCCTGAAGTAACCACAGATTTGCCTTCCACTGAAACCAGCCCGATCAGGCAGTCGGGCTGCCGGGGATGCTGAACGCCAATTTTCCAGGGTGACCCATCTGGTCTGCAGCCAAGGGCAACCACATGACCGCCGAGGTTGGAATAAGCCGAACGGATGCCATGTTTTTGGTACAGTTCAAGGAAATGATCTCCGGCCAGGCCTTTACCGATTCCACCCAGGTCGATGGATTGACCTGGAAAGGGCAACCAGGCCGTATTCTGGCCGGGTGTAAGAACCAGAGATGCCGCATTCACCCGTGAAAGGGCCTGGCGTAAATGAGCTGCTTCAGGAGGCTCTCCCGTTTCCCTGCTCTTTCGCCACAGATCAACCAGTGGGCCGATGGTGATATCCAAATAAGCCTGGTGCCGCTTTGAGAAGGACAGGGCATGGGATAATCCCTCAAAGGTGGTTCTGGAGATGATGACAGGTTCCCGGCCGGCGTTCTGATTAATGCGGCTGATATCACTTTGGGGATTGAACCGGCTGAACTGTGCTTCCAGACGGAACGCAGCTGCCTGAATATCCGCCAGACAGGTTTCAGCTGAAACACCATAGGCGCGGTGAGCCATCAAAGTTCCCATGGCCGCATGGGTGAGGGAGACCGAATCAGTGATCAAGGTTTTTTTCCGGTCAGGCCGTTGACCAAAAAGGCGGTCATATGATCGAGAATTTCAGGGAAAAATTCGAGACCAATTTCATCTTTGTGCGCATCCATGGTGATGATGGAAACGAACATGGCCATTATCATCCGGCTGGAAATATCCTGGCGCATTTTGCCCTCCGCCTGCCACTTTTCCACGATTTCGAGAAAAAAGTCGTAGACAAAATCAACCCGCTCAAGGCCATTTTCGGCGCGATAACTTTCCTCAATTTTCAAGAACACATCGCGGTTGTACCATTGCTTCAGGATGGGATTGGTCATCATGCCCTGCATATTAAGCAGGGTCACCTGGCGAATGACGCTGAGCGGATCCTGATCCAAATTGACGGCAGCAAGAAGCTCTTTTTTAAGTTTTACATTCTCTTCCAGGAAAATCTCCATGAAGATTTGATCTTTGGAAGGAAAATAGAGATAGAAGGTTCCGGCAGCCACACCAGCCTTTTTGGTGATATCCGATACACTTGTGTCCTTATATCCATTCTCACTGAATAATGATCGGGCGCTGTTCAGGATTTTTGTGCGTTTATCCATAATGTTATCCTTTCTTGCAATAAATGAATATAATTATATTCATTCATTATTTTATCCCAATTAACGTCCCATGTCAATCTTTTCGCCACTTGCGGATAAGAAAATGATCTGAACTGTACTATAATTAATTCAAGGGCATGCTGATTTGGAGGTTTTATGGCTGATCTGACCGGGCAGACAGTAGGCAGGTATCATATCGTTGAACAGCTTGGCATGGGGGGCATGGCAGTAGTGTATAAGGCATTTGATCTGCGGCTGGAACGGGATGTGGCCATCAAATTCATCCGCACCGAACGCATTCCTCCGGATGAACTGGAACGCATGCTGGCGCGGTTTGAGCGTGAGGGCAAAGCGTTGGCGCGCCTCGAACACACGCACATCATCCGCATCTTCGACTACGGGGAGCATGAAGGCGCGCCTTACCTGGTGATGAACTACCTGCCAGGAGGCACTCTGAAACAATACACCCAGCATCCAATGAATTATAAGGATGCGGTGCGCCTGTTGCTGCCAATTGCCCGGGCGCTGGATTATGCCCACCAGCAAGGGGTGGTGCACCGGGATGTGAAACCGGCTAACATTCTTATTTCCCGGCAGGGCGAACCCATGCTTTCAGATTTTGGCATTGCGCGCATTCTGGAAAGTGAAGGAACCACACTGACCGGAACAGGGGTGGGGATTGGCACGCCGGAATACATGGCGCCGGAACAATGGAACGGTCAATTTGGGCTCTCGGTGGATATTTATGCGTTTGGCGTGGTCCTGTATGAATTGATCACCGGGCATGTGCCTTTCCAGGCTGATACCCCCATCGCCATTCTGGTCAAAGTGATGAAGGATCCTCTCCCGCGGCCTTCCTCTTATGTTCCGGGCCTGCCGGACGAGGTTGAAAAAGTACTGTTCAAAGCCCTGGCTCGCGAGGTGGAAGACCGATATGCCAGCATGGGCGAGATGATCAAAGCCATGGATAGGCTTCTGCTGCTAGATGAAAACCTGACCCCGGTGGTCATGCCTTCAGGAGCGCCGGTAGCCAGAAAACCGCAGCCGCCCGAGGCAGATCTCTTTCAGACAGAGGTGGTTGAAAGTATACCTCCCCTTTCCATGCGGCCCACCCTTCCGGCAGTGGAAGAAATGACAGCCCCTGAACCGCCTACCCTGCCTGCGCCTGCTGTCGAGCCGAAGGTGCAGCCGGGCTGGACGGTGAAAAGGATTTCGGAACCGGTGAAGTCTGCTTCAGAGCGGACATCGATGGAATGGAACCCGGAAGAACCCATCCAGGAGACATCTGGAGCAGGGTTGCCTGGACGGACTCTGTGGCTGTGGCTGGCGGGTGGTTCCTGCTTTTTATGTGTGATTCTTTTTCTGATGGGGCTTGCCGGATCAGGTCCCCTGGCTCAGCTTTTCAGCCCTCCAACGGTGGTGTTGACCGTGGTGGTGGAAAAGACCAGGGTTCAGGTGGTCGAACAAACCAAAATTGTGGTAGAGAATGTCGCCGTACCCGAACCAACCGCCACAATCAGACCGACCTCCACGCCAGGCCCTCTAGTACAGCGGTATGCAGAAATTGACGGCATGCAGCAGGTCTTTGTTCCACCCGGGAATTTTGATATGGGTTCAGAGAATGGCGATCCCGCGGAAAAGCCTGTACATACAGTAAGTCTGGATGGATTTTGGATTGATCAGTACGAAGTGACCAATGCGCAGTATGCATTATGTGTTGCTGCTGGTGTCTGTACCGAGCCATATTCGAACCGTTCTGTCAATCGCGATTTTTATTATGGTAACGAAGATTATGCGGCTTACCCGGTGATTTATGTGTCATGGGATAATGCCAGCACATATTGTGCCTGGGCTGGCCGGCATTTGCCCACCGAGGCACAGTGGGAAAAAGCTGCCCGCGGGACGGACGAACGAAAGTATCCCTGGGGAAATACAGAAGGCACGTGCAGTCAGGCCAATTACGGCGGATGCATGGATGACACCCGGCCGGCGATCAGCGGAATGGACGGCTCAAGTCCATATCATGCAGTTAACATGGCAGGAAATGTCTGGGAATGGGTCGAGGATTGGTTCAATGCAGATTATTATGCTTCATCCCCCTCCAGAAACCCGGGCGGACCGGACAGCGGCGATTTGAAGGTCATCCGGGGCGGGAGCTGGCTGGATGGTACGATCAATATTCGCTCCAGCGCCAGGGGTACCAGCTATGCAGGCAATGGAAATTACCTCACCGGTTTCCGCTGTGCATCGTCTGAGTGAAATTGAGGCTACCAAAAAGGACCGTGTCTGGATGATCCCAAAAGCAAGATCTGTAGTGAGAAAAGGTCAGATGGGCAGCCGCACCACAAATTCACACCCCATTCCTTTGCCGTCACTACGGGCCTGAATCTGACCGCCATGGGCGGTCACAATGGCTTTCACAATTGCCAGGCCCAATCCGCTGCCGCCCGTTTCGCGGCTGCGAGATTTATCGCCGCGATAAAAGCGATCAAAGACGGCGGCAACCTGTTCTCCATCCATTCCTTCCCCGGTATCTTTAACGGATAGAGTGACCCAGCCATCACCGGCTTGAGCGTTGAGCGTGATGGTTTCCCCTGCCGGCGTGTGGCGCAAGGCATTGGTTAAAAGATTAAAGAGCACCTGGCGAATGCGTAATGGATCAAGGGTGACTTCCGGAAGTGGGAGAATATTTTCTGCCAGGGTCACGCCCTTTTCGGCTGCCAGCGGTTCGAGCGCCTGAATGGTTTCATCGATCATGGATGAGATATCCGTGGGAATTTTTTCCATTGGCAGGTGTCCGGATTCTGCCAGAGAGAGCTCGTGCAGGTCATTAACCAGGCGGCTCAAATGACGGGTCTGGTGATACAGGTTGGCAATTTCAGCCTCGTCGAGGGGCACTACCCGGTCGAGCGCGGCGCGCAGGCTGCCTTCCAGGACGGAAAGCGGGGTGCGAAGTTCGTGTGACACATCCGCCATAATATTGGAGCGCATCTGTTCGGCACGCTGCAGTTCCAGCGCCATTTTATTGAAGGTTTCGGCCAGTTCCCGGATTTCCTGGCTGCCGCTGACCGGCACACGCACATCCAGCTCACCCTTGCCCAGACGATGGGCAGCTTTGGCGATCCGGTTGATGGGTTCACTGGTGACTCGCCCGATGATGATCCCGCCAGCTGTGCCAACGACCACTGAAAACACCATAAAATTGACCAGCCGGCGCTGAATTTCAGCCGGGGGCGGATCTGAGGGCAGACCATCCAGGTCGGGTTTCTGTCCCATCTGCTCCAGGGAAATGTTCAGAAATTGAAGGAAAAACATCAGAAATAGGACAAGGCTGATCATCAAGCTCAGGCGAACCCAGAGACGATTCATTTTTACTCCAAGTGTGAAACGGTATCAATTCTGCTTTACGCCCATCCGATATCCTACCCCATATACAGTCTGGATGTAGGTAGGATTATCTGGATCGGGTTCAATTTTTCGCCGCAGGTTGCGAATGTGTGTATCGAGGGCGCGGCCAAGGCCTTCATAGGCATAGCCGACCGCTTTTTCAAGCAGTTCATCTCGGGTGAGGGTATAGCCGGGATTGGATAAAAGCGCTTCCAGCAGGTTAAATTCCGTGCGGGTCAATTCGACTGGTTCAGTCTCCACCGTCAGCAGGTGTTGATCCAGATCCAGACGCAGCCCGCCGCAGACAAGAACGTGGGGCGCGGCATTGGGGGATTGATCCAGACGCACACGGCGCAGCAGAGACTTGACCCGAGCCATGACTTCGCGAGGATTGAAAGGTTTGGTGACGTAGTCATCTGCACCCAGTTCCAGCCCGACAATTTTATCGGCGTCTTCAATGCGCGCGGTGAGCATAATGATAGGAATGGATGCAAGTGATTTATCCGAGCGGATGATCTGGGTTACTTCCCAACCATCACGTTTGGGCATCATGATATCCAGGATGACCAGATCAGGGCGCTCACGACGCAAAACATGCAGGGCCGTTTCACCATCATTGGCAGTCAATACCTGATAAGCTGCCTGTTCAAGATAAGCAGTCAGGATTTTTACAATGGATTTATCGTCATCAACGACAAGGATTCTTTGTGTCATGCCTTTATATTAGCACATCAATCTCAAGAAAATCTGAAGATTTCCCCCAAAGATTCCACAGGAAAATAACAGGTTTTCTTGAGAATTCCTTCAGAAAGGTTTGTGATAATAGATGCAATCTAACCGTAAGGAGCTGCCTATGAAACAAAAAAAGTTTTCCCTGTTTTTTATCATAACGCTGACCCTGTCTTTGCTTTCCGGATGTATCACACCTGGATCGCAAACAGTGCAGCCAGCCGCCACAAAACAACCTGCCGTTGTTGAGCCGACCCGATCACTTGCGCCATCCGCAACAGTGGCAAATCAAGAAACCGGAGAAGCCACTTTGGATGCAACAAAAGATGATGCTTACGCCGCGGCGCTTACTTTTAATAACTCGGCCTGGAATTATGATGCCGATCATGATGTGTATTGGCAGATTGGTGTTCAATACTGTGCCACACCAGCCGCCACCGACTTTGAAACGCTGGGAATCTACGTTCCCGGTGTATATCTCACCGCCACAGCCAATGGTGATGGAACTTTTTCGGCCAGGATTAATGAGCAGGGTTCCCTGAATGGTTTTACTGCCAGGACTGCGCCAATGGTGTTTCCAGTGAATACACCTGGCTATTCAGCACAAAAAGCCCCTACTGCGTATAGCTATGACGGTGTTTCAAGCTATATGGAGGCGGGTTTGATCTACGTCGCAGCCGGGATGCGCGGAAAAGATAACGGCTATGATGCCAGTGGAAAATTAGCCTACAGCGGCGGCGCTCCCTGGGGTGTGACGGATTTCAAAGCGGCTGTCCGTTTCATCCGCTACAACCAGGCGATTCTTCCGGGCAATACTCAGAGCATTTTCGCCTTTGGCATGAGCGGCGGCGGCGCCCAGACTGCGGTCATTGGCGCTTCTGGAGACAGCCAGCTCTATTACCCTTATCTTGAAGCGATTGGTGCAGCCATGTACGATGCCACGGGGCAGACCATCAGCGATGCCATCACTGGCGCCATGGCCTGGTGCCCCATCACCAGCCTGGATCTGGCGAACGAAGCATATGAGTGGAATTTGGGCCAATATTCGAATTCCGGAACGCGGGCGGATGGCACTTTCACCGCTGCCCTGTCCAAAAACCTTGCCTCTGCCTATGTGGAATATATTAACCAGTTAGGCCTGAAGGATGAAAACGGAAATGTGCTGACCCTGGAACCTTCTCAGAGCGGCATTTTTGCAGCCGGAAGCTACTATGACTACCTGGTAAAAACCGTTGAAACGTCTTTGAATCATTTCCTGGCCGACACTACCTTTCCCTATACGGAAACAACGGGCGGATTTATGCGGCCAGATGGCAACCTGCCGTCAGGGGGTAAGCCGCAAGGCGGCACGCCGCCAGCCGGAGAAAAACCCCAGGGAACGCCTCCATCCGGAGGGCTGCCTGCCGGAACCGCCAGTTCGACAACATACCAGACTGTACAGGAATATATGGCGGCGTTGAATAAGGATGGTGAATGGGTTACTTATGACGACACGACGAAAACAGCCCGGGTCACCAGTCTCGCTGGATTTGTCAACAGTCAGAAGACCCCATCCAAGAACGTGGCAGCTTTTGACAGCCTGGACCGCAGCTCACCTGAAAATGGCGTTTTTGGCAATGATGAGAATGACGCTTTGCATTTTGACGCTTTGTTGGCGAACCTGCTGACCAGCCATCAGGCCGAATACGCAAAATTTACCGATTGGAATGCTTCTTATGTGGAGGCATACACGACCGACCTGCAGGCAGTGGATGTGCTGGGTAACAATCTTCAGTACCGGATCAACATGTATAACCCCATGTACTATCTGCTGCCTTATTATACGGGTTACCAGACTGCAGCGGTTGCCAAATATTGGCGGATCAACACCGGCATCAAGCAGGGTGATACAGCAACGACTGTCGAAATGAACCTGGCTTTGGCGCTGGAAAACTATGAAGGGATCAATGCGGTTGATTTCACCACAGTCTGGGGCCAGGGACATGTCCAGGCCGAACGCACAGGCGACAGCACAACTAATTTTATTAACTGGGTTATCCAGATAACAAAGAAATAAACGAGGAGAAAAAAATGAAACAAACGATCACAAAACTAACCATGCTGATGCTGGCAGGGATTTTCCTGCTCAGTGCCGCCGGTTGCACAGCGGCCACCACAACCACGGCTGCAACGGTGTCACCCACCTCTGCAATCGCCGCCAACCAACCAAATGTCATGCCCATGCGCGGCGGGGCAGCCGGTTCAAGCACCTTTACATCTGTCGCGCCGACATATTCGGATCTGGCGTATGCAACCCTCTCGGCTGCACAGAAACTTGACCTGTATATCCCCACCACGGGCAGCGGCCCATTCCCGGTTGTCGTCATGGTGCACGGTGGAGGCTTTATTATGGGCGATAAAGCCGACGGCACCGGCCTGGCGGGAGTTGATCAACTGCTTGCGGCAGGTTATGCGGTTGCCAGCATCAATTATCGGCTGAGCGGTGAAGCCACGTACCCGGCTCAAATCTTCGATGCTAAAGCAGCGGTGCGTTTCTTGCGCGCGAATGCAGAAAAGTATAAGCTCAATCCGGATAAATTCGGTGCCTGGGGAGCTTCAGCAGGAGGAAATCTCGTTTCCTTGCTTGGGACTACCTGCGGTGTGGCTGAACTTGAAGGTGCTGAGTTGGGAAATGCGGATCAATCGAGCTGCGTGCAGGCGGTGGTGGATTGGTTTGGGCCGATCGACTTTTTGAAAATGCAGGCGCAATTAACCGAAGCCGGCTGCTCAGCAAGCACAGATGATGCCAGTTCCCCCGAATCGAAACTGATCGGTGCGGCCATCCAGACTGTACCCGATTTGGTGGCGAAGTCCAATCCGATGAATTTCATCACAGCAGATGACGCACCTTTCTTCATCGAGAATGGCACCGCTGACTGCAATATACCGCCCGTCCAAAACAAGAACCTGGCAGAAGCTCTGAGCGCGGTTCTTGGCGCAGAGAAAGTGACCTACGTTTCACTTGATGGCGCAGGACACGGAGGCAGCCAGTTTGAAGCCGCTGAGAACCTGGCACTGGTCATTGCCTTTCTCGATAAGAATTTGAAATAATCCGGCCGAGAATAAAATTGCAGAATAGAAGACCTCCAACAGGGGGTCTTCTTATTCACCCCCACAGAAGAATTTACCAAAAATGATAAACTATAGGAGTGATTACACCTGATTGATGATAATAAATCAACCGCCGGAGAAGCACAATGATCCCCTATGATTCCTTGTTTTCACGAAATTATGGTATTTTTTCCCCTGCCGAGCAGGAGCGCATCCGTGCAGCACATGTTCTCATCATTGGTTGCGGGGGAATTGGCGGTTTTGTGGCGGTCTGCCTGGCACGCAGCGGGGTGGAGCACTTTACCCTGGTGGAATTTGACAGCTATGAGCACAGCAATATGAATCGGCAGATTGCCTGTTTTACCGACACCCTGGGACGCAACAAAGCAGAGGTGGTGGCAGATGAAATCCGGCGCATCAATCCACAGGCAGAGGCGCGGGTCATTCCCAGACTGCTTCCCCTGGAGGATATTGATCCATTAATCGCCGCGGTTGACCTGGTTTTTCCGGCTGCGGACGATTTTGCTTATTCACAACTCTGTTTTCGCAAGGCACAGCAGGCCGGCAAGCCAGCCCTGTATGTCCTGCCTTCCGGTCTGTGGGCGTATATTTCCCTGGTGATGCCAGGCAGCCCACCGGTGGAGGAATTCACCGGTATGCCCGTTTTTCAGACCTATGAGGAAATTGACGCGTTTTACCGCTCTCCTGAATACCGGCAGAACAGCACCTGGTATGTGGATCATGCCGGCTGGCAGCCGGATTACCAGGCCGCTTATGCACAGGGTGAAAAGCCGCCAGCGCAGATCTGTCCGCTGGTGTGGATGGCTTCGTCATTTGGCGTACTGCAGGCTTTGAAATGGCTGGCTGGTCGGGAGGGCGCATTATCTTTTCCCAGGCTGCTGTGGATTTCAGATAGAGGGGTGCGGGTGGCGCATTTACACCGCCCCAATCTGCCGGCGTTCTGGCGTCTGAGCCGCAAAATCTATTGGGCCTGGGTTCAGGCTTCAGGAAAGAGGCGGCTGGGATCTACTGAGAACGACCCCACCGTCCGAAGCGGCGATTAGCCATCCCCTTTCCTGCATTCTGCGTGCCGGGGGTAATCAGGCGGTCAGCAGACTGATCCAGCGCAAGATGATGATGGGAGGCGATTGGCGATCGTTATGAACAGGAAGCGGAAAGAATATCCTGCCTGGTGACGTCCATGGCTGACCCGGAGCCAGATCAACGTTTATCCAACGGATATGAGCAGGGAGGATCAGCTGCGGCCGAAACGCAGTGAACCGCCAGCTGAAACGGCAGGAGAAGAATCGTTTGCCCTTGATGAAAGCCAGGAGAAGCTTTTTTTCTATTGATATTCATCCGTCAAAGTGCTATAGTACAGGTAAGGTCCTTTTCACAACAACTCACAGCTTCATAGTCCTAATAGCACCATATCCAGCTTCGCTTTTTGGGACCGGGGGACCCTTTCCTGATGACAACCCTGTCATCAGGCTGATTTGTTTTGCCATTTTGATTCAATTCAAATCCATTGGTCATGAAAGAGGTAAACCATGAGAATCAGGTCCATTTTTGCCCTGGCATTTATCTTCCTTTTTCTGGTCAGTCCATTGACGGTGCAGGCACTGCCGGCTAGCGTGGTCAATGTCACCAACCCGGCCTGGACCGCGGAACTGCTCAAAGATGGGGAGGATGGTTTCAAGAACGTTTCAACGGCTTTTGTGGGAAAATATGAAATCCCTGTGGTCAGTTACAGCAGAACCGGTATGACCCGGATCTATCAGATATTCCGCGCCACAACTGCTGTAGCGGGTAACTGCGGCCCCAATAATGGCTGGCATTGCACAACCTGGTATGATTCGGATCTTGTGCCTGGTTCTGTCAGCAATATTGCAACAGAGGTATATGGCCCCGACACATTCGGCGTCAAGTGGGTTTATTCGGCCAATGGCTACATCCGGGGTGCTTCGGTGGAACGGATGAATGACAACAGTTATGTGACTGAAAGCTGGAACAATCTCATTCAATTAAGTAAATTTGGCGGCGTTCTGGTAGGGCCGCCTTCCCTTGCAGCCGTGGGTGGTCATT
The DNA here is from genome assembly GCA_029561345.1 of Chloroflexota bacterium. Lineage (GTDB taxonomy): Bacteria > Chloroflexota > Anaerolineae > Anaerolineales > Anaerolineaceae > JAKQJC01. The sequence continues at coordinate 52,049 of JAKQJC010000033.1, read as the reverse complement.
ACCGTCTGGCGGTCACCATCCGGGATAACACAGATATGTACGGTCATTGGCTGGTATATATGCACTACGTGGGCGGATCAACCAATACATCCTGTATTGACAGCGGATCCGCCTACCAGTGCGATGTGATCCAATCGTCATATGGCTATAACTCGATTGGCGTGCCTTCATTGGATCTGGCGCCTGATCAGACTGTTGGGATCGCTTATTATTTCAACGGCGCTTTGAAATATGCTTACCCGCATCTCGATTCGGCGCATTGGCCCTCCAACTGCGGCCCAGGTGGAGATACATGGCGCTGCATCACCATTTTTGCAGGCACCGAAACGGGTGAAGTGAGCAGAATGACGCAATTTGTGTTTGGATCCACCAGTTCTGACCGGGCGATTGCCTTCCGCTATGATGACACATTGATTGACGATACCATTTATGCCGCTGAATATGTGGTCAGCGGTGGGAATTGCGGCGATGATTTGAATATATTAGGATTTCCTGTCAAGAGGTGGAAATGCTCGGATATCGTCTCATTGGGAAATCTGACCACCGGATACAATCCGGCATTCTCGATTGCGATAGATCCATTCGGATATCCCATGATCGCCTACGAAGACACCTCAGCAGACCTGGCACCCGTGGATCTCAGGGTGGTATATCCCAGAGGGCGGGATGGCAGCACAGAGACGACCTGGGCCATTCAGACGGTGGACGGCGCGCCATCCACTTCGGTGGGAACCGGCGCCCAGGCTGCCCTATCGTTCAACAGCGCAGGTCTGGGGTTGATCGGGTACCTTCAGGAAGAAGAATATGCCTTACCAGATCTTAAGGTCGCCTGGCAGCCTTTCCAGGTCTTTCAACCATTCATTATAAAACCGTAGGTCCTGCGCAGCGATACTTAAACAAAACAGATCATCACATAGTAGATGGGCTGTTTTCTGATGATGGCTGTACAGGGCCATCCGGCGGGTTATTCGTTTTCCACAATACGCACGTCGGGGAAATGGGTGGTAGGAAAGGAAAAATTCATCTGGGCGAACTTCCAGCCATCTGCCTGATGAACCACCACGGCGGTGAACCGCAGCGGCCAGATAAATTTTTCCCCGCGGCGCAGTTCATAGACGGTATTAGTGCCGCCGCGCAGGATGTAATGCAATTTCCGCTCAGCAGATAGCGGCGATTGATCGATGAAGTCTTTCACAAACTTCAGGAAGGCGGCATAGTTTTCCTCTCCAATCGTGCGGGAGACCGTGGCGGTCGCGGCAACCCAGCCGACATCGCCCACAGTATGAATGGAAGCTGAAGCCAGATCCAGGCGCAGATCGCCCCAGTAAAGCCAGTCTCCTTCCACCAGTTCGCGCGCTGAATCCCGGTCGAGATACCATTCATCCACCCCCGGCCTGGCACCGTTGGTGCCAATGACTTCTGCATCAGGGGCAAATAGCTTCATGAATGTATCCAGCCGGGTGACATCACGATGGATATATCCATCCTGAAAAGCCTGCAAAAGGGCTTGAATTTCCTGTTGGGGGGTCATGTTAAGTCTCCATTCAAAAAATAGGGTGCAATAAACCGATTAATATCCTGCTGGCGATCATTCCAGGCATCTCCATCCTGTTTGACAATCAGAGAGGAAACTGGCAGGGCAGGAAGGAGATCCAGTTCCAATTGCTGGCGCATGGTGTAAAACTGGATCACACCTTCAAATCCGCTGAGCAGACGCGCCTGGCCATAGGCCTGTCCGGTGAGATACCAGGTTACAAAATCTGCCCATTCGTGAGGGCGTTCTGCCCGGACGTGTTCCAGCGCAGAACGAGGGTTTTGAGGTGATAGGTAAATCACCAGCGGGTTGAGAGGCTGGATGATGCGAGACAGACGGAGGATATGTTCCCGGGCAAATTGCGGATCGGCGTTGTGACGGGCCAGCATCACTGTGAGCGGATTCTGAAGAAAACAGCATTCCATCAGGGTGATGGCATCAGATTCCTGAGCGCTTTGGGTGAAGCTCTGCCAGCGGTCCAGAGCCAGACGGCAGTAATCGGCCATGGGCAGACCATCATAGACGTCCTTTTGTGGCATTGCATCCAAAAGGGATTGAGGCAGCAGGTCAGGATGCTGGTGCTGTAGTTTGCGATAACTGAGCAGGTGGTCTTCACCGCGAATGGAAAGATATTCCTGAATCACATCGGCCAAGGCGGGCTGCTGGTTCAGGAAATGCTGCAAGTCACCCGCCGTCAGGCAGGCGATGCCTTCAAAATCAGCCGGGTGATCAAAATGCCCTTCCTGCCAGAAGGTAGAGGGAAAACCTTCTTTCTGAAGGTGAAGCTGAAGGCGGGCAGCAGCCGTGGTTTTTCCAGAACCGGGAATTCCTTCAAATAATATCAATCGAGGAGTGTGCATTGGCGGATTTCCTCTAACTCAATTGACGGCTGATGATCTGCAGCAGGGCTTCCTGTTCAGAGGGGATTTTTTCATCCAGCCGGGCAGCGCAGATCACCGGCATCCAGAGATCCATTTCTGCTTTTTTGCCCGAAGTCAGTTTAAAGTAGCGATCCAGATAGACCTGATGAAAAAGACTGGAAAAAAGACGCAGGAGAGGTGAAATCTGTTTCCCTGCCCCTTTGATACCGATGCTCAGGATCATGCTGGTGCGAGTGACATCAGCCAGGGGGTTTCCACTGCAGGCGGTCATCCAATCAATAATGACCGGTCCTCTGGCGGACATCATCACGTTGCCAGGATGAAAATCGCCGTGGCAAAGACAATCCTTGCGAGGCAGTGAGCGCAATTGGCTCAGGGCTTTTTCGCGCAGTGGGCCAGCAATCCCGGAAGTGCGTTTGATGATAAATTCCAGTGAGTCGTGATACTGATTCAGGCCAGGAATGGTCAGCTGATGAAACTGAGACTGCAGCTCTGCCAGAGAGACAGCATGGCGGAAGACCAGCAAAGGATGAGCGCGCAAATCTGCCAGCATGGACATGCCTTGAATTTTTTCAAAGAGGATGCCCCGGCGGCCTTTGATCTTAATGGTCCCGGTGGCGGCCGGCGTGGGAATACCGGCTGTGGTGAGGGCCTGGACCACCTGAAATTCCCGCTCGATCCAGTCTGCCGGGCACCATTCATGGTAAAGCTTCAGGATGGTGTTATCGTCCCAGACGAAGACTTCAGCCGTGCGGCCTTCAGCCAGAGGTTTTTCAGGGATTGACTCGGGTTGCATGGTATTTGAGGAAGCCCTTTCTGATCAGAAAGCGAGATGCGAACACATACCCGATGATTATACAACGAGATGAGAAGCCAGTTGGCCAAAGATGACCTGGCCGGGTGGATAGTTTTTTCTTTCGAAGTTCTTTAAGAGATAAGACTGGATTTCTCTTTCATCCAGGATAACAGCATCTTCCTGAGGCATTGGCCGGTGATCGAGGCTTCCACCTGCATCACTTCTTCCGGAGTGCCCTGGGCCATCAATTGGCCCCCGGCGGAACCGCCTTCAGGACCGAGGTCAATGACCCAGTCGGCAGCCCGAACCAGGTCAAGATTGTGTTCTACGACCAGAACGCTGCTGCCGCCATCCACCAGTCTTTGAAGCAAACCAAGCAATCGGGCTGTATCGGCCGGGTGCAGACCGGTGGTGGGCTCATCAAGTAAATACAGGGTGCGGCCGGAACTGCGGCGGCCCAGCTCTTTGGCCAGCTTCACCCGCTGTGCCTCACCGCCTGAAAGAGTGTTGGTCGGTTGGCCGAGCTGAAGATATCCCAGCCCAACATCCATCAATACCTGCAGGCGCGAGCGGGCGGCGGGAAGATCCTCGAAAAGGTCCAGGGCTTCCTCAACGGTCAGGTCCAGCACGCGTGAGATATCATGACCGCGGTATTCAACGGTGAGGGTTTCAGGAGTGAAGCGTCGGCCGCGGCAGGCCGGGCAGCGGATGTCCACCTCAGGCATGAAGTGCATGGTTACAGCCAGGACGCCGGCGCCTTCACATCGCTCGCAGCGCCCGCCAGGCACATTGAAGGAGAACTGCCGGGCAGTGAACCCCTGGCGGCGGGCTTCAGGCGTGGCGGCAAAGGCTTCACGGATGGGGGTGAAAATATCGGTATAGGTGGCCGTGTTGGAGCGGGCCATGCGCTGGAGGTGCTGCTGGTCGATGGTGATGACCCTTTCGAGGTGTTCTGCGCCATCAAAACTGGCATATGCGCCGGGGGTTTCGTTGGCTCCAGACAGGCGCTGGCGCAGGAGCGGGGCCAGCGTATCGAAAATCAGCGAGGATTTGCCCGATCCTGAGACCCCCGTCACCGCCACCAGCAGCCCTAACGGCAGGCTGATGGTGAGATTCTTCAAATTGTGATGGCACGCACCCCGAAGGATCAAAGCGGGACCGGCTGGCTGGCGGCGGCGCAGCGGCGCTGGAAGGGACAGACGGCCTGAAAGATATGCACCCGTCAGAGAGGTGGGATGGGCGGCCACTTCCGCTGGTGTGCCCGAGGCCACCACCTGGCCGCCGTGCAGACCGGCCCCGGGACCAAAATCGATGACTTCGTCGGCCGCCGCGATTATTTCCAGATCATGTTCGATGACCAGGACGGTGTTTTCCTGGTCGCGCAGGCGGCGCAGGAGCTGGATCATACGGTGTGTATCCCGCTGGTGCAGGCCGATGGAAGGCTCATCAAAGATATACAGAACGCCACACAGCTCGGATCCCAGCAGGCCTGCCAGCCGCAGGCGCTGGGCTTCACCGGCAGACAGGCTGGGAGCAGACCTTTCCATGGCCAGATAACCCGCGCCAACCTCGGACAGCTGGGCCAGCCTTTCTGCAAGGTCTGCCAGGATGGGGAGAGCAATCGCCTGCTCATCTGGGGACAACGCTGCCGGCAGGTCTTTCAGCCAGAGACCCAGGTCCGTAAAAGACAAATGGGAAAGCGAGGTCAGGTTGGTGCTGTTTACCGTCACAGCCCGGCTTTCCGGCCGCAGACGGGTGCCTGCACAGTCAGGGCAGGCCTGCAGGACCATGAAAGGTTCCATTTTTTCGCGGTAAGCAGGTTCATTGACCCGCTCAGCATAACGGCGCAGGAAGGCCGTGCCCACGCCTTCAAAACGGCCCTGGCGCACCGTGGACGGCGGCTCAACGGATGGGAAATGCCGGCGAAAGAGGGGATTCTCCACACCATAAAAGAGGAGATCACGCGGTGGGATGGGTAAATCCTTGACCGGCAGGTTAAGATCCAAACTGAAACCATAATATGCCGCCGCAGCCTGCAGGACTGCCGATTGATAGGCCAGGTTGTTTGCTTCCCATCCGGCCACAGCGCCGCTGGCAATGGACTTCTGCTCATCTACCAATTTGCCAAGGTCGGGTTGATGCAAGGTACCGAGGCCGGTGCAGGTGGGGCAGGCGCCAGCGGGTTTATTGAAAGAGAAATGCGCCATGGTCAATTCGGGAACGGATGTTCCGCAGTATGGGCAGGGATAAAGCGTTTCTGGCTTATCCTCGTCGTCTAGCTTTGGCGCTTCCCATGCTGCAGCGGCATGGTGGCTGGGCGGGATGGAATGACCGCAGGCTGGGCAGGGGCGGTGACCCAGGCGGGCGAAGAGAACACGCATGTAGGTGTAAACTTCAGTCACCGTACCGGCGGTGGAGCGCGGGCTGTGATTGGTGAGATGCTGATCAATGCTGATGGTTGGAGAAAGGCCGCTGATGGCATCCACGGGCGGCCGGGCCAGGCCAAAGGTCACCAGGCCCAGCGATTCGAGGTACTGCCGCTGGCCTTCCTTGAGGAGAATATCAAAACCGAGGGTGGATTTGCCAGAACCGGAAGGACCGGTCAGCACCACCAGCCTGTTTCTGGGAATGGCCAGGGTGATATTCTTCAGATTGTGCAGGCGTGCACCGCGAATGATGATCTGTTCTGGCATGGGCTTTCTCCAGGGGCCGGGTGGATGGATTATCCAGCTTTCAGATTATCAGTTTCCATATATCGACGAGTACAGGTCCGGCACAATGAACCTGCAGCTTTCCCGTCAGGTAAAATCGGGCTGAGACTGGCAGGCGGTCCTGGATATAGACTTCAAGGGTGGAACCATCGATAAAGATGTGGAAAGTCAGGGTCTGGTCTGGATCTGGCGAAATGGGGGTTTCGCTGAGCAGCCCGCCCGCCTGGGTGCAGTCGGTCACCACCAGGCTTCGATCGGGATCAAAGCCGATTTTAATCCGTTCTCCAGAGCTGGCATCGCTGGTGAGGGTGATTCCGCTCCAGGTTTCGGGAGGGCGCGGGAAGGTGACCAGCAGTTCCAGGGGAACATCACGGATGGGCCGGCTTTTCAAGTTGGACAGATTCAGTCTTTCATGCTCCTGCCGCAGGGTCGAGAGGGCTTCCAACGGGGCTAAATGGACCCGCCCGTCATTTCCCAGGGTGAGAACGCGGGGGAGAGACATGGCCCCGCTCCAGCCGGCCCTGGCCTGATCAGCTGCACTGCGCGCTTCGCGCAGCCAGCCGAAGATAATCCGGCGGCCTTTTTCATCCAGAAAAGTCTGAGGGGCATAATAACAGCCGCCGGCGCCAGTATCCAGCAGGTGGGGGCCGTTATCTGGGATAAAGCGGTCCGTAGTGAACTGTCCTGTATAGTAAATGGTATAAAGTCCACCCTCTGGTCCGCAGACCGACAGAATCAAAACCCATTTATCTTCCAGGGGAAAGAAAGAAGGGCATTCCCACATGGTGCCGGTCCACAGAGGGTGATGACTTAGAGCATCACCCTGGAAAAGGATGCCCGCATAGGACCATGACCGCAAATCCTGGGAACGGTACAGTAAAACGGCGCCGCCCACATCTTTGATGCCTGAACCCAACGTCATGAGCCATTCCCGGCCTTCCTTCCAGACGCAGGGATCACGGAACCCCTCAACGCTTAAACCCGGCGGCGGGGCTGGGATCACAGGCTGGGGGTGTTTTTGCCAGCGGACCAGGTTGGGGGATGGGCTCATCGCCAGGCACTGCACCTCAGGATAAACGCCGGTGTAAAGGAGGGTGGGGATGCCTTCGTGAATGACGGCGCAACCTGAAAAACACCCACCGGCATCCGCCCCGTTGGGATCCGGCGACAGGGCCAGAGGCAGATGCCTCCAGTGAAGCATGTCTTTGGAAACGGCGTGGCCCCAGTGAATGTTTCCCCAGGCGGGCTCCAAAGGATTGGTCTGGTAAAACAGATGGACATTTCCCTGCCAGAAAATCAGGCCGTTGGGGTCATTCATCCAGTTGGCGGGTGGGGTGAAATGCAAACGCGGGTGCTGAGGGTCGCGCCGGGCGCGCTGTGCGCGGAAGTAATTGGTCAACTGCTGAGAAAATTCTTTGACGGGATTGCGGCTGAGGCCGGTTTTAGCGCCGCTTTTGACCGGGATGCTGAACTGCAGCAGCCCGGCTTCACGGGTGAGAGCCTGGATAGTGAGTTTGTTTTTTGGCTCAGACGCCAGCACCTGCACGGAGACGATCACATTGACGGGCAGGCTGAACGGCTGCTGTTCATGAATGGCGGCAGCCGGGACGGCTTCGTGGCCCGGCAGGGACAGGGTTATGCTTTGAACGTCAGCTGATTTTTCATCAGCGCTGATACCCAGTCCGAGCAGGGTGACCGGGGCAAAGGTGTTGTTCATTTCGAACTTGAAGCCTGACCCACAGGGAGCCAGGCTTCCGGGGACAAATAGTTTTCTCAGGACAAATTCGGGAATGGCGGGCATTGAGGCACCTTTAACGGGTTTTACTGGGACGGATACTCAGAATGGGCAGGGCCGCCAACAGCACCATCGCCGCGGCTGCCTGGAATAATATCGGGGTGGGGATGAAGCCGGCTTTGCCGTCCAGGATGGTGGGAATGCCGAACTGCGTGGCCAGCCAGCCGCCAAGAAGTGGGCCGGGAATCATGGTGAATGCCACGTTGAACAGCACATAATAACCGGCAAACTGGCCACGTTTTTCTTCAGGAAAGAGATCGCGCGCCCAGGTGGTGGTGGCGATGGTCCAGGCGGCAAAAGGCGCCAGCCAGAGGATGCCGCCGATGACCAGCATGACCAGTGAATTGGAGAAGGAGAAGACCAGCAGGCCAACGGCTTCCAGGGCGACTGCCAGCAGCGCAACCGGACGGCGCCCCCAGCGGTCCACCATCAAACCGATTGGGTAGGCCATGGCGATGCCGCCCACCAGGATGGAGATGCCCACCAGGATGGATGAATCGGTGATTGAAAGCCGGATATAGTGCTGCAGGTAAATCATCAGGTAGGGGAAAAAGACGTTGATGCCCACCATAAAAAGCGTCAGAGAGAGCATCAGCTTGAAAAAATCGCGGTTCTGGCGCAGGCTGGAAAGCTGGAAGGTGCTGACAATCTGCTGCCAGTATGAGCCGGCGGGTTTCTCTGGGTCCAGTTCTTCGCGCAAGAAGGGTACGCAGATCAAGCCGATCAGCCCGGTGATGGCGCCGAAGATATAGAAGAATGGCAGATATCCCACTGCATCGATGATCATACCGGCGCCGCCGTAAATGATCAAGAAGGCGATCCATTTCATGATTTCGAGGGCGCCGACCACCCGGCCGCGGTTGGCGGAGGTGGTGATTTCAGCAATATAAGCGCTGAAAGCGCCGTCAGAAGCGCTGGCCGCAAAAAAGGAGAGCAGGCTGTCAAAGAGGATGGCCACGAAAACCCCCAGTGCCACCGGCTGGAAAGCGGCTGCCGAGGGAAAGGCAGCCGTGAGGATGCCCCAGGCAATATACCCGATGAACAGGTAGGGGCGGCGTTTGCCCCAACGGGTGCGGGTGCGGTCACTGAGGGTGCCCATGAAAATGGTGGAGACAGTGGATACCACCGCCGTGATGGCCACCATCCAGGAAACGGCCTGCGGGTCGGGGGTGATTTTATCGTACATGAAGGTGTTGAAATACTGGTTTTCAACTGCCCAGGCCAGCTGTCCGGCGAGGCCCAGTAAAAGCAGCATGATCCAGGTGGTGCGGTTCAACAAGGGTGGTTGGGAAGCGCGGTTTTTTGACGACATGACAGAGATTCCTGTGGTGGAGGGATATGGTTAAGTATAGCGGCAATTTGGATCTGCGCAAACCGGTGTTGAGGGAAAGCCAACAGAAAACGGTCCGGTAATGACTCCGGACCGTTGGCAGAATTTCAGTTTGCGGGGTTATTTGATGGGTTCAAATTTGACGCCGTAGATGTTCTCCCCATCTTTGACTCTAACAGGTTCCCAGGTGGGGAGAACGGTCATGCCCGTCTGTAATTCATCAATGGAATCGGCCTTGATCTGGCCCATGACTTTGACCTTGTTTTCAAATTCGGCGATGCCGATGATCAGGAAACGCTGGTCAAAACCCCAGGGGAGGTTGAAAATGGCCGAAAAGGTCAGCAGTTTAGCATTGCCCTGCGGATGAATTTTTTCAAAATCGCGGCTCAGGCAGGTCAGGCAGCGGTCGTGGAAGGGGTAGTGAATCCGACCGCATTTCTTGCACTTGAAGGCGATGATAGGAATTTCACGCTTTTTCATGGTTCAATCCTTTTCAGCACAAAACAAGTCACGTTGTTACCAAATCCGCCAAAGTTGATGGTCAGGCCGGTTTTGGCGTCCTTGACCTGGCGGTTTTCTGGCAGTTCATGCCGGAGCTGGAAGACGATATCCACAACCTGGGCAACGCCAGTCCCGCCTACCGGGTGACCGCGCGCTTTCAGACCACCAGAGACATTGATGGGAATTTGCCCGCCGAGGCGAGTTTTCCCGGCTGCAGCGGCCTTTCCGCCTTCACCCTTCTTGAAGAAGCCGACATGCTCACTTTCAGCGATCTCCAGAATGGTAAAGGCATCATGCAGTTCAGCCACACTGATATCCGAGGGTTTGAGCTTGGCCATTTCAAGAGCCTGCTGTGAGGCCAGAGTGACGGCTTTCAAATCGGTAGGATCTTCGCGTTCCTGCAGGGTGTGGGTGTCGGTGGCCTGACCAAAACCAACAATCTGGACGCAGGCTTTGCCGCGTTTCTTGGCCACATCCAACGGGCACAGAATGACTGCGGCTGCGCCGTCGCTGACAGGGCATAGATCGTAAAGATGCAGCGGAGATGCAGCATAAGGATTGTTGACCACGGCGTCCGGGCTGTCAAAAATACCATCGCGGCTGAGGGTCATCTCAACATGAGCATATGGATTCAGGGCGCCCATCTCCTGGTTCTTCAGGGTGACAGCCAGCAGATGTTCGCGAGTGACGCCCCATTTTTCCATGTAAAGCTGGGTGAACATGCCGGCCATGCCAGGCAGGGTGATCCCGTAAGGGTATTCAACTTCGGGATGCGTCATGGTGGCGACAAAGTCGGTGGCGCGCCAGCCGGTGACTTCGCGCATTTTTTCGCCGCCCACCACCAGCACATAGTCATAATAACCTGAGGCCACCGCCAGGAAACCGTTCTTCAGAGCAGAGCCGCCCGAGGCCGGGCCATTTTCTACCACATCGGCGGCGGCCGGCAGCAGGCTGAGGCGATCTACCAGCGAGCTGGCAATGGATGATTGGTGCTGAAGGATTCCCGCACCCATGTTGCCAACATAAACGGCATCAACTTTTTTATCTCCCATGCCGGCATCATCAAGGGCTTTCAATGACGCATACGAGAGCATTTCCAACAGGGTGTCTTCGTCACGCCGCCCAAAGGGGATCATGCCAGCCCCAATAATCGCAACGTCTCTCATGATTCTACCTGCCTTTCAGACCAGCAATGCGTTCGCGGATTGTATCATCATCGGCGAACTTAATCTCCGCCTCAGCTTCGTCGAGCAGATCTTGAGGCACGGGGCGGACGCCTGCCACCAGACGCGGCTTGGCTTTGAAATAAATATCCCGGGTGAGCTGGTAAGAATCGCCGCCACCTAATTCGTGGGGGATGGTGGTCGCTTCGAGGGGATATTCGACCATCCAGCGGCGGAATCCAATCGGGCTTTCGGCCACGATCAGGACTGATTCCTGGTTGAGATATTCCATATGGTATTCCATCTTGGCGGCAAAGAGGTGAGAACCAATGCGCAGGCCGCGGTCGATCGCCAGGGTGTGGTAGCTCATACCGACCTTTTCATTTTCCATGCGGCTGTTGACGACGCCCACCAGGAATCCATCCACCTGCCCCATCAGGACAAACTGACTCTTGGAACGATGGTAATAGAAGGCCAGCAGTTCACCGTAAAGACGGGCGCTGACAATGTCATAATAATCCCGTTTGATGAACATGCAGGGATGGACAGATTTCAGAATGGCTGGCACATCTTCACGTTTTGCCTGGCGGACAACCATTTTTTTGCCATTCGCCAGGGTGATCATTTTTGGGGGATAGGGCGGCATTGGATACTGCTTTGGACGCAAGAACATTTCAAGTTCCATATCTACTGGCATATATTTCACTCCTACTTCAGATTTTTCTGGCTGAGTTTGATTATGTAAAAAAGGGTGCTTTCAAAGAGCAACCAGGACCTCAATTCCCATCCCAAAATAAGGGCGTTTCATCGAGATGCCTGAGAAAACTGGCTGAAACAGATGGAACCAGTTTCCTGAAGACGGCTGCACCATGAAAGCATTGAGCTTATGGTATTGTTCTTTAAGGCCTCCTTCATGATCAGGATTCCAAAATTGGTTAAAAATATTATGGAATATTTGGAGGGATCTGTCAATTGATTTTAAGCCATTTCAGGTAATTTGTCAGACAATTAAAGGCAAAAGGTCATGATCCATTTTAAAACAAGGCCGATAAAAAAACGCCTGTTTGCAATGCGAAAACAGGCGTTTTGGGATAAGAGCCCAAGATTTTTTCAGGAAGATTCAGCGTCTTGCCGCGGCGGAGAATCAAGATGATCAAAACGGTGAATTTCGTTGAGATGTTTCTGAAACAGGGGAACAGCATAGGCGAAAAATTCGTTGTAGATTCGAGCCATCTCATCCCCCTTGACAGGGAGTGCGTCCATGAATTGCTGCAGATTAATGCCGTCCAAAGCGGCCACCATGATTACCGCCAGGGGAATATCCTGGGGTTGGGGCGGGGTATCAAAAACAAAGTTGAAAAGGGCGGCGGTGCGTTCAGCCTGAGCGGCATAGTCGCTGGCAAACCTGGCGCGCAAAGCTTCATCGCCAAGGACGGCCTGGTAAGCCAAATAATAGCGCAGGCGGCGGGCTGCGTTATCTTTGAGGAGGCGGTGGGTAACCTGGCGGGCAATTTCATCCAGGACTTCGTCAGGGTTGGCCTCAGGAGACTGGCGCATTTCCATGATGTTGGCGGTGATTCCGGTGGTGTAATCCATTACATCATAGAGCAATTCTTCCTTGCTTTTGTAATAGTAGTAGATGGCGCCGGTGGTGATGCCTGCTTCTTCGGCAATATCGCGCATGGATGTTTTTTCCACGCCAAAACGGGCAATCAGGCGCTGCGCGGCTTCGATGATTTTGACCTTACCCTTATTTTTTTGCATAGAACACGCTCCTTTTATAATTCTACACCAAATTGACAATTGACAACGGGCTTAAATTGATTATAATATAAATACCTAACGATTGGTATGTTTAAAACCCATGCCCAAGTTCAGTATAAAGAGGAGATGACGGATGTTTTTATTCGAACCGCTGCCCTGGTATTCCATTTTGATGTGGTTTGCTGTGCTTGCCGGGTTGATCCTGGTCAATGAACTGGCGCGCCTCAATAAATGGTTCTCGCTGGCCATTTTCTTACTGTTACCTGCCATCCTGCCGTTCACGGTCTGGAAGGATACCGCCGGACCGGGTTCCAGTGTGGGCACCTGGTTCCACTGGGCAAAAGTGTATTCCGCGCTCGCTGGCAGCCTGGGCTTCCTGGCCATCCGGAATATTAAAGGTTGGGGTACCAACAAATATGCCTTGCTGTTTCCTCCGGCCATCCTGGCAATCAACATCCTTGAAGCGGTTGTCCGCGATTTCCAGTGCTTTGGCATCAACGGGGTGGTGGACGGGGTGACCATCATTGGCGGCCCCTGGAATATCATGAACGGCATTGCCGGCCTGATCAATATCATCACCATCACCGGCTGGATGGGCATTTTTATCGGCAAAGATCAGAAGAAGGACATGCTCTGGCCCGATATGCTGTGGTTCTGGATCATCGCCTATGACCTGTGGAATTTTGCCTACGTGTATAATTGTGTGTCTGACCATGCGTTTTACGCTGGCGCGGCCCTGTTGATCTCCTGCACCATTCCGGCGTTCTTTATCAAGAAAGGCGCCTGGCTGCAGCACCGCGCCCAGACTCTGGCCATCTGGATGATGTTTGTGATGACCTTCCCCAGCTTTGTGGATACATCCATGTTCGCGGTGAAATCGTCGCACAATCCCACTGCCTTGTGGGTGGTGAGCGGTCTTTCACTGGCAGCCAACCTGGGTGTGCTGGGTTATGAGATTTACAAGATCATCAAGACCAAACGCAATCCTTTGAAGGAAGAAATGTACACCGATTTACCGGCTTATCAGAAGGTTGCTGCACTGAAGTAGGATCCATTTGTGACGGATGCAAAAAGCAGGACGGAGAAAATCTGCCCTGCTTTATTGTTTTTACAGCGCGGTCAGATTGCACATTTTGACTATTCCGATATAATAGGGTATGCAGACTTCCCACCCTACATACCGAGCCGAGAAAATATGATGAAAATAACCTGCATTTCCGCGTCCAATATCGAACCTGCGCGCAGCCACAGCGCCTCTACCCGGGCCTGTGAAATCATCAGACAGCTGATCCAGGAAAAGCACGGGAAAAATGTCGATGTGGACATCCTGCCGTTGATTGATTATGAAATGAAGCCCTGCCGGATGTGCGGCAGTTGCATTGATGCTGGAATCTGCGTACGGGATGATGCTTTCAATCGAATCTACGCCGCAATCAAGGAGTCGGATGCCCTTTTTGTCGTTTGCCCGCATTATGCACCCTTTCCTTCGAAATTGATGATCCTGCTGGAGAAACTGCAGGAAATCTGGTATCTGAGCTGGTGCCAGGATAATCATTACAGAGCTGCATACGCCGGTCTTCCCCTGGGTTTGGTGGGCCACGGCGGACAATCTGATCAGGCCCTGCCGTATTACCAAAAAGCGTTACTTGACCCCTTGGCTGCAGCTTTCAGCTCTGTGGAGATGAAGGTGGTGGGGGCGGGAGATGATGCACCAAATGGGGTTGTGTTTGGCATTACAGACTTACGGCAAAACCCAGGCTCCATATTCGTCAGTATTGATCATGACTGGGAGTGTATCCGGTTGAAACTGGCACCACTGGTGGACAATGTGATGACAGAGGTATTGGCATCGTTATGAAATTTGATTTCACTGCTGCAGAACAATTTATCGCCTGCATGAATGGGCAATTGCCATTGGGAGAGGTGCTGACGCACCCCGCCTATCAGACGGTGGGGGAACATGCCAGACTTTTTGGCCAGGAATGGACCGAGGATGATGTGCGCCATGCGCTCACTGGATCACCTTCGCCGTTTTATGGGTTAAAGGGCGTACGGGAAAATCTGGCGCGCATTCAGACTCTGCTGTCCTTCATTCAAAAGAATGAAGCCGCCTGGATAAATGTGATTGAGTATGAACTGGGCTTGCTTTTTCCGGGAGAGGAATTTCAGATCACCATTTATCCAATCATCGGGTATGACATGGGAATTGGTCTGAATGGCAATGTGTGTATGAATTGCAACATCAAACTCTACATGGCAAACCCGGTTGAGTTCATGTTTTATATTATTCATGAATGTGCGCATATCATTTATGAACGCTACCACCGCATCAAGCCGCTGGACCAGGTGGTGCAACCCGCCGATTGGTATGCCTATTTTGGTTTGTGGCTGCAGAATGAAGGCATTGCCGTGTATGCCCCACTGCGCCTGCGGCGCGAATGGCGCTATCTGCTGGACCGGGATTACCGGGTGCTGACCACCCCCATGGAACTTGAAGCTCACCGCCTGTCCTTTGTACAGGCTCTGGAAAAGCTAAAAATGAAACAACCCCTGAGTCGGGAAGAGTATATGGGCATCTGTTTTGGCGAACAGCGGTTAACATACCGCATTGGCTGCGCCATATACAGGAAAATTGAAAACCAGGCAGGGTTGAGGGGGGTTCAGGAGGCTTTTCTGCTGGACGGTGAGACCTTCCTGGATAAGTATCAGTACATGATGAAAATATAGAACCCTGTTTTTTATCACTTTTGCAGTGTAAGCAAGAGCCTGAAACGAATTTGATTTGAGGATCTTGCTTTTTTACGCCGACTGGATTATACTCATATCAACCGACCGGTCGGTCGGAAAGGAGATGCCTTGACCCGCGACACTTATTCTGCCATTCTGCAAGCTGCCAGAAGCCTGTTTATCCGCAAGGGATACACGGCGGCTTCGATGCGCGAAATTGCCGAGGAAGCTGGCATTGGCAAAGCGACCATTTACCATCACTTTCAGGATAAAGAAGCCATCTTCAAAACCCTGATTGAGGCTAATGTAGGCCGGATGAACCAGTCGGTGGAGAGCATTCTGAAGGAATCCGAACCGCGGCGGCGAATTGAGGTCGCGGCGCTGGTGACTCTGCAGTTTCTGTATGAATCGGCTGATCTGCTGCAGATTGCGCGCCGGGAGGTGCCTGGGGCGCGGGAGAACCTGCTCCAGCACTTCATTGTGTTTTTTGCCAGTTATTCCGCCGCCCTGGAGGAAGCTTTCCAGAAGGGCATGGATGAAGGGATCTTCCGCTCTCTGGACCCGAAGGATACGGCGCTGGTTTTTATGAACCTGATTCAAGGCAATTTCGCCCTGTATTATCTGGTGGGGAAGCGCCCGGACACCCCTGAAAAAGCGGCGAGCCGCCTGCTGGATATCTTTTTCAATGGTATTAACGCATCCTCAAAGGGGTAAAATTTTTTTTGTATCGATTTTCGACCGAACGGTCGGTCTGAGGTGACCTATGGAATCTTCTGAAGAACATCCGCATCAGGCAACACAATCCAGCAGACGCCTGAGCCTATTAAGCAACCCGGCGTTTGGAGTTCTGTGGTTCAGTGAAGCCATTTCCCTGATCGGAGACCGGATTTTGATGATCGCCCTGATCAACATGGTATACGATTGGAGCGGTTCAGCCGGAGCGGTGAGCATCCTGCCGGTGATCAAAGCCGTTCCGGCTCTGGCATTGGGCACCGTGGCCGGCGTGTTTGTGGACCGCTGGCCGCGCAAGTGGATCATGGTTGTGTCCAACCTGTTGCTTTTTGGGCTGGTGCTGGCGATTCCAGCGACCCAAAATTTGCTGTTGATTTATATGATTTATTTCGTCATGTCGGTGGTGAGTCAGTTCTTTATCCCCGCGCGGTCGGCTGCCATTCCAGCGCTGGTGGATGGAAAAAGCCTGAGCACAGCCAATGCTCTCTTTGCAGCTGCCTTTGTGGGCGCCATCGCCATTGGCCCGGCGTTGGGCGGCTGGATCATCGACCATTTTGGCCTGCAAACCGCGTATTGGGTGGATGCCTTAACTTTTCTCGTTCCAGCCCTGGCAGTCAGCCTGCTGGCGATTCCGCAAAACAGGCAGTTCGCTGCCGGAAGCAGCCTGGGTGGAGACTGGTGGGAAGGGATGGCATTGGTGCGCCGGGAAGGAAAAATTCGCATCGCTTTGCTGCTGGTTGGGGCGGTTGCGCTGCTGATCGCCAGCCTGTCAGCCCTGGGTGTGATTCTGATCCGGGAAAAGCTGGGCGGCAGCGCGGGAGATTTCGGCCTGATGATGTCTGTGATGGGGGCCGGCATGCTGATTGGCGCGGTGCTTTCGCCCAGGCTGGGGCAGCGGTTTAACCGCCTGAAGCTGGCTTCAACCGGCGCCATTCTGGCTGGCGCGGCCATCCTGACCATGGCGCTTGCGGGGCATCTGGGGCTGGCCCTGGGAGCGGCCTTCTTTCTGGGCTTTGGATTTGTGAATGTACAGGTGCAGGCGCAGACGATCCTGCAGGAAACACCCGACCAGATGCGCGGGCGTATTTTGGGCCTATCGCAAACGGTAATGGGGAGCGTCACCTTCACGGCTGCCGCCCTGGCCGGGATCCTGGCGGGGTGGTTTGGATGTTCGCTGGTCCTTTCCGGGGCTGGCTTGCTGGTTTGCCTGGCGGGCGGGATGGTTGTCATTTCTGCCTGGCGTTTTCAGGTGTAAGAATATTCGTCATTAGCTACAATGGAGAAAACATGCACACGATTTGCAAACTCAACGAACTGAACCGCGGCGACCTCAACCTGGCTGGGGGCAAGGGCGCCAACCTTGGCGCGCTGATCCAGGCCGGATTACCTGTGCCGCCCGGGTTTTGCATCACCACACCGGCTTACCAGCAGTTTGTGTCGCTCAACGGGCTGCAGGAGCCTATCCGAACCCTCACCAAGGGTCTGCAGCCTGAAGACCCTGGCGCCCTGGATGCGGCTTCCAAAGCCATTCGGGACCTGTTTGAAGCAGGAAAACTGCCAGATGAAATGGCGGCTGAAATTCTCGCCGCTTATGCAGGCCTGGTCCCAGCGCCTGCGGCGGTGGCCGTGCGTTCTTCTGCCACTGCCGAAGATCTGCCCAATCTCTCATTTGCCGGACAGCAGGATACGTACTTGAATGTGCAGGGAGAAGAGGAGCTGGTGAAGGCGGTTGTCCGCTGTTGGGCCAGCCTGTGGACAGCACGGGCCATTGGCTACCGCCTGCGCAACGCAATTGGAAATGAGGATATCGCCCTGGCGGTGGTGGT
Organism: Chloroflexota bacterium; assembly: GCA_029561345.1. Taxonomy (GTDB): domain Bacteria; phylum Chloroflexota; class Anaerolineae; order Anaerolineales; family Anaerolineaceae; genus JAKQJC01. The sequence goes on along the minus strand of JAKQJC010000033.1, from coordinate 34,289 downwards.
GCAGCAGATGGTGGCCAGCGAGGCTTCAGGGGTGCTGTTCACGGCCAATCCGCTGACCGGAAAGCGCTCTGAAACGGTCATTGACGCCACGCTGGGATTGGGGGAAGCCCTGGTTTCAGGCATGGTGGAGCCGGATCATTATGTGGTGGATATGAGCGGCGATGGAAAAGGGACCATCCTGAGAAAGACCCTTGGCGCCAAGGCGGTAGCCATTCACGGCATCAACGGCGGTGGGACGCAAACGGTGAGCGTGGATGCAGGTGATCGACAGGCCCTGGCGGATGAACAGATCCTGGCTTTGGCGAAACTGGGCATGGCTTCGGCAGCCTTTTTTGGCGGACCTCAGGATATGGAATGGGGCTGGGCAAATGGCCAGCTTTATGTGCTGCAATCGCGGGCCATCACCTCGCTCTTTCCGCTGCCGGTCACCCCGGCGGAGGAAGAGCTGGAAGTATATTTTTCCTTCGCCTCCTGGCAGGGCATGATGGACCCGTATTCTCCGCTGGGGGAGGATGTTTTTTCAAACCTGGTGGTGGGGTTGGGCCAGCATTTTGGCGCCCGGATCACCTCGCGCGAGCAGCCCATTTTCAAAGAAGCAGCCATGCGCCTGTTTGTCAATATCACCGGCCTGCTTCGCACCTCCTTTGGCCGGAAGATTGTGGATACGTTTATCAGCGCCATTGATCCGCCGAGCGCAGAGATCCTTCAGCAGCTCTATGATCTTCCCCAGCTGGCATTTTACCAGGGAGGATTGAGCCTGAGAACGCGTTTCAACATCTTCAAAGGGATGCTGCCGGTCATCACAAATGTGATCTCCAACCTGTTGTGGCCGGCGCGTGGGCGCAGGAGGCTGGCTGAAAAAATTCAGGAGTTCCTGGTCCGCACCAGGGAAGGGGCACAAAAGGCCCGAACCCTGGCGGAAATGACGGAGATGATTGAATCAACCGCCCAAATGGGACCATCCATGCTGTTGCCTTATCTGCTGCCCGCGGTCATTGCCGGGCAGGCGCCTTTCCAGGTATTGATAGCCATGGCAGAAAAGGACCCTGAAAGCGCCGGGCTGCCGCTGGAATTGAGCCGCGGCTTGCCGCATAATGTGACCACTGAAATGGATTTGACCCTCTGGCAAATTGCCGATGCCATCCGGGTGGATGAAGCCTCCCGGACCCATTTCATGGAGACAGCTGCGGCTGATCTGGCGACCGAATACCTGACGGGATGCCTTCCGGCTGTGGCCCAAAAGGAGATCGGGGTATTCCTTTCAACGTACGGCATGCGAGGCGTAGGAGAAATCGATATTTACCGCGAGCGCTGGCATGAAAATCCAGTCCATGTGATGCAGGTATTGAAGAATTACCTGCAGGTGGATCCTCAGAACGGCTCTCCCGAAACCGTTTTTCGAAAAGGGCGGGAGAAGGCTGTAGAAACCCGCCAGCAGCTTATCGCCAACTTCAAGAAGCGTAATCCAATTAAAGGCTGGCTGGCGTCCTTCCTATCCGACCGGGTCTTTGAGCTGGCCGGACTGCGGGAAACCCCCAAGTTTGCCATTGTCAGCTTTCTGGGCGGCGTGCGCCAGGAACTGCTGCGGCTTGGCGCTGAAACGGTCGCCAGGGGTGAGCTTTCGGCCGCTGATGACCTCTTCTTTTTACACCTATGGGAACTGGAGGCAATGGCCAACGGACGGATGCCTGAGGCCCGGGCGGTGATTGCCGAACGCCGGCAGACCTACCAGCGAGAACAGGGCCGCAGACGGATTCCACGCATTTTGCTGAACGATGGAACGGCTTATTTTGAAGGACCCAGGCGAGAAATGGTCTCTGATGAAAACACCCTTTGCGGGGCACCGGTTTCAGCGGGCATGGTGGAAGGAACGGTTCACGTGATCCTTGACCCCCATCATGACCATCTGGCCCCGGGAGAAATCCTGGTCTGTCCGGCAACGGATCCTGCCTGGACGCCGCTGTTTCTTTCAGCTGGCGGGCTGGTGATGGAGGTGGGTGGGATGATGACCCACGGCTCTGTGGTGGCGCGGGAATACGGCATCCCGGCGGTGGTGGGTGTGGCGGGCGCAACCACCCGCCTGAAGAGCGGACAGCGGGTGCGAGTGGACGGCAGCAGCGGTCTGGTGACGCTGCTGGAAGTACCTTCTGAATAATGCGTTTCAAAAATTTTGCCGCAGACCCGTTTTTTTGGTCTGCGGCGTTTGAGTTTACCAGAATGAACATTCGTGGGTAAAATGGAGAAACATTATCAACCGTGAAAATTCAGTAGTGCACAATTATTCCTGTAGTATTCCGAAGCGTAGAAAAAGGCTTAAGAACCAAAAAATATCCAGAACCTTACCCTATATTCTATCCGGGGACACCGACTGATCATAAAACTTGTTCAGAGGTGGTGCTATACCAGAATTAAACCCATTTCAATCGACCTTCTCGTAAAATGATTGCAATACGATGAACTTTAGATGACAGCCCGTTGGTCATCAAAAAATGCGAGAAGGAGATACCAAATGAAAAAAATAAAAATGCTGGTCATCACCATGATGATGATACTGACCCTGGTCGCCTGTTCTGCCGCCAGCCAGGCACAGAGCACCACCTCCACAAATTCCTCAACAGCAACGAATTCATCCAGTGCGGCCAGTGCCGTCACCCTGCCCACTGCTGTTCCAACGGTGACCAATATAGAAGTAAATGAAACCCAGTCCGATTACACCTGGGACAGCGCCAGTGCGGTTTCCATCACCCTGAACAGTGATTCCATCACAGCCAGCGGGGCCGGGGTAACGGTGGATGGCAGCAAGGTGATCATCACGGCAGCGGGAACCTACCAGGTTGCAGGCGCCTTGAACGATGGGCAGCTTGTGGTGGATACCAAGGATGATAAGACGGTCCAGATTGTTTTGAACGGGGTGGATATCAAAAACAGCACCAGCGCGCCGCTGTTTATCAACAAGGCGGAAAAGGTGGTGATCCTTCTGGCGGATGGCAGCACCAATACCCTGACCGATGCCACAACCTATGTCTATGCATCCGCAGATGAAAATGAACCCAATGCAGCTCTTTTCAGCAAGGCTGACATGAGCATTGCCGGAAACGGAACCCTGGTGGTCAACGGCAATTTTGCGGATGGCATCACCAGCAAAGACGGCCTGATCATTGCCAGCGGCGCCATCACAGTTAATTCCGTTGATGACGGCATCCGCGGCAAGGATTACCTGGTGGTGGAAGGCGGCAGCATCACGGTCAATGCCCAGGGTGACGGCTTAAAATCAGATAATGGCGATGACGCCAGCAAGGGTTTTATCACGGTCAAAGCCGGCGATGTAATCGTCACTTCCGGCGGGGATGGCTTATCTGCTTCCACCAGCGTGACGGTTACGGATGGCAATCTGACCCTGACCACCGGGGCGACGGTCAACGGCGCGACCAGCGACGCAGATTCGACCAAGGGGATCAAAGGCATCGCTGCTGTCTATATCCAGGGCGGTGTGATCACAGCCAATACAGCGGACGATGCCATCCATTCCAATGGCAATATCGTGGTGGATGGCGGCACTTTCAATATCATTGCCGGTGATGACGGCATGCATGCGGACACGAACCTGACCATTAACAACGGCATCATCGACATTACCCGGTCTTATGAGGGTATCGAAAGCGCCGTGATCACCCTTAATGGCGGCACCATCCATATTGCCTCCAGCGACGATGCCATCAACGTGGCTTCAGGAAACGATGGTTCAGGCATGATGCGTCCTGGCGGGCAGATGAACCAGGATACCTTCAACTATACCGGATCCAATTACCTTTATATAAATGGCGGCATGCTTGTGGTTGATGCAGGCGGTGACGGCCTGGATGTCAACGGAGCGATTGTGATGACGGACGGCCTGGTGCTGGTGAATGGACCGACTGAGAATATGAATGGCGCCTTGGATTACGATGGCGGATTCAAGATGACCGGGGGCACTCTGGTGGCGGCTGGTTCATCAGGCATGGCCATGGCCCCGGATGGTTCATCCAGTGTCAACTCTGTGCTGGTGTATTTCACTTCCACCTTGCCGGCTGGCACACTGGTGCACATTCAAAACAGCGCCGGTGAAGCGGTGATGACCTTCACGGTATCCAAGGCGACCGCATCCATCGTATTTGCTTCCTCTGGCCTGACTCAGGGCACCACTTATGATGTGTACACGGGTGGGAGCACCACCGATGCGGTGGTTGACGGCCTGGTCCAGGGCGGCAGCTATTCAGGAGGCACCAAGTTCGCCAGTTTCACTGTGTCCAGTGTGATGACCACGGTTGGAACGGGCGGCATGGGCGGTGGCGGCCGCGGGCCGAGACCCTGAACTTAAGCAAGAAAAAGACCGGCTGGCAATTTTTTCGTCAGCCGGTCTTTTTTAATCCTGCATCAAACACGATGTTCCAGAAATAAATCAAGCAAATCACGGTCCACAGCATAACCCTGGAAAGGTTCAAAACGGGCGCCGGGCCGGCCGTGACCAATGATGCCAAAGGGGCCGGCGAAATTCCACATGGCATACCCCCAGCTAAATTCTTGAAAGACGGCAAAGAGATCCTTAAACCATTTCAGGGCAACGGCGTTGGGGGTTTTATTGTAGCAGCCAAACTCGCCGATATGAACAGGCACCCCCTGGGATTCAACATCCCGCCAGGGCTGGTAGAAGCCGCGAATGGCATCCCGATCCCAGCTTTTTCCTTCCCAATGGCAGCCTGGATATACCGGTGCTGGCATGCCCTGGCTGCCGGACCACCATTCGGCCTGATAATGACTGACGGTCATGGGCTGGTAGCCGCGGGTGCTGTGGATAAGGCCCAGGTCAGCCAGTTCAGGCATGGCCAGGTTTCCGCCGCCGAGGCCATCAATGATGATGGGGCGTCCAGGGTCGACAGCGCGAATAGCAGCCGTTGTGCGGCGGATCAGGCTGGCGTGGTTTTCTCGCGTCAGACCATACTGCCCGATTTCTGGAGGTTCGTTTACCAGGTCAAAGCTCAAATCTTCACCTGGCAGGCCGCTGAAACGGCGCGCCAATACCTGCCAGATGTAAATAAAGGCCTGTTGGGGGAGATCATCCACCCATAGGTTATGTGTTTCCAGATCGTTGCGGTTAATGCAGTAACCGGGAGCGCGGTGCAGATTAAGGCAGAGGTGCAGACCGCGGCTGCGGCAGGCGGCCACATACCGATCCAGATAAGCCAGGACGGTTTCATCGGGATGGAAATAATCCGGACCGCCAGGCAGGAGGGGCGTCCAGAAGCGGTAATCGGTGGTGAGACGGACGAAGTTGAAGCCGCAGGCGCTTAAAAAATCGAGCGCTTTTTCATCTGGAGGCTCAGGCGGCTGGCCCTGCCAGGAAAACATCCACTGAAAGTTAAATCCGTACCAGGTCATTGAATCCTCCGAAAATGAGGGGGCCACAACAGGCGTTGGTCCTGTTGTGGCCCAGGAGAAGGGAAGAAAAAATCAGCGAATTGAGCCTTTTACCAGGCCGTTGTAGATATACTTTTGCAGGAACAGGAAAACCAGCAGGGTGGGAATCATGGCAATAATGATGCCTGCGCTGATGATCTCCCACTGGTTGATAAAAGGTCCCTTGAAGCGGAAGAGGGCGGTGGAGATGGTTCCCAGGCTTGTCTTGGGCATGTACAGGAAGGGGGTATAGAAATCATTGTAGATGGCCACCCCGCGGATGATGAGGACGGTGACAATGGCGGGCTTCAGCAGGGGAAGGATGATTTTTGTGAAGATGGTGAAATAGGAGGCGCCATCCACAATGGCGGCTTCATCAAGATCTTTGGGAATGCTGTCGAGAAACTGGATAAAAATATAGATTGAGATGATATCGGTGCCCATGTAGAGCAGGATGGCCGACCACTGGGTGTTGAACAGACCCAAGGCATTGACCACCTGGAAGGTGGCCACCTGAGTGGTGACGCCAGGCACCAGGGCGGCGATGAGGAATAGGGCCATGACCAGTTTGTTGAATTTGAAGTCGAAGCGGTTCAACACATAGGCGGTCATACTGCCTACCATCACGGTACCGAAGACAGAGACCACCAGAACGATGGTGGTGTTGAAAAAACCGAGCAACATATTGCCGCGGTCCACCGCCTGAATGTAATTGGAGAAGTTGAGCCAGTTTTGCGGCAAATCGAACGGACCGGTGGTGCGCAGTTCCGTACCGGTCTTGAAAGATCCGAAGAAGATCACCAGCAAGGGGAGCACCGCCACCAGGACACCGAGAATGAGTGTAAGGTATTTAAACACCGGCAGGCCAATTTTTTCCATCAGAGTCTTAGCATTCATATCAGTTACTCCCGGCATTTTTATCTTTGAAGATGAGATTTTGTACGCCTGCCAATATGAGGGTGATCAGCAAGAGCACCACGGCCATCGCCGAAGCCAGACCAAACTTCTGATTCTTGAAGGCCATATCCACGGTCTGGATGACGAAGGTGGAACTGCCGTTGGCGCCGCCGGTCATGATGTAAGGGATTTCAAAAACGGCCAGAGAACCGCGGATGGCCAGCAGCAAGCTGAGGCTGATGATGGGGAAAATGGAAGGAAAGATGATGTGTTTAAACTGCTGCCAGCGGTTGGCGCCGTCGAGAGAGCTGGCTTCATAAATTTCAGATGGAATGGATTGAATGGCTCCCATGAACATGACGAAATTCAAGCCCATGTAGCGCCAGATAGAAACGCCAGCCAGAGAGTAATTGATAATGGCACGATTTCCCAGCCACTGCTGCACATAATCGCCCAGGCCGAGAGAGACCATGATCAAATCCAGCACGCCATCGGGTTTGAAAAAATAAAGGAAGATGAAACCGACGGCCACGCCGTTGATCAAATATGGAAAAAAGAGCACACCTTTGAAAAAATTCTTGAGACGGACATCGAAGCTGAGGATAGTGGCAAAATACAGGGCCAGGGCAAGCTGGATAAAAGAAGCAACAAAATAATAAATGCTGACCCCAAAAACGCGAAACAGTTCAGGACGGGTGAACAGTTCAATATAATTCTGCAAACCGATAAATTCCTTGGCCTTGCTGTAGCCGTCCCATTTGTTCAGACTGTAACCAAACATGTTAAAGACTGGAATGTAGGTGAAAACGAACAGCAGCAGGATTGGCGCCAGCAGGAAGAGGATCATGGTAAAAATTTGGTCCTGCTTTTTGGTGCGCCGGGAAAAAGTGACAAAGGGTTTTGTGGATTTTTGAATATTTTCCATGAGATCCATCCAGGACAAGGAATGACATCCGTTTGAGAAAGATCAGGGAGGAGAGATGCTCCTCCCTGATCTTGATTGGGGGACAGCTTATTTGATACCCAGTTTGACGCGGGCAGCAGCCCACTTGGCGTTCAATTCATTCATGATGTCATCGAAGGATTCGGTGGTGGCGCCGCGGGCAGCGTCGATAATGCGTTGGCCGGGTTTCTCGGTCCACAGACCGGTTTCGGCTTCCTTGTCAATGTTCGACCAGAAGGCTTCTTCGCCGGCCGGGGCAGGATTGTTGGCCACGAAGATCACATTGGCGGCCTTGAAGGAATCGAGGGTGGAGGGCAGTTCAGCGGTCTTGAGCGGAGGAATGCCGCCCTGATCGTAGGCGTAATTGGATTCATTCAGGAACCACCACAGCCAGGCCATCGCCGCTTCAGGATTCTTGCTGTTTTTGTTCACAGCCACGTTGTAGTCACCGCCGGCGGCAGCGTAAATCTTGCCATCCTTGTTGGAGGGGAAGGGGATGTAGATGATATCAGCGGGATCCTTGGCCAGACCCTGGTACTGGGTGATGGACCATGAACCGGTGACCATGCAGCCGACTTTGCCATCGGCGATCATTTGCTTGGAGGTTTCCCAATCGGTGGTGGTGGGATCTTCTTCGGTCAGGCCAGCTTTCACCAGATCGTAGAGCAATTTGTAGATGATGTAGTGAGGCTCGCCGGGTGAGAAGGGAGCATCCATGTGGGCCATTATGGCATTGTAATCGGGATCGCCAGAGACCGACTGAACCTGGCCTTCCCACTGGGTCATGGGCCAGCCAGCGGCATAGTTGGTGTAGAGGGGAATGGCATCGGTTTTGTCTTTGATGAGCTGCATCGCGGCGATGAATTCTTCAGGAGACTTGGGGTTGGCGGTAATGCCAGCGGCTTCGAAAACTTTCTTATTGCAGGCAACACCCTGGAAGTTACCGGTCATGGCGATGCCGTAAACCTGATCCTGGTAGTATTTGCCAGACATGACGAAGTTATACTTCGCATCCAGGTCAGCGACAGTGCCCAGGGGCAGGAAGTAATCGGATAACTTGTCGAGGGTGATGGTATCGGGGATAAGGAGCACATCACCATAGTCGGTGGTGTTCATGCGGATCTGAACTTCGCCCACGTAGTCGCGCAGGGCTTCAAATTCCACCTTGATATCAGGGTAGATTTCGTTGAATTTCTTGGCGTATTCAACGAAAACGGTATCCACAATGTCGGTGCGGTTGGTCAGCACGGTGATGGTGCCTGAGGGTTTGGCAGGGGCAGCGGTGGGTTCCGGAGCTTTGGTGGCTTCGGGGGCCTTGGTCGGTTCAGCCTGAGGCTCGGCAGCCTTGGTCGGTTCGGCGGCTTTGGTGGGGGCAGCAGTTGGGGTGGTGCAAGCTGCAGAAATGATCATCATGAAAACCAGAAGGGCCACGACGATGGTCTGGTAAGTGCGTTTCATTATCTCTTTCTCCTTTGAAGAAATTGTGGTAATATCCACCCAGAAATCTGGGTTTGCATCTTGCGTGCACTTGGGTTTCAACCTGGCGTTCGGCACCTTCACGAGAGATGCCGGGCGCCTTTTACATGGGAAAGGTCATGGGGCTATTGATTGATTATCTGGACGATACCTCCTGAATAAAATTGAAGAATGATTACACGCTGGAGTGATTTTTGAGAAAATCCATCACTTCATCCACCTTGCAGAAAGCCAACCCGGTGACCGTATCAGCGGCACCGTAGTAGATAGCTATCCGTCCTGTGGGCTGATCGTATAGCGCGGCGCAGGGGAAAGCCACATTGGGCACGTCGCCGACACATTCGTAGAGGGTTTGCGGGGAAAGCAGATAGGGTCCGCCGCGGTAGATGACCTTCCAGGGCTGCTCAAGATCCAGCAGGGCAGCGCCAAAGCTGTAGACGAAACCATTGCAGGAGGTCAGCACACCATGGTAGAACATGAGCCAGCCTTCGGGGGTCTCAATCGGGATGGGACCGGCGCCAATTTTGGTGCTTTCCCAGCCACCCTGGGTGCTCATCACATGACGGTGTTCACCCCAATGGATCATATCCGGGCTCTGGCTGAGGAAGATATCACCAAAAGGCGTGTGGCCGTTGTCGCTGGGGCGGTTCAGCATGACATATTTGCCATTGATTTTGCGAGGGAACAGCACACCGTTACGGTTGAAGGGCAGGAAAGCGTTCTCCACAAAATGGAAGGATTCAAAATCGAAGGTGTAGCCGATGCCAATGGTGGGACCGTGATAGCCGTTGCACCAGGTCACGTAGTAGCGGTCTTCAAGCCAGACCACGCGGGGATCATAGCGGTGTTCAAATTTACCGAGCTCAGGGTCGGAGGTTTTCCATTCGATGGGTTCAGGGTCGAGGTTCCACTGGATGCCGTTTTCGCTGAAGCCGCGGTGGATGATCATTTCGCGCTTCTTGTTATCACAGCGAAACACACCGGCAAACTTGCCATTGAAAGGCACCACAGCGCTGTTGAAGATGCTGTTGGATGAGGGGATGAGATTGCGCGGGATGATGGGGTTGGCGCTGTAACGCCAGACCACATCCGAGCAGCCCGCCGGCCGCTCTTCCCAGGGGATATTGGGAAGCTGATAAATGATGGATGATGACATTGGATTACCTTTTGTTATTTTTTGATTGAATCCCGTTTGACCAGAGTGGGATGGATGACCAGGGTCATGCGTGCTGCATCGGGCTGTTCCAGCCGCATTAACAATAAATTGACCGCCGCCCAACCCATGGAGGCTGTATCGACCCGCATGGTGGAAAGTGAGGGGATGGTGGTGGCTGCCTGGTGAATATCATCATAACCGATGACAGCCAGGTCTTCCGGAATTTTGCGCCCGAGGTCGAAAGCTGCCTTCATGGCGGTGAGGGCAACGTGATCATTCACACAAAAGAGGGCCGTCAGCTGGGGATTGGTTTGCAGCACCGAGACGATTTCATCATAGCCGTCATCGGATGGATCGTTGGGGTTGAAACTGGCGATATAGGTGTCCGGGATCGCATGATCTTTTAAACAGCGCAGGTAGCCATTGCGGCGCTGGCGGATGCTGGGATAGGAATCGGGCTCTGAGCCGATCAGGCCGATGTGATGGTGGCCCTGTGCAAGCAGAAATTCCACGGCATTATAAGCAGCCTGGAAATTGTCTGATACCACCATGTCGTAGGTTTCGGTATCCGAGTAGGCGTCCACAAGAACGATGGGGGGCAGGTTGTGTCCGGCAAGGGAGGTGATGGTGGCATCCATAAACGCGCCAACCAGCAGCAGCCCATCCACCTGGTCGCTGTAAAAAACCTGGGGAATGGAGGTGGGGTGGTTGTTCTCATCAACAGGCATGGTGGCAAACATCAGGTTGATCTGATTGCGGCGGCAGGCTTCTTCAATACCAACGATGACCTGGGAATAAAATGGGTTGGCCCGTGGCGGCAGATTGGCTTCGGTCTTCACCACCATGCCAATGGTCCGAGTATTGCTTTTAGCCGGAGAGGGTTTGTTGACAGGATAACCGAGCTGACCGGCAACTTCCAGGATTTTGGCGCGCGTCTCCGGCGAAACACCGGGCCGGTTATTCAGAGCCAGGGATACCGTGGCCACGGAAACGCCGGTTTGCTGGGCAATATCTTTGATGGTGATGTTTTCGGTCATATCGTGGCCCTTTTTACTAAAACCTCAGGGATGTTTAGAGATATTTTATCTAAATTTTTACTAAAAGTCAAGGGGATATTTTAGTTAAATTTTAGGAAATTTTAGATGGATGGGGGAAATTTGCCACTCAGACCGTTTGGGATTATGATTAAGGGATTCGAAATTCTCAGGAGCGGATATGGATGGATACGTACATCTGACCTATATTACCGGAAACGAGTTGAAATATAAAGTCGCCGTGGAAGCGCTGCGCAGCGGGAGAATCAGGCTGGAAAGGCAGGCTCTAGATACGCCAGAGATTCAGAGTGAAAAGGTCGAGGAAATTGCAGCCTGGTCGGCCATTTGGGCAAGCGGGCAATTGAAAAAGCCTGTGGTGGTGACGGATGCGGGATATGCCATCGAAGCCCTGAATGGATTTCCGGGGCCGTTCATAAAGTACGTCAACGGATGGTTCTCAAGCGAAGATTATTTGAACCTGATGCAGGGAAAGGAAAACCGGCGCATTGTGGTTTCAGATTGTCTGGCGTATTGCCGGCCGGGTGAGGAACCGGTGTTGTTTACAGTCCGTCATGAGGGGCGCATGGCTGATAAACCGGGGCAAAGCCTCAGCAGTCCGATCGACCGCCTGTACATTCCAGAAGGTTATGATTTGCCGACTTCGGATATGGCGCCGGAAGACGTGGTGGCGTACTGGTCCAGGGAAACCCCATGGCAGGCTTTAAAACAATATCTGTTGGAGCAGATATAGAGATGGTCATCCAATTATTTCGATGGTTAACCCTGGTTGGTGTCTTATTCTGGATGGTGATTTACTGGCAAGGAGGAAAGAAGGTTTTTCAGGATATCCGATCGGCCATGCATGAGCGGGCTTCAGACCTGGATGCCCCCTTGATGGTTATAATGAGTGCCGTTTCCCTGATGATGGTGGCCACCGCTGTTCTGGTCGCCCTGGGAATGGGAGGAAACGAGATTATTCCTGGAGAAATCGCTGTGATATTGGGCTGTCTGCTATGTTTTGCTGGCGTTGCGGGAACGTTTTATTGCCGGCATGTTTTGGGACAATTCTGGACAGCCGAAACCTCTTTACAAAGAGACCATCGGGTGATGGATCAGGGCCCGTATGGGATGGTACGGCATCCCATCTATTCCTTTGCCATATTACTATATGCAGGCCTGGGGCTGGTGTTTTCAACCGGATGGTGCCTTGGCATGGCCGGGATCATGCTGTTGGGTTACCTTTTGAAAGCCTGGGATGAGAACCGTTATTTGGAAAGGAACCTGGCCGGGTATCGGGAATATCAGCAGCGTGTTCGATACCGATTGATTCCATGGTTGTGGTAATTACATCAGGAGGCATCCTGTTGGCTATTTTTTAAGCACAGGATGGCCAATAGAGCGCCGATGATCATTGTCAGAGCACCGCTCCAGAAGGGAAATTCCCACCGGAGATCATAAAGCTGTCCAGCCAGCAAAGGTCCGGATACCCGACCCAGGCTTGCCGCCATGCTGTTCAGGCCCATCAAGGCGCCCTGCCGGTTTCCTCCCTGGCGGGACATCAGTGCGTTGAGGGTGGGGCCTAGGAGGGCCAGGTTGAGGGTGAAAAGTGCTGTGGCAGGGAGGAGGAAGATAAACGCTGGAGAGAGTGCAATCAAAATAAAACTGGCAGCTCCACCGACCAGGCCAGCTTTGATCAGGACAGGCTCACCCAAACGCCGGGTCAGTGGACCAGTCAGCAGGCCCTGGCCAAGAATCAGCACAACGCCGATAACCACCCAGAGCAGACCGGACTCCTGGGTGGAGATGTTGAATTTATCCACTGCAAAAAGACCGATGATCCCCTGGAAATTGGCCAGGGCAAAAGCAATGATCAAAATGAGCATCAGAATCAGGCCAGCTGGTTTGAATGTCAACCCCAGAAAGGCCAGATGCAGAGAAAAGGGCTGCTTTTCCTGGGATTGGATGATGGATCGGTCTTCAGGCAAGAAACGCAATACCAGAAGCGAGGATAGACCAGCCAGCCCGGCACCAATGAAAAATGGTGTGGATAGATCCTGGGATGAGAGCAGGCCTCCCAACAGGGGACCGGCCACCACACCGATGCCCGTAGCCGCGCCGAGCTGGCCCATGGCAGCACTGCGCTCAAAAGCAGAGGTGTGGTCACCAATATAGGCCATGGAAGCGGGGGTGGTGGCTGAAGACAGGATGCCGGAGAGCACCCGGGCAGCAAAAAGCATCCAGAAACGATCCGCCAGTCCCATCCAGGCCATGGCCGCGGCATAACCCAAAAGGCCGAGGGCGATGACAGGTTTCCGCCCGAAGCGGTCAGACAGCAGACCCCACAAAGGAGCAAAGATCAACTGCATGAGCGCATAGGCGGAAACCATCCAATCTAATTCCTGACCGCCGGCGCCGAACTTTTCGATATAGAAGGGCACCACCGGAAAGACCATGCCGTATCCCAGCATGACCACCAGCAGGGTGAGGCTGAGAATTCGAACCGGCCGGGGTGAGGGCTTCATATCAGGGTGACTGTTCCGGCTGAACCGTCCACGGTGATATTCTGTCCATCCTGAATGCGGCGGGTAGCCACGCCGGTGCCCATCACAGCGGGAATGCTGTATTCGCGGGCGACGATGCTGCCATGGGACAGTGGCCCACCAATATCCGTGACCACCGCGGAAGCCATTGCAAACAAGGGAGTCCAGGCCGGCGTGGTGGTGCTGGCCACCAATACAGCACCCGGACGCATGCGCGTGAAATCTTCCGGTCCGTGTAAAACGCAGGCTGGCGCTGTGATCCGGCCGGGACTGGCGGGCACGCCTTTGAGAAGAGCGCCCTTCTGGTTGCCTTCCGCTTCAGCCAGCCAGATGCTGGTATTGAAACCCATATAACTTTTGCGCGGCGGCAGCATCGGAGGGGGAGTGGTGTTCAGAGCTTTTTTCCAGAAGGCTTTGCGCTGTTCCACACGTTCCAGCAGGTTATCCGGCGAGCTGCCAGCTTCGAGGGCGGCAACGGCTGTACTGATTTCGTCTTTTTCCATCCAGTAGATATCTTCTGGTTCCTGCAAAGCTCCGGCAGTCACCAGTTTTTTGCCCAGATGAGCCAATTTTTGTCGGAGTAGGGGATAGGCCAGACCGATTTCTGCCAGAGCATCTTCGCGAACCTCGGATTGGGACTGCGCCCAGGCGAGGGATTTATCAAAAGCCCAACGTTTGAAGCCCTTCAGGCGGTTTTTCACTTCACGGGCGAGTTCCTCGCGGCGGCGTTCGCTGGCCTGCTGGCGTACATAGGGGTCGACGCCTTCGCCATTGAGGTACATCTTGATGGTTTCAATCATTGGCTCAGGATGATCGAGCGGCAAAGGCCGGGAAAAATCCATATTGAAGACCATGTAGCCGAATTTTTGCAGATGTTGATCAAAGCGCAGGCAAAAGGCTTGCCACATCTCGGCGCTCAAATTTTCCGGTGCCTGGCGATGGTGATAATTCGACACCACCAGGCTGGATGGAGCGGATTTCAGGTAAGCTTCCAGAGCTGGATCCATGCGGCAGAAGGCAGCCAGGTCGAAAAGGGATTTTTCAGCCTGCGCAGGCAGGTTATCCCAACCCATTAGCAGGGCAGACGCATCCGGGTCTCCTTGCCGGCGGGCAAATTTATCATATACCCTGGTCAGCATTCCTTCAGCTCCAGCCGTGACCCCCATGGTGGCGAACATCAGTGTGCAAATGTAATCTGCAGCGCCATCCACCAGTGTCTGGACAGATTGCCAGAGAACCGTGGGGGGAAAATCCTCCCAGTTTTTCGCCATTTCTTCTGCGACGAGCTTTTGATATTGTGGATGAGCTTCATCCCGCCAGAAGGACACCAGGATCCGTAACAGGTGAGGATAGGATGGGAGCATCCCAAACAGGATCCACATCCAGTCCTTGAGGTTAAAACCGGCATTCATATACGCGTAGCCATTGATGGTAGTGAAGTAACCAGGTGGCAGGGATGGGGTGGAACGGGTCAGACGGGTAGCTATTGGGACCATGCGGGAGGTAATGGTGTTAATACCCAGGGTGGCAAAGAGCGGGCTGAGAGGTTCAGGCATCAGATCCACGATGCTGGTGCGCATATAAATGCCTTTGGGATGAGGCAGTTTCCATTCCAGCGGCGCTTCTCCCAGGCTTGTGATGGGACGGGCCTGGACGATGGCAAATTTTCCCTCCGCCAGCGTCCATTCAATATCCATGGGCTGCTGGTAGAGGGCTTCAATTTTATCCCCCAGGCGAACCAACTCCAGAGCCTGGGGATCGCTGAGCACAGGGCGTTCCTTTTGACCCGTCTTTGCAGCCTGGTTTTCAGTGCCGAAAGCGGTGCGCACGGTGATGACTTCCTTTTTAGCGATTTGACGCTGCAGGATTCGGCCTGAGGTTTTTTCGACCGTGAGGGTGTCTGGTGTAACAGCCCCACCGACAACGGCTTCACCCAGGCCCCAGGCCGCATTGATGACGGCCTGGCCACGATGGCCATTCACCGGATTGGCGGTGAAGAGAATACCGGCTGCATCGGCCGGAACCAGAAGCTGGATGACCACCGCCAGAGCCACATCTTCGGAAGGAATCCCCTGGCGCTGCCGGTAGGCGATGGCACGCGCGGTCCACAGGGAAGCCCAACATTTCTTCACCGCTTCAAGCACGGCGGGAAGGCCGCTAATATTCAGGTAAGTCTCCTGCTGGCCAGCAAAGGAAGCGTCGGGAAGATCTTCTGCTGTGGCAGACGAACGCACGGCCACTGCGGCAGGAGAGGGCGAAAGGGCGCTGTAGGCAGTGGACACAGCAGCGGTGATGTCTGGAGGGATGGAACCTTGCATAAACAACTGGTATATGGTCTGGGATGCAGCTTCGAGTACATCGGTCTGGGATGTATCCAGTTTTTCCAGAGTCTGTAAAAGGCGTGTTTGCAGATCATTGGCGGTCACAAAGTGACGATATGCTTCCGTGGTGAGGTGAAAGCCATCTGGCACAGGCAGGCCGGCGCGGGCGCAGATGGCCAGGGACATGCCTTTACCGCCAGCCAGGGAAAGGTCGGCCTGCGGATCGGCCAGGGAGAGGATGAAGGGTTTCATGGGGACCTCCTTAGGAAAAAAGGGGAGCAGGCTTCAGGCTTC
The DNA here is from genome assembly GCA_029561345.1 of Chloroflexota bacterium. Taxonomy (GTDB): domain Bacteria; phylum Chloroflexota; class Anaerolineae; order Anaerolineales; family Anaerolineaceae; genus JAKQJC01. The sequence goes on along the minus strand of JAKQJC010000033.1, from coordinate 18,195 downwards.
TAACCCCTTAAAAATGAGATCAAAAACATCATCCAGAATTTCTTCCAGGGTGCCGGTAGGACGGGTGGTGAATACGGCTGTGGTCAGGAGCGATAAGAGCGTGCGAACCACCAGCAAGGGTTTCACCGGTCTGAAGATGCCGCGCTGTATGCCTTGTTCAACAAGGGTGCAGAGCATATCCTGGTAGGCATGGCGGCTGACTTGAATGCGCTGCTGACTTTCGAAACAGAGGCGTTGGGTTTCAAAGGTCATTTTCAGATATTCAGCCTTGTTGGCGATGATGTATTCCATCTGCCGGCGCATGATGAGGCGTATTTTATCCGCCTCATTGAGATCCATTGCCATCACCTCGGCTGCTCGTGTGGTCATTTCGGCCACCTCATTCACAACATAGAAGATCAGGATTTCATCTTTGGATGGGAAGTAATCGTAAAGGGTGGATTTTCCCACCCCGGCAGCATCGCCAATTTCGCGCATCGAGGTTTCACTGAAGCCTTGCTTGATAAAAAGCTGCATGGCGATATGCGCGATTTCCTGCCGGCGGCTGGCCAGTTCTTGATCGGTAAGAGGGATTCCTTTGGGCATATTCTACTCCTTTAAGCGACCGTTGTTCGCTTTTATTATAGCGACCGCGGGTCGCTATGTCAAGGGGTGAATTTTTCTGACTCGCGATAGCAAGAACGCATGTTCGATGTTATAATCCAGATATCATTGATTTGAAAATAACCCGGATATCCCAGGAGGAAATGTCATGAAGCCATCTGTCACTCTGGATGTTCAATATGATCGCTGGCTGGAACCTACAACCCCTTTTAATTTTGACGCCACTTTTCATAAGCCAGATCATTTTCCTTCGGCAGACCAGACCTGGCAGCCAGGCTGCCGCTGGCAGACGATGCTCTGGCAGGGGCAGCTGCTGGGCCTGCGCTTCCAGAATCGAGGAACCCTGGAACAGCCCGGAATAAACCTGACCATTTACGCGGCGAGTGAGTTGAGCGAGGTTTTTCTGGACAGTCTGGTGAAAGAAATCCGGTTTCGCTACAACCTCGATATGGATATGGACGCATTCAACCGTCAGATGCTGGCGGATGACCAATCCAAAGCTGTGATGCAGCGCTGGCTGGGTCTGCGCCCAATGAATCCTGGGTCTCTGTATGAATACCTGATCATTGCAATTGTACTGCAAAATGCCACCGTGCGGCGGTCTGTCAACATGCTGCAGACGCTTTTCGATCATTACGGCACGCCGCTGATTTTTGATGGCTGGACACTTTTTGGTTGGTGGCAGCCGGAAGCGCTGCATGAGGTGCCAGAGCAGGCTTTGCGGGATTTAAAAGTGGGTTACCGGGCAAAATCCATGAAACGGGTGTCGGAAACCTTTGCACTGCAGCGGATGGATGAATTTGTTTTGCGGGGAAAGAGTGCTGATGAACAGCGAAAAGCTCTGCTAGAGCTGTACGGCGTGGGACCGGCCTCGGTGGGCTACCTGATGTTTGATGTTTTTCACCGTTGGGATGAAATTGCCGCCATTTCGCCCTGGGAGCAGAAGATTTATTCGCGGTTGTTCTTCAACACAGAAACCGATCAACCGGTGCCAGTGAGCGACCTGATGGCGTATTTTACCCGGCGCTTTGCTGGACATCGCATGCTGGCGGTGCATGTTTTCTGGGAAGATCTGTTCTGGAAGCGCAGCCATGAGAAGGTGGAATGGCTGGAAGCTTTGATTCGTTTATAATCTTACAGAAGAAAATTCCAATAGATCATCATCCAAAGAATGCCCGTTCCAGCCAGGGTGAGAAGGGAATAATGGAGGCGTGCTTTCACCGTCCAATACTTTTTAATCCATGCGAGAACGGTAAACACCAGGATCACCAGCCACAAAAGGCCAGTTATGGATGGTATGGCAAGCGCCAGGCTCAGCGCCGGTGTTACCCTGAAGATGGCGTTTGGCATATTCAGGGCGGGATTGATATCTAAAAAGGCAGCCAGCACTGCCACAAGGAAAGCCAGGAAGCTCAAGCCAAACAAGATCATTCCCAGTCGGGCGAGGTGCATTCCCAATGGATGCTTTTCATGACAGCGCAAGTCGCGGAAAAAGGAAACCGCCCATTGGAAAATGCTTTCCAGGAAGAAAAGAGAGATGGTGGTTGAAAGGGCCAATTGAAAAGATGGATCCGCATACCTGGGAATTTTCAGGAAAACCATCGGAGCACCAGAAACCAGCATCACGTGCCCGTTCAACTGCCGCAGCACTAGCCGGCTGGCGGGGTTGTTTACATCCTCCAGCACACCTGGCTCTGTCTCCACAATGCGCGACTCGATGCCAGAAATGGTTACCAAACCGTTTTTATTCATCGAAATCCAGACGGGCCTGAAAAGGCCAAAGATTTTCTCAAAGGTGCTGTAATTAATCCGCGCTGAGATGTAGGTGTTCATATCTTCATCCAGCGAGAGTGGGCCTTGCTCAACCAGCTGTATCACCGCCGTCCAGGTGAACAGCTTGGACACAGATCCGGAGCGGAAAAGGGAGGTTGCCGGGTTTACGGGGATGCGTTTTTCCAGGTCAGCATAACCATACCCCTTTGAGAGAAGCACCTCGCCATCCTTCACCACAACCACGACGGCTCCGGGTACGTAGGCTGAATCTATCGCGGTGGACATGGCGCCATCGAAAAAAGCTTCGACTTCCTGCAGGTCCATGTGAATGGTCTGGGGAGCTGGCTGGTTGAGGGAGGACTCCCAGAATTACAAAAAGCAATGAAAAAATGAGGGCAATCCGTCTGCAATATGCAAATAATGACTTGTGTATGATACTCCAAAAAGATGATGTTTACTCATTATCCGAAAAAATCACATTAAGGATGTCAATTCTGGCAACCAGAAGGCGTCGTAAGACTCTCATTCTCCCAAGCCTCATTCGGGGACATTTCCCAAAGCATTTTCTGAATCTGGATTGGAAACCGCCAATCCTCTGTTGGGTTTGATGAGGATTGAGTAAAATTAAGCCACAAGGTCAACTCTTGTGAATCTTCTTTCAGAGACAGGTGCTTCATGACAGATCCTGACATTTCTTTAAAATCTTCTGCCTGGCCCCGGCGGCTGCTGGATTTTCTAGGCCTGCGCCGCAGCATGGCAGCCATGCTCGCCATGATCATTCTGGTGGGCATGGGCGAAAACATGGCGGAACGCTTTCTGCCGATTTACCTGATGGCATTGGGTGGCGGCGCTCTGTCGGTCAGCTTTCTGAACGGGATGGACAACCTGCTCAGCGCGCTGTATTCGTTTCCGGGTGGCTACCTGAGTGACCGGCTGGGCTACAAGCGCGCTTTACTGGTGTTCAACCTGATTGCCATGGCAGGCTACCTGATCGTTATCTTCATCCCGGCCTGGTGGGCTGTGATTGCCGGTGCTGCGCTGTTTTTATCTTGGTCGGCCATTTCCCTTCCAGCCACCATGAGCCTGGTGGCGGCGGTGCTGCCGGATAAAAAACGCACCATGGGGGTATCCATGCATTCCCTGGTGCGCCGTATTCCCACGGCGCTGGGTCCGGTGGTGGGCGGGCTGCTGATTGCCTGGCAGGGAGAAATTTTGGGTGTCCGGCTGGCTTTTGTGGCGGCTTTGCTTCTGGCGGTGGTTGCCCTGGTGATACAGCAGGCTTATGTGGAAGACCGAAAAGGTAAGGGTAAAGCAGAAGCCAATCCGTTAAAACTGCTGCATCTGATGTCGCCTGGTTTTCGCAAGCTGCTGGTGGCAGATATCCTGGTGCGTTTCAGCGAACAGATCCCTTACGCTTTCATGGCGATCTGGGTGATCAACCTCAACGGTCTTTCGCCTGTCTCTTTTGGTATTCTTACCACCATTGAAATGATCACCGCAATGCTGATCTATATCCCAGTAGCTTACCTGGCAGACCGCGGCTCAAAAAAGCCTTATGTCACCATCACCTTTGCCTTTTTCACGCTTTTCCCACTGCTTTTGATGCTGGCGAACCATTTTTGGCTGTTCGTGGTCGCCTTCATCATTCGCGGCTTGAAAGAGTTCGGCGAGCCCACCCGCAAGGCATTAATTATGGACCTGGCGCCGGAAGGGCAGCAGGCAGCCATGTTTGGTCTCTACTATTTGCTGCGTGATGTGGTGGTATCGCTGGCGGCTTTCAGCGCCGGCTTCCTGTGGAATATCTCCCCTCAGGTGGCCTTTCTGACGGCTTTTGGTTTTGGCCTGGCCGGCACACTCTTCTTTGCCTTTTTTGGCGAAGATGTTTCTGTTCAACGCAAGGAGAAAAGGGCATGAAATGGATCACACGGGCTCATGTGCATGTGGACAGGGTGGCCTGTCCCTGGCTGATCAAGCGGTTTGTGGATGGACAGGCCGAGTTTCTTTTTGTGGCGCGCAGCGAGGTGGCTCGAACTGCGGAGCAGGAAGGCGCCATTCCGTTTGATATTCCGGATACGGTTCTGGGCCACGTGGATGGTCGTTGCTCTTTTGAGTCAATCATGCTGCAATACGGCCTGAAAGATCCCGCGTTGGTGCGGATGGCCAGAATCATCCACGCTGCTGATGTTGAAGAAGACATTGACCTGGATCCACTGGCACGAGGGTTGGAGGCAATCGCCACTGGTTTCAGCCTGCGTTACCCGGATGATGAAACCAACCTGGCTGTCCAGTTTGAGATTTATGATGCCCTGTATGCCTGGTGCCGGCTGTATCCGGATTAAGCCAGGCCAGATCGCAAAACGGATTAACTCACCTTTCAGAAATGTTAAATTTATCATGGGGATGCATGATATACTTTGCCTGTTATTCACCCAATTAAAATCCCCTATTATCACTTTCAGGAGGCGTAAATGTACCGGGAAAAGATTGAAGCTTATTTTGCGGGCCGTGAAGATGAACTGATTCAAATGCTCACACGCCTGGCGTCGGTAAAAAGCGTTCGGGAAGAGGCTCAGGAAGGCATGCCTTTTGGCAAAGGTCCGGCTGACGCCCTGGCGGTGGGTCTTGAACTGGCTGGCGAGATGGGGTTCACAACGCGGAATGTGGATAATTACGTGGGTGTGGTCGATCTGAATGAACATAAAACCATCCTGGGTATTTTGTGTCACCTGGACGTGGTGGGAGAAGGCACCGGTTGGAATACACCGCCTTATACACCAACGGTAATTGGAGATGAAATTTTTGGGCGCGGGGTCAGCGATAACAAGGGCCCTGCCGTTGCTGCCCTGCTGGCTTTGAAAGCAGTGAAAGAACTGGGGGTTCCGCTCAAGCACAATGTGCGCATGATCATGGGCACAGACGAGGAAAGCGGCAGCGGCGATATTGCGTATTATTTTGCCCGTGAAGCGGCACCCAAATACACCTTTTCACCGGACGGCACTTTCCCGGTGGTCAACACGGAAAAGGGCGGCCTGAAACCAACATTCTCCAGAAGCTGGCCTGTTTCTGAAGCCAAACCGCGTGTGGTATATGCCAAAGGCGGTTACCGCTTGAATGTGGTGCCTCCGGAGGCTGAAGCCCTGGTGGAAGGCATGGGGCAGGCGCATGTGGAAAAGGTTTGCGAAACGGTCGCCCAAAAGACTGGCGCTACCTATGAAGTGAGCATGGAAGATGGCAAGGTCAAGATTTTTGTCAAAGGGAAAGGAGAACACGCCTCAACCCCGCACAAAGGTCTGAATGCGATCACGGCATTGATTGCCGCGCTGGCTGAACTGCCGCTGGCAGAAAGCGAGAGCAAAAAGGCCATCCATGCGTTAAACACCTTGATTCCGCACGGAGATTTTTCTGGAACGGCCCTGGGCATTGCTCAATCAGATGCCATTTCCGGTTCACTGACGGTGGCCTTTACCCTCTTTGAACTCTCTCAGACCGGATTCACCGGACGCTTTGACGGACGCACGCCGGTTTGCACCACCGAGGAAAATTCTCTGGATGTGGTGGTGAAGGCATTTGCACCCTACGGCATCACGGTTGAGGGCAAGCTGACGCCTTCGCATCACACTCCTGGCGATTCTCCCTTTGTGAAAACCCTGCTGAAGGCCTATGAAACCTATTCTGGCAACAAGGGCTTTTGCGAATATACCGGCGGCGGTACATATGTGCACAACATCGAAGGCGGCGTTTGCTTTGGCGCGACCATGCCCGGTTTTGAGACCAATATGCACGGTGCCAATGAAAAGGCATCCATCAAAGACCTGATCACCGCGGCAAAGATCTTTACCCAGGTCATCATCGACCTCTGCTCATAAAAGAGCGTGGACCGGCGAACAAAAATGATCAAATCCCTTGACGATGTTTGCTGGATGATGTATATTGTAAGCATGACTAAAACGATGAAAGTTGGATTTTTAGAATGAATCTGCGGGCCATTGTCCTCCTGGTTGTACGCGCCGAAGGCGGTGCTTTTGGCTATTCCTTCTCGGAGTGCGCCTGCTAGTCGTTTAAGTACTGAAACGTTACAGCCGCGGTGCGCTCCAGACCCGCGGCTGTTCTCTTTAATGGGCCTCCTGTTCATTACTGGCTGCGGGTGAGCAAATATCCGCGGCCTTTTTGTTTTTTGTTTTCTTTTTGGAGGTTCATCATGTCTCTCTTAACAGCTGATAATTTGAGCATCACCTACGGCATGTATGATATTTTTGCCGGCATATCCATTTCGATTGCCAATGACAGCAAAATCGGCCTGATTGGTCCAAACGGCATTGGCAAGACCTCGCTGATGCTGATTCTGGGAGGAATTCAGGCGCCGACATCGGGGCGGGTGAATATTGCCCGCGGCCGGCGCATCGGATATTTGCGTCAGGAAGCGGTGGAAGCTTTTGCGGACCGCTCCAACACGGTTTTCAATGAAATGATGACGGTCTTTGCAGATCTTTCACGCATGCAGGAGCAGCTTCACGAAATGGAAGCGCAGATGGAAACCGGAAACCTGGAAGACAGCCTGCTGGAAGCTTACGGCCAGCTGCAGACTGCCTTTGAACATGCAGGCGGTTATGAAATTGAACTGACCATCCAGCAAACCCTGGAAGGTTTGGGATTGGGCAAGAAAACCTGGCAATTGCCCCTATCCCAGTTGAGCGGCGGGCAAAAGACCCGCGCGCTGCTGGCGCGCCTTTTGCTTGAGAAGCCCGATTTGCTGATGCTGGACGAACCCACCAACCACCTGGATCTGGAAGCAGTCGAATGGCTGGAGAAAACCCTGAAGGATTGGGGTGGGGCTGTTTTGATTGTCAGCCATGACCGTTATTTTCTGGATAACACCGTCAACACCATCTGGGAGATGACCCGCAGCGGCATGGAAGAATATTCCGGCAATTACAGCTCTTACCTGCTTCAGCGACAGGAAAGATGGGATTACTACGAACGGGTCTACACAGAAGAAAAAGCCCGCTTGCAAAACGAGGTGGATTTCATTCAACGCAACTGGGTGCGCGCCAGCACCCATGCCCGGGCATTGGGCCTGCTGCGCCGCATCAGCCGGGAGCTGGAGATTGTCGAGAATTTTGGCATTATGGCGCTGCGCAATGGAAAAAATTGGAGCGAAATGGATCTGCATGTGGAGCGCCATCTGGATGTCATTGAAGCCATTCGCAAGGTAAACGCCATTGAAATGACCCGCCACAAACCGCTTCAGATCAAGCCGCGTATCAAGAGCAGCGGCGTCAGCGGCACGTATGTGCTGCGAGCCAGAAATGTCGAGATTGGTTATCCCGGCCATTCCCTGTTCACCATAGATGACATGGAACTGCGGCGTGGGGCCTGCGTGGCCCTGGTGGGACCCAACGGCAGCGGCAAGACCACCTTCCTGAAGGTGCTGCTGGGTCAACTTGAAACCCTGCGCGGTGAGCTGCAGACGGGCTCGAACCTGAAAATTGGCTACTTCGCTCAATCGCAGGATTCATTGAAGGGCGAACAGAGCGTGCTGGATGAATTTATCTCGCGCAAACCCATGCTTCCTGAGCCGGCGCGCAAGCACCTGGCTGCCTACCTGTTCAGGGGCGATGACGTGTTCAAACCGGTCTGCAGCCTGAGCGGCGGCGAAAGGGCGCGCCTGGCGCTGGCTTTGTTGGCGCTGGATGGGGCGAATTTCCTGGTGCTGGATGAACCGACCAATCATCTGGACATTCCGGCACGTGAGGCGCTTCAGGAAGTGCTGGCCGAATTCAGCGGCACAATTTTGCTGGTGTCTCATGACCGCTACCTGATCGACCAGCTGGCGACCCAGATCTGGGATATTCAGGACCAGAAACTGCAGATCTTCAACGGCACCTACCGCGAGTTGATCTTGCGCAAGGCGGTCAGTGCTTCAAAAGCCGTCACCCGGCAGACCCTGCTAACCCCGCGCCCGATGCTGCGCGGCAATGACATGGATACCAAAAGAAAAAAGGAAGCCCTCAACCGCGTGGAAGGCCGGATCCGCGAACAGGAGAACCTGATCCAAAAACTCTCCGCAGATTTGCAAGGCCTGGGCTCCGGACAGAATTTTAACCGCATGCAAAAAGTCTCATGGCAGTTGGCTGAGGCGCAGGCCCAGCTTGAACACCTGATGACAGATTGGGAAAGACTGGCGGCTTAATAAAATGGCCGCGGCTCCGCACCCTCCGCTCTCATGTGTTTTCTTGTGAGAGCGGAGGAAGGCGTGGAAGGAAATTTGGGGAACAAAATTTCTATTTTTCGAGGTTTTCGATTACAATCTATGCATGGTCGTTCACCTGAATGTTCACTCCGCCTTCTCGCTGCTGGAGGGCATGCCTTTACCGGCTGAGCTGGTCCGGGCAGCCAGCGTCAGCGGCATGACCGCTCTTGCCCTGACAGATCATCTGCTTTTAACCGGCACGGTGCCCTTTGTGGAGGCCTGTCAGGCAGCGGGGATTCAGCCTATTGCTGGACTGGAGGTGGACATAGAAAGCAGAGCCCGCCTGGTGTTGCTGGCGGCCGGCCTGGAAGGCTGGGCCAACCTGTGCCGCATCAGCAGCCGGCTGGCACTGGAACCCGCTGAGGGCGGCGCATCGCTGAGTCTGCTGTCGGCTCATCGGGATGATCTGATCGCCCTGGCTGGAGAAGAGCTGGGCCTGGAAAAGCTGGGAGCATTGAAGGAGATTTACCCGGGGCGGCTGTATCTCCAACTGCGGGATCCTGCTGCGGGCATGTTAACCGGACATATGGCCAGGCGGGCAGGTCTCCCGATGGCCGCCGTGCATCCCATTTTTATGTTGACGCCTGAACAGGCTGAACTGCAGCGGACATTAACAGCCATCCGTCTGAACCAACCCTTGAGCCGCCTGGCACCGGGTGATCCAGCTCCGGTTGGATCACATTTTCTCAGCAGCCGGGAGATGGAAGCCCGCTTTAAGCTCTTTCCGGCGGCGCTGGCAGCGACTGAAGAAATTGCCGCGCGCTGCCGCTTCGATTTTCCCCTTGGCATTCCACACATGCCCACCGTGCCCCTGCCGCCAGGACAAACCGCCGCCCAGGCTTTGCGGGAGCGGGCCGAGGCCGGAGCGAAACGTTTATATGGGACGATGAAGCCTGAGATTCAAACCCGACTGGATCATGAATTGACGGTGATTGCCCAGATGGGCTTTGAACCCATTTTCTTGATCGTTGAGGAAATTTTACGATTTGCCCGTCAGAGTGGGGTGCCTTTCTCATCGCGCGGCAGCGCAGCCTCATCACTGGTGGCGCACTGTTTGGGAATCACCAGCCCTGATCCTTTAAAATTAAACCTCTACATGGAACGTTTTTTAAATCCGGCGAGACTCACACCGCCGGACATAGATACCGATCTGTGCTCCCTGCGGCGCGACAGCGTGATCGAGCATGTTTTTGATACTTACGGCCGCGAACGGGTGGCCATGGTGGCAACTGTGCACCATTTCAGACCGCGATCCGCATTGAGCGATGCGGGCAAGGCTTTTGGCCTGGCGCCGGCGCAAATTCGTGAACTGACGGAGCAACTGCCGCATGCCTTTTGGGCGCGGCGCAACCAGAATGAGGAGGGTTTGAGCGACCCGGCTGTATTTAACGGTTTGCGGGCAAAGCACCCTGAACCGCGCATGCAGAAACTGTTTGATCAGGCTGAAGCCCTGATGAAACTGCCCCGTCACCTTTCCATGCACCCTGGCGGGGTGGTGGTGGCGCCCGGACCGATCACGGACCTGGTGCCGGTAATGCCATCGGGCAGCAAAGATGTGACCCTGACCCAGTTCGACCTGAGTGCCGTAGAAGCATTGGGTCTGGTAAAAATTGACCTGCTGGGGATTCGCGGCCTGACCGTTTTGGGGGACGTGGCCAAATTTATCCATGAGGGTCAGCCGCTGGTCTACCGGGACGCACTGGCTGTGCTGGATTCAACTCCGCTGGATGATCCGGCCACATCACAGCGGATCGAGAATGGCTTGACCATCGGATGCTTTCAAATAGAAAGCCCGGGCATGCGTGCCACCCTGCGTGAAATTCACGCCCGCAGCGCCGATGATATCATGGCGGCACTGGCGCTCTACCGGCCGGGACCGCTGACCGGCGGATTGAAGGATGCTTTTGTGCGGCGATTCAAGAGAGAAGAACCGGTGGTGCATCTGCATCCGGCGCTGGCCCCTCTGCTGGATGAGACCTTCGGGGTAATTTTGTATCAGGAACAGGTGCTGCGGATTGCCCATGAACTGGCCGGTTTCAGCCTGGCTGAGGCCGATCTGCTCAGACGGGCGATGAGCCATTTTGACCCGGGCAAACGCATGCAGGAACTGCGGCGCAAATTTATCCAGGAAGCCCAGGCGCGCAGCGGCATTCCACCGGAGACTGGCGAGCGGGTTTGGGAGATGATGGCGGCCTTTGCTGGTTATGGTTTTCCCAAAGCCCATGCGGCCTCGTATGCGCAGGTGGCCTGGCGTTCCGCCTGGTGCAAGACACATTTTCCAGCGGAGTTCATGGCGGCCGTGCTGGCCAATTGGGGTGGTTATTACAGCCAGAGGGTGTATTTGAGCGAAGCACGGCGGCTGGGGTTGAAGGTGCGGCCGCCGCATGTGAATTATTCAGGGCGTCATTTCATCGTCTGCAGAGAACCACAGGCGCTTTTTATGGGATTGGATCAGGTAAAAAACCTGACCCGGCGCACCTTTGAACGCATCATTCAATATCGGCCTTATCACAGCCTGGATCATTTTCTGAGCCAGGTTGATCCACGTCCACAGGAACTGGAAAGCCTGGCGATGGCTGGAGCCCTGGACGGCCTGGGCAAGATACCTGCCATCATCCGGCGCGCCAGAGGGGGCGGCTGGCAGGCCGGGCAATTGAGCTTGTTTGCCTGGGCAGATGAGAATGAGGCTGATTGGACCCTTGAGCAAAAGATGCGCGGCCAGCAGGCTGTGCTGGGCATCAGCGTGGAGGTGCATCCGCTGGAACTGGCAGCAGCGCAAATTCGCCAGCGCGGCGCCATCAGCCTGCAGGAAGCCACCGAACAGATGGGTCGGCGGGTGACGGTGGCAGGGGTTCGGCAGACATCTCACCGCGGCAAGACAGCCAAAGGCGAGGCCATGCTGTTTTTGACTCTGGAAGATTTAGCCGGCATGATGGATGTGGTCATCTTTCCCGATCTGTACCGGCAGGTCAGGAACCTTATTCACACCTCAGCGCCGCTGCTGGTGAGCGGAAGGATGGAAATGGACAGCGCGCGGGGTGAACCTTACCTGCGGGCAGAAAGGGTGGTGGAAATCCACTTGCCCTGAACAGTGAAAAAAGAAAACGGGGTATACTTATCAGGAAGGTTTTCAAACGAATAACTAAATTTTTTTGGAGGAAGCATGCCGTCCACACCCCGCCAACTTGAGCCTGTGCCCCATACCGCTGTCACTTTCACAGATACCTTCTGGGCGCCGCGCATCGAACGCAACCGCACCGTCACCATTCCGCATATCTACCGGCAGCTGCAGGAAACCGGACGGATTGCGGCCTTTGACCTGAATTTTGAGCGGAAACTCCCGGCGCGTATTGTGGAGATTTTCAGCGATTCCGATGTGGCTAAATGGCTGGAGGCAGCCTGCCTTTCGCTGGCGACTCACCCTGATCCACAGCTGGCTGCCCAGGTGGAAGCGGTGGTGGATAAAATCATCCAGGCACAGGCTCCAGATGGCTATCTGAACACCCACTTTACCGCCGCCGACCCTGCGATGCGCTGGAAGAATTTACGCGACTGGCACGAGATGTACTGCATGGGGCATATGATGGAAGCGGCCGTGGCCCATGCTGCTGCAACTGGCAGCACCCGTTTGCTGGATGCCCTGTGCCGGACGGCAGATCATATCGATGCAACCTTTGGGCGTGAAGAAGGCAAACGACGGGGCTACTGCGGGCACCCGGAAATTGAGCTGGCGCTGATCAAGCTCTATCATGCGACGCAGAATCCGCGCTACCTGGAACTGGCAAATTATTTTATGGAAGAAAGAGGCACGCAGCCGCATTATTACGACCAGGAAGCGCGGGAACGCGGGGATGACCCGGCAAAATACTGGGCAAAAAACTATGAGTATTGCCAGGCACATTTACCCCTGCGCCAGCAGACCAAGGTGGTGGGGCATGCGGTGCGGGCGATGTACTTGCTCTGTGCTGCAGCTGATCTGGCTCATGAAAAAAAGGATGCGAGCTGGCTGGATACCTGCGATCGGCTGTGGCAGAACCTGGTGAACAGACGCATGTACCTGACTGGCGGAATTGGTCCGGCCTATCACAACGAAGGATTCACCGAAGACTATGATCTGCCAGATGAGACGGCCTATGCAGAAAGCTGTGCGACCATTGGTCTGATGATGTGGGCGGAACGCCTGCTGCAATTTGACGGGGATAGACGCTTTGCGGATGTGATTGAACGCGGTCTGTATAACGGCTTTCTAAGCAGCATTTCCTTCAAGGGCGATGCATTTTTCTATGAGAACCCACTGGCAAGCAAGGGAGGCCATCACCGGCAGGCCTTTTTTGACTGCCCATGCTGTCCGCCGAACATTTCGCGGGTGCTGGCCAGCCTGGGAAGTTATTTTTATTCCAGCAGTCAGGGGGGAGTCTGGGTGCATCAGTTTGCCGGCAGCCAGGCGAAATTGCGTGTAGATGATTTTCCTGTGAACCTGGCTGTGGAAACGCAGTATCCCTGGAACGGGCTGGTCAAAATCAGGGTGGAATTGGAGGATCCGAGGACATTCACCCTGCATCTGCGCCTGCCTGGCTGGTGCAAAAATTGGAGCCTGAAGGTGAATGATGAAGTGGTGGACCTGAAACCGCAGGCCAATGGTTACCTGGAACTATCCCGCCGGTGGCAGAACGGTGACCTGGTTAGGTACGATATGGAAATGCATGTGGTGACCACCTGGGCCCATCCAGCCGTCAGCGCTTTGCGCGGGCGGATTGCCTTGCAGCGCGGGCCGCTGGTGTATTGCCTGGAGGAGACCGATCAGCCAGGGCTGGACCTGGGACGGATCGAAGTCAATACCCGCACTGGTGGGTTCAGCGATGCCGGGGTGGAAATGCGGACCGATCTGCTGGAAGGGGTGGTGGTGTTAAACGGCAGCGGAACTCTGACCCCGGATGACGCCTGGGGAGATGACCTTTACCGAACCCATAGAACGGATAGCCAACCGGTGAAACTGCTGGCGGTGCCGTATTATGCCTGGGACAACCGTGCAACGGGACAGATGCGGGTCTGGCTGAGGGAATCCTGCAGCTGAGTTGATGGTGTCTCAGGCCTGATCGAGCTCGCCCCAACGCTGGTAAGCCTGGGCGAGCTCTTTTTCAATGGCATGCAGGCGGTCCACAACGCGGGCCACAGCATCCTTTTCCTGTTGAAAAAAGGGCGGTTCGTTCATGCTGGCGGCAAGCTGCATCTGCTCAATTTCGAGAGCTTCAATTTTCTCGGGCAGTTCAGCCAGCTCACGCTGTTCACGGTATGATAATTTGCGCGGGCCGGCAGGTGGGGGCGGCGGAACTGCCGGAGCCGGAGCGGTTTTGGGGGGCCGGGTGTCTTCTTTTTCGGCAGTCTGACTCTGTTTTTCGCGCTGCCAGTCATCATAGCCGCCGATAATCTCTGTGATATTGCCATCCCCATCTAACACCAGCAGCTTGGTCACCAGGTTATTCAGGAATGCACGATCATGACTGACCAGCAGCAGGGTGCCGGAATAATCCAGCAGCAAATCTTCGAGGAGTTCCAGGGTTTCCACATCCAGATCATTGGTGGGCTCATCGAGCACCAGCAGGTTGGCTGGCTGGGCCAGCAGGCGGGCCAGTAAAAGACGGTTGCGTTCACCGCCGGAAAGAGCGCTGATGGGGGCATGGACGCGATCGGAGGTGAAGAGGAAATCTTCAAGATAACCAATCAGGTTGCGTTGTTTCCCATTAACGGTGATGGTGTCGCGCCCCTGGCCGACATTATCCAGGATGGAACGCGACTCATCCAGTTGGGAACGCAGCTGATCGAAATAGGAGAGGGCCAGGTTGGTGCCGTGGCGCACTTCACCGCTCTGAGGTTTCAGGTCACCCATCAACAGACGCAGCAGGGTGGTTTTACCGGAGCCGTTGGGGCCGATAATGCCGACCTTGTCGCCGCGCTGGATGGTGGTGGAAAAATCACGGACGATGGTCTGGTCATTAAACGCATAGTTGATGCGATCCACATCCATGACCAGACGGCCAGAGCGGCGCTCTTCTTGAATCTGCATGCGCAGTTTGCCGGGCTGATCGCGGCGTTCCTGGCGCAGTTCGCGCAGGCGTTTAAGGGCGCGCACACGGCCTTCATTGCGGGTGCGGCGGGCTTCAATGCCCTGGCGGATCCAGGCCTCTTCCTGGGCCAGTTTCTTGTCGAAAACAGCATTCTGTTCCTGTTCGGCAGCCAGCACGGCTTCTTTGCGCTGCAAAAAGGTGGCATAGGAGCAGTGCCAGTCAAACAGGCGGCCGCGGTCCAGCTCAATAATACGGGTGGAAAGACGTTGGAGGAAGGAGCGGTCGTGGGTGACAAACAGCAGGGTTCTGCCCCAACGCACCAGGAAATCTTCCATCCAGTTGATCGCCTCAATATCCAGGTGATTGGTGGGTTCATCCAGTAAAAGCAAATCGGGATTATTCACCAGGGATCGGGCAAGGAGTACCCGGCGTTTGAGCCCGGCGGAGAGGAAGTTAAAATCGGCCTGGGGATTGAGCTGCATGCGTGAGAGGATTTGTTCCACTTTGAGCTGGCGCTGCCAGCCGTTTTCTTCATCCCGGATATCTGGAGCAGACAGGCCGCTGGCGGTAATATCATAAATGGTACCGCTCAGGCCAATAGGCACTTCCTGAGGCAGGTAGCCGGTCTTCAAGTTCTGCTGGCGAGAGATAATCCCCTCTTCCGGGAGGAGATCGCCGTTGAGCAGCTTGAGGAGGGTCGATTTGCCGCAGCCATTGCGGCCCAGAAGACCGATCCATTCGCCGCGTTCGATTTGCAAATCGACGCCATCCAGCAGAGGGTGCCCGCCGAAACCCAGACCAACGCCTTGAAGACTGATGAGTGCCATGAAAAATCCTTAGATGATTGAATGCGTTACAGGGAGTATTGTAAGCACAGCCGGGCTGACTGTCAACCCGGCGTGGACGAACAAAAAAGGCTGCTTCAACCTTGAGCAGCCTTTTTTGCGGTTTCCTGAAAGCAATGATTATCCGGTTTTAATGGTGATGCGCCGCGAGGTTTCAGGTGAAGGGGATTGCTTGGGCAGTTTCACCTGCAACACGCCATTCTTGAAGGCGGCCTCTGTTTTGCTCTCGTCCACATCGGCCGGCAGCAGGATGGAGCGCTGGAATGAGCCGTAAGAGCGTTCCAGACGGTGATAGTGTTTGCCTTTTTCTTCCTTCTCCATCTTCTTTTCACCCTGAATGGTGAGCACGTTATGCGATATGGAGATATGGATATCCTCGGCGTTCATTCCAGGCAGCTCAACGGACACGGTGATTTCTTTCTCGGTTTCACTGATGTCGGCCCGAGGGGCGAAGCTGCCCATGTTGGCCAGATCGCTGAAAGCCGAATTGAAGTTAAACGGCCGATCAAAAAATTCATCAAACAGGCGGTTCATCTCCTCGCGTAAATCGGGAACAGAGAGTTCGCTTTCAGAGCGGCGAAGGAGAGCGTCGTTTTTGGGCTTCTTCCAGGGTAACAGATCAGTGATGGACATAGATCTTCACCTCCTTTCGAAATTATCCAGCCTGGACGGCGATCTTGTGGCTTTTTGCCTGCTCGGCTTTGGGCAGCGCCAGATGCAAAACGCCGTCCTTGTATTTGGCTTCAATATGCTCCCGGTCGATTAATTCATTGATGCGGAAGCTGCGTTCGAAATCGCCAATTTGGTATTCGTTCAGGACCAGCCGGTAACCTTCAGGCGTTTCGACTCTGGCAGCTTCAGCATTGATGGTGAGGATGTTTTTCTCCAAAGTGACATTGATGGTCTCTGCTTTGACCCCGGGCATATCGAGGTTCAGTAATATATGATCCCTGGTTTCGTAGATATCCGTTTGCGGAATAAAGCAGGGGCGATCGTGGGTGCGTTCAGAGTCCTCTGATGAAACCAGGGACTGATTTTGCACCTGAATGGATTTGGATTCTTCAGCCATTTTTTCAACCTCCTTTACTAAGGCATGCATATGTTATTAATGATTGACTGCAATCTTCCTGGGAAGATCGGTTTTGGCGCGGGGCAGGGTGAGGGTGAGCAGGCCGTTTTTCAATTCTGCCTGAACCTGATCCGCTTCAATGGTGTACGGCAGTTTAATGGTGCGAGAAAATTTGCCAATTCCGCGTTCCTGGCGGTGATAATGAGCCTCCTCAGGGATGCTTTCCGCAAAGCGCTCGCCACTTAAGGTCAGGGTTTCGCCATTGATGCTGATATCCAGATTTTCAGCCTGAAAACCGGGAAGCTCTGCATGGAGTACCAGGCCATTTTCCGCCGCGTAGATATTGACAGCAGGATAACCTGAGGGATTGGACCGGGTTTCCAGTGCCTGATCAAAAACGCGGTTCATTTCCCGCTGTAAGCGGTCCATTCTTTGCCAGATGGATGAGGGTGAACGAAAGTACGGATACATTTTGTGAAAGCTCCTTTCTTGTAAAATTTGGTTGAGTTTTCGCCGTCAGGGTATCTCTGAAATGCCGACTCAGTGAGCATCAAGATAACCGAAGGCTTTGTTTGGATGCCCTGAATTGCCCAAGGGCTGCTGTTTTTTTCTACGGCTATAATACGGCAGTTTCATCAGAAAATCGTCAATGAATTATCAGAAAAAAGTTAATCTGGCCGTGACCTTGTATTACCCAATGATGATCTGCCAAGAGAAACTTAAGACCGCACCCTGATAACGCTGCTTCTCAGAAAAACCTCAATTATTATTACAAGGCTGGTGTTTTGGGGTTAGCAGTAGATAAAAACGATATTTGTAATGCCAATTATGTGACATTTTTCATGGCTTGGGAGCCAAATCGTTTAGGTATTGTATCAGGATGTGCATATAATGGTTATGGAAAATTTATTGGAATGGGATGCTGTTTTATGACCTTATCAGGAACCATTGCTAGTATTTTTTTTCCCTCCGACCTCCAAAACGTGAAAACCGCGGTTATCGAAAGAGCACCGTGTGAAATTTTTTTTAGGCCTGATTTTCAGGCAATATTTTATTTTGCGCAACAATGCGCCAGGAGGTAAATGATGAACATCCTAGTTATTGTGGGTATCGGCGCTCTGATTTTGGTCGGAGCTTACCTTACCTACGGTGCCTTTGTCAGCAAGAAACTCTTTAATCTTGATGACAAGAATGAGTCCTCTGCAAAAAGTTGTACTTTAACAACCAAACACAAAATTGAAAGCAGGTTTTGGCCTGAGCCACCCCGCCAATCGACGCCAAAAATTAAGCAAAAAAGAATCCTTTTCCGCTGCGGATGAGGAGTTGGATGCGTTTTTCTCATCCAACTCGGCTTTTTGCGCCTTCATCCTCACCTCCAGGCAGCGTTGAATACGCCGTACGTTGGTCACAGCAGCAGATCCAATCATCATACAGGCCACACGGAATTTCCCCCTGACAGGCAGTTTTCCCGCTGGAAAAGGATGTTTCACCGAACGGACACTGGCTTCCACCGCGGCGCGCAAATTGGGTTTCACTCCTTTCTGTGCATGATATCGCTGCCGTCTTCCAGCCGCCAGAGCTTCGTTGTGC
>JAKQJC010000024.1 GCA_029561345.1 Chloroflexota bacterium | reverse complement strand
GCGTCCGCTTCCTCATCCGTAGCGGAAAAGGAGTCTTTTTTGCATAATTTTTGGCGTCGACTGGCGGGTTGGCTCAGGCCAAAACCTGCTTTCAATCTTGTGTTTGGTTGTTAAAGTACAACTTTTTGCAGAGGACTCAATGTTGGAATAAGAATTGATAAGCGAAGATCAGCATTGGAAGGAGGATAATCACCCTAAACAGCTGTCCATCTAGGCCCAAAATGATGGGTGTTGAGAAAATGATATAACCTTTCAGCACATCAAAAATGGAGGCATTCAATGAACCTGCAAAAACTTCAGCATAATCAGAGGGATTACCGCCCAAGGTCCGGCGCAGAACATCCTGTTTGTAGATGGTTGTCAGACCATCCCAGATATTTCCATGGCCTCTGATGGCGGAATGGATCATCAAGGCAGTGGCAAACGCCAATATGGATAAAATTCCAATCCAGAAAATGGCAGAAAGGAGTTCCTTGCGGCTGGTTTTCTCCGTTTTTTGAGAGCTGAACAATTCAACAAGTAAAAACATGATTGAGCCCATCATCACAGTGGTGATGTATTCATACCCACATAAACTCTTGATCAAGATGGCGAAATAGAATAATGGATAGAAATATCGCCTTCTTTTCCAATTGTTCAGGCATAATAAACCCAGCAACATTGGAATGAACCAGGTGAACTCAACCCAATAGAGGTTTCTGGCGAAATTGACCACCCAGGTCGAAAGCAAGAAGGTCACATAGAAACTGATCGCCATTAACAGGTTATATTTTTGCTTGATTTCGAGGCAGATCCAGAAAAGTACCACAGCCAGAAGGATGCTGCAAATTAACCTGAGGATGTTCACGGTTTGTATGGGAATGAGTTTCGCAAACCAATAGTATACCCATCCTTGCAACCCGACTTGGGCAAGGTAATCGGTTAGGATGTAATCCTTAATTCTCACGCCATCACTATTGAATATCTGGTAATCGTTAATCCCCCCATGAATGCTTTCATCCAATGGTGATGTGCCTTCCAAAGACACATAGATCGTTTTTTCATCCGTTTTAATGGATATTATTTTTCTTGTTTCACCGTTTTTAAGTCTGATGCTGTTCGCAGTCACATAGGCGAGCGCATTATAACCATTGTTGGGAACAGCAAGGGCGGAAGAAGCGATGGACAAACCATTCCTGTATGCATCGTTTGTCAGCAGATTGCTTTGGGCGGGTGAGTTTGGAATATTAGAGATGGAATATCCTGACCTTTCATATAGAAAACCCAAGCCAAAAGCTGTTCGATCCCATTCAATGTGGTTGATACTGGCCGCAATTCGACTGATGGCCAGGTTTTCAGAACCAATTTGGAAATCGTCAAAAGTGGCATTATGTGTAAAAAAATCTGCATAAAAGGATAAGACCAGCAATCCACATAATATTACATACCATACATAAATGTATTTTGCAGGATTGAGTCGCAGTGAGCTTATGGAAAGACCCTTTTTCTTGTTTTTCATATTTGGTATTTACCTCGCATATTCAATAACAGGATTTTAATTAATTGCCAGTTTCCTTTGATAGGGCTAATTTTCGTTGGGGTTTTCTCGCCTTTTGGATATCTGCGCGTGACAGGAACTTCACAGACCTTCATTCCAAGCTGACTTGCTCTGACGGACAAGTAAGCTAACAACTCGTAGGTCATAAATATATCCCTGAAAGGCTGCACTCGAGGATGTTCAATGTATTTTCTGGAATGAGCTCGAAAGGCGTTGGTTGTATCTGTAAACCAATGTCTGGCCGTAAGTGAGATAATGGGGGCGTGGATGAGACGAACAGCAAGGTACCTTGATAGTGGTGTGTTTATTGCCTTTCCACCTGGAATAAACCGTGATCCCTGGATAAAATCAAAGCCTTCATCTAATTTTGTAATGAATTTTGAAACGTCTTCAATACTGTCTTTGTTATTGCCGTCAATGGTGATAAATCCTTCGTAGCCGCGCTGGAGAGCCCACCAAAACCCCATGCGCAGTTGCGCGCCTTGTTTACCCAAGTCGCGTTTTGTCAATAAAGTATTCACCCCAAAACTTATTAACGGACCAGCCTCTGTGCATCCATCAGTTGATCCGCCATCGCAAATAATCATGTCGCAGAGTTTATCGATGCCGTGTTTTTGAGCAGCAGCTAACTCTTCTTGAATCCGTTTGTTTTCATTAATAATTGGGATTAAAAGGCAATACCGGGTCGATTTTGGCGCATATTCCTCGCATTCAAAACGAGGAATCCCTGTCATATGTTCATAGATCATAATAATATTTCTCTGATGTAGCAGATAATATTTTTTACAGTTTGCAGATCATCTGTTTTTTTCATTTCTATTGAAAAATAACGATCATAAGATAATCCTTTTAGGCGCCGGTGAATATCCCGGTTCTTAATCTCAGCAAGCATGGGCTCTGATATGTGAATATGGTTAACAATATCCATGTTCGCATCGAGTAAATCCAGATCTTCTTCATAGTTTATCATTGTGCCAAGGTCAATGTTTACTTTAACCCCTTCACAATGAATTTCCCGGCATATTTCAATGGCCTCAGTTGTTGTGTTGATGAAATTCGTGTTGTAATACGGCGGATTTGCTTCGATGGCAATGGTTGTGTGATGCAGATGAGCATATAACCCAATCTGATAAAAAAAATCAATGGCTATCGGCTTGAATTCAGGACCAGGTATATTTCTGTTGCGTGGACAACCAAAGACCATATTGGGACAGTGCAGGGTTTCTGCAAAGTGGATGGCTTTTTGGGTGTAATTTAAAAGGTTCGCTCTATCCTCTTCAGTACCAAAAATACTTTCATTTTTTCCATACCAGATGGATTGCATGGATGGAATTTCCAAACCATAGCGATTCTGCAAAAAAAGGACCCATTCTTTGGCTTCAGCCAGATGGTCATAGGGGGCTATTGGAAATAGCCGTGTAGGTGCGATTTCAAGCCCGGAAACACCCTGTTCGTTGAGGAATGCGTACATTTCCGAATCGTTTTCCAGGGCCCATGCAATGTTAGAAATTGCTAATTTCATATCACAATCACCTATCTTTCATGGCCCGCTGAAAGTTCATCAGCCACGAACCGGCATATGTCTGTCAAAACACGCTGTTTCTCGAAAATATAATCGTGACTTCCACCCAATTCTCTGGCATGTATGGTCTTAAAATTATATTCTGGAATATTTGGCGATATTTCATTTACAAATGTTTCACCTTTGACAGCCTTGTATATTTCATCAATGGATAAAGGTTCAACAGCCATGTTGACAAGGTTCAATTGATTTGATAACGCTGCTTGAATGTGTCCCCAAAGGCAGGCCAAATTGTAAAATTGATAAGTGGCCCTGCTATCAGTGAAGTTCAAAGCAGAAAATCCCATGCGCATAAAAGCCTGTTTAAGCGCATGGCGATCTTTATCATTTACCACACATTTATAAAAACCATTTTCCTGCAAGACATAGTTGGAGCGTATAAGAGGTTCAATTTTAGCCAGCTCTTGAAATTTTTTCTCGTTTAGTAAAGCTGGCAAAACATGAATCAGGTCATAAATAAAGTTCTTCTTGATATTTTTTCCAAACAAGCCAGGAAGGCGGACCACGAGATGGCAGTTAGTGTTCTGCCGAACCCATTCTTCCAGAAGATATCTGTTTGCCCCATATGGATGAAGCCCGTCAGTATCAATTGGCGTTGTTTCATCTACATTGACCGGGAACTTATAAACATCAATGGTTGAAATTAATATCAGTTGTTTGGGATTGATTTTTTTAATATTTTCAATAGCGTTGAGAATAATTTGGCGGTCTTCATCGGGCCGGTTGTTTGCTAGAAATTTTTCTGCCCGAACTCCTGAGTAGACACACAGATCGGGATTCAAACCAAATGCCTGATCAATATTGGTAGAATTAAAAAGCCCATCAAAGTGAAAACTGCTGTACAGGTTTGAACCTACAAAGCCAGTGTAACCAACTAAAATATTCATGCAAAAATTCCCGCTTTCCTAAAAGAATAGGGTGAAAACATGGCTCTGCTTTTCTTTACTCCTGTGGGCAGTCAATGCCCGGATAGCGATCAAGTTTCTACTCATATTATATCATTTTTTATTGCCGATCATGCAAAACCAGATGGGCAGCGCAATATTCAAAAACTTGAAAAGGCGTGCTGCTTACCACCTGGCTGCAGTAATGAATGCAATTTTATGACTGTTCAGGTAGGCCAGTGTGCAGGGAAAATGTTCGAAGTTGTTTGATTGCAACAGTTTTACAACACAATATGTCCGGCGAAGGGCTGAGAGGTCGATTTCTGTGATGCGAGAACGAGCGCCACCAACGGTTGCCGTGTTGGTGACTTTTTAGATAAGTCCAGTAATTTCTATCCCATCCATCCTCAATTACCAATCTTTTTATGTTGCATATTGTAGATGAGGTGTTTGATTGCAAAATATCTGTGTAACAGGGGATGGAAAATCTGCTTTCAAGGCAGGCAATTTAACCATCAGAGAAAATCTCTTGAAAAACACCTCCCTCTGATTCTTCCAGAGGGAGGTGTTCGTATCTATCTTATCAAGCGCGCAGTTTGGCGCCCAGGTCCTGCTCCAGGCGGCGGATGATGCGCTGGCGCACCTGCTGGGTGTCGCTGTCGGTGAGGGTGCGGTCGGGGAGCTGGTAGGTGAGGCTGTAGGCCAGGCTCTTCTTGCCAGCGCCGAGCTGCTCGCCGCGGAAGATGTCGAACAGGCGCACCGCGGTCACCAGCTTGCCGCCGGCGGCGCGGATGGCTTCTTCCACCACCGCGGAGGGGGTGCTTTCATCCACCACCACGGCCAGGTCTTCCAGAACGGGCGGGAACACCGGCACAGACTGGGCCAGCACACGGGCCGGGCGGCAGCCGTTGAAGCGTTCCAGGTAAAGCTCGGCGGCCAGCACCGGGGCGCTGCTGGCGCCTAGGTCGTAATGAGCGCGCACCAGGGGGTGCAGTTCGCCCATCACGCCCAGCACCACATCACCTGCGCGGATCTCGGCGCATTTGCCGGGATGGTAGCTGGAAGCGGCGGCGGGGGTGTAGGTGACGCCGGAAATGTGCAGGCTGTCGAGCAGGCTTTCGATGACGGCCTTGAGATCATAGAAATCGAGGTTGGCGGACGGCGCGCCATCCCAGCCAGCCAGGTCGCGCTTGCCGGTCATGGCAATGGCCAGGCGGGTGGGCTCATCGGGCAGGGGATCGTCATCGCGGGGGAAGAAGACGGGACCGATTTCGAAGAAGGCCAGGTGTTCGCGCAGGCGGGCGTTGCGCTCCACAATTTCCATCACCGAAGCCAGCAAATGGCGGCGCATCAGGCTGCGCTCGGGGGCAATGGGGTTTTTGAGGGTGATGTAGGGTCCGGGGGCCTCGGCGCCGGGCGGCAGAATGCGCGCCTCGCGCTCCACGCAGGTCAGGCGATAAGTGATCACCTCCTGCAAACCCAGCACCACCAGCTGCTCGCGCACCTTGGCTTCGGTTTCAAGCACCGGGTTGGGGTGCATGGGCGGCAGGGCATCGGTCATGCGGCGGGCGGGGATGTTATCGTAGCCGTAAATACGCGCCACTTCTTCCAGCAGGTCCGCTTTGCCGACCACGCCTTCGCCCACATCCAGACGGTGAGGCGGTGTTTTGGCCATCACGCTGCTGCCTTCAACGGTGCAGGTGAAATCGAGGCGGCGCAGCAGGGCGGCAATTTCGGCGGCGCTGAGCTGAATGCCCAGAATGCGCGTCACATCGGCCTCGCTGAGAGTCACCACCGGGTCGGTGACCGGCGCGGGGTAGCTGTCGATGAGGCCGGAGGCCACCACGCCTTCGCCCCAGTCGCTCATGCGTTTGAGGCAGAGCTGCACGCCCCAGGGAGCCAGTTCGGGGTGGATGCCGCGGCTGAAGCGGTAGGCGGCCTCAGACTGCAGGCGCAGGTAGGAGACCGTCTTGCGGATATTGATGAAATTCCACGAGGCGCCCTCGAGTAAAATGTTGCGCGTAGCTGACGTCACTTCGCTTTCCTGCCCACCCATCACGCCGGCGATGGAGAGCGCGCCGGCTTCATCGCACACCAGCACGGTGAAGGGTTCGAGGGCGCGGTCCACATCATCCAGCGTGGTCAGGTGTTCGCCGGGGTTGGCTGTGCGCGTGATGATGACCGGGGGCTTGCCGCCTGCGCGCTGCAGCAGCACATCGTAATCGAAGGCGTGCAGCGGCTCGCCCAGTTCGAGCATCAGGTAATTGGTGGCATCCACCACATGGTTGATCGGGCGCATGCCGGCCAGGCGCAGGCGCAGCTGGATTTTATAGGGGCTGGGCTGCGGGGTGACGTTTTCGATCAGGCCGAGGACGAAGCGTGGGTTGAGCTCGGGGTTGGTAATTTTGATGGAGGCGCGTCCGGCAATGGCCGGCCCCGCCGGATGGAAATCTGCCGGGGGCAGGCGCAGTTCGCGGCCGGTCATGGCGGCCACTTCGCGCGCCACGCCCACCACGCAGGCATTGCGGATCATATTGGGCAGAATGCTGATTTCGAAGACGGCATCGCCCATGTAGTCCACCAGCGGCATGCCCGTGGGCGCATCGGCGTCGAGAAGGATGATGCCTTCGTGCTCATCAGAGATGCCCAGTTCCTTTTCCGAGCAGACCATCGAATAGGACTCGATGCCGCGGATTTTGGCGCGTTTGAGGGTGGTGAGCACCTGGCCGGGCTGGTGGCCGTCGTAGATGCGGGCGCCTTCGCGGGCATAGGCCACTTTGAGCGGGGTGGGCAGGGGGCCGGTGCCGCGGTATTGGAAGAGGTTGGGGGCGCCGGTGAGCACCACCTGCTCTTTAATGCCGTCATTCAGGTGGCAGAGCACCAGACGGTCGGCATTGGGGTGCGGCATCACTTCGTCAATTTGAGCGACGACAATTTTATCCGCTTCCCAGGTCAGGCCGTTGATTTTGAATTCATGCTGGCTGCTGGTTTCAGCCGCCAGGCCAACCAGTTGAATGGAATCGACTTCCAGGCCGGCGCGGGTGAGCACACGGGCCAGGTCTTCGACCGAAAGGTCGATATCAACATAATCTTTGAGCCAGGAAAGAGGTAGTTTCATGAGAACTGCTCCAGGAAACGAACATCATTGGACCAGAAATAGCGGATATCTTCAATGCCGTAGCGCAGCATGGACATGCGTTCAGGGCCCATGCCGGCGGCGAAGCCGCTCCATTCGCTCGGGTCATAGCCGCCGTTCTGCAGCACCACCGGGTGGACCATGCCGCAGCCGAGAATTTCGAGCCAGCCCGAATTTTTGCACACGGCGCAGCCTTTGCCGCCGCAGACAAAACATTCCACATCCATTTCGCCCGAGGGCTCGGTGAAGGGGAAATAGGAGGGGCGCAGGCGGGTGCGCACATTATCGCCGTAAATGCGGCGGGCCAGGTCGGTGAGGGTGCCTTTCAGGTCGCCGAAGGTGATGTTGCGGCCGACCACCAGCAGTTCCACCTGGTTGAACTGGATTTCAGAGCGCGCGCTGGTCTGTTCATAGCGGTAGCACATGCCGGGCAGGGCCACGCGAATGGGTTCGGGGGCGCGCTGGCGCATGGCGCGCACCTGGCCGGGCGAGGTGTGGGTGCGCAGCAGGGTGCCGGGGCGGGTGGTGTGGAAGGTGTCCCACATATCGCGGGCCGGATGGTAGGCAGGGATGTTGAGCAGCGAGAAGTTGTAATCGTCGGTTTCAACTTCGGGCGTGCGGAAAATCTGAAAGCCCATTTCGGCCAGAATGGTGTAGATGGTTTCGAGGGCGCGGCTTTCGGGGTGCATGCGCCCGCGCGGCTGGGGGCGGCCCGGCAGGGTCACATCCAGTTTTTCCTGCTGCAGGGCGCGCTGCAGGGCCTGTTCTTTGATGGCCTGGCTGCGGATGGCAAAGGCGCTTTCGAGCGCCAGCTTCACCTGGTTGGCGCGCTGACCAATGGCCGGGCGGATCTCTTTGGGGGCCTGGCCAAGCTGGCTGAAGGCCTGCATGACGGCCGAGCTGCGCCCAAGATGGGCGGTTTTCCAGGCCTGCAGGGCCGCTTCGTCGCCAGCCTGTTCAAGGGCAGGCAGCGCCGCAGCCTGAGCCTGGTCGAGACGGGTAAAAATCTCATGGTCTTCTGACATCGGTCACCTCCAATAAAATTCTGCTTGTGCTTCTGGCTGTCAGGCCTGGCCTTCGGGCAAAAGGCGCGGCAGTCAGGGGTTAACAAAAAAACGCCCATCCCAACAAGGGACGGGCGAAAACCCGCGGTACCACCCTTATTGGCTGCACGGCGAAGCGCAGCCCACTTTGAGCCAGCCGCCCAGGGGGCGAGTGGCCTTCCGGGTAACGGTGGAAAACCGGCTCAGACTAATGGCCCTGACGGGCGTTCACCTGAGCAGCTCGGGAGGGAACTTCGGCCGGGTTCAGTCTCGCACGGGTCTCAGTCTGCGCCCTGTGCGTCCCTGTCGGCTTCTGCCGGCGTACTTTCCTCCGTCAATGCTGTTTGGCGGATCCATTATGGTGGGGCGAGTGGGGGTCGAACCCACACGGTATTACCCGACGGATTTTAAGTCCGTTGCGTCTGCCTATTCCGCCATCGCCCCTGAACCGTATAGTCTCATTTTACCCCAAGCTGGGGATTCGTCAAGACAAATTTACACCTGATTCACAGGGTGGATCAATCTGTGAGCTCTTTAAGCTTCTGTTCAGGTAAATTGATTGGTGGGGTATCCGGTTATCCATCTGATCATTTAACAGCAGGCGATTGGAGCATGAAAAAAACGGTTATTCCGGCGCCAACTTGTTTTATCCTTCGTTTTCTTTTAGAATAAAAGGAGTAACTACTCAGCCGGGTCTTTTTTTGAACCGCCAAGTGTGCTAAGGCCGCAAAGGAAGAAAAAAAGATCAAAATCTGCTTTCTTTGGCTGTCTCACCTGCCCTCTTGCCTTCAAGAAGCGGAGGCGCTACTGCGGGCCTGCCCCGCTCCTGCGGAGGGCGTGGTCTTCGCGGTAAAAAATGGTTTCAATTTTGCGGCAGAAAATTAACCGCCAAGCGCGATCATCTTCGAGGACTGCTCCCCGTAGTAACGGGGGGCAAACCTGAGCAGACATTAAAAGGAAATGATATTTATTGGTGAAGGTCAGGTGAGCGGCGAATGTGGATGCGTGTGAAACGTGACGGGTTGCTGCTGTTGGGATTCCTAATTCTTTTTGGAGGATTCCTGATGCTGATTCCGTGGGCGCTGCAGGCCTCAGGCGGAACGGCCGCGGCCACCCCATCGCCCGCCTCCATTTACCAGGGCAAAAAAATTGCCTGGGTAGATTCTTATGCGCCTGATTATGACTGGTCCCAAGAGCTTGAAGCCGGGCTGGCTTCTGTGCTCAACCCGACGGGTGTGGAATGGCAGATATTCCGCCTGGATATGAAACGCAATCCATCAGAAGAATATGCAGTGAAAAAAGCCGCAGAAACGGCCGAAAAAATCAACGCCTATGCGCCCGATGTGATCATTGCCACAGACGACAACGCCCAGCAATGGCTGATTGTGCCGTATTTTGCCACAGGCACGGTGCCGGTGGTGTTTGCCAGTGTGAACTGGGACGATTCAGAATATCATTTCGAGCCGGAACATGTCACCGGCATGGTGGAGGTGCACCTGGTGCCGCAGCTGATGGGTCAGCTTGATGTGCTCAGCCAGGGAAGCCGGGTGGGCATTGTGGCTGTGGATGACATCACCGAGCAGAAAAATATCGAATATTACAACCGCTATTTTGACCGGCAGTTGCAAATTTTTTGGGTTGAAGAGAAAACCCAGGCTGAATACCAGCGCTTATTTCTGCAGGCGCAGGCACAGACTGATGTGGTGCTCATTGGCAGCAATGCGGGCATTGGGGATTGGGATGAAGCGGCGGCGCGGGCATTTTTTATTCAAAGCACGGAAAAGCCGACCGGATCGTTTTTGCAGTGGATGGCGCCTTACGCCCTGATCACCCTGGCAAAGAGCGGTCAGGAAGAAGGCAGTTGGGCAGCCGAAACCGCCCTGCGCATTTTACAGGGCACCTCAGTGCAGGAAATTCCGGTCACCCGCAACCGCACCGGGAGATTATGGATTAACCTGGATATTGCCGAGAAATTGAAAGTGGTTTTTTCACCTTACGTGCTGAAGCATGCCGAGGTGATTGATCGCGAGGCACCATGATTCGCCGCATCTGGAATTCCATTCCTGGAAGGTTTGCCATTGGCTTTGGCATGGTGCTGGTGTTGATGATGGTGTTCTTTCTCATATCGTTCAACCAGATGATGGCTGTTAATGCGGCTGCGCAAAAGATCACCCCGCTGGGTAACCAGATCTACAGCCTGAATAATTTTGCTGTGCAGACCATGCTGCTGGAAACCAGTTTCGACCGTTACCTGGTGATCGGCGGAGTGATGGACCGTGACGCGATGATGGAGGCGATGAAGAATCTGGAACGCAGCCTCATGCAGGCGCAGTTTGAGGATCCTTTTAAAGCCGATATGATGAGTGAACTTGGAAATTTGAGAGATGCTCTGGAAAAAATTGCATCCATTTCAGATGACCGGTTAAGCCGCAGTCGCAGTATAAATGAAGGCGCCATTACGGTGTACGGGCATTTGAACAGGATCAAATCGGCCACGCGTGACCTGGTCAGGCAAACCAATGAAAATCTGAACACCATGACCCTGCTGCAGCAGTCCACCATTAACCGGGTGGTCAGCCAGTTTGTGGTGCTTACTGCAGCGCTGGTGCTTATCCTGCTGGGTTCGCTGTGGTGGATTTCGGCCAACTTCGTCCGGCCGCTGACCCTTCTTTCACATGCGGTGGCAGCCTTTGCAGGTGGCGACCTGACGGCACGGGCCGATGTATTCAGGCAGGATGAGATTGGCCGTCTCGCTCAAATTTTCAATCATATGACGGAGCAGATTCAAGAACAGGTAACCCACTTACAGCAGCAGGCTGAGGATCTGGCGGCTGCCGAAGAAGAGCAGCGCAACCTGAACCTGGAACTGGAAGAGCGGGTGGCGCGGCGCACCGCACAATTGCAGGCGGCCAACCAGGATCTGGAAGCCTTTTCCTATTCCGTTTCGCACGATTTACGCGCCCCGCTGCGCTCCATCGGCGGATTCAACCGGATTCTCCTGGAAGATTACAGTGAAAAAATGGATGATAGGGGCCAGGAATATTTACACCGCGTGGATAAAAACGTGGCGCGAATGGAACAGCTCATTGAGGGGCTGCTGACGCTCTCTCGCCTTACCCGCGCGGAAATGGAGATGAAAAAGGTGAATTTGAGCGCGCTGGTGGAGGAATGCGCCGCTGAGGCGGGCTCGGCAGACCCGGTGCGGAAGGTGGACTGGCTGATTCAGCCCGAACTGAACGTGAATGGCGATGAACGCCTGCTGCGGGCTGCCGTGCAGAATCTGGTGGACAATGCCTTCAAGTTCACGGCAAAGGCAGCCGCGGCGCGGATTGAATTTGGCCTTTTAACCGTGGATGAAGCTGAGGGGCGCTGGAAACAGGGCAGCCCGGTTTATTTTATCCGCGACAACGGCGCTGGTTTTGATATGGCTTACGCCGGGCGGCTGTTTCAGGTGTTTCAACGCATGCACACCCAGGATGAATTTCAGGGAATTGGCATTGGCCTGGCCACAGTTAAACGCATCATCAACCGTCACGGCGGGAAAATTTGGGCGGAAGGACAGCCGGGACAGGGGGCCACATTCTATTTTACGTTGAATTAGTGCAAAAAAGCCAGGCGGCTTTGCCCGCATTTCAGAGCTTGGGCAGGTCGCGCTTCCAGATGCGGCGGCGCAGCTTGGCGTAGGTGGAGGTGAGGTGCACCCATGAGGCTGAGAGCTGGGCCTGAGGGTGGGCTTTCAGCAGGGCATCCTTGAGTTCGGCAGGATTGTGAAAATCGGGCAGCAGCAGGGTGGCGCGGCCCACTTCGAGCAGCGAATGGGCATCAGACCCGGCCGTGCCGGGCAGGTTGTGTTTGGCGGCAAAAGCCTGAGCCAGTTCGTTGGTGCGTTTGCGCAGGCAGCGCGCATTGAAGGTTTCGACGGCATCCACCAGAGGGGCAATTTCCAGCAGGTCAGGCAAGGCCCAGGCACCTTTGCGCAGGCGGTCATAGGGATGGGAGACGCTGATGAAGGCGCCCTGTTCGCGCAGACGGCGGATGGCCTCGAGCGGAGGCAGGTTTTTGGGCACCTGCTCCACCACAAAAAAGGCCAGCAGCTCGCCTTTGAGGGTCATGATCTCTTCGCCGACAATGACGCGCCCGGGGTCGAGTTTTTGCGCGTGCAGGGCGCCCTGAATGCTGTTGTGGTCGGTGATGGCGAGGCGGTCAATGCCTTTTTTGCGGCAGGCCGCCAGCAGGTCTTCCACCCGCATCAGGCTGTCTTTGGAGTAAAGGGTATGGCAGTGAAATTCAGCGCGCACCAGGTCTGGCATCTTTAATGCACCTTTCCGGAGGAAAATAGGCTGGCTAAAGGACAAAAATGATTATACCGCTTTTGGCCTTATACGATATAATTTATGGAATGGGATCTGAACATGGACAATAAACCTCAACATGCAACTTTTATCGGGCTGGGCCTGGTGATGGCCTTTTTGGGCTGGGCCGGGCTGGCCCTGGTGGTGCAATATACGCTGCCCACCCTGGGGCCGCGCTGGCTGTTTTTTGCCTTGCTGGTTTTGGCGCTGAGCGGCACCAGCCTGCCGGTGGTTTATTTCCTGCACATTCGTTTTCCATCCACGCCGCCGGTGGAAGGCGATGTGGTGCTGCGCCAGTCCATCTGGTTTGGCGTCTATGGCGGCATTCTGGCCTGGCTGCAAATGGGGCGGGTGCTCAGCCTGGTGCTAGGACTGGTGCTGCTGGGCATTTTTATTTTGATTGAAGCGCTGCTGCGCATTTGGGAGCGCTCGCGCTGGAAGCCAAAGTGACCCTGATTTATGGCCGCGCCTTCCTTAAGAGACCTGCCTTCCGTAGAAGCGCTGCTGCAAATGGATGCCGCAGCGCATCTGGTTTCTCTTTATGGACGCGCTCTGACGGTGGATGCCCTGCGAGCTGCCCTGGCGGCGGCGCGGCAGGCGCCTGATTTACAGATCCCTTCCGCAGAACAATTAATGGACCGGGCTGGCGCCCTGCTGCAAAGCTGGCTGGCGCCAACCCTGCGCAGTGTGATCAATGCCACCGGGGTGGTGCTGCACACCAACCTGGGGCGCGCGCCCCTCAGCCGGGCGGCCCTGCAGGCTGTGCAGCAGGCCGGCGAAGGCTACGCCACGCTGGAGTTTGACCTGGAGCGCGGCGCGCGCGGTGCGCGCAGCCTGCATGCCGAAACCCTGCTCACCCGCCTGACCGGCGCCGAAGCCGCGCTGGTGGTGAACAACAATGCGGCGGCGGTGCTGCTCATTTTGAGCGCCCTGGCCAAAGGCAAACGCGCGGTGATTTCGCGCACCCAGCTGGTTGAAATTGGCGGCGGTTTCCGCGTGCCCGATGTGATGCGCCAATCGGGGGCAAAGCTGATGGAAATTGGCGCCACCAACCGGGTGCATCTTGAGGATTATGAGGCGGCTCTGGCTGGCGGAGGCCAGCTGGTGCTGCATGCCCATCCCTCCAATTTTCGCATCATCGGCTTCAGCGGCGAACCGGCCCTGGCCGAAGTGGCGGCGGCTGCACACCGCACCGGCTGCCTGATGGTAGACGATCTGGGGTCGGGCGCTTTGCTGGATACGGCGCGCTGGGGTCTGGCCCACGAACCCACGGTGATGGAGTCGCTGGCGGCCGGTGCGGATATCGTCTGTTTTTCGGGCGATAAACTGCTGGGCGGACCGCAGGCGGGCATCATTTTGGGGCAGGCTGAGCTGATCAGCCGGCTGAAAAAACACCCCCTGATGCGCGCCGTGCGCCCGGATAAACTCTGCCTGGCGGCGCTGGCTGCCACCCTGACCCACTATCTGAAGGGTGAGGCTGAGCGCGAGGTGCCGGTGTGGCGCATGATTGCCGCCGAGCCCGGCGCACTGCAGGCACGCGCCTGCCAGTGGGCGCAAACCCTGGGATTGGGTGAGGTGCTGGCCGGCGAATCAACCATTGGCGGCGGCAGCCTGCCCGGCGAAACCCGCCCCACCTGGCTGTTGGCGCTGCCGCCCGGCCGCGCCAACCGTCTGCTGGCGGACCTGCGCGCCGCTGATCCGCCGGTGATTGCCCGCATTGAAGCGGAGCGTGTGGTTCTGGACCCGCGCACCGTTTTGCCTGAACAAGACGGCCCCCTGCTGGCCGCACTCAACCGGCTGCTGGCCGGACATCATTGATGGAATCTGGAGCCTATGAAAACTGATCTCGATTGTCTCATGCAATCTGTGGATGCCGACGCCATGCTGGTGGTTGGCGCTGCCTCGCATAACCCGGCCATGTATTACTTCACCGGCGGCGGACACATTTCTCAGGCTGATTTAATCAAGAAGCGCGGCGAAGCCCCGGTGCTGTTTCATGGACCAATGGAACGCGACGAGGCCGCCAAAACCGGCCTGCGCATTGTTTCCTACAACAGCTATCCCTGGAAAGACCTGCTGGAACGGGCGGGCGGTAACACCACCCAGGCCATGGCCCTGCGCTATCAGATGATGTTTAAAGAAGCCGGTGTGGAAAGCGGCAAGGTGCTGCTTTACGGCCGCACAGATGTGGGCCAGGTGTTTGCCGTGCTGAGCGCCCTGCAGGCATTGATGCCTGGCCTGACCTTTATGGGAGATGTGGACGGCCTGGTGCTGATCAAGGCGCGCGAAACCAAGAGCCCTGAAGAAGTGGAACACATCCGCCGCATGGGCAAAATCACCACCACCGTGGTGGGGCGAGTGGCCGATTATCTCAAAGCGCAAAAAGTGGAAGGCGACCACCTGGTGGACGAAACCGGCCGCACCCTGGTGCTGCGCGATGTGAAACAGCGTATTGAACTGTGGCTGGCTGAGCTTGGCGCTGAAAACCCCGAAGGCACCATTTTTGCCATCGGCGCGGATGCCGGCGTGCCGCACAGCAGCGGCAACCCCGACGACGTGCTGCGCCTGGGCGCCCCGATCGTTTTCGATATTTATCCCTGCGAAGCGGGCGGCGGCTATTTTTATGATTTCACCCGCACCTGGTGCCTGGGCTTTGCCCCTGAACCTGTGCAAAAACTGTATGATGAAGTGAAGAGCGTCTATGACCGGGTGGTGAGTGAATTGAAGGCTGGCGAGCCTGCCAGCCGCTACCAGCAGCTCACCTGTGAGCTGTTTGAAGCCATGGGGCACCCCACCGTGCTGCACACCCCCGAAACCACCGACGGCTACTGTCACTCGGTGGGCCACGGCCTGGGCCTGCAGGTGCACGAAAAACCCGCCATTCGCACCGGCGCAGCCAACCCCGATTACCTGGTGCCCGGCTCGGTGTTCACCATTGAACCCGGCCTGTACTACCCTGGAAAGGGCATGGGCGTGCGCATCGAAGATACCTACTGGGTGGCTCCGGATGGGAAGATCGAAGTGCTGGCCGAGTTCCCTTATGATTTGATTTTGCCCGTAGGAAAATAAGCATGGGAAACAAGCCTGAAACCATTTTACCGCCCGGACGGGTGCTGGGGATTGAATCAAGCTGCGATGAAACCGCCGCAGCGATTGTTGAGAACGGACGGGTGCTGCTTTCGAGCGTGGTGGCCAGCCAGATTGACCTGCATGCGCGCTACGGCGGCGTTTTTCCCGAGGTTGCCTCGCGCCAGCACATCAAGACCATTCAGGCGGTGGTGGATCAGGCTTTGCAGCAGGCGCATTTGCGCCTCTCAGACCTGGATGCCATTGCGGTGACGCGCGGCCCGGGACTGGCTGGTTCGTTGGTGGTGGGCCTGAACATGGCCAAGGGGCTTGCCCTGGCCACAGGCCTGCCGCTGGTGGGCGTGAACCACCTGGAAGGGCATATCTATTCCGCCTGGGTGTACCCGGCGGAGGCGGCTGCCCCGCCGCCGGAACCGCAGTTCCCCCTGCTGGTGCTGCTGGTTTCTGGCGGACACAGCGAGTTGAACCTGGTGACCGGGCACCTGAAATACAAACGTCTGGGCGGCACCCTGGATGACGCCGCCGGCGAAGCCTTTGACAAGGTGGCGCGCCTGCTGGGGCTGCCTTATCCCGGCGGACCTTCTATTCAAAAGGCGGCGGCTGAAGGCGATCCCAAAGCCTTCCCCTTCCCGCGCGCGCGCCTGGATAATTCGTGGAACTTCTCTTTCAGCGGTTTGAAGACGGCTGTGCTGCGCACGGTGCGCACTTTGGAAAGCGAAGGGCGCACCCTGCCGGTGAAAGACCTGGCGGCCAGTTTTCAGGCGGCGGTGGTGGATGTGCTGCTGACCAAAACCCTGCAGGCGGCGCAAATGCACCATGCGCGGCAGATTTTGGTGGCGGGGGGCGTTTCGGCCAACCGCGCCCTGCGCGACGCCTTCCTTTCGCAGAAGGATTTTCCGGTGCATATTCCCTCCCTTTCATTGTGCACAGATAACGCCGCCATGATCGCATCGGCGGGTTATTTCCGCTTTGCCCTGGGGCAGCGCGACAGCCTGGACATGGATGCCATGCCCACCTGGCCGCTTTCATAGGCTGCTGCGATGGGTGAAAAATTTCTCAACGATGTCATTGCCGCGGCAGTGCAGCGGGCTTTCAAAGCCCTGCACCTGCCGGTGGAAATGATCTTTTTCGGGGGCGAAGCAGATGCTGACACGCGCCGCCTGCTGGAAGAGGTGGCGGGCCTGTCAGATTTGATTGGCCTGAGCGTTTTTGATTTTGAGCAAAGCAGCGACCAGGCAGCCCGGTACCATGTTCAGCGCGCACCCTGCCTGGTGGTGGCGGCTAAAGACGGCGAGCTGCTTACCGATTACGGCATCCGCTTTTCAGGCACGCCTTCCGGCCATGAATTCACCACCCTGATTAACGACCTGGTGATGGTTTCAAACCGCCATTCGGGCCTCAGCCAGGAAACCTGCGAATTTTTGAAGGGATTGGAAAAACCGGTGCTGCTGCAGGTATTTCTCACCCCAACCTGCCCGGCCTGCCCGCGGGCGGTGGTGCTGGCGCATCAGTTTGCCCTTGAAAGCCCGCTGGTGCAGGCTGAAGCGGTGGAAGTGCTGGAATTTCCAGAACTGGCCAAGCAGCATAAGGTGATGGGCGTGCCGCACACGGCCATCAACGGCGGGGTGGGGCTGCCCATCATCGGCGCAGTGCCTGAGGGCCACCTGGTGAATGAGATCCGCAAGGCGCTGGAGGGCCAGGCATGAACAGCGAAGGGCCAGAGAATCTATCTTTCAGACGGGCCAGCGTGGATGAAACCCCGGCTCTGGCTGAACTGGTGGGGCGGGTTTTTGACGCCTTCGTGGCCGCCGATTTCACCCCCCAGGGCGTGATGGAGTTCCGCAGTTTTATTGCGCCAGAAAAAATGGCGGCCCGCATGGCAGCTGAAAGCACTGTTTATGTGGCGCATTCAGGCGAAGCGCTGGCCGGAATGGTTGAATTGAATCACCCGGAACATATTGCCTTGCTGTTTGTGGATCAGGCCTACCAGGGGCAGGGGGTGGCGCGCGCGCTGCTGGGACTGTGCATCAGCGAGGCGCGGTTGCACCAGCCCGGGCTGCCTGAAATGACGGTGAATGCCTCGCTTTACGCGGTGGAAGCTTACCAACGGCTGGGTTTTGAACGCACCGGTGCTGAGCAGGAAAAAAATGGGCTGCGCTTTGTGCCCATGCGCCTGCGCCTGATTTGACCGCGGCTGAGACGACGCGTTATTTGAGATGAAGCGACAAAAAACGCCCGCGCAAAGGGGCGTTTTTGGGGTTGAGCCTGGACTAGCTGAGCAGTTCGCCCAGTTCGCCAAAAATGGCATTCATCTGTCGCTCATCGCGCACATTTTGGGTGAGGAGGAAGATGCGGCAGCGATCCGTATAGCCCCAATCGTGCAGCACATTGGGAATGGATCCGGTTTTGTGGTGGAAGGTGAGACTGTCGCGAGGGACGTTGCGCAGCAGCAGGCTGGTGTCGTCATTGACGGCGAACATGGGGTCCACCCAGGCTTTTTCTTCGGCGCGCAGGCTCTCCATCAGACTGTAAAAATGGATGCAGTCGGCTGCCGAAACATAATTATCTAAGCCGCGGGCGCGGGCGGCGTAATCGAAGAGCTTGCGTTCAATGCGCGTGCCGCCGGCCAGCTTGAGGCGACTGCGGAAGGTCTCATTGAGGCGCTGCAGGCCAATGCGCCGGATGATCAGATTGGTGCAGAGGTTATCTGACAGGGCAATCATCATCAGCAGCACATCCTGGTAGGTGAGGCAGGGGGTGGCGAGCAGCCATGAAAGCCCGGCGCCCTGCACGGGCGGCTCGGCTTTCATGTCGCACAGGGCGCGGCGGTCCAGCAGGCCTTCCCGTTCCAGCATCACCCACGAGAGAAGAATGGGAATTTTGATGATGGAAGCTGAATAAAAGAGATCATGATTCTGATAAAAGAAGGGCGGCTTGCCGGTTTTTTGCACATAAAGGGCAAATTGGGCCCCACTTTTATCCAGAAGTTCGCCAATATGGTGTAAAATTAGATGATCCATTGACCTGACCTCACTGCGTGATGAAAGGAATTTTACCACAATGACCTGGGAAACTGTTTTGAATATTGCGGCGATCCTGGTGTTTACCCTGGTTTCAGGCTGGGGTGATGCTCAGGGTTTTCTGCATTCAGCGAAGGTCTGGGATCAGGGACAGTTTGTAGGCCGCGAGGCGTTATTTTCGGCGGGCGGATTTATTCTGGGGGTGGGCGCCTATTGGGTTGTCATCCGCTTTCTGCAGGGCTTTGGAATTACTTCTCCAGAAGTGCAGACAGTGGGCTGGTTTGTCGTGACCATGGTCGCGCTGGCGCTGACCAGCGGCGACTTTTTCAAATGGCCGACCCTCGATCAGGCGGTAGGCATTCTGCTGCTGGTGGGAGTGGGCTGGTTAATGTTCCGCAATCACGGTTAAACCGGTTACAAAAACCTTTTCTTTAAGAAGGAGGCGTGTGCGGCGCTGTGACGGATACCTGTTGCCTGGCGGCCCATCCTGGCGGATGGCAAGCGGAGCCCTTCTGGGGGAGGGTGATCCCCCTACTGGAGTAGTACTCCAGTATCGACACAGCACCCCTAACATATGACGATGATCCTGTTTTTTAACTACTCCTTTGACAGTGTTCTAAATTCAGAGTATACTGATGGTGACGTGTAAGCATCATCGCCGAAAAAAGGTATGCTCACTAATAACGATCCGATTTTATTTTTCTTCCAAGGATAGCATGCATGGCTGAAATAATAAACGTGCAAGGCCTTGAGACACACTTTCGCACCCGCGAAGGTACTGTCCATGCCGTTAATGGTGTTTCCTTCAAAGTGAATGAGGGAGAGACCCTGGGCGTCGTTGGGGAAAGCGGTTGCGGCAAGAGTGTGACAATGATGTCCATGCTCCGCCTCATTCCCACCCCTCCGGGCAAAGTGGTAGCCGGTCAGGCCATTTTTAATGGCAAAGACCTGCTCAAAATGTCGAATGATGAGATCCGCCATGTGCGCGGTTCGCAAATCAGCGTCATTTTCCAGGACCCAATGACCTCCTTCAACCCGGTGCTGACCATCGGCCGCCAGGTGGCGGAACCGCTGGAAGTTCACATGGGCATGAATCGCAAGCAGGCGTACGAACGTGTGGCTGAGATGCTGCAGCTGGTGGGCATCCCCAACGCCAAGGAACGCCTGAACGATTATCCGCATCAATTTTCGGGCGGCATGCGCCAGCGCGTGATGATCGCCATGTCGCTGACCTGCAACCCGCAGCTGCTCATCGCCGACGAACCCACCACCGCTCTGGATGTGACCATTCAGGCGCAGATTGTGGAACTGGTGAAGCGCCTGCGCGATGAATTTGGCATGGCCATCGTCTGGATCACCCACGATCTGGGCATTGTGGCCGGCATGGCCGACCGCGTGGCGGTGATGTACTCTGGTTACATCATCGAAACGGCCCCGGTGAAGGAACTGTATGCCAACCCCATGCATCCTTACGCCCTGGGCCTGCTGGGCAGCCTGCCCCGTCTGGATGAGACCGAGCGCCAGCGCCTGACATCCATTGAAGGCATTCCGCCCGTGTTATACAACACCCCCACTTTCTGCCCGTTTGCGCCCCGCTGCCGCTACAAAATCGAGCGCTGCTCGCACGAAAACCCGCAATTGCAACTGGTTGGACCCGACCACTGGTCGGCTTGCTGGGTGGATCCCAAAACAGGAAAGGCGCGCGCATGAGCAACCATAACAACCAAGAAGTTCTGCTCAAGGTTGAAAACCTTGTCAAACATTTCCCCATCATGAAAGGCATCCTGATTCAGCGTCAGGTGGCCGCTGTGCATGCGGTGGATAATGTTTCGTTTGAAGTGCGCCGCGGCGAAACCGTTGGCCTGGTCGGCGAATCGGGCTGCGGCAAATCCACCACCGGACGCGCCATTCTGCAGCTCCACAAGCCCACCTCGGGCAAGGTGCT
This sequence comes from Chloroflexota bacterium, assembly GCA_029561345.1. Lineage (GTDB taxonomy): Bacteria > Chloroflexota > Anaerolineae > Anaerolineales > Anaerolineaceae > JAKQJC01. The sequence goes on along the minus strand of JAKQJC010000024.1, from coordinate 118,343 downwards.
GTTTGAAGGCAACGACCTGGTCAAGATGAAGGGCGAAACACTGCGCAAGATGCGCCGCAAAATGCAGATGATCTTCCAGGATCCTTATGCCAGTCTGAACCCGCGCATGACCATCGGCGAAATCATCGGTGAACCGCTGCTGATCCATAACCTGGCCTCGCGCAAGGAATCGGAAGAAAAAGTTGAGGAACTGCTCAAGCTGGTGGGCCTGAACCCCGCCTACGCCAACCGTTATCCGCACGAATTTTCGGGCGGCCAGCGCCAGCGCGTGGGTGTGGCGCGCGCGCTTTCGCTGCAGCCCTCGCTCATCGTCTGCGATGAACCCATTTCGGCCCTGGATGTGTCCATTCAGGCGCAGGTGATCAACCTGCTGGAAGATTTGCAGGCACAGTTCAACCTGACCTACCTGTTTATTGCCCACGATCTTTCGATGGTGCGCCATATCTCCAACCGCGTGGCGGTGATGTACCTGGGCAAGATCGTGGAATTTGCCGACCGCGATGATCTTTATCTGAATCCGCTTCATCCTTACACCCAGGCGCTGCTTTCAGCCGTGCCAGTGCCTGACCCCGTGATTGAAGAGAAGCGCAAACGCATCATCCTGCAGGGCGACGTGCCCTCACCCGTGCGCCCCCCGTCTGGCTGCCGCTTCCGCACCCGCTGCCCCCTGGCGGCCGATATTTGCGCGCAGCAGGAACCTGAATTCCGTGAAATGACGCCCGATCACCGGGTGGCATGCCATATGGTTAAATGAAATCATCTTGAAATAAGAAGGAGGTGATGTTATCACACAAGATGAAGCACCGCTTTCTGAAATGGGTTTACCAAAACACACTCTTTTTATTCGAAACTTTCTGGAGGAGAAACACATGCGTTCCAAATTGTTTGCAGTCCTGTCTCTTCTGATCGTGGCGAGCATGGTTCTGGCGGCCTGCCAGACCCCCACTCCCGAGGTCAAAGAAGTTGTCAAGACCGTTGTCGTCGAAAACAAGGTCGTTGAAACTGTTGTGGTCGAAAAAGCAGGCGAGACCACTGTCATTACCGCCACCCCCGCTCCCGCGGCTCCTGTGGCCAAGGAAGCCCTCCTGCGCATCAACCTGGGCACCTACCCTGACATCATCGACCCGCAGAAGTCGTCCTTCGTGAACGAAATCGGCCACCTCAAGCTCATGTACGAAGGCCTCACCCGCCTGAATGACAAGCTCGAGACCATCCCCGCCGCTGCGGAAAAATGGGAATACAGCGCCGATGCGACCGAACTGACCTTCACCCTGCGCAAGGACCTGAAGTACTCTGACGGCACCATCCTCAATGCCAAGCGCTTTGAATATTCCATTCTGCGCAACATTGATCCCGCCACCGCTGGCGAATACGGTTCCATCACCGATGAAATCGTTGGCGCTGCTGAATGGCGCGGCTCTTCCCCCGATGATGCCGCTGGCGCTGACCTGAAAGCCGCCGTGGAAGTTCGTGCTCTGGATGCCGCTGGCCAGCCCTGCAAGGATTACGAACAGGCCGACTGCCTCACCCTGAAGCTGAAATTCCGCCAGCCCGCCCCCTACTTCCACACCGTGATGTCCCTTTGGGTGACCTTCCCGGCCAAGGAAGAAAACATCGCTGAAGGCGGCGACAACTGGTGGAACTCATCCAAGTTCCACACCGGCAACGGCCCCTTCGTCCTCGAAAGCCTCGAGCCCTTCGTGCGCGCTTACTTCGTCCCGAATGCCAATTACTGGCGCGGTCAGGCCACCTACAATATCGAATTCCGCTACATCAATGATGCAGCCGTGTCCTTCGAAGCCTACAAGAACAACGAATTCGATATCATCGGCGCCGGCGCTGAAGACATCGCCACCATCAAGGCCGATGCCGTCCTCAGCAAGGAACTGATGCAGTACGCTGGTGGTTGTACCTACGCTGTGTACTTCACCGCCACCAAACCGCCGTTCGATGATCCCAAAGTCCGCCAGGCTTTTGCCCAGGCTCTGGACCGCGAAGGCTGGGTGAAGGACGTCCTCAAGGGCAACGGCTCTCCCGCCCACACCTGGGTTGTCCCCGGCTGCCCCGGCTACGTTGCAGAAGACAACAAATGGGGCTACAACCCTGAAGAAGCCAAGAAGGCGCTTGCCGAATCCAAGTACGCTGGCAATATGCCCGAAGTTGTCGCCACCTTCGGTGACACCCCCCGCAACCGCACCCGCTGGGAATGGCTGGTGGCGAAGTGGAAGGAAGTTCTCGGTGTTGACATCAAACTCAATCCCGTTGAACCCACCACCTTCACTGCTCTGACCAAGGAAAAGGAAACCATTCCTCAGATGTTCATCCTCGGCTGGTGCATGGATTACCCCGATCCCCAGAACTGGCTGTCGGTGTACTGGATGAGCACTTCATCCTACGCTCAACGCTACAGCTTCTCCAACGCCGAAATGGACGAATGGATGAAGAAGGGCGATACCGAGAGCGATCCGGTGAAACGCATGGAAAACTACAAGCAGGCTCAGTTGATCCTCTCTGATCAGGCTGCCGTGGCTTACATGTGGAACAACCTGAACAGCTACCTGGTGAAACCCTGGGTCAAGGGCGTTGTGACCACCCCGCAGGATTCTGATTTCGCTGGTTCCAACGATCCTCTGACCATCACAATTGACACCACGATGCTTCCGTAATCTGGAATAAGCATTGGTAAACCCTCTGGCTGGCCCGGCTTTCGGGCCGGGTCAGCCAGCCTCAGATCTGAACAAATTGGTAGGTAGCTCATGTTTGGATATCTCATTCGCCGTTTTCTCGCAATGATCCCGGTGCTGGTGATTGTCGCTGCGATCACCTTTATCCTGATGCATGCGGCCCCGGGCGGTCCCTGGGATCGTGACCCCAGTGCCAAACAGTTGGACGCCACAACGCTGAAGCGCATGAACGAATACTACGGCCTCGATAAACCGCTCTGGCGGCAGTTCACGGCTTATGTGTTTGGCGATTTCAACAGCAAAGGTGCTTTTATCTGCGGCGCCATTTGCGGCAACCTGGGCCCATCGTACCGCGTGCGCGGCATGACCGTGCAAAGCATTCTCTTCAGCCCGCCTGAAGATAAACCCTTCTGGTACAGCAAGTTCGGCTATTCAGCCCGCCTGGGCGTGTTTGCTCTGCTGTTTGCCATTGTGATCGGCATTCCGGTCGGAATTTTCTCGGCCCTGAACCGGAACTCCATTTTTGATTACATCGGCCTGTTCATCACCACAGTTGGCATTTCGGTGCCCAATTTTGTCATCGCCATTTATTTGATTATTATTTTCGGTTCCTGGCTGCATCTTATTGCCATTGTGCCAAAATCGTGGGAGCCGATCAGCGCCTGGATTTTGCCCGCGGTGGTGCTGGGTTTTGGCACGCTGGCCCGCACCGCCCGCATGACCCGCGCTTCAATGCTGGAAGTGATCCGCCAGGATTACATCCGCACGGCGCGCGCCAAAGGCCTGGCCGAACGGGTTGTCATCACCCGCCACATGATTAAGAATGCCATGATCCCGGTTGTCACCATCCTGGGGCCGGCCCTGGCTGGCCTGGTCACCGGCGCCTTCATCATCGAAACCATGTTCAGCTTCCCTGGCATGGGGCGTGAATATGTGCTTTCCATTCAGCGGCGCGATTACTCGATGATCATGGGCACCACTTTGCTGTTCGCTTTCCTGGTCGCGCTGGCGAATTTGAGCGTGGATATCGTGTACGTCTTCCTGGATCCCCGGATCAAACTTTCATAGGAGGTATTCATGGCTACTGCAACTGGAAACGAACAAAACATTGCCAATCTGGATATGCCGACCAAACGCCGCAGCTTGTGGGCTGATGCCTGGTACCGTCTGTTCCGCAACAAAGGCGCTGTAGTGGGTATGGTGGTCATTGCCATCTTCCTGCTCATTGCCATCTTTGCCTCGGTCATCTTCCCCCCAACTGTTAACGGCGTGAAGAACCCCCATGCCCCGCTGACCATCAACGACGGCAAGGGTTTCCTGCCCCCCGCATGGATCGCTGAAGGTCCCAACGGCCAAAAGAGCGACCCATCCTTCATTCTGGGCACCGACACCCTGGGCCGTGATGTGCTGAGCCGCGTACTCTACGGCGCACGCGTCTCGATGGTGGTGGGTTTTGTCCCGACCATCATCATGCTGGTGGTGGGTCTGGTCATTGGCCTGTATTCGGGTTACCAGGGCGGCTGGGTGGATAACGTGCTGATGCGCCTGACCGACATCATCTGGGCCTTCCCGGACCTGCTGTTCTTCATCATCGTTATGATCGCTCTGCGCGACACGCCATTGGGGCAAGCCTTCAACGGCCTACTCATGCTTTTTGGCGCGCTGGCCCTGGTCAACTGGGTGGGCGAGGCCCGTGTGGTGCGCGGACAGGTGCTTTCTCTGAAAGAGAAGGAATTTGTTGAGGCCGCCCGCTGCATCGGCGCCACCGACACCCGCATCATGTTCAAGCACATCCTGCCCAATTCCCTTGGCCCCGTGATCATCATGAGCGCCATGATGGTGCCAGGCATGATCATCACCGAAGCCATCCTCGGCTTCCTGGGCCTGGGCCTGATCCCGGCGCAGGATCCCAATTCCTTCTTCATCACCAGCTGGGGCGCCCTGATGCTGGAAGGTCAGACGGCCCTCAATGCCCAGCCCTGGCTGCTTCTCGGCGCGGCCACCTGCGTGGCGCTGGTGGTGCTGTCCTTCAACTTCCTCGGCGATGGTCTGCGCGATGCGTTTGATCCCCGCCTGCAGGGCACGCAGTGATCTTTTTGGTCTGACGAACGAATTTTCCTACATGAGCTTCAAACCGCCTCTGCCAACAGGGGCGGTTTGATTTTAAGGGGCTGACCTGTTTGGGTAAGGTCAGGTGGGTGTATCTCTGAAAACCTGATGTTGATTTACTGCAAACCCTCACCCTGGGTAATGGGAGATACTGAATGGAGACCTGACTGGCTGATTTGAGCATTTGAGATACATATACATTGTTATTATTAATGAAAAAGCCCTGAAGAGATCAACCTTCAGGGCTTCCAGCGCGCGCGAGAGAAGGTGAGATTTACAATCTCAACAGGGCGTCGGCGGCCATCTGGAACAGCGGCCCGGGCATCAGGCCCAGAAGCAGCACTGCCAGGGCTGAAACACCCACCAGGCCGCTCAGCAGCCAGTTGCGGCGCACGGTGATATTGGCTCCATCGTGCAGGAACATCATCACCACCACGCGCAGGTAGTAGTAAGCTGAGATCAGTGAGGCCAGCATGCCAACCAGGGCGAGGACAATATAATTGCCTTCGATGACCGAGCGGAAGAGGTAGAACTTACCCCAAAAGCCCAGGGTGGGGGGCAGGCCGATGAACGAGAGCATAAAAATGAGCATGGCCACACCCAGCAGCGGGTAGCGGCGCCCCAAACCGGCATAATCGTCAATATCCAGGCCGCGCCCCTCAGCCTGTTCCACCGCCACCACCACAGCCCAGGCCCCAAAGCTGGCAATGGCATAGACAGCCAGGTAGAAGATCATGGAAGCTACTGAATCGTTAATGATGGCTTTGTTGCCAAAAGGCACAAACGCCATCAACATATAGCCAGCCTGGGCAATGCCGGAATAGGCCAGCATGCGTTTGATGTTGCGCTGCCCGATGGCGGCGATGTTGCCGATCAGCATGGTCAGCGAGGCCAGAAAGTTCATGACGGAAGTCAGTTCCACGGCCACGGGCGGGAAGGCCACCACAAAGATGCGCAGCAGGGCCACAAATCCGGCGGCCTTGGCGCCCACCGACATAAACCCGGTCACCGAGGTGGGCGCGCCCTGGTAAACATCCGGGGCCCACATGTGGAAGGGCACCACCCCGCCTTTGAAGGCCACGCCCACCAGCAGGAAGGCGGCGCCCACCACCACCAGGGGCATATCGGCGGTGCCGCGGCTGACGGCTGAGAGGATGCCGTGCAGGGAGGTGTAGGAGGTGGCGCCGTAGAGCAGGGCAATGCCGTAAAGCAGCACGCCAGACGAGAAGGCACCCAGCAAAAAGTATTTGAGGGCGGCTTCTTCTGAATCCAGGCGCGGGCGGGCGAAACCGGTGAGCACATAGAGGGGCACCGAAAGCAGTTCCAGCGCCAGAAAGACGATGATCAGGTCGGCGGCGGTGGACATCAGCAGCATGCCGCTGATGCTGAAGAGCATCAGGACGTAATATTCGCCGTGGTTGATGCCGGTGCGCTGGATGTAATCATAAGCCAGGGCAATGGCGGCGATGCCGCTGCAGATGAAGATGGCATTGGCGAACACCGAGAAGTTGTCAATGATGACCATGTTGCTCAGTCCAGCGCGCAGGTAATTGGCCTGACCGAGTTCCACCACCAGGGCCGCCAGCAGGCTTGCCGCTGCCAGCAGCGGCGTCAGCCATTTGAGCCGGACCGGCCAGAACAGATCCAGCACCAGCAGTGCCAGAGCTGCGCCGGCGACGATCATAAACGGGAGAATGGGCGTAAAATCAAGGGTCATGGGTTTCTCCTCATTTCAGCAGTTTTTCCACGCTGGCAGCCATCAGGTTGATAAAAGGCTGCGGATAGAGGCCGAGCCAGAAGATCAGCACCAGCAGCGGGATGAGGGTGATGATTTCGCGCCAGTTGAGGTCCTTCAGCGCCAGGTTGGCTTCGTTTTTCAACGGGCCCAGGAAAACTTTTTGGAAGGCGTGCAGCAAATAGACCGCCGCCCAGATGACGCCCAGGGCAGCCAGGATGGCAAACCAGGGATTGTTCAGCACCGGTGAGACAAAGGTGCCGGCCAGGATCAAAAATTCGCCCACAAAGCCGTTGAGGCCGGGCAGGCCGAGAGATGAAAGGAAGACCACCAGCGCCAGCGAGCCCAATATCGGCATCTGCTTCCACAGGCCGCCAAAGGCGTTCAGTTCGCGGGTGTGGCGCCGCTCGTAAAGCATGCCCACAATCAGGAAGAGGGCGCCGGTACTCAGGCCGTGGTTGATCATCTGCAGAACGGCGCCTTCAGCGGCTTCAACGGTAAAAGCGAAGATGCCCAGCATGACAAAACCCAGGTGGCTCACCGAGGAGTAGGCCACCAGCTTTTTCAGGTCTTTTTGGGCCCAGGAAACCACCGCACCGTAGAGAATGCCGGCCACGGCCAGGGTACCGATCCAGGGAGCCAGGCTGCGGGCCGCATCGGGGAAGAGCGGCAGGTTGAAACGCAAGAAGCCGTAGGTGCCCATTTTCAGCAGCACGCCCGCCAGGATGACCGAGCCGGCCGTGGGCGCTTCCACATGGGCATCGGGCAGCCAGGTGTGGAAGGGCCACAGCGGCACCTTGATGGCGAAGGCCAGGCCAAAGCCGAGGAAGAGCCAGAGCTGCGCCGTGTAGATCAGCGGGTTTGCGGCCATCAGCTCGGGCAACGAGAAGCTGCCCATAGTCAGGCCGAGGAAGATGATGGCCACCAGCATCACCAGCGAACCGGTCATGGTGAAGAGGAAAAACTTGATGGCTGCATCAATGCGCCGCTTGCCGCCCCAGATGCCGATGAGGAAGTACATGGGGATGAGGGTGAATTCCCAGAAGACATAGAAAAGCACCATATCGAGGGCCAGAAACACGCCCAGCATGCCGGTTTCAAGCATCATGAAGAAGAGCATGAAGCCTTTCACTTTTTCTTTGACGGCCGTCCAGGTGGAGAGAATGGCCAGCGGGGTCAGGAAGGTGGTCAGCAGCACCATCAAAATGCTGATGCCGTCCACGCCCATCTGCAGGCGGATGAGGGCCGGGCCAATTTTCAGCCAGGTGAGGTCATAGATCATCTGGAAATCGCCGCTGTTTTGCTGAAAACCTGCCAGCAGCCACAGCGAGAGCCCAAAGGTGATCAATGAGGTCAGCAGGGCGGTCCAGCGAAGGGCCTCTTTTTGTGTTTCACGCAAAAAGAGGATCACCAGGAAGCCCAATAACGGGAAGAAGGTCACCACAATGAGGGGATTAAGACCGTATTCCATAGCCCATCCTTTAGCGCATGATGAAAAGCAGGAAAGCCAGAATGAAGATCAGCCCGCCCAGCACAGCCATGATGTAAGAACGGACCAGGCCGTTCTGCAGGCCGCTCAGCCAGATGGCAAAATCTTTGACTGATTCACCCAGCAGTTTTGGCACGCCGTCAATCACCTGCTGATCGAAGGTGGCGGCCAGGAATTCGGACATGGCGCGCAGCGGTCCGACCAGCCATTTGCGATAAATATCATCCACCCACCATTTGTGCTGAAAGGCACTGTAGACCCAGCACCCCGCGGAACTGAGCGGGTCTGCCAGGGCGCGGCCCAGGGGCTGGCGTTTGCCGTAGAAAAAGTAGGCCGCGGCCAGGCCGCTCAGGGCCACCAGGGTGGAGCCCACAGCCACCAGCCAGTCAAAGGGCAGGGATTCGGCGCCGGCGATGCTGTGTTCCAGCCAGCCGGTCAGCCAGTGCAGGCCTTCCACCGGCAGGTTGAGGGCGCCAGCCAGCACAGAACCCGCGGCCAGCAGCACCAGCGGCACGGTCATGACGGCGGGGCTTTCGGTGGCATGGGCAGCAGCTTCGGAGCGCGGCTGGCCAAAGAACACCAGCAGCACCTGCCGCCCCATGTAGAAGGCGGTGAGGAAGGCAGCGGTGAGCAGAACGGCAAAAACGCCCGGCTGCTCGTGCAGGGCATCGAGCAAAATTTCATCTTTGGAGAAGAACCCGGCCAGGGGCGCAATGCCCGCCAGGGCCAGGGCGCCAATCAGGTACACCCAGAAGGTCAGGCCCATGCGGCTGCGCAGGCCGCCCATGGAACGCATATCCTGGGGGTCCACATCCTCATCATATTCGCCGCCGTGGTGGGCAGCCTCATGCAGGCCGCGTTCCATACCCTGGATGACCGAACCGGCTGCCAGGAAGAGCAGCGCCTTGAAGAAGGCGTGGGTCACCAGATGGAAGAGCCCGGCGACCATGGCGCCCATGCCCACCGCCGCCACCATGAAACCGAGCTGGCTGATGGTGGAATAGGCGAGCACTTTTTTGATATCGTTTTGGGCGATGGCGATGGTGGCGGCAAAGAGGGCGGTGGCTGCGCCAAGCCAGGTGGCCACCAGCTGCGCGGAGGGCGCCAGCTCGTAGAGCGGGGCCGAGCGGGCGATCAGGTACACGCCGGCGGTGACCATGGTGGCGGCATGGATGAGGGCTGAAACAGGGGTCGGGCCGGCCATGGCATCGGGAAGCCAGACGAACAGGGGCAGCTGCGCCGATTTACCCGCCACACCCAGCAGCATGAGCAGGGTGGCGGCCAGGATGATGGCAGGCGAGGCGAGGGCTGCGTTTTTGAAGATGGGGTCAAAATTGAGGGTGCCGAAGGCGCCAAAGAGCAGGAAAAGGGCCAGCAGCAGGCCAAAATCGCCAATGCGGTTGACGATGAAGGCTTTCTTGGCGGCTTTGGCGTTGCCGGTGCCTTCCGCGCCTTTTTCATACCAGAAGCCAATGAGCAGGTATGAGCAGAGACCCACGCCTTCCCAGCCGACGAACATCATCAGGTAGCTGTCGGCGCTGACCAGGATGAGCATGGCAAAGATGAAGAGGTTGAGGAAGACGAAGAAGCGCTGGAAGCGACCGGGGTCGCCCTGATGGCGCACATCATCGTGCATGTAGCCGATGGCGTAAATGTGGATGAGGGTGCCCACGCCGGTGACCACCAGCATCATCATCACCGAAAGGGTGTCAATGCGCAGGGTCCAGCCGAGATGCAGGCTGCCGGCGCGGAACCAATCAAAGAGCGGCACGGTCACCGCTTCGCCGCCGCCCTGCATCAGCCAGGTTCCCATCAGGAGGGCCATTACAAATGAAAGGCCCGTGGCCAGGCTGGCCACCGCGCCGATGACTTTTTCGCCCAGCCATTTGCCGGCAATGAGGTTGAAAAGCAAGCCTGCCAGCGGGAAAAAGAGCACCAGAAAAGCCAGGTTCCAGTTTCCGTTCGCGAGGGTTTCACTCAGCATCGGTCACCTCCCTAGCCTTTCAATATGGACATTTGGTCCACATCAATGCTGTGGCGGGCGCGGAAGATGGCCACCATCAGGGCCAGCCCCACCGCCACTTCGGCCGCGGCCACCGTCATCACGAAGAAGACGATGATCTGGCCGTCAAGCTGGAGGTAATAGCGGGCAAAGGCCACAAAGGCCAGGTTGGCCGCGTTGAACATCAGCTCCAGCGACATGAACACCACAATGGCATTGCGCCGCACCAGCACCCCAAGGGCGCCCATCACGAACAGCACTGCCGATAACGCCAGGTAATATGCAACGGGAACAGCCATGCTCACCTCTGTTCTTCCCCGCCGGTTTGCCCGGCGCGCTGGATTTTTTCAATGCGGGTGAGCATGATGGCGCCCACCACCGCGGCCAGCAAAATGAGGGATGTGATTTCAAACGGCAGGATGTAGATATTGAACAGGGCCCTGCCAATCTGCTCCACTGTGCCGAATTCGCCAGCCTGCGCCGGGTTGAGGAACAGACCTGGCTGCTTGACCAGCATGAAATAGCCGGCTTCCACCAGCAGCACCACGGCCAGGCCAATGGCCACCAGGCGCTGGGTGCGCAGGCTGCCTTCGCCGTAGGGCAGTTTTTCGGCGCCCAGCAGCATGATGACAAAGAGGAAAAGCACCATGATGGCCCCGGCGTACACCGTCACCTGGGTGAGCGCTACAAAAGGCGCGCTGAGGGTGAAGTAGATGATGCCCACTGTGGCAAAGTTGAGGATCAAAAAGAGCGCTGCATAGATCGCATTGCGGTTCAGCAGCATCCCTGCCGCCGTGATCACCGCGGCGGCGGCCAGTATGAGGAAAAAGACAGTGTCCAGGTTCATGCAGGTCGCCTCCCTTTAATCGGTGGGATCTTTCATTTCAGGCACAGAGCGGGTAAACACCCCCGGTTCCACCTGCTGGGGCGTGGGTTTGCCCTGGGCAGGCACCGGGTTGAGCAGCATTTCCTTGGTGTAAATGGCCTGTTTGCGGTCAGTGAAGGAGAGTTCGTAGTTATCTTCCAGCACAATGGCTTCGGTGGGGCAGGCATCTTCGCAGAAGCCGCAGAAAATGCAGCGCAGCATGTTGATTTCGTAGGTGCTGGCGTAGCGTTCGCCGGGCGAGAAGCGTTTTTCATCGGTGTTTTCCGCTGCTTCCACAAAAATGGCATCGGCAGGGCAGGCCGCGGCGCATAGGGCGCAGCCGATGCATTTTTCGAGGCCATTTTCGTAGCGGTTGAGCACATGCCGTCCGCGGAAACGTGCCGAAACGGGGCGCTTTTGCTCCGGGTAAGAAACCGTGGTGGGTTTCTCGGCCATGGATTTCAGGGTGGTCAGCAGACCGCGTAAAAGGGGTAACATGGTTATTTGCCTCCCATAAAGGCGACCACAACGGCGGTCACCAGCACATTGGCCAGAGCCAGCGGGAAGAGGATTTTCCAGCCGAAGGCCATCAGGCGGTCATAGCGGATGCGCGGCGAGGTGGCGCGGATCCAGATGAAGACGAAGAGCAGCACTGCCACCTTCACCCACAGCCAGACTGGACCCAGCCAGGGCGCAATATCCAGGAAGGGGCCCAGATACCCGCCCAGGAAGACGGTGGCGCCGATCATCGAAACCGCCACCATTTTGGCATATTCGGCCATGAAGAAGAGGGCGAATTTCATGCCGGAATATTCGGTGTGGTAACCGGCGGTGAGCTCCTGCTCGGCCTCGGGCATATCGAAGGGGGCGCGGTTGACTTCGGCAATGATGGCGATGAAATAGATGATGGCCGCCACCGGCTGGAAGAGGATGAACCAGCCGCCTTGCTGCATTTCAACGATTTTTCCAAGCGACATGGTACCGGCCACCAGCACCGGCCCCACCAGCGAAAGCCCGAGAGCCAGCTCATAGCTGATCATTTGCGCGGTGGCGCGCAGCCCGCCCAGCATGGCATATTTGTTGTTGGATGACCAGCCCGCCAGGGTGATGCCGTAGACCGAGATGGAGGTGACGGTCATGATATAGAGGATGGCCAGGTTTGTATCGGTGAGGGCCAGGCTGAGTTTAAATCCGTTGATGTCAAGCACGCCGCCCCAGGGCACCACGGCGGTGACGATGAGGGCCGGGATGACGGTGATAACCGGAGCCAGGTTGAAGATCAGCTTGTCGGCTTCAGCCGGCACCAGTTCTTCCTTGAAGATTAATTTGATGCCGTCGGCCACCGGCTGGAGCAGGGCAAAGGGCCCGGCCCGGTTGGGGCCGATGCGCACCTGCATTTTGGCCAGCACCTTGCGTTCATACCAGGTGGTGTAGGCGAAGCCTGCCGTCATGGATATCAGGATGACGACCGATTTGATGACCCATTCGAGAATCACGCCAGGTTCCATGTTTCCATCCTTCTCCTAGATTTCCAGGGCGGCCAGCTCAAAGGCCGGAATGCCCACGCTGCGCGGCAGCAGGGCGGCTCCCGCCGGCACATCTGCATTAATCACCACCTTCACCGGCCAGTTGGCGCTTTTGAGGTGAATTTCGATCTCTGCGCCAGCGCTCAGGCCGCGTTCGGCGGCGTCCTGCGGGTTCAGCCACACCTCGGCGCCGATCATGCGCTGGCCGAGGATACTGCTGGAATGAACCAGGGTGCTGCTGCGGTCGTAAAGCCGGGTGATGGGCACGGCCAGCAGGGCGTTTTCCACCGGGGCGGGCAGTTCGGGGGTCACTGGCTCGGCTTCGGCGGGGCTGCCGGTCAGCGCCAGGGTGCAGCCCAGGCCGGCGGTGTTCTCATAGGCGGTGCCGCTGTAATAGAGGTCTTCGCGGCTCAGCAGGGGTTTCTGGGGGTGGGTTTCAGCCAGGCGATCAAAGCTGAGGCCGGTAAAGGCCGGCGTTTCGGCGGCCAGTTTTTCAAACACCACCGGCAGGCTCTCTTCAATCTTCAACCCAAGTCGCGCCGCCACCCGCGCGGCGATCATCGCCTCGGTGTGGGCTTTTTCGCGCGGGGGCAGGGCTGCCGTGAAGCGCTGCACACGGCGTTCGCCGGAGGTGAAGCTGCCTTCGCGCTCAGAATAAGGCAAGGCGGGCAGCACCACATTGGCGCGCTTCGCGGTTTCGGTCATAAAGAGATCGGCCACCACCAAAAACTCACTCTGCTGCAGGGTTTCAGCCAGCGCGGGGTCATCCCCGGCCGGGTCAGCGCCTGCCACCAGGGTGACATGAGCTTCAGCCAGTTCAGCGGTCAGGTTTTTGGCCGGGCGGTAGCCCAGTTCCCAGGCGCCCTGGGCATTGGGTTCGCTCCACACGCCCACCAGGCCGTTGTTGGGCCGGCCGGTGTGGCCGGTGCGGATGAGCAGGTTGGCGCAGGCCTGCGCCACCGCCTGCGAGCCATCCACGCCGAGGCCTTCGGAGCCAAAGAAGATCACCAGATTGGCGGCCTGGCTGAGAACCTGCCCGGCCTCGCCGGCAAAGAGAGCGGCCAGGGCATCCATCACGCGGCCGTAATGATAGCGCTGGCTGATGGCGGCAAAATCATCGAGGCGGGTGGCGCGCGGATTCAGCACCACCAGAGATGCCCCGCGGGCGGCTGCCTGTTTGAGGCGCAGCCACCAGATCGGCGCTTCTTCGTGCAGGTCAGAGGCCACCACCAGCACAGCATCGCCCTTGCCGAGGGTCGCCAGGTTGCTGCCGGGGGCCAGGCCCACCTGGCCGGTCAGGTCGCCGCCGCCCATGTGGGTATAGAACAGGGTTTTGCCGTGTTCGGCATCAGCCAGGCGCTTGAGGTTGAACAGATCTTCATTGGCCAGGCGTCCGCCCGCCAGCACAGTCAGCCCGCTGCGGCCGGTTTTCAGGCGTTCCACAATGGTATCGGTGGCGGTTTCCCATGAGACGGGCACCAGCTCGCCGTTCTGGCGGATCATTGGGCGGGTGAGGCGCTCGCCTGACTGCAGGTAATGGTAACCAAAGCGGCCCTTGTCGCAGAGCCAAATTTCGTTCACCGCCTCGTTCTGGCGCGGCATGACGCGCTTGATGGCCATGCCGCCTTCAGAGCGGGCTTCGCGTTTGGTGTTGAAAACGATGTTGCAGCCCACCGCGCACTGCGCGCAGATGGAGGGATGGGCTTCCATTTCCCAGGGCCGCGCGCCAAAGCGAAAATCGGCTGTGGTCAGCGCGCCCACCGGGCAGATATCACTGGTGTTGCCGGAGAAAATGCTGTCGAAGCCGGGCTGGGTCTGGGTTTGAATTTCGAGCTTGCGCCCGCGCTGGTAGAAACCGATGACGGGATCGCCGGCGATCTTTTCCTGGAAGCGCACGCAGCGCCCGCATTGAATGCAGCGCTCGCGGTCAAGGAAGATCAGCTCGCCCAGGGGCACGCGCTTGGCGTGGTGCAGCTTGTCGGCAAAGTCAAAACGGCTTTCGGTGGGGCCATAGCCCAGGGTGAGGTTCTGCAGGGGACATTCACCGCCCTTATCGCAGATGGGGCAGTCGAGCGGGTGGGAGGTGAGCAGAAATTCGAGGATATCTTTGCGGGCAGCGGTCACCTTGGGGCTGTCTTCAACCACCAGCATGCCCTCTGAAACGGGGGTGGTGCAGGCGGTTTCGAGCTTGGGCCCGAAAGACAGTTTCGGGGCGCCGTCAGCTTCCAGAACAGGCTGGCCGGTGGCACGGTCAATCACCGGGCGGGCCACATCCACCAGGCACATGCGGCACATGCCCACCGGTTCCATTTTGGGATGGTAGCAAAAGACCGGAATGTTAATGCCGGCTTCTTTGGCGGCATCCACAATCAGCGTTCCTTCGGGCACGGTCACCCTGGTATGGTTGATGGTGAGGTTTACAAGTTTTGGCATGCTCTCACTCCGTTTCTGGTCAGGCTGCAAAGTCTTCAGGGAACAGGCTCAGGGCGGTCTGCACGGCGGTGAGGGAAAATTCACCCAGGGGGCAGAGGCACTTGCCCTTGATTTGCCCGGCCACGCTGCCCAGCAGAGCGGCGTCGTCACTGCGGCCCTTGCCCGAAGCCATGCGGTCAGCAATGAGGCTCATCCAGTAGGTGCCTTCGCGGCAGGGGGTGCATTTGCCGCAAGACTCATGGCGGAAAAAGGCCAGGGTCTTTTGCAGCAGCCACTTCATGTTCACGGTATCGTCCAGCACGATCACCGAGGCAGAGCCCAGGGTGGATCCGAGGGTGGCCACGGCTTCGTAGTCCATGGCTGTATCCAGGGCCACATCGGAAGCCTTGATGAGGCTGGAAGAGGCGCCGGCCGGCATGATGGCCTTGATGGGCCTGCCGCCAGGGATGCCGCCGCCCAGATCATAGATCAGGTGGCGGAAGGTGGCGCCGAGGGGCAGTTCATAGTTGCCGGGGCGTTTCACCCGTCCGGAAAGCGAGAAGATTTTCACGCCGGGGCTCTTTTCGGTGCCAAACCCGCGGTACCAGGCCGCGCCGTTTTTGATGATGGGCGGCAGGTTGGTGAGGGTTTCAACGTTGTTGATGAGGGTGGGTTTGTTGTAAAGGCCGGCCACCGCCGGGAAGGGCGGGCGCAGGCGCGGCTGACCCATTTTGCCTTCCAGCGATTCGAGCAGGGCTGATTCTTCGCCGCAAACATAAGCCCCTGCGCCCAGGTGGGTGTAGAGGCGCAGGGAATAGGAACTGCCCAGCAGGTTGCTGCCCAGCAGTCCGGCGCGTTCCAGCTCGGCAATGCAGGCATCCAGCTTTTGCGCCACCGGCCAGAATTCGCCGCGCAGATAAATATATGCGGTGCCGGCCTGCACCGCATAGGCGGCGATCATCAACCCTTCCAGAAACTGGTAGGGGTTCTTCTCCATAATTTCGCGGTCCTTGAAGGTGCCCGGTTCCGATTCATCGGCATTGGCCACCACGTAATGGGGCCAGATTTTATCGGGCAGGAAGGACCATTTCATGCCGGTGGGGAAGCCCGCGCCGCCGCGTCCGCGCAGCCCTGAGGCTTTCACTTCTTCGGTCACTTTGGCGGGAGCCCATTCGCGCACGGCTTTTTCAAAGGCGGCAAATCCGCCGTTGGAAAGATACACGCTCAACTGGTCTATATCGGGAATGTTGCGGTGGCGCAGCAGCACCATTTCATCCACGGGGTTTTCGGCTCCGGAATTCAGCATGGCCATATCGCTCATGGAGTCACCTCCCCGGCGGCGCGCTGGCGCAGGGTTTCGAGCAGCGCCTTGGCGCTTTCAAGGGTTTGTTTTTCGTAATAGACAATTTCACCATCACCCTGAAGCTGGAACACTGGGCCTTTATCGCAGGCGGCCAGGCAGGGCACGGCTTCAATGGTGAACAGGCCGTCGGATGTGGTCTGGCCTTCTTCAATGCCCAGGTGGCGGCAGAGCTGCTCAAGGAAGGTTTCGGCGCCGTTGAGGGCGCAGCTCAAATCGTGACAGACCTGAAGGCGGTAGCGCCCGCCGGGATGATCGTGAAACAGGGTATAAAACCCCATCACCGAAGTGATTTCGGTGGTGCTCACCGCCAGCATGCTGGCGATTTCCTGCACGGCTTCCGGCGAGACCTGCCCGGTTTCGCGCTGGGCCAAAAACAGCAGCGGCATGATGGCCGAGCGCTTTTGCTCAGGCGGATACTTCGCCAGGATGCGCTTGATATCTTGGGGGTATTTTTCAGCCAATGTGTTCACCGGTCAGTATCTCCCAGAACAATATCCAGACTGCCAATAATGCCCACCAGGTCGGCGACAAAATGGCCTTTGGAGAGCAGGGACATGATCTGCAAATTGGAAAAAGAGGGGGTGCGGAAATGCACGCGGAAGGGTTTGGCTCCGCCATCGCTTTCAAGGAACACGCCCAGCTCGCCGCGCGGCGATTCAATGGCGGTGTAGACCGAGCCTTTGGGCGTTTCGAAGCCGGAGGTCCACAGTTTGAAGTGATGGATGAGGGCTTCCATGCTCACGCCAATTTCAGAGCGCGGCGGGGGAATGTATTTGCGGTTGCTGCTGCGCACCGGTCCACCGGGCAGCTTATCGAGCGCCTGCTCGATAATGCGCACAGATTGGCGCATTTCTTCGACGCGCACTTTGTAACGGGCAAAAATATCGCCTTCGGGCTGGGTGGGAATGTCAAAATCGTACTGTTCATAACCGCTGTAAGGACGGGCGCGGCGGATATCATAGGCCAGGCCCGTGGCGCGCAGCACCGGCCCGCCAATGCTCCACTTCAGGCAGTCTTCGGTGGTGATTTTGCCAATGCCCACGGTGCGGTCAAGGAAGATGGGGTTTTTGGTCAGCAGGGCCTCATATTCATCCACGCGGCGCGGAATTTCTTTGACAATGTGGCGCACTGCGGCTTCGAAGCCGGAGGGCACGTCGCGCCACAGGCCGCCCGGGCGGATGTAGGTGGTCATCATGCGCGCGCCAGATACCATTTCATAGACATCGAGGATCAGCTCGCGCTCGCGCATGGCATACAGGAACACGCTCATGGCGGCCAGGTCGAGGGCGGAGGTGCCGATCCAGATGAGATGCGACTGGATGCGCGAGAGCTCGGTGAGGATGACGCGGATGGCCTGGGCCCGCTCCGGCACGTCCAGTTCCAGCAGTTTTTCCACTGCCAGACAATAGACCAGGTTGTTACCGATGGTATAGAGATAATCGAGACGGTCGGTCAGCACCTCGGCCTGCTGGAAGGTTTTATATTCCATCGTCTTTTCGACGCCGGTGTGCAGGAAGCCGATATCGGGGATGCAGTTGACCACAATTTCGCCATCCAGCTCCAGTAGCAGGCGCAGCACGCCGTGCGTGCTGGGGTGCTGCGGCCCCATGTTCAGCAGCAGGGTCTCGCCTTTAACCGCTCGATCAGAAACCAGGTTGCCATATTCGCCGACATTAATGTTTTGAAGCTCGCTCATGGCTGCCTACTCCTTTGCATAGGGCTTGCGGGCATTGATCTCGTCAGCGTTGAACGAGAACTGCACTTCTTCGTAATGCAGCGGGTAATCCTTGCGCAGGGGGTGGCCCTGCCAGTCGGGCGGCATGATGATGCGGCGCATATCAGAATGCCCATCAAAGCGGATGCCGAAGAGATCCCACACTTCGCGTTCATACCAGTTGGCGCCGGGGTAAACGGTTTCGAGGGTGGGGCTGTGCGGGTCATCGCCGGCCACCGGCACGCGCAGGGTGAGGATGAGGTTGGTGTCGAGGTTGAGCAGATGGTAAACCAGGTGAAAGCGCGGCTGGGTCTGGGGAAAATAATCGACCGCGGTGCCGTCAATCATCATTTTGAAGCCAAATTCGTCGCGCAGGGCCTGGGCCGCGCCGATCAACTGATCGGGCGCCAGGACCAGGGTCACCTCGCCGCGAAATTCAGCGGGCTGGGCGCCGAAACGCGCCTGCAGGGATTCAACCAGTGGAGTAAGTGAGGTATCCATAGGCTATGACCACTTTGTGATTTTTTCAGCGCGCACGGCTTCGTGCAGGGTGATGATGCCGTGGATCAGGCTTTCGGGGCGGGGTGGGCAGCCCGCCACATAGACATCCACCGGGACCACTTCATCCACCCCCTGGACCACCGCATAGTTGTTGAACACGCCGCCGCAGGAAGCGCAGTCGCCCATGGCGATGACCCACTTGGGATCGGGCATCTGGTCGTAGAGGTTGCGCACCACCGGGGCCATTTTGCGGCTGACGCGCCCGGCCACAATCATCAGGTCTGACTGGCGCGGGCTGGCGCGCATCAGCTCCATGCCAAAGCGGCTCATATCGTAGCGCGGGGCCTGCGCCGACATCATTTCAATGGCACAGCAGGCCAGGCCAAAGAGCATGGGCCACATCGAATTGGTGCGCGCCCAGTTGACCGCCTGCTCGAGTCTGAGGGTGACGACCCCCAAATTGGCAGCTTTTTGCTCTATTCCCATTCCAAAGCTCCTTTTTTCCAGGCATAAACCAGCCCGACCACCACCACCAGGGCGAAGAGGCCCATTTCGATGAGGGCGGGGACGCCGAGTTCCTTGAACACCACTGCCCAGGGCAGGAAAAAGACCACTTCAACATCGAAGAGAATGAACAGCACGGCAATCATGTAATAGCGCACTGAAACCCGGCGCGTTCCCGGGCCAAAGGGCGTCATGCCTGATTCGTAGGGGCGGCTTTTGGCCGGCACATAACGGCGCGGGCCAAAAAGATATCCCAGCGTGGGCACCACAATTGCCAGTGCAACTGCCAGGATAATCAATACACCAATCGGGAGGAATTCATTGACCATTGCAATCCCTTTCTTACGATGAAGTTAAGGCAGAATGAGACAGCTTGCTATAAGTATATAGCCCATTTGGATCAGGGGCAAATCATTTTAAGGGAAAAGCATCATTTTCTTTGTCACAAGTATACCATAAATGCACTAAGCTGGTAAATAATATCATATTTAAAGGGCGCGGTTGTTATAAAAATTGACCCGCGGGTGGTTAGGTGTTTCAACAAAACGGGTAATGGCGAGGCTTGCCCTCGCCAAAAGAGGCCAAAAGGGCAGCCGCGAGGGCTGCCCCTAAAACCGCACTACCCGTTCAGGCATGATGACCAGAAAAAGCACCTTTTCTCCCCCATTTGTGTGCTTCTTGCCTTCACAAAGCAAGGGACTTTTTTGACCGCCTGTGAAATGACCTTTTTCACCAATGATCTGAGCAGTTCCGGCGGAATTACGAAACCTGAATTTTGCGGTAAAATCAATCAGGACATTTATGCAGGAATGGTCTGCAAGGAGGAGAAAAATGAAACAGTTTTTGAGCAAATATGGGCTGCTGGTGTCTTTTGGCGGCTGCGGCTGCCTGCTGGCGCTGTGCATGGGCTGTACTATTTTAGCTTTGGCGATGCTGAGCTTGTACAACAGCGACGCCTTTAATCCTTACGCACCGGTTGAAACCGGCAGTCCCTCTCCGGCGCAAATTGATCACTGCCGCAGGGCCTTTGGCATCAAGGAAGATGCCGCTGTGGAGGTGGTATCTTATAAATACGAAATGGGTTTCCAGGATGATCGATTGAAGTGCACTTTCAAAATCAAGGGGCAAAACCCGGTGGATATTTTCAGCCAGCCGGTGACATTTTCACAGGAAGGCTTTGCCCAGATTGCCGAACCAGGGGAATATTTCAACTTTCAAATCGAAAAAATCAAGGACGACCTCTGGCTGATTGAAGCGTCATGGTTTGAAATCTAGGCTTTTAGCGCAGCCGTCCTGTTCACGATAAGGAAAATATGAAAATTGCCATCATCGCAGATGTGCACGGCAACGCCAGGTTGGGCTGACTTGAATGCCGGTTATCCCGCTTCATTCAACTGACGGATCAGGTCTTCGGGCCGGGTGACCGGCTGGCGGCAGGTGAAGCCCTGGCAGACATAGGCCGTGGGCTGATCATCCAGCATGGGCCGCCCTTCCAGCAGGGCCGGTGAACCGGCGGGCGGAGGGAAAGCCGCCTGGGCCGCCACCAGACGCGGCCGGAAAGCCTGGTTAAGTGCATCCGTCAGGGCCCGGGTTCGCGGGTCGCTGCGTTCACCTATAATAGCCACTTCCTGCACCGGGCCCAGGGCAAAATCGGCGGCGCTCAACCACTGGCCGAAAGCGGTGGGGTGCCCGGAGAGGGCGGTTTGCATCGAATCCAGCATGGCCTGGGCCCGGGCGTGCCAGTCGCCGCGGCCTTCGAAGGCGGCCAGGGCCAGCAGGGCGCAGGCGGCCAGCGCGCTGCCCGAGGGTGTGGCGTTATCCAGCACGTCCTTGGGACGGATAATCAGGGCTTCGTGATCGGCGCGGGTGTCGAAGAACCCGCCCTGCGGATCGGCATAGTGCGCCAGCAGGGTTTCCAGGCCCTGGCGGGCTGCCGCCATCCAGGCGGGGTCGCCGTCCGCCTGGTAGAGTGCCAGCAGGCCCAGGATGAGGGCGGCCTGATCTTCCAGATAGGCGTTGTGGCGCGCCTGACCGGCACGCCATGAGCGCAGCAGGCGGCCAGCGGGCTGCAGGTGATCGAGCAGAAAACGGGCATTTTTCTGCGCCGCTGCCAAAAAATCAGCCCGGCCCAGAACGCGCCCGGCTTCAGCAAAAGCCGCCAGCGCCAGGGCATTCCAGGCGGTCAATACTTTGTCATCTGTGCCGGGGCGCACGCGCTTCTCGCGCAGTGCGAGCAGCCGGCGGTGCAGCCCGGCCAGGCGTTCCGCCTCGGCTTCTGAAGGCAGCTCTTTTGCGGCGCGCTGCAGGATGTTTTTGCCCTCGAAATTGCCCGCTGTGGTGACCGGATAGATGGTGGTGAAAAACACCAGGTCATCGGGGTCAGGCAGGGCGGCTTCCAGCTCTTCCCAGGTCCAAAGATAAAACTGTCCTTCTTTGCCTTCCGAATCAGCATCCAGGCTGGAATAGAAGCCGCCCAGGGGATCGGCCAGTTCGCGAAGCATAAATTCAAGCGTTTCTTCACATACGCGGCGGAAAAACGGCTCGCCGCTCACCTGCCAGCCGTGCAGATAAACCAGCGCGAGCTGGGCATTGTCGTAAAGCATCTTTTCGAAATGCGGCACGCGCCAGTCGTCATCGGTTGCATAGCGGGCAAACCCGCCGCCGACCACATCGTACATGCCGCCGCGGGCCATGGCCTGCAGGGCATGCACGGCCATCTGGCGGGCCAGTTTGTCGCCGCGGGCGGCGCGCCGCAGCAGGAATTCGATGGTCATGGGCTGAGGGAAGCGCGGCGCCCGGCCCCAGCCGCCGTGCTCCCAGTCGTATCCCTGCACCAGGTTCAGCAGGGCTTTTTCCAGAATTTCCGGGCGCAGAGGGGCGGCTGCCTCGCCAATCAGCATGCGGCGCTGTAAATGTTCGTGCAGGCGGGCTGCGCTTTCCAGCAGGTTTTCGCGGTCTTCGCGCCAGGCGCGGGCCACCGCCAGCAGCACCTCGGCAAAGGAGGGCATGCCGTAACGCGGCGCCGGGGGAAAATAAGTGCCGCCGTAGAAGGGCCGGCCGTCAGGCGTGATGAACACGCTCATTGGCCAGCCGCCCTGCCCGGTCATGGCGGCCACTGCCTCCATGTAGATGCCGTCCAGATCAGGGCGCTCCTCGCGGTCCACCTTGATACAGACAAAATAGCGGTTGAGCAGGGCGGCAATTTCAGGGTCTTCAAAGGATTCATGCGCCATCACATGGCACCAGTGGCAGGCGGCATAACCGATGCTGAGGAAAACCGGTTTGTCTTCCTGGCGGGCTTTTTCCAGGGCTTCAGCGCTCCAGGGGAACCAGTCCACCGGGTTGGCGGCATGCTGCAGCAGGTAGGGCGAGTTTTCGTGGGCCAGGTGATTGGGCATGGGAACATCCTTACGGTTAATTAAGCCACATGCCCTGCAAGAGGGCATGTGGTGAATGGGGTTTCAGTCAGGGTCAGGCTTTTTCGATGACCACGGCGGTGCCGTAGGCCAGAACCTCGGTGACGCCTTCCATCACTTCGTTGGCATCGTAGTGCATGCCGATGATGGCATTGGCGCCAATCTGCTGGGCATGAGCCATCATCAGTTCAAAAGCCTCGCCGCGGGCATGTTCGCACAATTCGGTATAAACGCTGATATTGCCGCCAAAAATGGTTTGCACGCTGCCGGCCAGGTTGCCGATGACGCTGCGCGAGCGCACGGTGATGCCGCGCACCACGCCCATATATTTGACCACGCGGTAGCCGTCAAAACCAAAAGCGGTTGTCACCATTGCAGGGTTCATGATCACATCTCCTTGATTCTGCAAAAAAGAAACGATGGCATGATTCTATCACGTTTTTGAACGGCCGGATGGGACAGTGAAACGACCTGTCAGCGTATTGAAAGATATGCTGCTCACTTGGCGTTATAGAAACCGGAAGGGTAGGCGATGAGACCCAGAAAAACGGCCGCGGCAATGGCCAGCAGGGTCAGACGGTGGCGCCTGAACGAGAGCAGCGGTTCATGGCGGTGGTCGCATTGTTCGTCAATCATGCCGCGAAACAGAAGCATCACCGGCAGGCCCAGCATGGTCAGGACGCTGTAGGTGAACAAAAAGAGGATCCATACGGGCAGCGTGATTTTGAGAAATTCCAAACACCAGGCATAGATGTACAAAAAAGCAGGGAAAAGAAGCAAATGTGGTATGGCCGAGACCACACCCGCTGCCAAAATGGCGCTGTACATGGCTTTATCGAACAGGGATATCAGAAAGCCTAAAAAACCGCCGCAGAGCAAAATCAGGATGATGCTGAGCAGCAGCACTGGAAGCGGCCACAGGGCCGGTTTGGGAAGATGGGTGGAATAAATGGTCCAGTGGAAACCCGCAGCGAAAGCCAGGCTTAACAGCAGGCTCAAACTCACGCCAACCCGCCAGCGCTGTTTGCGGCTGACCGGTTCGGTTGGCGAAATTTTCTTTGTTTGCGCTGCGGCGCGGATGAAATGTTCTAATGGGTCTGTTGATGAGCTCATGCTGCCCCTTCTGATGATGGAATGGCGCAATTATAAACCCCAAAAGTGAAATTGCAGATGGAAAAAGAAACCCCCGCAAGCGGGCTTTCTACTTGCGGGGGTGAGGGGGTGAAGCAGGGGGTTATTTTTTGACCAGGGCTTCGAGGGCAGCCTTGGTGCGGGTGTATTCCTGTTCGATCTGCTCGATCAGGTGTTCGGCGCCGTCTGTGCGGCCTTCTTTGGTCATATATTCCAGGTCCCGCGAGAGGTTCGAGAAGGCGGTGGCGCCAAAGGTCGCACCGTTGGATTTGAGGGTGTGGGCCGTGCGGTTCAGTTCGGTCATATTGCCCTGTTCCAGCGAGGGGCGCAGGCTGCGGATGAGCTTGGGGGCGTTGGAGAAAAATTCGGCCAGCAGGGTTTTCAACACATCGTCCGATTCGCCGCCAAAGGCTTCGCGCAGCATGCGGATGGGCGCCGGATCGAGCTGGGTGGTCTGTTCAACCGGAACGGCCACAGCCACCTGTCCAGCCTGACCGAGGGGTCCGGTCTGGCCCAGCGGGCCGGTCTGAATGACCGGTTTGGGCACATCCTGGGGCTTGCCCAGCGGGCCGGTGCGCACCTGTGGAATGGCAATGGGCTGCAGCGGGCCGGTGACGGGCAGAGGTTTGACGGCCGGAACAGGCTGGCCCTGGGGCATGACCGGCTTGAGAGCCGGCACCTGCACAGGCTGGACGGGCACGGGCTTGAGAGTCGGGGCAGGCGCAGCCTGCGGAATGACCGGTTTGAGGCCAGGGATTTGCACCTGGGGCACGGGCGGTCTCACTGCGGGCGCGGTGGGGGTGGTTTGCGGGATGACCGGTCTGAGTGCTGGCTGAGGCTGGGGAGCGGCTGGTTTGAGGGCCGGGGCAGCAGGGGCAGCCTGGGGAACAGCTGGCCGCAGGTTGGGCATGGGCGCAGTCTGTGGGATGACAGGTTTCAGCACAGGCACGGGGGCGCCTTGCGGCATGACCGGCCGGGCAGGCGGAACCACAGCGGGCCGGGCAGGCGGCATGGCGGCCGGTTTTTCAGGAACGGAGGTAATGATGTCAGCGGCAGAGGGCCGCGGCACTTCCACCGCCGGCGCGGCGGGCTCAGGGGCGGCTGAAACAGCGGCCAGCGCAGAGCCTTTGGGTGATGGCGCTTCATAGAGGCGGGCCACCAGCTCTTTGACGTCGATGGGTTTGCTGATGTAGTTGTTCATGCCGGCGCTGAGGCACATTTCGCGGTCGCCCTGCATGGCGTTGGCGGTCATGGCCACAATGTAGGGCTGCTGATCGGCAGGGAAGGTTTCGCGAATGGCGTGAGTGGCTTCCAGGCCGTCCATTTCGGGCATCTGCACATCCATCAGCACGCAATCGTAATGCTTCATCTTCAGCAGTTCAACCGCTTCCTGGCCGTTGTTGGCCACGGCAGCCTTGTAACCCAGGCGGCTGAGGAGGATGAGGGCCAGTTTCTGGTTGGTGGGGTTATCTTCAGCCAGCAGGATATCCAGCGGCCATTTCTCGGCCATGTGCGGATCGAGCTGGGTGGAAATTTCGGATTTGGCGCGGCGGGTCTGGGTGGCCTGTTCGCCGGCCAGCACTTCCATCAGGCTGTTATAGAGCATGGAGGCCTTGATGGGTTTGTTAAAGTAGGCGGCAAATTCTTTGAGGCGCGGATCCGATTTGCTCCAGCCGATGGAGGTGAGCATGATCAGCGGCAGGGTGCGGGTTTGCGGCATCTTGTGGATTTCGTCTGCCAGCATCAGGCCGTCCATTTCGGGCATCTGCATATCCAGAATGGCCAGGTCGAAGCGTTCGCCGCGGCGGATCAGTTCAAGGGCTTCCTTGGCTGAAGCTGCATTGACCGCCTGCATATCCCAGGACTGGGTTTGCAGGGTGAGGATCTTGCGGTTGGTGGGGTTGTCGTCCACCACCAGGATGCGCCGGCCCGAGAGCTTTGGCTGAGCGCCGCGCAGGTAATCGGCCTGGGGCAGTTCAATCTTTTCGGCTTTGGCGGTGACATGGAAGGTGGAACCTTTGCCCACTTCGCTTTCCACCCAGATGGTGCCGCCCATCAGCTCGGCCAGACGCTTGCTGATGACCAGGCCGAGGCCGGTGCCGCCGAAGCGGCGGGTGGTGGAGGCATCCACCTGGCTGAACGACTTGAACAGGCGGTCCATGCGTTCCTTGGGAATGCCGATGCCGGTGTCGTTGACCATGAAGTGAATGTTGTAATGGTTGTCAGAGCCTTCCAGCAGGGTGGCCTGGAAGGTGACAGAAACTTCGCCATGCTCGGTGAACTTGATGGCGTTGCTGAGCATGTTGATGAGGATCTGGCGGATGCGGGTGGAATCGGTAGCGAAGCCGATGGGGGTAGAGGGGTCGATGACGCACACCAGATCAAGGCCTTTTTCAGCGGCTTTGGCAGCCACCACGTCCAGACAGGCCTCAATCAGTTCGCGGATATTCACCTGGTGGATATCCAGTTCAACGCGCCCGGCTTCGATCTTGGAGTAGTCGAGGATGTCGTTGATGATGGTCAGCAGGGCATCGCCGGAGTTTTTAATGGTTTCAACGAAATCGCGCTGCTGCAGGTTGAGGGGGGTGTCGAGCAGCAGGTCGGTCATGCCGACAATGGCATTCATGGGGGTGCGAATTTCATGGCTCATGTTGGCCAGGAAGGCGCTCTTGGCGTGCATGGCGCCTTCGGCGGCGGCCTGGGCGATCTTGATGTCGGTGATGTTGCGGGCGGTGCCGAACCAGCCGATGATTTCACCTTCCTGGTCGCGCAAGACCATGCGGTTGGTGATGGACCATGACACCGGGCGGCCGTCTTTCCAGATTTCTTCTTCAACCTCGTCGAGACAGGGCTGGCCGGTGTTCATGATCTGCTGTTCCTTCGCCTTGATCATCTGCACGGTTTCAGGGGCGAAGAAATCTTCATCAGAATGCCCGATGACATTGATCGGCGGCACACCGTACTGCGTGGCCACGGCCTTGCTGATGCGGATATAGCGGCCGGTGCGGTCCTTGAAAAAAATGCGGTCAGAGACGGTATCAAGCAGGGTGTGGAGGGTGTAGCGTTCGTAATCGAGGGCTTTGGTTTGCTTGGTCAGCTCAGCCTGGGCGTCCTGCATATCGCGTTTTTGGCGCGATACCATGCTCACATAGTCCTGAATTTCACCCAAAATTTGCTGGCTCTGGCTGAGGGAAAAGGCCGCGGTGAAAAGGTGGACGGCGGCGATGATCCAGTTGGTCAGTTCGGAAGAGCTGAAAACCGCGGGGTTTGGCAGAACCTTGAACTGGAACATGACGCCAAAACCGATCCAGATCAGCGCGGAAATGCCCATGGCCCAGAAACCGGGGGCGGTGCCGAAAAGCTGCGCGGTCAGCACGGAAAACAGCATCAGGAAACCGACCGAAGAGGCGGTGATGCCAAAACCCCAAACGGCAAGAATGCCGCCGGCGAGCTGGATGGCCAGCAAGGCGCCAGCGCGGAACTTAAAAGGCGCGCTTTTATTTTGCCAGAGCAAAAAGGTGAGAAAGGCGCCGGCCAGGTAAAAGACCCAGGCCAGGTTACCCGTTCCACCAAGGAAGGTGACAATGCCGGCTAACCCGCAGCCGATGGCGCATGCCAGGGTGACGCGCGAGAGCAGATCTTCGCGCTGTTCACTGACGACCTGATTGAGAGTGGTTGAGGTATCTTGTTTATTATTCATGGTCCTCTTGCCCGTTTGGTTCAGATATTTTTAATGGTGCTTTTTGGGCCTGCGTTGGCGGCGATCCTGATTTTTACGCAATTCCCGTCTGCCGCAGCGCAAAATATTATTATTTTGGCTGACAATCTCTGATTTTTTGGGGAGTTATAACGAGAGAGATTGATTTTAACACAGCCTGATTATAGCATAATCGGCGGCAGCTTAAAACTGCCAATAATTTTCTGTAAATAAACTGTAAATAATACACCATGTTATAATCAAGAAGGCATTGGTCCTTTCCAACCGGGAAAGGATGATCAAAATGGACAAGGAGGCTTGATGAAGCCCGAAGTTTATATCACACGCCGGCTGCCTGCCGCCGCAATGAAGAGGCTGCAAGAATTCTGCCAGCCTGAAATTTGGGATTCTGATGAACTGGCCGCGCCGTATGAGGAGATGCGCGCCCGCCTGCCGGGTAAAGCCGGCCTGCTGTGCCTGCTGACCGACCGGGTGGATGCGGCATTGATGGACGCTGCCCCTGGATTGAAGGTGATCAGCCAGTGCGCGGTGGGGTATGATAATATTGACGTGGCGGCCGCCACAGCGCGCGGGATTCCGGTGGGCAACACCCCCGGCGCCCTGACCGAAACCACCGCCGATTTTGCCTTTGCCCTGCTGATGGCCGGGGCGCGGCGCATTGTGGAAGGTATGGACTATGTGCGCGGCGGGCATTGGAAAACCTGGGGCCTGCAGCTGCTGCTTGGCCAGGATATTTACGGCGCCACCCTGGGCATTGTGGGCCTGGGGCGCATTGGCGCCGCTGTGGCGCGGCGCGCGCGCGGGTTTAACATGCGCCTGCTGTACCACAACCGCCAGCGTCATCCGGAATATGAAGCCGAACTGGGCATTGAATACCGCCCGCTGGACGAACTGCTGGCGGAATCGGATTTCATCAGCCTGCATTTGAACCTGACGGCGCAGTCGCGCGGGCTGATTGGCGAACGTGAATTTAATTTAATGAAGCCCAATGCTGTGCTGGTCAACACGGCGCGCGGCGGAGTGGTGCAGACCGAGGCCCTCTACAATGCATTGAAGGCCGGTAGAATTGCCCATGCCGCCCTGGATGTGACTGACCCGGAACCGCTGCCGGCGGATCACAAATTGCTGACCCTGCCCAACATCACCATTGCGCCGCATATCGCCTCGGCCAGCACAGAGACGCGCAGCCGCATCGCCATGATGGCGGTGGAGAACCTTGAGGCCGGCCTGCAGGGCCGCCCGCTGCCCTGGCCGGTCAACTGGGTAGGCTGATTTTTTTATGATTATTAACCGCGCTGCTGAAGCGCGGAAAGGAGCACAGCATGGCACTGGATATTATTGTCGGCGCCCAGTGGGGCGATGAAGGCAAGGGGCGCATTGTGGATTTGCTTTCGGCGCAGGCCGACGTGGTGGCGCGCTTTAACGGCGGCGATAACGCCGGGCATACGGTCAATGTGGCCGGGCAGACCTTCAAGCTGCACCTCATCCCCTCTGGCATCATCCATCCCCGGCCGGTGGGCATCATGGGCAACGGCATGGTTATCAACCCCCTGACCCTGCTGAAAGAGCTGGATATGCTGGCTGAAAACGGCGTGACGCTTTCACCCGGCCGCCTGCAAATTTCCTATGCCGCCCACCTGATCACCCCGGCGCACCGCGCGCTGGACCAGGCCCAGGAAAAGAGCCGCGGCCAGGGCCAGATCGGCACCACCGGGCGCGGCATTGGCCCGGCCTACACCGATAAGGCGTCGCGCCGCGGCCTGCGCATGGCGGATATGCTGGATCCCAAAAGCTTTGCCGAGAAGATGGCGGCTCACATCAACGACACCAACCTGATTTTGCAGAAGCTTTATGGGGCTGAACCGCTGGATGCGAACCAGGTGGCTGAGGAATATCGCGTCTGCGCTGAAA
The DNA here is from genome assembly GCA_029561345.1 of Chloroflexota bacterium. GTDB lineage: Bacteria > Chloroflexota > Anaerolineae > Anaerolineales > Anaerolineaceae > JAKQJC01. The sequence goes on along the minus strand of JAKQJC010000024.1, from coordinate 89,263 downwards.
AGATTGCGCCATATATCAGCGACACCGCCCAGTTTTTGGCCCAGGCGCTCAAACAGGGGCGGAGCATTCTGGCCGAGGGCGCCCAGGGCACGCTGCTGGATATTGACCACGGCACCTATCCTTACGTCACCAGCTCGCCGACCACGGCCGCGGGTGTGCTTTCGGGACTGGGGCTGGGCATCAGCCCCATCGGGCGGGTGATCGGCGCCACCAAATCTTTCCAGACGCGCGTGGGTTCGGGACCCTTCCCGACCGAAGTGTTCGACGAGGATGCCGTGCGCCTGCGCGGCACCGGCGCCAACCCCTGGGATGAATTTGGCACCACCACCGGCCGCCCGCGCCGCGTGGGCTGGCTGGATACCGTGCTGCTGCGCTATGCTGCGCGCGTGAACGGCCTGACGGAACTGGTGATCACCAAAATGGATGTGCTTTCGGGGCTTCCCAGCGTGCGCATTTGCAGCGCATACCGGGCAGGCAGCGAAACCTTCCATGAACTGCCCCTGGGCCCGGCTGATCTTTCGCCATACACCCCGGTTTATGAAGACCTGCCGGGCTGGCAGGCCGATTTGACCGGCCTGCGCAGCGCAGCCCAGCTTCCGGCTGAGGCGCGCGCTTACCTGCGCCGTATTGAAGAGCTGACTGGCGTGCCGGTGAGCCTGGTTTCGGTGGGGCCTGAGCGCAGCCAGGTGATCCAGCTCAACTGAAACGATGAAACAAACACGCGCTCTGCTCCTGCTGTGCCTGGCATTTGCCGTCGCGGCCTGCCAGGCTGGCGGGTTTGGAGCGGCTGCCACCGCCACCCCTGAGGCGCCCACTGCCACCGCCACATCCACGGTGGTGTGGTTCCCCACCGCCCCGCCGGCCAAACCCACGGCCACCCTGCGGCCGGTGCCCACGGCCACCCCACTGCCGCCCCCCGAACCAGGGCGGCTGCTGCTGGAGGAGAAATTCAGCCCGCCAGGTAACTGGCAGGTCTTTTCCATCAAAGAAGGGACGGTGGGTTACGGCCGGGACGAACTGACCTTCGCCCTTTCCAGCCCGCGTGCCAATCTCATCAGCTTCCGCAGCAAAGACAGCTTCGAGGATATATACCTTGAAATGGTCGTCAACCCCACCCTCTGCCAGGGAAGCGACCAGTTTGGGGTGCTGTTCAGGGTGCAGTCGGAGAACACCTACGACCGCCTGATGCTGACCTGCGCCGGTTCGGCCCGCCTGGAGCGTTTTGTGAACGGCGCTTCAAGCCTGCTGCAGGATTGGATCAATTCGCCGCAGCTGGCTGCCAGCCCTGACGGCGTCAAACTGGGCATCTGGGCGGTGGGCAAGGATGTGCGCCTGTATTTGAACGACACGCTGCTGTTCAGCGCGGTGGATGACCGTCTGAGTTCGGGCAGCTTGGGGCTGTATGCCCGCTCGATGGGCGAAACCGCCCTGACGGTCAATTTTTCTGAGCTTAAAATATATGAGGCCTTCGATAAATGAAGGCCTCAGCATTTTTAGCTGAAAGGAAAGGCACAGAATATGGCAACCATCAAGAAGCTGCAATCATCTGAAGTGCTGCAAAACCTGGCCGCTTCAGGGCTGGATGAGGCCGCGAAGGGCAGGCTGGCGGCTTTTGTGGAACATTTTCCGGGGCTGACCTGGTTCACGCTGAACAGCGATAATGAGAGCCGCCTGCCGGAAGCCGTGCAGCCAACGGCTGCATTTTTGGAAGGTTTTATGCCCGGCGAACTGCGCTGGGTGAGGCTGGCGGGCGGGGAAAAATGGCTGCACTGGATCTGGGATACGGAAGGCACCTCGGAATACACCACCCTGTTTGTGGAAGACGGCGGGAAGCATACGGCGCTGTTCATCCTTTGCGCCGACATCGAATCGCTGCACACGGTGCTGGCAATGAAGATGAGCGGCGACGGGGCCGTGTACCGCTTTGATTACGATGATGTCAGCGCTTTGGGCGATGAGGATGGGCTGCTGCCGGCGGAAAACCTGTGGAAGGTTTATCCATCCTACCCGGATTTTCTGGCCCAGGTGACGGCCATCAAAGGAAGCGATTCGGGGGTTGTGGAAGCAGCCTGATTTATAAAAAATCGGGTATGATTAACGCCATGCCTGATGGATTCTCGCTTCGTTTGCAGGAAGGATGGGCTGGCGTGCGCGCCGAGCTGCCCATTCTGGCTGGCGTGGCGCCGTTTGGCATGATCTACGGGGTGCTGGCCATGCAGGCCGGGCTGCCGGTGAGCGCGGCCCAGTGCATGTCGTTCATTCTTTTTGCGGGGTCGTCGCAGTTCATGGCGGTGCCGCTGCTGGCGGGGGGCGTTCCGGCGCTGATTTTGATTTTCACCGTGTTTGTCATCAACCTGCGCCACGCCCTCTATTCGGCAGCGCTGGCCCCGCGTTTGCAGCATCTGAGCCCGCTGTGGAAGGGGCTGCTGGCCTACCTGCTGACGGATGAAATGTTTGCCGTGAGCATCACGCGCGCGCCGGGGCCGCTGACGCACTGGTTTTACCTGGGGGCGGGGGCGGCCCTGTGGACCTGCTGGCAGATCAGCACGGCGCTGGGCATTTTTCTGGGTGCGCAGATTCCAGATTCATGGTCGCTGGATTTTTCTCTGCCGCTGACCTTCATTGGGCTGGTGGTGCCGGCCCTGAAGGACAGGCCGGCTTTGCTGGCAGCGCTGACGGCCGGCCTGACGGCGGTGCTGGCTTATGGGCTGCCGAACAAACTGGGCCTGCTGCTGGCCGCCCTGGTGGGCATCAGCGCCGGACTGCTGGGAGAACGCCTGTGGAAATCTGGCTGATCATCATTGGCGCCGGACTGGTGACCTTTCTGACGCGGCTGTCGTTCATCGCTCTGCAGGGACGCTGGCAGCCGCCGGAACTGCTGCAGCGCGGGCTGCGCTTTGTGCCGCCGGCCGTGCTGACGGCGATCATCCTGCCGGAGCTGTTGATGCCGGGGGGGCAGCTCCATTTGGGCCTCGACAATTTGCGCCTGCTGGCCGGGCTGGCGGCGGCGGCGACCGCCTGGCGCACGCGCAGCGTTTTATGGGCCATTGCTGTTGGCATGGGCTCGCTTTACCTGCTGCAGGCGGTCAGCGGGTGGCTGGCGCGTTGAAAGGTGATCTGGCCCAACACCTTACATCTCTGCAAGGGCAAAAATTAAGGCAAATATCATCCAAATTTGTGACCCCTATCGCGTGACAAAATAGTAAAAATAGTGTATACGTAAACAGACTCTTCCAATTCCAAAGGAGGTTCTTTTATGCTGCTCGTTTATATCCTCATTGTAGCAGCAACGGCTGTGTGTGCCTTTCAAGCCATTCGCGCCAACCGCATGCTGGTTTCTGCCATCTGGTTGGCAGGCACCAGCGCCCTGGTTGCGCTGATGATCTATTTGATTGGCGCGCCTGAAGTTGCCGTTGTGGAGCTGAGCGTGGGCGCCGGTCTGGTGACGGTGCTGTTTGTCTTCGCGATCAATATCGCCGGCGAAGAAACCTACACCACGCCCAGCCGTCTGCCGCGTCCCCTGGCCTGGGGAATGGTGGTCCTTTCGGTGGTGCTGCTGGGCTGGTTCTTCTTATCCCGCACAGCCATGCCCGAAGCCATCGCTGCTCCGAATCTGTCTCTTTATGAGGCGATCTGGCAACAGCGCAACCTGGATATTCTGCTGCAGGTGGCTCTCATCTTCTGCGGCGTGCTGGGCGCCATTGGTTTGTTGAGTGAAGACAAGCCGATCGAAGAGCATCCGGCGGAGGTGAAATCATGACCCTGGAACTGTGGAATGTTGGACTGGTGACCATCCTGGTGCTGCTGGGGGTGGGGTTCTACGGGCTGCTGATTTCCCGCAACCTGATTAAGATGGTGGTGGCACTGCAAATTCTGGCCAAGGGCGCCATTCTGGCAATGGTGCTGGCAGCCAAGCTGCAGGGCTGGACGGTGATCGGCCAGAGCATGGCCCTGACCGTGATTGTTGCCGACACCATTGTGGCCGTCATCGCCATGGCCATGGCGGTGCAAATCCGGCGCCATTGCGGCACGCTGGATGTGCAGTCGCTTTCCAACCTGCGGAGGTAGAACCAATGTCAACAGCTTTGCTTTTAGTCTTACTGGCCATTGGTCTGCCCTGGCTGGGCGCGCTGATTGTGTGGTGGACGGGGGATCAACGCCCCCGGCTGCAGCACACAATCGCGGTGGCTTTTTCGGCCGCGGCGGGCGTGGCGGCGGTGTTCCTGCTGACCCAGACCTCCCCCGATGTGGTGGGGTATAAAGAACTGCCCATCTGGGGCCGCGCTTTTGGTCACATCACCTTTGTGGCCGACGGCCTGGGCGTGTTCCTGGCGGTCATCGCCACGGTCATTGGCTCGCTGGCGGTGATTTTCTCCATCGATTACATGAAGGGTGAGCACCAGTTGGGCCGCTATTATGCCTTTGTGCTCTTCTTCATCGGCGCCATGGTCGGCCTGGTGCTGACCAACAACATCCTGATGATGTTCTTCTTCTGGGAAATCACGGCGCTGTGCTCTTATGCCCTCATCTCTTTCCATAACGATGATCCCAAAGCGGTGGCCGGCGGCATCAAGGCTCTCATCATCACCCAGGTGGGTGGGGTTGGTCTGCTGGTGGGCGCGCTGGTGAGCGCCAATGTGTTTGGCACCTTTGAAATCAGCGAATTTCTGGCCAACGCTTCGATGGAAGTCAACCCTGTTCCCCTGACCTGGATGGCCTTTGGCTGTCTGGCGGCGGCAGCGGCCAAGAGCGCCCAGTTCCCCTTCCAGACCTGGCTGCCCGACGCCATGGAAGCTCCCACCCCCATCAGCGCGCTGATCCATGCGGCGACGATGGTGAATGCGGGTGTTTATTTGCTGGCGCGTTTTTACCCGGCCTTTGAAGAAGTGCCCTACTGGACAACGGCTGTGGTGGCGGTGGGCGCCATTACCGCGCTGATGGCGGCTGTGATGGCCCTGGTGGCCAACGACCTGAAGCGTGTGCTGGCTTATTCAACGGTCAGCCAGCTCGGCTATATGGTGTATGCCATTGGCGCGGGCGGCGTGCTGGCCAGCCAATTCCACCTCTTCAGCCACTCGGTGTTCAAAGCGCTGCTCTTCCTGGGCGCGGGCGCCGTCATCCATGCGGCCGGCACGCGCGATATGCGCCAGATGGGCGGCATTAGCAAACAGATGCCCCTGACGCGCAACGTGTTCATCATTGGCGCGCTGGCCCTGGCCGGCATTCCGGTGCTGAACGGCTTCTGGAGCAAGGAACTGGTGCTCGAAACCGGCCTGGCTCACGGACCTATCTGGGCGTATGTGATCATGCTGATTGGCGCCGGTCTCACCGCGCTTTACACCTTCCGCTGCGTGACGATGGTCTTCTTTGGCGAAGCGCACAGCGAGCATCACCTGCACGAAGCCGGCCCGGCCATGAAGACGGCCCTCATCCCGCTGGCGTTGGGTTCGCTGGTCACCTGGCTGGCCTTTGGCCCCTTCAGCGAGATGATGAAAAATACCCTGCCTTTCCACGAGATTGAAACTGAAGGCACGCTTGAATTCGTCACCAAGATCGTCACCGACCCCTACACCATGCTGACGCTGTTTGTGGTGACCCTGGGCCTGGCAGCCTGGTGCTTCCGTTCCAAACTCGGCGGCCTGGCTTCAGCCCTCAAGTTTTTGGGCGATGCCGCCCAGGCCAGCTTTGGCTTTGAATGGATCAACCGCGGCATTGTCTCCATCACACAGTGGTGTGGTGAAACCCTGCGCGGCACCCAGACCGGCCTGCTGAACTGGAACACGGCCTATATTGTCGGCGCGCTGGTGATTGTGCTGGCTATTTTACTGATGGGAGCGTAACATGCAAAACTGGCTCTGGATGATTGGACTCCCCATTGTGGCAGCCCCGATAATTTATGTGGTGGGGCGCACCTTCCGGCCCGGCGACGGCACCAAGGCCGGCATCAACCCGGCCATGTGGGTGGCGCTGCTCTCCCTTCTGGCGACCGGATTTTTCACTTATCAGGCCTGGACGGCTTACATCGCCGATGCCACCCTGGAAACCTCCATTGGCATGGTGGCGCTGCGCGCCGACGGCATCAGCTTCCTGATGGCGACCGCCATTCTGGTGCTGGGCAGCATGGCCACCCTTTATTCCGGCCCTTACCTGGCCGCGGATGAGGGGCAGGAGAAATTCTACGCCCTGCTGACCGCCATGATTGGCATGATGATCGGCCTTTCTTGCGCCCGGGACCTCTTCAACCTGTGGATCTGGTTCGAAGGCATGGCCATCGCCTCGTTCCCGCTGGTGGCTTTTTACCGGCGCAACCCGGCCGGCCTTGAAGCGGGCATCAAATACCTGGTGCAGAGCGCGGCCGGTTCCATTCTGGTGCTGGTGGCCATTGCCCTGGTCTATTCCGAAACCGGCAGCCTGGCTTATGACGGCATTGTGGCCGCCTCAGGCCGCAGCCTGCCCATGCTGGCCGCTGGCGCCCTGTTCATCGTCGGCTTTGGCGTGAAGGTGGCCATGGTGCCCCTGCACACCTGGCTGCCCGACGCCCACTCACAGGCGCCCAGCCCCATCAGCGCCATGCTTTCGGGCGTGGTGATTGAAGCCGGCCTGATCGCCCTGATCCGCTCTCTGGGTGTGCTGCAGAGCGTCTCGAATAACTGGGGCGTCATTCTGCTGGGCTTTGGCGCGCTGAACATGCTGGTGGGTAACCTGCTGGCCCTGCGCCAGACCCAGGTGAAGCGCCTGCTGGCCTTCTCCAGCCTGGCTCACATCGGCTACATCCTGCTGGGCATTGGCGTGGCCGCGAGCTCCTACTACTTTGATGACCTGAACACCGGGTTCTTTGCCGGTTCCGGTTCGTTCTTCCACATCCTCACCCATGCCCTGATGAAGGGCCTGGCTTTCCTGGCGGCGGGCTGCCTGCTCTACAGTCTCTACATTTCCCGCGGCTCGCACGAACCCCTGACCAAAAACGACCTGGCCGGCGCGGCGCGGCGCTATCCGCTGGAGGCCTTTGGCCTGAGCGTGGCGGTGCTGGCGTTGGGCGGCCTGCCCCCGCTGGCGGGTTTCATGTCTAAGTGGCAAATTTTTGTCGGCAGCTTCATGTCGGGCAACCCGTGGATCATTGGTCTGGTGATCTTTGCCGCCTTCAACAGCGTGCTCTCCCTGGGCTACTATGCGCCGCTGGTCAACCTGATGTACCGGCATGAGCCGGGCGAGGTGGTGCTGGCTGGCAAACCCACACCCTGGTTGATGATTCTGCCGGTTTGCCTTCTGGCGCTGGCGGTGGTGGTGCTGGGCTTCTGGCCGTCGCTGGTTCAACCGCTGACGGATGTGGCCGGCTTCTCCCTGCTGCAGTTGTTTGGATTTGTGAGGTAGCCATGGATTGGATTTTTACCCCCCCCGTTGCGTTTCTGATTTACATTCCCCTGGTGCTGATCATCGAGCGCTTTGGCCGGGCTCTGGCCGGGCCAGGCAGCGAAAATGCAGCCAAATCGAGCCTGTATGGCAGCGGCGAAGAAGCCCCCACCATGCCGGCCGCTCCAGGCTACCGTCCCTTCTTCCTCATCGCCTTCTTCTTCGCCATTCTGCACCTGGGCGTGCTGGTTTTGGGCACGGGCAGCCTGACCAACACCACAGCCGCCTACATTCTGGGCCTTTCACTGGCCCTGATGGCGCTGATTTTGGGTTGAGCCCTTACCGGTAACCAAAAGGAGCACGAGATATGGAAAATTCTTTACCTGCCCCCTGGCAGAAAGCCCTCGATCAAATCAAGACCTGGGCGCGTATCAATTCGCCCTGGGCCATCCACTATAACAGCGGATCGTGCAACGGGTGCGACATCGAAATTCTGGCCACCATCACCCCGCGCTACGATCTGGAACGCTTCGGCATCAAGCTGCAGGGCTCGCCCCGCCATGCCGATGTGCTGATCTGCACCGGCCCGGTCACCCGCCAATCGCGCGACCGCCTGCGCCGCATTTACGACCAGATGCCCGACCCCAAGTTTGTGGTGGCGGTGGGCTCTTGCGGCATTTCCGGCGGCGCTTTCCACGGCTGCTATAACATCGTTGGCAGCATCAGCGAGGTGATTCCGGTGGACGTGTACGTGCCGGGCTGCCCGCCCCGCCCTGAAGCCATCATCTTCGGTGTGGCCCAACTGCTCGAAAGCCTCAAAAAGTAAGAGAAGGAGAGTCAATGGATACACAGACCACTCTGCAAACCGCTTCTGATCTATTGAAGCCCTGGGCGCTGGAATTTAAAACCCCTGAAGCTGACCGCGTGGATGTCTATATCGAATCGGCCAACCTGATCCCGGCGGTCCAGGCTTTGCTGGATCATCACTGGGGCTATCTTTCCGCCATCACCGGGCTGGATGTGCCGCCCACGGCCGACCACGAAGGCGCTGTGGAAGTGCTTTACCATTTCTGCCAGGATGCCGCCATCACCACCCTGCGCCTGAAGGTGCCCTATTCCAACGCCTCAGTGCCCAGCGTGTGCAGCCTCATCCCCTCCGTCACGCTCTATGAGCGCGAATTGATGGAAATGTACGGCGTGGAAGTGCTGGGCACCCCCAACACCGACCGGCTGCTGCTGCCCGATGACTGGCCAAAAGGCGTTTATCCGATGCGCAAAAGTTTTACCGGTTTAGATCAACTGACTGAGGAGAAATAAGGCCATGGAAAAGAGCGAACCCAAAAAATTTGTCGTGCCGATCGGCCCGCAGCACCCCGCGTTGAAGGAACCCGGTCACTTTGAATTTGAGGTCGATGGTGAAATTGTCACCGGCGCCACCGCGCGCTTCGGTTATGTGCACCGCGGCATTGAAAAAGGCGCAGAAACACGCTCATGGATCCAGGCCATGTATTTGCTGGAACGTGTTTGCGGCATTTGCTCGCATGTGCATGCCACGGCCTTTGCCCTCGGCGCTGAAAAGCTGGCCAAAGTGACTGTGCCGCCTCGCGCCCAGGCCATCCGCGTGCTGGTGGGTGAACTGGAACGCCTGCACAGCCATATGCTGTGGCTGGGCGTGGCCGTGCATGAAGCCGGTTTCGACACCCTTTTCATGTACAGCTGGCGCGATCGTGAAATCGTCATGGATCTGCTGGAAGGCCTGACCGGCAACCGCGTCAATTACTCGGCCAATGTACTGGGCGGGGTGAAAATTGACGTGGACGACAAGCAGCGGGATGACATTCTCAAAGGCCTGGAAGTGCTGGAACAGCGCGCTCAATATTACCTCAAAGTGGTCACCACCGATGAAACCTTCCTCGGCCGCACGCGCGGCATTGGCACCATGACCTACGAGCAGGCCGAACTGCTGGGCGCAGTGGGCCCCACCGGGCGCGCCTCGGGCGTGAAGCGCGATGTGCGCGTGGAAGCGCCTTACGCGGCCTATCCCGATTTTCCCGTCAACCTGATCACCGACACGCGCGGCGACCTCGAAGCGCGCTTTGTGGTGCGCATCAAGGAGCTGTTTGAAGCCATCCGCATCATTCGCGAAATTCTGGATAAGATGCCCACGGGCGAAATTCAGACCAAAATGCCGCGCCGCGTTCCCGAAGGCGAAACCATCAGCCGGGTGGAAGCCCCACGCGGCGAACTGCTCTATTACATCCGCAGCGCCGGCGGCGACAAGCCCGACCGGGTGAAAGTGCGCACCCCCAGCCTGTGCAACTGGGGCTCTGTGCTCACCACCGCTGTGGGTCACAAGCTGGCCGATATGCCGATGATCCTTTCAGGCATTGACCCCTGCTTCTCGTGCAATGACCGCGCCGCGATCATCCGCCGCCCTGATCAGCCCGCCCAGGCCTGGGATTGGGAATCCTTGAGACTGCACGGAATCGAGTATTACAAGCGATGAATACCTTATTTGCCTTGATTGCCCTAATGATCTTTCCTGGCGGGCTGTTTGTGCTTTTCGCCGGGCTGGTATATGAATGGGCGGACCGCAAGCTGGTGGCGCAATTCCAGAACCGCATTGGTCCGCGCGTGTTTCAACCGCTGGCCGATGTGATCAAGCTGCTGGCCAAGGAAGAAGTGGTGCCGGTGGGGGTGAACGGTTTCCTGTTCATGGCGCTGCCCATCGCCGCTTTGGCTGCCACGCTGACCGCGGCCCTTTATGTGCCGGTGGTGGGCCTGGCACCTGCCTACAGCTTCAGAGGTGACCTGATTGTCACCATCTACCTGCTTTCGGTGCTCACCCTGTGCATCGGCGTGGCAGGCGCCAACACGGCTGACCGCTTTTCGCTGATTGGCGCGACGCGCACCCTGACCCAGGTGTTCTCGTACGAGGCACCTTTCATGCTGGCGATGCTGGGTCCGGCCATCATGGCGGGTTCCTGGCAGATCAGTGAAATCAACGCCTATGCCGCTTCGAAACCGTGGCTGATCATCCCGCAGGTGATTGGTTTTCTGGTGGCGCTGGTGGGCCTGATGGGCAAGCTGGAACTGCCCCCCTTCGATGCTCCCGAGGCGGAGACGGAAATTGTGGCTGGCGCCATGACGGAATATTCCGGACGCGGTTACGCCATTTTCCGCATTGCCAAGGATGTGGAACTGGTGATTGGCCTGACCCTGGTGGCGGCGTTTTACCTGGGCGGCATTGGCAACCCGCTTGAATTCCTGCTGAAGACGGTGGTTTTGCTGCTGGTGACGGCGGGCCTGCAAAGCCTGTTTGCCCGCCTGCGCATTGACCAGACGGTGGGCATGTGGTGGCGCGTGGGCGCCCTGCTGGCCCTGCTGAACCTGCTGGTTCTGGTCGGTTTGAGAATGTTGGGATGGTTGGGAGTGTGGTTATGAAAATCGGTGCATTGTTAGGTGATGTTTTTCGCTCGCTCTTTAAGCCGCCGGCCACCGAGCGCTATCCTGTGGAGAAGAAGCCGGCCCCCATGCGCCTGCGCGGCAAGCTGGTGTACGATTCGAGTAAGTGCACGGGTTGTCAGCTCTGCGCCAAAGACTGCCCCTGTGATGCCATCGAAATCATCACCATTGACCGGGCGGCCAAGCGCTTCATCATGCGCTACCGGGTGGACCGCTGCACCTTCTGCGCCCAGTGTGTGGAATCGTGCCGCTTTGGCTGCCTGGACCTGTCGAATGAGGAATGGGAACTGGCTTCCGTGCAGAAAGATCCCTTTACCCTGACCTTTGGGAGCGAAGCAGACCTTGAAGCTTTCCTGGCAAAAACAACTGGCGCTCAGCCTGAGGCAGAAACCAAACCCTGATGAGCCGCTGCGCCTGGCCGTGCTTGGCGTGGGCAGCGAAATCAACGGAGATGATGCAGTGGGGGTGCTGGCGGTTCGCCGCCTGCACCCCCGTTTTGGTTCCTGCGGGCGGCTGCTGCTGCGCGAGGCCGGCCTGGCGCCGGAGAATTTCAGCGCGCCGCTGCGGCGTTTTGCACCCCACTGGGTGGTGCTGATCGATGCTGCTGAAATGGACGAGACCCCCGGCACCATTGGCTGGTTTGACTGGCGCGTGGTGGGGGCGGGCGGGGGCAGCACCCACAGCCTGCCGCTTTCGGTGTTTGGCGGCTTTCTGGCAACGGAACTGGGCTGCCAGGTGGGCCTGCTGGGGGTACAGCCCGCACGGATTGAAATGGATGCCCCGCTGACTCTGCTGGTGCGGGCGGCGCTGCGCCGCCTGACAGCAGGATTGGGGCGGATTTTGGAGAAGGAGATGAACGATGCGCGTCCGTGAAGGCACCTTTGAGGATATTCCGGCGGCTGCCACGGTGCGGGTGAAAACCTGGCAGGCGGCTTACCGCGGGATTGTGCCGGATGAATTTCTGGACAACCTGTCCATTGAGCGCAACATTGCCCGCTGGCAGGCCAATTTCAGCGTGAAGGATCATTTCAGCCTGTTTTACGTGGGCGAAAATGACGCTGGCGAGGTGGTGGGCTTTGCCCTGGGCGGCGCTGAGCGCGACGGCGACCCGGAATATCACGGCGAGATCGGCGCGCTGTATATTTTCCCGGAATACCAGGGGAAAGGCCTGGGGCGCATGCTGGTGCAGGCTTTTGCCGCCGCCCTGGTGGATGAGGGTTTCACGGATATGCTGATCTGGGTGCTGACCGATAACCACCCCTCGCGCAGGTTCTACGAGGCCATGGGCGGGCAGGCCGTGCGCCAGAAGGAGCAGGAAATTGGCGGCAAACCGCTGCAGGAAACCGGCTACGGCTGGAAGGATATTTTGCCGCTGGCTGAGGCGGGGCGCAAGCAGGTTTGATTGGCTTGTGATGATTGCCCGGCAGGGGGGAAGGGGATTCCTGATGGTGTGAGCGCCTTCGCAGAATGACATTTAAAATGACGATAAAGATCACACTGAAGGCAGGGTGATTGGGTTGCCGATTACCCCACTCTGAGGTAAAATAATCAAACCCTTTATGGGCATTTTAACCAACAGGAATGGCTATGGCAAATAGAGCCTATATCGGCGATTTGTCGGTGAATGATTATCTGACGAATATACGAGAGGGCCTGAGTTTTATTGAGTGGGGCCGGACAGTTTCTTCTGATACACGGATTTTTATTAAACCGAATCTGACTTATCCCACCTTTCGCCCCGGCGTGATGACCTGCCCGGAGGCGATTGAAGCTGCCATTATCGCGATTAAAGACTATACCCCGCATATCATGATCGGCGATGCCGACTCGGGCGGGTATAATCGTTTTTCCATGGATGAAGTTTACCAGGCGACCGGCCTGGTGGATTTTGCGCAAAAATATGGCGTTCAGGTGGTCAATCTGAGCTCTGGCTCGCGCCGGGCCATTAACTTCAACTATTCAGGAAAATCCTTTTCGCTTGACCTGCCCCGCCTGCTGACGGATGAGATTGATCAGTTGGTGACCATGCCGGTACCCAAAGTGCATGCAAATACCACAGTCAGCCTGAGCTTCAAAAACCAGTGGGGGTGTATTCCCGAACCCACGGACCGGCTGAAATTGCACCCCTATTTTCAGCATGTTATTCTGGAAGTGAACCGGGCTGTGAAAACGCAAACCGTGATCATGGATGGAACATACGGTTTGAATGGAAACGGCCCCATGAAGGGCCAGGCGGTTAAACTGAACTGGCTGATGGTTGCCGATCACCCTGGAAGCGCAGCCCAAATTGCTCTTGAGATGATGCAAATTCCCCTTGAAAAGGTGCGTCATTTGCGTTACGCCCAACAGCAGGGCTGGATTCCTGAACGAAGTTCCATCAGCACCAACGTGGAACCAGCCTTGTTTAAAAAAGAAGCCTTTTACATGAAGCGCGGTTTGACAGACTGGCCAGGCTACCTGGCATTCAACAGCTCTTTTCTGGCTTATTTGGCATATTTTTCGCCTTTAGCAGGTTTTCTACACTGGTTACTTTACCTGGTGCGGGAACCTTTATATGATTACAATCGAAAAAAAATAGTATAGGAGTATGAATAAATAAATATGACACCTAATAAAAAGGTTCTTGTAACTGGCGCTGGCGGTTTTATTGGCTTTCATTTTTCCCGCTTCTTGAAGGAAAAAGGCTATTGGGTTCGCGGCGTTGATATTAAGGTTCCGGAATTCGGGCAAACTTCTGCGGACGAATTTGAACTGCTTGACCTGCGCCGCTGGGATAATTGTTTGCAGGCTACACGCGGCATAGATGAGGTGTATGCATTTGCTGCCGATATGGGTGGTATGGGTTATATTTCCAAATATCACGCTGATATTATCCGCAATAACTCGTTAATCAACACACATACGCTTGAGGCTGCCCGCACCAATGGGGTCTCGCGTTATTTTTACACCTCATCGGCCTGCGTGTACCCTGAATATAAACAGCTCGTCACCCAGGTGACACCGCTAAAAGAAGAAGATGCTTTTCCCGCTCAGCCTCAGGATGCTTACGGCTGGGAAAAGCTTTTCACCGAGATCCTGTGCAAATATTACCGCGAGCAATACGGCATGGAAACTCGCGTGGTTCGTTTCCATAACATATTTGGTCCTCAGGGCACCTGGGATGGCGGCCGGGAGAAGGCGCCGGCTGCTTTGAGCCGCAAGATTGCTTATGCCAAGCTGACCGGCAGCCGTCAGATTGAAATTTGGGGCGATGGTGAGCAAACCCGTTCTTTCTGCTACATAGATGATTGTGTACAGGGTATTTATAAATTAATGCGGTCTGACCATTATGAACCTTTGAATCTGGGCCAGGACCGCATGGTCACCATCAATGAACTGGCAGATATTATCATGAAGATTGCAGATTGGCACGTTGAAAAAGTGCATGTGCCAGGGCCACAAGGCGTGCGGGGTCGCAATTCGGATAATACCCAATTAAAGAAGGTTTTGGGATGGGAACCCGAAATTTCTCTTGAAAAAGGTCTGGAAACCACCTACGCCTGGATTGAAGACCAGGTTCGACAGAAGCTGGCGCAATAAGATCACCTCAATGGATATCAACCGCACGAACGTTTTAGGCGTTGGGGTCAGCGCCATCAATATTCCGATGGCGCTGGAAGTGCTGGATGAATGGATTGACAAACATGAGCGCCACTATGTGACGGTAACGGGTGTTCATGGCGTCATTGAGAGTCAGCATGATGAAGCCTTGCGGCGCATCCACAACGAAGCGGGCATGGTAACCCCTGATGGAATGCCCCTTGTTTGGTTAAGCCGCAGGGCGGGTTATCATCATGTATCGCGCGTATATGGACCTGATTTGATGCTGGCTGTATGCGAGCATTCTCTTAAAAAAAATTACCGCCACTATTTATATGGCGGTAACGAGGGCGTGCCTGAATTGTTAGCCCAAAAACTCCAGGAACGATTCCCGGGATTGTCATTTGCCGGAATGGTATCGCCGCCATTCCGAAAGATGACCCCTGAGGAGGATGCGGCTCTGGTGGCAGAAATCAATGCATTAAAACCAGATATATTATGGGTTGGATTGAGCACACCCAAGCAGGAACGCTGGATGGCTGAGCATGTCAGCAGGCTGGATGTTCCGGTGTTAATTGGGGTGGGCGCTGCTTTTGATTTTCACGCCGGATTGAAGAAGCAGGCGCCCCGTTGGATGCAGCGCAGCGGTCTGGAATGGCTGTTCAGATTGATGACCGAACCCAAACGTCTCTGGAAACGCTATCTGTACAATAACCCTCAGTTTATCTGGCTGGTGATGTTGCAGCAGCTTGGCTTGCGGCGGTATAATATATAAAATTCGCCGTTACGAAGCATTTTAAGGAGAGAGAACAGATTATGTTGCGGCGCTTTTCGGTTGATTTCGCCATTTTCAGCATGCTGGTGGATGGTTTGCTGGTGATGTTTGGACTGCGCCTGGCCGAAACCATTCGCCCTGCTCTGACTCCATTATCCCCGGCCATATTGGAAATAACCGACCCGGTAGCCATTCCGGGTACTTTTTATCTGGCGGCGGCGGTCATCTGGGTGGCGGTGTGCCTGCTGTTTTCTGTTTACGATGGACGGAAAAATTTTAAGATCGGGGACGAGATGACCAGTCTTTTCCTCGCAGCTGTGATGGCGAGCATTGCGCAGGCTGGATTGCTGTATCTGACCTATCGGGATCTGTCGCGCGCCTTGTTCCTGGTTTTTATTCTTTTTGCCTTCTTACTGACTTTTCTGTTCCGTATCATTTACCGCCTGATTTTTCGCAGCCGGGTGCTTTCATCGGTGCAGCAGCGGCGCGTGCTGATCATTGGCGCCGGGCCAGTGGGGCGGCAGGTGGCCGAACATGTCAAAGAATATGAAGCTTTGGGGCTTAACCTGGTGGGCTTTCTGGATGATGACCAGGCCAAACGCGCCACCTGCGATGATATTTTGGGCGATCTCAATGACGCCCGAACCGCGATTGCACGGGAAAAAGTGGATGATGTGGTGATGGCTTTGCCGCGTTATGCGTTCAACCGGACCAACGCCCTGATTTCTGAACTGCATGATTTGCCAGTGAAAGTGTGGGTGGTGCCAGATTATTTTTCTCTGGCGCTTAACCGGGCTTCAATGGAGGAGCTGGCGGGCATTCCCATGATTGACCTGCGCGCCCCGGCGTTGACGGATTACCAGCGCATGGTGAAACGCATTTTTGATGTGGCGGTGACTTTTGCCGCTTTGCCGGTGGCCCTGCCGGTGATGCTGGTGGCAGCCATTGCCATCCGTTTGGAAAGCCCGGGCCCCATTTTCTTTAAGCAAAAACGTGTGGGTGAGAACGGCCGGATTTTTGAAATGTACAAATTCCGTTCAATGGTGGAAAATGCCGAACAAATGCGCCATGTGATTGAAAAAGTGGATGAGAACGGCAAGATAACGCAGGATAAAAGCCTGCCCGATCCGCGCATCACCCGTGTGGGCGCCTTCATCCGCCGCACCAGCATTGATGAACTGCCCAATTTGCTGAACATTCTTAAAGGCGAGATGAGCTGGGTGGGCCCGCGCCCTGAAATGCCCCACCTGGTGGAGCAATATGAACCCTGGCAGCGGCGGCGTTTTGCCGTGCCTCAGGGGCTGACGGGCTGGTGGCAGGTGAATGGGCGCAGTGATAAGCCGATGCACATGCACACTGAAGAAGATCTTTACTATGTGCAGAACTATTCCCTCTGGCTCGATATTCTGATCCTGCTCAAGACGGTGGGGACGGTGCTGCGGCGCAAAGGGGCTTATTGATGCCTTTTCTGCGCCGCCTGGAGAGAGCCCGGTTTTCTCCAGTGTTGTGGTTGACGATAGCCCTGGTTCACGGTTTGCTGTATTTGTTTTTAATTCCACCCTGGCAGCATTATGATGAGCCAGGGCATTTTGAATATGCCTGGCTGGCTGCCCACCAGGCAAGCTGGCCGCAGCCCGGCGATGCTGATGAGGCCATGCAGCGTGAATTGACCCGATCATTAATCGCCAACGGATTTGACCGCGGCTGGGCGCGGCCGCTTTCAGCAGATCAACCCTGGATTGGCGTTGCACAGGTTGGCGATAAACCCCTATATTATGCACTGGCTGCGCTGCCCCTGCGAATGATGCCAGATGCCCCCCTTGAAATTCAGCTTTATGCGGCCCGCGGAATTTCCCTGCTGCTTTATCTGTTGAGCGTTTTGGCAGGTTGGGGCGCCGTGAAAAGCCTGCTGCCGCCAGAGCACAGCCTGCGGTGGATGGTCCCAGCGGGCATGGCCCTGCTGCCGGGGTATGTGGATCTGATGACCTCTGTTAACAATGACGCCGCTGCCGCCGCCTTCTCCTGCGTGTTTTTGTGGGCCGCAAGTAAGATGCTGATGGAGAAGCCAGATTGGAAGAATTTGCTGCTTCTCGGGTTAAGTTTGGCAGCCTGTTTTCTGAGCAAGGCAACAGCTTATGGGGCTTTTGTGCTCCTGGGTCTGGCCATCTTTCTGCGATTAGTTCGCCAGGCCCGTTGGATATGGTTATGTCTGGGGGTGGGTTTACTCGCCAGCCTGGGATTGGTGTTTCAGTATGGAGATGCAGCTGGCTGGGGGGTGACGGATTACCAGGATACACCCACCGCTGTTCTGAGCAGCGCTGCACCCGTTGGAAATCGGGTGCTGCAGGTGGATGGATGGCGGGTCTATCAATATTTACCTGTTGACCAATGGGATACTTTACGGGGGAAAACGGTGACCCTGGGAGGTTATGTATGGGCTGATGTTGAAACGACAGGGGCTGCGCCAGAATTTGCCTGCTCCAATGCAAAGATCATTTCAAGTGTGTTTCGACTCAACACGCCGCTTTCCACAAAACCGGTGTTTTTGGCTGGAACATTTAATGTTCCTGAAGATTGCCTGATGCCGATGGTTATTTTGTATTCACGCCTGAATGGCCGGGCCTATTATGATGGGGTGGTATTGGCCGAAGGCACTTATTCCGCGCAGGCGCCGGATTATGCTGCCGGCCTGTGGGGCGGGCAGCCGTTTGCCAACCTGCTGCAAAACGCATCTTTTGAGACAACCGGTTTTCGCCTGAGCTGGCTGGCGGTGAAGGGGGTGGATAAACTGACAGGCATGAATATCAACAACCTGACATACAACTTCACTCTGCTGCCTGATTGGCTGCCGGTAATGATGGGGTATGTGCGCACTTTTTGGGGGCAGTTCGGCTGGGGAAACATTCCCCTGCCTGGAAGCAAACCTTACCTGGTGCTGGCTCTGCTTTCACTCCTGGGTGCGGTGGGAAGCGCGGTCCTGGTGGTAAGGCAGCGGCGGCAGATCCGCTTCAAGGTGTTGCTGCTGCTGGTGTGTGCCTTTGGCCTGCCCTGGCTGGTGACCCTGATGCGTTTTATGAAGATGCTCCCCGATATGGTGGATGCGCCGGTGGCGCGTTATGCAGTGGCGGCGATCATCCCGGGAATGCTGCTGCTGTGCGCCGGATGGCGCGAGGTGATGGGCTGGCTGCGCCTGAAGCCGGCTTTGCAGGCCGGGCTGTTCCTGGCAGGTTTTGCCCTGCTGGATGTGTTGGCGGTGTTGGGGATTATCCAGTATTTTCAGTAACAGCGCCAGAGCAGCCGGGGGAATGGCTTTAGGGTGTTGACCGCATCGAGAGAAGCGCTGGCTTCAACGGTTGTATCATTGACTTTGAACAGCACATCACCGGTCAGAATGCCGGCTTTTTCTGCCGGACTGCCTGAAACCGGCGCCAGGGCTATTTCACCGGCCGGGTTACGGTCAAGAAACACACCCAGGCCTTTGTATTGAATATGCTGGTCAGCATTGTTGAGTGCGATTAGGGGTGTCTGGCTGACGGTGTAGGAAAAATTGATCACCACCATCAGATATCCGGCCAGGCCCAGCAGGCCGCGGTCGTCGGTGAAGAGCCGATCCCTGAAGGCCAGAATCATGGCCAGGCTGACCAGGACCGAGAGGATCATGGTGATGCAGGTAAACTGGTAAAGACTCAGGTAACCAGCACCAGGGTGTAAAAGTCATAGCCAGCAAAGATCATGCGCTAAGGCCAGAAAAAAATAGGAAGCGGTGCTGATGCACAAAAGAATGGCGGCAGCAAATGCCATGATGCGGTTGAAACGATGAGCCATGTGGGGTTTTATTTCAAGTCAATGGATTACAGGATAATTATGCAGGCAATTCGGCGCACCCCTCTTGATTTTGCCGTGCTGCAGCGGTATGATCGAAAGGAGGGAAAAATAGGAAAAGGAGGACAGTATGAATGGACCATCTTTAAGCGACCTTTTACGGCGGTTGAACGGGGAAACATCCAGCAACCCACCGCCAGATGCCTGGAGCAATCCTCAACCGGATATCACCCGCATGGATATCAGGGATATTCCCAAATGTGGGCGTTTCACCGCTGAGGAACGCAAGGCAGAATACCGCCGGCGGGGGATGTCGCCTTCGGGGGTGATTGACGGTGTTTATAACGACACTTATTTGCCGCCAGGCGAGGGGTATAATGACGCCAACCGCGATTGGGATGCAGACGCCTAGGTAAATTTGCTCTTTGAAGCTTCTGCCGGCAAAATCAATCGTAGAAAGGTATCCTGAAGGAAAAACGCATACGCATAAAATGGCAGGTGCCGGTCAAAAAACCGGCACCTGCAGGTGATCCACCAGGGACTCGAACCCTGAACCCACTGATTAAGAGTCAGTTGCTCTGCCAGTTGAGCTAGTGGACCGTGTTCGTCAAATTGGCATCCCCAATTATACGCAAAACGCTCGAAAAGTCAATGAAATTTTTAAAAGACAGGGATTGAGATACCCCTGTTTTTTCTTTTCCCTCTTGACAAAGCTCTAAAAAAGATATACAATTCAATCAATGATACAATTATACAATAATACGACAATACAATAGTTCAAGTATACAAGAAAGGAGGATGATTTGAACCCACTCTCTGGCAAAATCAACCTCGACTTCCGCTCCAGTGAACCCATCTACCTGCAAATTGCCCAGCAAATCCAGCAGCTGGTGATGAAAGGCGATTTGAAGCTGGGAGATCAACTCCCAACCGTGCGTGAGATGGCCACCGAACTGCGGATCAACTTTAACACCGTGAGCCGGGCCTACCGCCTGCTGGATGAGACCCGGCTCATCTCAACCCAGCGCGGGCGCGGGACCTACATCTGGGAGGAGCCGGATGAAGCGATGAAACAAAAATTGCGTCAAAAAGGTCTCGAAGAGCTGGCCCTGCGCTACCTCAAAGAGGCCGGCAAATTGGGCTACACGCCTGCCGAAGCCATTGAAACCCTCAAACAACTGGCCCAGAGTGGCCAGACCAGCCTGTCGGATGAAGATCAACAAGAAGAAAGGTAAACGAAAATGACCATTTCAAATGTTCCCCTCAAAAAAGATACTTCCAATGCCCGCAAAATAAGCGAAAATTACCATATCCCCGGCGTGGCTGTGAGCGCCTTCATCGCCGCGATGGTGGTGATGTTCATCGGCATTCTGCTGATGGCAGATCGCGCCAGCGATGTGGTGGTGATGGTGTGGTCCTTTTCATGGATGCTGGTGGCCTTTTTTCTGATGTTCTCGTTGAAAATTGCCAATCAATGGGAAAAAGCCGTTGTGCTGCGCTTTGGCAAGTTCCGCGGACTGCGCGGACCGGGATTGTTCTTCATCCTGCCGGTTGTGGATGTCATCTCCAACTGGATTGATCACCGTGTGATGGTCACCCCCTTCAATGCCGAACGCACCCTTACCCAGGATACAGTGCCGGTGGATGTGGATGCGGTGCTGTTCTGGGTGGTGTGGGACGCTGAAAAGGCTGCCCTCGAAGTGGAAAGCTACCGTGCCGCCATCACCTGGGCTGCCCAAACGGCTCTGCGCGAAATCATCGGCCAGATGACTCTGGCGGATATTCTGGTGGGGCGCGCCAAAATGGACGCCGATCTGCAAAAGATCATCGACGAACGCACCACGCCCTGGGGTGTCTCAGTGCAGAGCGTTGAAATCCGCGATGTGATCATTCCGCAGGCCCTCGAAGATGCCATGAGCCGCCAGGCGCAGGCTGAGCGCGAACGTCAGGCGCGGGTGATCCTGGGTGAATCGGAAGAGCAAATTGCACACAGTTTTGCCCAGGCTTCTGAAGCTTACAATAACAACCCCACCGCCCTGCACCTGCGCGCCATGAACATGCTCTTTGAAGGCCTCAAGGAAAAGGGCGCCCTGGTCATCGTGCCTTCCAGCGCGGTGGATACGATGAACCTCGGCGGGATGAGCGGCATGGTCTCTTTGGCCCAACAGCAATCGGGCAACATCAAATAACCCTCTGGTAAGTAAACCACAAACTCTCCCCCGGAGCAAAACGCCCGGGGGAGAGTTTGAATGTTAAACGCCGCGGTTTTAAAATGGCCCCAGGCGCAGGAAGACTGCAATGAGCAGGAAAACCAGGGTCAACGGCAGCACCCAGGCCCACAGTTTGAGGGTCCACTTGAGCCAGCGCCCATAAGGCACTGAGCTGAGGCCAAGAGAGATGAGCAGCACGGCGTTGGTGGGGTAGATAAGATTGGTGAAGCCGTCGCCAAAGCAGTAGGCGGTGATGGCTGTCTGACGGGTGAGGCCCACCAGGTCGCCCAGGGGCAGCAGGATGGGCATCAACAGAAACACCTTTGCCGAAGATGAACCGACAAAAAATTCAATCAACAGGGCAATGGCATAGACCAGCAAGGCTGCGAGAAAGGGCGAGGCGCCGCTGACCATGGTCAGCATGGGGGCAGCAGCCTCACCGGCAGCCGCAACCGGGCTGGCGCTGTTGAAGGCGGCGGCAGCCGAATGCAGGATGGTATCCATGATACTGCCCTGGGCGATGATATATTTGACGCTGGCGGCCATCAAGATGAGGGGAATGCCCGGCGCCAATCCGGCGGCGCCTTCCAGCGCGTGGTTGAACGCCTGGCGGCCGGCGTTGCCCGAAAGCAGGCTGGCGCCAATGCCGGCGATCAGGAAAAGCAGCCCCACCAGGGGCAGCGAGATGGCTGAAATGAGGGGGACAAAAGGCGCGCTGAGGAACACGGCCAGGATCAGCACCAGGCTGGCAGCAAAAAAGAGCATACCGCGCTGCATGCCGGGGTTTTCAGATCCGGCAGTTTCAAAGCTGCTGAACTTGCGCCGGTTGACCTGGTCTTCGGTAAACATGGGCGAGCTTTCTGGGCTGCGCTCAACCTGACGGGCATACCTGGTCAGAAAGAGAATCAGCACCAGATACATGACCAGAAAGACGGCCACGCGGTATTCGGCCCCCGAAAAGAGCGGCAGGCCGCCAATCTTTTGCGCCAGGCCAATGGAAAAGGGGTTGGTCACGGCTGCCGAAAAGCCCATATTGGTGGCCAGAATGCTCATGCCCAGCCCGGTGAGGGTGTCCCAACCGAGGGCGTAGGCCAGGCCAATCACCACCGGAATGAGCGGCACCACCTCTTCGAAGATGCCGAAAAAGGCGCCGATACACATGAAAAAGAATGAGATCACCATCAACAGCAGCATCTTGCGGTGTTGAAAGCGGCGCACAATGCGCCCCAACAGAGCGTTCAGAATGCCGCTTTTTTCCAGCAGGGCAATGGCCATGCCCACCATCAGAATAAACAGGACGATGGTGATGATGGTCACGCCATCCGGTCCGCCCAGCACCTCCAGCGGCGCCAGCAGCCAGCGCCAGGCCGGGTAAGCAGGGCGCG
Organism: Chloroflexota bacterium; assembly: GCA_029561345.1. Taxonomy (GTDB): domain Bacteria; phylum Chloroflexota; class Anaerolineae; order Anaerolineales; family Anaerolineaceae; genus JAKQJC01. Next base: position 66,677 of record JAKQJC010000024.1, on the reverse strand, counting down.
CCACGGTGTGGTAAGAATTGGGATCTATCACATCGCGTCCATCCACCAGCGTGCGGTCATAGGCGCCCGGTTCAATCACCAGGGTCAACACGCCGGCTGCCAGCATCAGCAAGGCAAGAATGATCAGCGATTGCATGAAAGCCTTGCGGCTGATTTGCACTCCAGCTTTTGGATCCATACATCCTCCGAAAAGTGAATTAAGTGAGCACAACGGTTTAATTATATGCGCGATGCATTTTAAGATGGGTCAATGCGGCGGATTCGAGTACAATTAAACTGCATAAATTGTTCGATGGAGGATGGACAAATGAAAAAACAGAAGGCTATTCTGATGGGTGTGGGGTTTTTAACCATTTGGCTGGCTCTGAGCCTTTCAACCCCGGCGGCGGGCAGCGCAAGCGCGGCTCCCAATGTTTTTGATTGCAGCATTGTCACGGATGTTCCTCTTACAGAGTGCCAGGCTCTGGTGGACCTGTATGATACGGCAGGCGGCAGCACCTGGACGGCGAAAACAGGCTGGCGCAACGCCAGCACTGTTTGCAGCTGGTTCGGCGTCACCTGCACAGGGGGACATGTCAGCGGGCTGGACCTGAACAACAACGGCCTGGCCGGCCCGCTTCCTGCCGGGCTGGGAAACCTTACCAGCCTGGTGGATCTGAATTTATCGGGGAATGCCCTCAGTGGGCCGCTGCCGGCCGGGCTTGGCAGCCTGACCGCCCTGAAGAACCTGGATCTATCGCAAAACGGCTATCTGACGGGCAGCCTGCCTGCATTAAATACCCTGACCCAGCTTGAATCGCTTTCATTATATAATAATCAGCTCAGCGGTAGTATTCCGGCCTGGGTGGGCAGCCTCAGCCGCCTGACGGTGCTGGACCTGGCAGGCAATGAATTTTCCGGCGTTTTGCCGGCGGAACTGGGCAACCTGGCCAGCCTGACCGTCCTGCGCCTGGACACCAACCGCCTTGAAGGTCACATCCCTGCCAGCCTGGGCAGCCTTTCAGCTCTGGCGGAGTTGAGCCTGAGCTACAACGGCTTTTACGGAGATTTTCCAGCTGCCGTGGCCAGCCTGCCTGTTTTGACTCAGGTTTTTGTTAGTTACAACTGCCTGACCGCCAACCCCAGCGTGGGTGCCTGGTTAAGCGGCTTAGACCCTGCCTGGGCCAACACTCAGACGGTTCCGCCTTCAGGATTGCAGGTGCAGGAAACGCGCACCCCGGCACTGGTATATAACCTGAGCTGGACGCCCATTGCCTACCAGGCTGACGGTGGTTATTATGAAATCAGCTCGGCCACCCAGCCTGGCGGCCCGTGGTTTGTTCATGGACAAACGGCCAGCAAAGCCGTCTCCACCTATACAGTGACCGGTCTGACCGATGGGGTGCCCTATTATATCCGGGTGCGCTCCTACACCCCTGCCCATGATAACCAGATGAATAACCTTACCAGCCAGCCTGGCCTGGTTCTGGCGGGGTTTAAGGTGCTGCTGCCGGCCGTGCTGGCCAGTTTCAGCCAACCTTGAACGGTTTGTGTGTCTGCCCACTTGCCAGGTTGGTTTGACTTTCACCGGGAAAATTCTATAATCGTAAAATGAGCATTGACTTTCTGACCAGGAGTGGCCTGACATGAAAAATAAATGTTTCTTCTTCAGTCTGGCTGTAATTTTCCTGCTTGTCTCCTGTTGGCCGCAGCCGCCCATTCTGATTGGTTTTGCCGGACAACTCTCCGGAAAACAATCAGAACTGGGCACCCAGGGCAGGGATGGCGCCCTGCTGGCCGTAGAAACCATTAATGCTAATGGGGGAGTGAACGGCCGCCGGCTGCAAATGCTTGTGGAGGATGATCTGGGTACGCCGGAAGGGGCTGCCGCTGTTGATCAGACGCTTATCGATAAAAAGGTAGTGGTCATCATCGGCCATATGACCAGCAACGCCACCCTGGGCGGATTGAAAGTGACTGAGCCAGCCAAAATGATCATGCTCAGCCCAACCACTTCATCCAGCGAATTGACCGGATTGGACGACTATTTTCTGCGTGTCCAGTCAGATACGGGAATGATGGGCCGGGTGATGGCTGAATATGCTTATAGCGAAGACCACCTGCGAACGGTGGCCTGCATTTATGACATTGATAATGCGGCCTACACGACTTCTTATTTGAGAGAATTTGAGCGCGTTTTTACTGCCCTGGGTGGAAAAATGACTGCATCTGTTCGTTTCTCTGCTGCAAGCAACCCCACCTTTTCAACCTACCTGCCAGAATTACGACAAGACAACCCTCAGGCGTTGATGATTATGGCTTCGGGTCTCCATACCGCTCTGATTGCCCAGAGTGTACGCATGGATGGTTGGCAGACCCCGCTGATTGGTGTGGGATGGGCGATGGGGAATACGCTGGTTGAAAATGGCGGAAAAGCGGTGGAGGGAATGAAAATCTCGCAGACATATGACCCTCAAAGTAAAAATCCAGCGATGATTGATTTTCAGACCCGTTTTAAAGAACGCTTTGGTCATGATCCCATTTTTGCCGCCACTCAGAGCTATGAAACGGTGCTTGTTCTGGCGGCTGCTCTAGAAAAAACCGGCGGTTCGAGCACAGGCCTGCGCGAGGCTTTACTGCAAATCCGCAATTTTCCAGGCTTGCAGGGCAATTTGACCATGGATCCTTACGGGGATGTTTTGCGCACCAATTTTATCCTGGCTGTGCAAGATGGTCAATTTGTGCCCATCAAACAGGTGGATCCTGAGCAGCCATGAAATCAATGCCATCCCCCCGCCCTCTTACCGGCTTGTTTTTTCGCATGCTGTTGTTTGGCGAACTGCTGCCTTCGCTGTTGATCATGCTGGTGACTGTTGGCGCGGCTGCTTATCTTGGCAATGGGGTGATTGACCGGCAGCGTCTGGAAAACGTGAATGCCATCTCCCGCTCAGTTGACCGTTATCTGAACACGGCAGAAGATGTCCTCAAAACCACAGCCGATACACTGACCGCCTTGCAGAACCATGAACATTTGGGCGTCGTATTGGAGATGGCGCGAAAAAATCACCGCTATTTCGATGTCCTGTATGTTATTGATGCACAGGGACGCGAAGTGTGGATGACTCCCGCAGACCCGCTTTACCCTCCCGGGTTTGATATGTCGGGACAGGTGTATTTCAAGAATAAGGTTCAAAGCCAAACGGGAATTTCAGAACCGTTTCCATCTTTTCGCACGGGCCTGCCCACCGCCATCATGTCCGTCAACCTGGATAATGGCGGTCAGTTGATTGGGGAACTCAGTTTGCAGGCCCTTCAAGACGAGGTGGATGCCTGGGCCGATGACCGCCACACCACTTACATTGTGGATCAATCGGGCTATTTATTGGCCCACCCCAACACAGATTGGGTGGACCAGCAAAAGAATATCAAGACCTGGGAAGTGGTTCAAAGAGGATTTCAGGGCGCCAGCCATTTGTTTTACACAGCAGAAGACGGCCAGTTAATGCGCGCCTCCACCACCCTCACCCGGCAGGGCGGCTGGCTGGTGGTGCGCGAAGCCAGCCTTCAGGCGGTTTACGGCATGTACATTCCACCTCTCTTTGGCGCGGCTGCCCTGATTTCCACCATATGGATTGGCCTTGTTATTTTCTTCCAGCGCCGCATGCAAACCCAGGTGGTTCAACCACTGCAGGCGCTTTCGCGCGCAACAGAAATCATGGCCACAGGCAGCGGCGGCCAAACCCCAGAAATCGCCATCACCAATCGGGCTTTCCTCGAAATACATGAATTGACCCACAGTTTCAACCGTATGAACCAGGCCATCTTATCGCGGCAGGAAGCATTGATCGATTCGGAAAACAGGCTGCAAAAAATTATTCAGGATATGCCCGTGATTCTGGTTGCCCTCGACCACAACCGCCATGTTTGCGTCTGGAACAAGGAGGCGGAACGTGCCACCGGTTATTCACGCGAGGATATTCTTCAATCTCCTGACCCGATGCAGTTAATCTTTCCCCACGAGGCAGACAGGGAACGCATCCGTCAAATCGTATTCACCCTTTCTGGCGATTTTCGCGGCATGGAATGGGAACTAACGGGCAAGGATGGCGAAAATCACCCCATTATCTGGTCATCCATTGCTTTTTCCACCCCCATTCCCGGATGGTCATTCTGGATGGTAGGCTTGGATGTGACCCTGCTCAGACGAATTGAGGCGGCCAGCCGGCTTTCGAGTGACAAAATTCAGGCCATGTTCAGTTCAGCCATTGACGGTATTTTGTTTGTTGACCTGGGGGGACAGATTCAGGATGCCAATCAGGCGGCTGTGGATATGTTCCACTGCGGCGATCATCAGGATCTGATCGGACATAATATGATTGAACGGGTTATCCCAGCAGACCGCGACCGCGCACGTAAAGACCGCGCCTATACGCTCGACGCCGGGCGGCTGATCAAATCTGAATATCGCTGCCTGACAATGGATGGCGGCGAATTGGATGTTGAAACCAGCGCTGCGCTGCTGCGGGATATGGAAAGCGCCCCCATTGGCTTTGTGTTCATCTTGCGGGATATCACGGAACGCAAAGCCATTGAAGCTGAAATTCACCGCCTCAACCGCGACCTGGAGCAGCGGGTGATGGAGCGGACCAGCCAGCTGGATGTATCTAACCGCGAACTGGAATCGTTCTCCTATTCTGTATCACATGATCTGCGCACCCTCTTGCGCAGTCTGGATGGTTTCAGCCACATCCTTCTGGAAGATTATGCAGAAAAGCTGGATGAAACCGGGCGCGATTATTTGAAGCGCATCAGCAAGGCTGCCCAGCGCATGGCTTCCCTTGTGGATGCCCTTTTAAAACTGGCGCGTATCACCCGGGCTGAAATCAACTACAGCCTGGTGAATTTATCGAGCATTGCTGACCATTACCTCGCAGAACAAAGGGCGGCCTACCCTGAACGCCAGGTAGAAATTAAGGTTGAGCAGGGAATGCTGGTGGAGGCTGATGCCAGTTTGATGGAGATTGTGATGGAAAATCTGCTGGATAATGCCTGGAAGTTCACTGCCGCCCAGGTTCCAGCCCGCATTGAGGTGGGCCGGGCTGCAGCAGAGGAGGAGAATCTGACCTTTTTTGTGCGCGATAACGGCGCCGGCTTTGATATGAATTTTTCGAGCAAGCTTTTTGGAGCCTTTCAGCGGCTGCACGATGGCGATGAATTCTCGGGCGTTGGCATAGGTCTGGCCATGGTGCTGCGCATCGTCCAGCGTCACGGCGGTAAAATTTGGGCCAGGGGCAGCCTGAACCAGGGTGCGACTTTCTACTTTTCATTGCCATGCCGCGGCACCCGCCCGCCGCCAGGCGGGAATGAGCAGCCTTATCATTCTGATTGCCAGGCAGACCGGGCCAGATGATTTCCTTGCCTGATCAGCCTGTTTGTGTTATTGTAGGAACATTCTTAAAAAAATCGCCGAAATCAGGTCATCAGCGCCTTACATCACAAGGAGTCCGCATTTCATATGTCAAAAATCAGCCGATATTGTCTGGGTATTATGGAGGCTGCCTGGCTGGCAGCCCTTATCTGCACCCCTCTCTTTTTCAATAAATACTCCAGCCGCTCTTTTGAACCTGATAAAGCTGCCATTTTACGCAGCCTGGCGCTGATCATATTGCTGGTCTGGCTGGTCAAATTTATAGATCAGAAAGGGTGGCGCCTTAGCAAAGCGGAAACCTGGAAGGCATTCTTAAAATTTCCCTTGACCATTCCAGTCATTGCCCTGGCCGCAGTTTTGACCGTTTCAACCATGTGTTCCTTTGCCCCCATCAACAGTTTCTGGGGCTCCTATTTGCGCCTGCAGGGCCTGTACACCATCCTTGCGTACATGGTTGTGTTTGCTTCAGTGGCGTTCAATTTGCGCACCCGCGCCCAAATGGATCGTCTGATCACCACCGCCATTCTCACCAGCCTGCCCATCAGTCTGTATGGCATTGGCCAAAGCGCTAAACTGGACCCCACCATTGTCACTTCCAGCGAGTATTCAGCCACGCGCGTCACCTCAAACCTGGGGGCACCGGTGTTTTTGGCGGCTTACACCATTATGGTGCTTCCGTTGACCATCGCACGTCTGGCGCGCGGCGTGATTGGCCTGATCAAGGACCGTGCGCGGCTGTTAATGCACATTGGCGAGGTGGTCTTGTATGCCTTTGTGGGCATCACCCAGGTATGGGTGATTGTTCTGAGTGAAAGCCGCGGCCCCTTGCTGGGCATGCTGATCGGCCTCTTCTTCTTCTTGCTGGCCCTGTTTATCTTCTGGCGTAAGCGCTGGGTGTTGTGGTCGGGTGTTGGCCTGGCAGCGGCAGCCATTGCCTTCCTGCTGGTGCTGAACATTCCCAACGGCCCGCTGCAAAGCCTCCACAGCATTCCGGCTTTGTCTCGTTTTGGGAATATTTTTAATTTGACCACGGGCAGCAATTATTCACGCACCATTTACTGGCAAATGGCGACTGAGCTAATCATGCCTCATCAACCACTGCAAACGCTGACCGGCGAAGGGGATTCGCTGAATGCCCTGCGCCCGCTGATTGGTTATGGACCTGAAACCACCCGCATCACCATCACTCAGATTCACCGCTACATCATTGAAATGATTGACCGCTTTCACAACCTGACCTGGGATACCCTGTCATCATCCGGTGTTTTAGGCCTGGTGATATATCACATTGTTTTTGCGGTTATTTTCTATATTGGCCTGAAGGGATTGGGCCTGATTCCAACCAGGCGTCACCAGTTCCTGTTTTTTGCCAGTTATATCGTTTGCGGCCTGGTTGGCGCCATTAGCCTGAGCCTCTGGCAGGATATCCGCTTTGTGGGCCTGGGCTTGCAGCTCGGCGTGGTGATGGGGCCGCCGATTTATCTGGTTCTGACCTTGATGGGACCATTTAAAACCCTTGTTCCAGCCATGTCGCTGCAGCAGGCGCTGCCTCTGGCGGCGGTGCTGGCAGCCATTCTTTCGCATCTCATGGAAATCGCTTTTTCATTCCAAATTGTATCCACCTACACCCATTTCTGGCTGTATGCCGGGCTGGTGGTGGTGATGGCGCGTTACCTGCCGGTTGAAGAAGTGGAAGAGACGGCCCCTGAAGTCCCCAGCGTCAAGCGCGCGGCCAGTTTCAACACCAAAGAACCCATCCGCAGCAAGCCGCGCGGGCGGTCGGGAGCGGAAGATGTGCTGTGGGGCAACGCGGTGATGGGCGGGCTGGTGGTGGGCCTGGTGCTGAGCGTTATCGGCTACAATTTTATTTTGAAGGGACCGGCCGTTGAAGCAGGCACTATCTTATGGAATTCGCTTATTTATCTGGCAGGTAATAAAAACAATGCATCGTTTTTTGTCCCCGGATTGCTGATGCTCACCTGCACGGCCGGGGCGGCCGCTTTTGCGTTTCAGAGCTGGTATAAGAATGGGGAATGGTTGAAACCCTTCCTGGTTATCGGCGGCACGGCCACGGCAGTGTCTGGTTTCTTCTGGTTGTGGATGTGCATCAGTCTGTCAGGCATTTCCAATGCACAGATCAACAGCTTTGAAGATAATCTGGCCCGGGTGGTGGGTTATGAAAACCTGCTTACCAATTTCTTTGTGTTTATTTTTATCCTGCTGGTTGCCTATGCTGGCGCCAGCGTCTTTGCCTGGCAAACCCGTCAAACCCCTCCCAAACCCAGTGTGTTGGCCATTTCCACCGGTGTGGTGATGACCATTGTGACCCTGGTGCTGATATATCAGAGCAATCTGAGCATCATCCAGGCTGATATTTCATACGCCAAGGCTGAGGCCATGTTCAACAGCGGAAACTCGACGCTGGCAGTCCCATTATATGAGCACAGTGCGCAGCTGGCGCCAATGGTGGATGAGTACCAGCTTGCCGCGGCGAAGGCTTATCTGGATCTGGCCACACGTGACAATACCAATGATCTCACCTATTATGCCAGGGCAGAAAAAGCCCTGCTGCGGGCAGTGGAAATTAACCCCACCAATGTCAACAACATCACCCGTCTGTCCGAATTATATGCCCGCTGGGTCACATCGCCCCATTTGGCTGATGAAGCAGTGAAAAATAACTATTTGCAAAAGGCAGATGCCGGTTATGCGGCCATGCTGCGTTTGAGCCCGCGCAATTACCAGTTTTACACGGCCTGGGCTTACCTTGATTTGACCTCGCTGGGTCGGCTGGATGAGGCGCGCTGGAAGCTGGTTGAATCGCTTCGCTTGAACGCTTACAACCCGTCTGCATTTGGCCTGCTGGGAGATATCTATGCGCGCCAGGCGCGGGCTGTTCCCGAAGCATATAATCAAACCCTGGGTCTGCAGGCGTTGAAATACTACTGGCTGGCCTCGCGGACAGCAGGTTATGAACTCGGTACCAAATATGTATATCTGACGGCCAGCGCACGGGTGATGACCGAAATGGTGCAATACGGCCAGGCCATGCAGGCTTACCTGTTCGCCTTGAAGGCGGCGCCGGATACAGATAAATGGAAGGTTGAAGAAGCTTTGGCCCGCCTGTATGCGAATACGGGGAATAAAATCCAGGCGGTGCAATATGCCCAGGCAGCCGTGGAGCATGCCCCTGAGGCGTCAAAGGCCAATTTGCAGATTTTGCTGCAGCAAATACAGAATGCACAGTAAAACAATTGCCGCCCCGTTTCAACGGGGCGGCAGTTGAATTGTGGCGGAATATTGTTATACTAAAATGAAATGCGGCGTTTGGGGATCCCCCCACGCTGTTCCCGGCCAGGTGTGTGATTCGAACTGCCGTGGATGAGAAGATTTTTTGATGGTTTCCACTGCCCGGTTAAACCAGGGAGATGATGCTTATGGACACATTGCGCATTGCGTTCTCAGGCGCCGGGTATATTGCCCGGGTGCACGCCCAGGCGGTCTGGGCGGCGCCGGGGGCCACCCCGGTGGCCCTGGTGGATCACCAACCCGACACCAAGCAGAGTTTCACCGAACAATTTGGCATCACCCGCGTCTATACCCGGGTGGAAGATTTGCTGGCAGATGGGGAGGTGGATGCGCTGGTGGTTTGCACCCCCAATTATTTGCATGCCCATGAAAGCCTGGCTGCTCTGAAGGCTGGCGTGCATGTGCTGGTGGAAAAGCCCATGGCGATGAATGCCCGTGAAGCGCAGGAGATGGTGGCGGCAGCCCGCGATAACCATGTGGTGCTGATGGTGGCTCACAACTGGCGCTTTGATGAAGAGGTGATGTGGCTGCGCCGGCAGGTGCTGGATGGACGCATTGGACGGGTGATCCGCACCAAGGGTTACGCCGTGCATGTCAACTGGGGGCCCAGGGGCTGGTTCACCCAGCGCGACCTGGCTGGCGGCGGCGCTGCAGCCGATATGGGCGTGCATGCCCTGGATACGGCCCGCTTCATTATGGGTGACCCGCAGCCGGTGAGCGTGTATGCGCGGCTGGGTTCTTTTTATCAGAATTTTGACGTGGAAGATACAGCGCTGATGATGATCAACTGGGATAACGGCGCGGTTTCATATATTGAGTCGGGCTGGTGGCAGCCGCATGCCGACATGGAGGCAGCCGCCACGCAGGTTTATGGGGTGCATGGCATGGCCCAGGTTTTTCCAACCCGGCTGGTGCGCTTCACCGAGCCCGGCGCGCCGCCAGAGGAGATTGACGGCGGCTTTCGCCCGCGCGTCAACCATTATTCACCAGAAATGTACCAGCGCCAGATGGCCGCGTTTATCAACTGCATTCAGGGCGGTAAACCTTCTCTGCAATGCGCCCGCCAGGGCATGATCAACATGCAGATTCTGGACGCGGCCTATGAAAGCGCCCGCACCGATCAACTGGTGCATATCCAGGAGATCGAGGTGTGACACGGCAAATCAGGATTGGAAGCGCGACACCACGGCCTGCAGCGAGCAGGCCATTTCTTTTAATGCGCTGGCCGACTGCGTCACTTCCTGGAACTGGGCATTCATTTCTTCGCTGGAGGCCGAAAGCTGTTCGATGGCGGCACTGTTTTCAGCGCTGATGGCGGCAATAGCTTCAATGCTGCCGGATGCCTGGCTGGCGCTGTGACGCATGGCGCTGGTGGCGGCGGCGTTTTCTTCCACCACCGCTGAGACGACATCCACGGCGGCGATCATGTTGCCCACGGCGCTGCCCGCTTCGCGGGCAGCCTGCTCAGCCTGTTCGGCCTGCTCGCTGACAGTCTGGACAGACTGGAGAATGGACTTGAGAGCCGTACCGGCGGCATTGGCTGCTTTGACGCCTGTTTCCACCTCCTGCGCGCCGCTTTGCATGGCGTTAACGGCTTCGGCCACGGTTTTTTGAATTTCGCGGATCAGATTGGCAATTTCACGGGTGGAATTGGACGCGCGCTCTGACAGTTTACGCACTTCAGCGGCCACCACGGCAAAACCTTTGCCCTGCTCGCCGGCACGGGCAGCTTCGATGGCAGCATTGATGGCCAGCAGGTTGGTTTGCGCGGCAATATCTTCGATGGTTTCGAGAATGGCGCCAATTTCTTCGGAGCGTTTGCCCATTTCGCTGACCTTTTCAGATGAGATGCCCACTTTTGAATGAATGCGCGACATGCCGTCGATGGTCTGCTGTACGGTCTGCTCGCCCTGGCGGGCTAACCCGGCAGCCTGGGCCGATTGTTTGGACACATTTTCCGCATTGTTGGATACCTGGGCCACCACCTGCGAAACCTGCCCGACCAAGCCGGAAAGCTGGGAGATGGATTTAGCCTGCTCTTCTGCTCCCACGGCCACGCTTTCAATGGATCGTTCCAAATCCTGAACGGAAAGGGACATGGCGTGGATTGATTCGCTTTGCTGGTTGATACCCTGGGCCACCTGCGCAATGGTGATGGCAATCTGGTTGGAAGCCTGACCAGCCTGGCAGGTGGTTTCGGCCAGATCATTGGAAGCTGAGTTCAACCGGGCAGCGTTTTCGGCCACCGCCTGAACCGAACCGCGCAAGAATGCGGCCATGCGTTGGAAGGCATTTGCCAGCACATCCTGCCCAGATTGAGGCCTGACCTCAACATTGAGATCGCCCTGTGAAAGGCGGTCAGCGGCGGCTGCCATGTCGCGCTGGTAGGTGATGATGCGGCGGAAAGCTTCAGCCAGGTTGCCAATCTCATCATCGCCGCGGTGCTTGATCTGCTGGTCAATTTCGCCGGCAGCCACATGCACGGCAGCCTGAGCCATGCCGCGCAGAGGGCGGCTGATCCAGGTGGCAATGATGCTGGTGCCAATGACGACAATCAGGACGGCCAAAATGACAATGACCATCAGCAAATTGCTGAGGTTTTGCAGGTCAGCCAGGGCATCGCCAGTTTCCTGCTCCACAATCAGGCCCCAGCCGGCGACTGGAAGGGCCACATAAGCGCCGATCATTTCACGCCCCATCACACCCGGATAGGCGGCGCTGCCCGATTCACCCCGCGCCAGGGCTTCGGCTGCCGGGCTGTTCACTTTTAAGGCCAGTTCCACCCGGTTTTTAACCCGTCCCTGGCTGATAAAGGTGGAAGTGAACCGTGAATTGGTGATGTAATAGCCGTCAGCGTTGATCAGGTAGGCGTCGCCGGTATCACCCATGCGCGATACCGCCAGGACGCTTTGAATCGCCGACATGGGAATGGTGCCGCTCATCACACCGATCATTTTGCCGCCCTCAATCACCGGCGCAGCAATGGTGAAAATAATACGATCGCGATTGGATAGGGATGGCTGGGATAAAGTGATTTCACCGGCCAGAGTCGGAGCGAAATAGGCTTCGTTTTTGATGTTGAGGTTGGTTTCATTATCTGTGCTGAAGATGACCGTGCCTGAAGCGTCGGCCAGGCGCATGGTTTCATAAACTTTCCACTGGTCAAAGTACTGCTGGATGGAATCTTTAGCCTTGGCTGGATCCATGGTGCGCACCCGGGCGGTGCCTGCCACGGTGACCATGTTATCAATACGTTCATTGATCCAGTTTTCCAGAAAAAGAGCCTGGACCTGGGCCTGCATTAAGAAATCATGCCTGAGGCGCTCACGCATGGCTTCCTGACTGCGGGTGATGGCCAGAATGCCCAGGGCCAGCAGCGGAATGAGACCCAGGAGGAGGATGAACACAAGCAGACGGGCGCGCAAGGAGCGCCGCAGAGACAGATGATCAAGGACAGACATCAACCACCTCCATTGAGAACAATCATTCCAAAAGCAGAAAGAAGAAGGCAGAAATCTGCCTCAGGCAGGCGGCAGGGAAGGGGATGATTACTGGCGGGCAATGAGAAAGCCGCCGAGCAGCAGCAGGAGCAGGCCGGCCAGACGGCCCAGGCTGACTGGATGAACCGGAACGCCAAACCAACCGAAATGATCCACCAGAATGCCCATGGTAAGCTGGCCAATGATGATGAGGGTGATGACCATGGTGCCGCCGAGGCGCGGCAGAGTGATGCTCATGGTGACGTAGAGAATGACGCCAAAGACGCCGGCGCCCAGCATGTACCAGGGCAAAGTGTGCCATTCCCTGATTTTTTCGCCGCCGCGCAGGAAAAGGAGCAGGCCCGAGAGGAGCAGACCGCTGAAATGGACGATGAAACTGGCGGCGGTGCCGCCCACGCGCTGACCCATGGCACCTGAGATGGGCGCCTGCAGGCCAACCGAAATGCCCCCGATGAGACCGGCCAGAATCACAAGCAGCTGTTCCACGGATAAAAAAATCCTTTCTGGCGAAGGGTGAATTGATATGATTATACAGCAAGGCGCAAGGAAGCATGGATAAAAAATGTATGTTGGTGAACTTTTTTCACCGCGAAGCGCGCAAAGGAAGAAAAAAGGTGCTGCTCAGAGATTGGTAAAAAAAGCCTGGCGTGCGCCGCCTTTGGCTGCATTCCAAACTGGTTTCAGACCCGAATGCAGGTAAAAGGTGGGTGTGCCCGGAATGAACCGGGAAAAACCGGGAGTGAGGAGGTGATGCGGCGGTTCGGGTGATCATTGAGGGCGCTCAGGGAGGCAATTTGCTAAAAAATCAAATTGGGTACTTGACAAACGCATTGAATCATCCTAAAATATAAGTGTGAGAGCGCTCCCAAAAACGGCGCGTCACACCTGAAGAAGCCCTGCCGTCGTTGACGGCAAAATTAAAAAGCAATTTTGAGAGCGCTCCCAGGAGAACCGACCGCATGCCCCTCACCCTTGAAGATATCGCCCGCATCGCTGGCACCTCACGTTCGACCGTCTCGCGCGTGATCAATGGCGACCAGAATGTCAGCGAGGCGACCCGCACCAAGGTGATGGACGTGATTTCCAAGGTCAATTTTCAGCCCAACCTGGCTGCCCGCGGCCTGGCCGCCGGACATACCGGCATTCTGGGCCTGGTGATCCCGATGGGCGTCAGCGCCATCTTCGCTGACCCCTTTTTCCCCCTCCTGATCCAGGGCGTTTCGGGCCAGTGCAATTCGCGCGATGTGTCGGTGATGCTGTGGCTGGCCGAACCTGAATTTGAGCGCCGCACCATTAACAATGTCCTTTACAACGGTCTGATTGACGGCGTGATTATTGCCTCCATGCTGACCGATGATAGCCTGGTGGATGCGCTGCGCAATAAATCCCTGCCCTTTGTGCTGGTGGGGCGCCACCCCACCGATGAACACATTCACTATGTTGATTCGGACAACCGCAGCGGCGCCTACCAGGCGGTGCTGCACATGGTGCGCATGGGCCGCAAACGCATTGCCTGCATCAACGGCCCCGCCAACATGATTGCCGGTATGGACCGCGCCCGCGGGTACCGCGATGCCCTGAAAGAGCGCGGCATTTCATTGCAGCCCGAACTGGTGGTGGAAGCCGATTTCACCGACCCGGGCGGCTATGCGGCGATGAAACAGCTGATGCAGTACAGGCCGGACGCCGTGTTCGCCGCCAGCGACACGATGGCCATTGGCGCGGTGCGCGCCATCCATGAATTGGGACTGCGCGTCCCTGAAGATATTGCCGTGGTCGGGTTTGATGATATCCCCATGGCCAGCCGGATTACTCCGTCTCTTACCACTGTGCGCCAGCCTATTTCCAGAATTGGCGCCATTGCGGCAGATACCCTCATAGACCTCATCGAAAACCCATCCGACCGGCCTCAGCATATCATCCTCCCCACCGAACTTGTCATCCGCGAGTCCTGCGGGGCAATCCATCCAGTGAGATCATAGGAGGTGGTCAATTTTTAGAGATTTGAAGGTTGCCGTTCTGGCAAAATAATAGACGGAACGCCGCCAGCATTCCGTCCGGGGTAACCCCACTGCTCATTGTTAGCAAAGCTACCCATATTCAAGATACCTTAAAAGGCCTGTCAAGTCAAGGTCTCTTAAGTATTTCCTGTGGGCAGCTTGGCAAAAAATCACTTTTTTGAGTTTGAGAAGGAGAACCGAAATGCGTAAGTTTGCCCTGTCTGTTGTTAGCGTCCTCATTCTGCTCAGCATGGTTCTGACAGCCTGCGCGACGCCCACCGCTGCCCCCACCGCCGCAGCCCCCACCGCTGAAGTTAAAGTGGTTGAAAAGACCGTGGTTGTGACTCAGGAAGTCAAAGTCGAAACCAAGGTGGAAGTCCCCGTGGCCGCTGCCGAACGCACCCAGGTTTACTGGTACATCGGCCTCGGCGCTGGCTCTCAGCCTGCCCAGATCGAAGCGGAAAAGGTCTTCATTGACAAGTACAACAAGTCTCAGACCGAAATTCAGCTCATCCCGATCATTGTCGATAACAACTACGCCCGCGATAACCTCATCGCCCAGATCGCTGCCGGCAATGCGCCCGACATCGTGGGCCCTGTGGGCACCAAAGGCCGCGGTTTCTTCCCCGGTGCGTTCATGGATCTGACCCCGATGGTCGAAAAATTCAAATACGACCTCTCTGATGTCGATCCCAAGTTCCTTGAATTCTACAAGGACGAAGGCGCCCTGGTTGGCCTGCCCTTCGCCATCTTCCCCTCGTTCCTGTGGGTCAACAAGACCCTGCTTGAAGAAGCCGGCCTCGATATGCTGCCCCAGAAGTTCGGTGAGAAATACACCATCGATGGCAAGGAATACGAATGGAATTTCGATACCCTCAAGCTGGTTGCCATGAAACTGACCGTGGATGCCAAGGGTAACGACGCCACCTCCCCTGATTTCGATCCCACCAACATTGTTCAGTGGGGCTTCGACTGGCAGTGGACCGATGCCCGCGGTATCGCCACCTCGTTTGGCGCTGGCATCCCCGTTGCTGACGGCAAGGCCGTTCTGCCCGCTGGCTGGGGTGAAGCCTGGCAGTGGTACTATGACGGCATGTGGAAAGACCACTTCATCCCCACCCAGGCCAACATCGACAGCGACCTGATCAAGGGTAATGAATTCGGCTCAGGCAAGGTTGCCATTGTGCACTGCCACATGTGGTTCACCTGCTGCACCGTTCCCGAAACCAACACCAATATCGACATTGCTGTTGTGCCCGCTTACAATGGCGTCTACACCGCCAAGATGCACGGCGACACCTTCTCCATCCTCAAAGACAGCAAGAACCCCGAAGCTGCCTTCAAAGTTCTGACCTACATGCTCGGTGAAGGTTCCGCTGACCTGTACGCTCTGTACGGTGGCATGCCCGCCCGCGCTTCCCAGCAGGCTGATTTCTTTGCTGGCCTCGATAAGACCTTCGAAAAGAACGCTGTCAAGATCAACTGGCAGGTTGCCGTGGATTCAATGCCCTACGTTGACGCCCCCAACCACGAAGCCGGTCTGCCCAACTTCGCCAAAGCTGACGACGCCATCGCCAAATTCACCAGCGATATGCGCAGCAATGACAAGCTGGACATCAAGGCCCGCATCGATCAGCTTATCACCGACCTGAACACCATTTATCAGGAAGTGAAGAAGTAATTCTTCTTCTCCTGAGGAGAGGGTGCACTGACAACAGTGCACCCTCTTCATAACCGGAGATGGATGAGGAGGAAACCATGACTGTATCCCAATCTGTTGTTCCGACAAAACCTGGCGGGGCCGGGAAAGAATCAAAAGGCCTGGGTTTGCGCAGACGCGAGGCAAAATGGGGCTTGATTTTCCTGAGCCCGTGGCTGTTAGGGTTTCTGATCTTCACCCTGCTTCCCATGCTCGCTTCACTCACTTTTTCTTTCACCAATTACAACCCGACCAAACCCGCAGAAATGTCTTTTGTCGGATTGAGCAATTATGCCCGGCTTTTTAACGATGTGGACCTGCTTCAGGCCATCAGCGTGACCTTGCGTTTCGCTCTGATCTCAGTGCCGCTCAGCCTCATTTTCCCGCTGCTGCTGGCGCTGCTGGTCAATTCCAAACATTTGCTTGCAAAAAACGTTTTCCGCACCCTGTTCTACATGCCTTACATGATCCCGGTGGTGGCGGGGGTGATGGTTTTCGGGGGGGTGCTTAACAGTGAATCGGGCTGGCTGAACCGCCTGCTGGCCATGATCGGCATTCAGGGTCCCAACTGGTTCCAGGATGCCAACTGGGTGCTGCCCGCCCTGGTGATTATGGGCTTCTGGGGCGTGGGCAACACCATGTTGACCATGCTCTCTGGTTTGCAGAACGTGCCAACGGAGATGTATGAAGCCGCCAAAGTGGACGGCGCCAATGCTTTCGTGACCTTCTTCAAAATCACCATCCCGATGATTTCTCCGGTGGTGTTCTATAACCTGATCCTTTCCCTGATCGGCACTTTCCAGTATTTTACCCAGGCCTATGTCATCAGCAACGGCCGCGGCGATCCGGGCGGCGCCACCCTGTTCTACAACCTCTACCTGTACAAAACAGCCTTTGCCTTTCTTGATATGGGCTACGGCTCAACCCTGGCCTGGGCGATGTTTATTGTCGTTTTACTGTTGACCGTTTTCCTGTTCCAGACGCAAAAGCGCTGGGTATACTATGCCGGCGGGGAGGACTGATCCATGGCTGCGACGACGACCCAAATCAAAAAACCTTTGCTTTCGTGGAAACAACGCGAAATCCTCTCTTATATTGGCGTGACCCTGCTGGGCCTGGTGGTGGTGGTGATCTTTCTGATGCCGCTGGGTTATGCCGCGGTGACGGCTTTCAAATCGCAGGAACAGATCCGCGATGTGACCGGGCCGCTACTGCCTTCGCTGCCCTCCAAATACAATTACCAGGGCAAGGACTATAACCTGTATGAAGTGCCCATGCCCGACGGCACCCGGACGATGGCGCTGGTGAAAGCCGGACGCGAGAGCAGCGAATTTGTTGACCCGCT
Source organism: Chloroflexota bacterium (assembly GCA_029561345.1). Classification (GTDB taxonomy): domain Bacteria; phylum Chloroflexota; class Anaerolineae; order Anaerolineales; family Anaerolineaceae; genus JAKQJC01. Next base: position 49,417 of record JAKQJC010000024.1, on the reverse strand, counting down.
GAACCCTGATGCCGGCCTGGTCAAGTGGGAGGGGCGCTGGCGCACCCTGACCCCCAAATATGAATTCAGCCCGTTCATGGAAAATTTTGAACGCGCCTGGAACCAGATCAGCCTGGGCAAATTGTTCGTCAATACCTTTGCCATCGCCATCTGGAGCATGATCGGCACCCTGATCTCTTCCATTCTGGTGGCCTACGGCTTTGCTCGCTTCCGTTTTCCGGGCAAGAAGGTGCTGTTCATGATCCTGATTGCCACCATCATCCTGCCGGGCCAGGTAACCCTGATTCCGCAGTACGCCTTCTTCCGCGCCATTGGCTGGGGCGGCACCTGGTGGCCGTTGATCATTCCGCATTTCTTTGCCAACGCCTACAATGTGTTCCTGCTGCGGCAGTACTTCCTGGGCATTCCGCGCGAACTGGATGAGGCCGCCATGATGGACGGCGCCAGCCCCTTCCGCATTCTGATCTCGGTGATTTTGCCGCAATCCATGCCGGCGGTGACAGCCGTGGCCATGTTCCACTTCTTCTGGTCATGGAATGACTTCTACACCCCATTGATTTACCTGGCTGGAAAGGAAGACCTCTACACGATTTCGATAGGTCTGACCCGCTTCAACAATGTGTATGCCGTGCAGCCCGGCCTGGCCATGGCCGCTGCTTTGATGGTGGTGGCGCTGCCGGTGGCCCTGTTCTTCCTGGCCCAGCGCCAGTTCATGCAGGGTATTGTTGTGACCGGTGTGGAGAAATAATCATGAAAAAATGGAACCTGTTTTTGATGGCTTTGCTGGTGTTCATCTCAGCATGCACCTCAACCGCACCGCAGCCTGCCGCCACCGTCACCCCCACGGCTGTGCCGGCAACCCCGTCAGACAGGATCTATGTGGATGCAGGCCGGGTTGAGGGGTCCCTTAACCCGGCCCTCTACGGTTCGAATTACGGCCCCTGGCTGTTTGTGGCCATGGAAGTGCGGCCGCAGGCCGAAGCTGCGGGCATCAGGCTGCTGCGCTTTCCCGGCGGACGCTGGGGCGACGAGAATGATATTGACACCTGGCAGCTCGACCAGTTTATGCAGCTGGCCAGAGCCATGGGTTCTGAGCCGCTGGTGCATGTGCGCCTGCTGAAGGGCACCCCTGAAAAAGCTGCCGCCCTGGTGAAATATGCCAATATTGAAAAGGGCTACAAGATCCGCTACTGGAGCGTGGGCAACGAAGCCAACCTGTACGTCAACCAGTTCAAGGTGGATTACGACACCGAACGCTTCAACCGTGAATGGCGCGAGATTGCCAAAGCCATGAAAGCCGTGGACCCGACCATTTTGCTGGTGGGCCCGGATACCAGCCAATTTATGGTCAACGAAGCCAGCAATCCCAAGGATAAAAACGGGGTGGATTGGCTGCGCTCTTTCCTGAAGGCCAACGGGGATATGGTGGATGTGGTGGCGGTTCACCGCTATCCCTTCCCCAACAACGCGGAGAAGACCTCGCCCACCCGCCAGGAACTGCTGGCCAACGGCCCTGATTGGGATGCCTGGGCGCCTGCCCTGCGTAAAGTGATCAAAGAAGAAACCGGCCGCGACCTGCCGATTGCCCTCACCGAAGTGAATTCGAACTGGGCCGGGCAAAGCGGCGGCGAAGCCACCCCTGAAACTTTTGTCAACGGCCTGTGGTGGGGAGATGTGCTGACCCGCCTGGTGCGCCAGCGGGTGGATATGGTGGCGCAGTTTTGCCTGGTGACCCGCCCCGGAACGGGGGAGTGGGGGCTGCTGGCCCGGGATGATGTGCGCCCCATTTATTATGTTTATCTCATGTACAAGCAATTTGGCAGCGAGCTGGTCTTTTCCAATTCACCCGATCCATTGGTGACGGTGGCCGCAGCCCTGCGCCAGGACGGCGCCCTGACGGTGATGCTGGTGAACCGTGGAGATGCCGCGGTGAACCTGCCCCTGCGGGTGGATGGCTTCGGCGATTCCCGGAAATCAGAATACTGGCTTTTTGATGTCGATCACAAGGCAGAAAAACAGGATAATATGAATGTGCCCGCTGATGGACCGATTTCGCTGCCGCCAGCTTCCATGAACCTGCTGGTTTTTCATCCGGCAAAGTAACGTTATCATCCATTATTTTATTGTGAGGTTCCCATGCGCTTTGGCTTTTTTGATGATGCACAGCGTGAATATATCATCACGCGCCCAGATACCCCCCTGCCCTGGATCAATTACCTGGGCAGTGAAGAATACTTCGGGTTGATTTCCAACACGGCCGGTGGTTATTCATTCTTCCGCGATGCGCGCCTGCGCCGCCTGACCCGTTACCGCTACAACAATGTGCCGCTCGACAGCGGCGGACGCTATGTGTATCTGCGCGATGACGCCAGCGGCGAATTCTGGTCGCCCACCTGGCAGCCGGTGCGCAAAGACCTGGACCAATACACCTGCCGGCACGGCATGGGTTACACCATCATCCGCTCAGAGTACAAACAGGTGGCTGCCGAGGTGTGTTACTTTGTGCCGCTGGGCCAGAGCCTGGAAATCTGGAAGGTGACCCTGACCAACCAGCGCGACACGGCCGCCCAGCTTTCGCTGTTTTCATTGGTGGAATTTGCCCTCTGGGACGCCCAGGATGACGCCACCAACTACCAGCGCAATTTTAACACCGGCCAGGTGGAAGTGCTGGATGGGGTGATTTACCACAAGACCGAATACCGCGAGCGGCGCAATCATTTTGCCTATTTTGCCTGCTCGGCGCCGCTGGCCGGTTTTGATACCGCTCGCGATGCTTTTTTGGGGCCGTACCGCGGCTGGGATAAGCCGCAGGTGGTGGAAGGGGGCCAGTCGGGCGATTCCGTGGCCCACGGCTGGGCGCCGATTGGCTCGCACCATGTGAAGGCCGAGCTGAAACCCGGCCAAAGCCGCACGGTGATTTTCCTGCTGGGTTACCACGAAAACCCGCTGGACGATAAATTTGACCCGCCCGGCTCGCAGACCATCAACAAGCGCACTGTGCGCCCGGTGATCGATGTCTTTCTGCAGCCTGAAAACGTGGAGGAAGCTTTTACGAGCCTGCGCGACCATTGGAGCGGGCTGCTGGGCAAGCTGCAGGTGCAGACCCCGGATCTGCACACCAACCGCATGGTGAACATCTGGAATGCTTACCAGTGCATGATTACATTTAATATGTCTCGGTCAGCCTCCTATTTTGAATCGGGCATTGGCCGCGGCATGGGCTTCCGCGATTCAAACCAGGACCTGCTCGGCTTTGTGCACATCATTCCGGAACGCGCCCGCCAGCGCATTCTGGATCTGGCAGCCACCCAGCTTGAAAGCGGCGGCGCCTACCACCAGTACCAGCCGCTGACCAAGCGCGGCAACAATGACGTGGGCGGCAATTTCAACGATGACCCGGCCTGGCTGATTCTGGGCGTATCGGCTTACCTGAAGGAAACCGGCGATTGGACCATTCTGGATGAACCGGTGGCTTACGATAACCAGCCCGGCAGCGAAAAGCCCCTTTATGATCATCTGCTGCGCTCTTTCAGATACACCCTGGACCGGCTTGGCCCGCACGGCTTGCCGCTGATCGGCCGCGCCGATTGGAACGACTGCCTGAACCTCAACTGCTTCTCAGACACACCCGGGCAGTCCTTCCAGACCACCACCAACAAGGAAGGCAAAACGGCGGAATCGGTCTTCATTGCCGGCCTGTTCGTGCTGGCTGCTCAGGAACTGGCGGCCATCGCTGCGCACAAGAATTTGAAGGCTGAATCGGCACTTTACGCAGCAGCCGCGGAGCGCATGGCCGCCACCGTGGCCGAGTATGGCTGGGACGGCGCCTGGTTCCGGCGCGCCTATGATGACGCCGGCCAACCGGTGGGCTCGAAGGAATGCGCCGAAGGGCAGATCTTCATTGAGCCGCAGGGCATGTGCGTGATGGCAGGGTTGGGTGCGGAAGACGGCCGGGCGCTGCAGGCCCTGGATTCGGTGCGCGAAAAACTGGCCACCCCCCACGGCATTGTGCTCAACCAGCCGGCTTTCTCTCATTACTACCTCAACCTGGGTGAAATTTCCTCGTACCCGGAAGGCTACAAAGAAAACGCCAGCATTTTCTGCCACACCAACCCGTGGATCATGATTGCCGAAGCCAAAATGGGCCGCGGCGATCAGGCCTACGATTATTATATGCGCATCAACCCCTCGGCGCGCGAGGCGATCAGCGAGATCCACCGCAGCGAGCCGTATGTGTACGCCCAGACCATTGCCGGGCGCGATGCGCCCACCCACGGCGAGGCCAAAAATTCCTGGCTCACCGGCACGGCCGCCTGGAACTTCACCGCCATCAGCCAGTGGATTTTGGGCATCCGGCCTGAGCTGGACGGCCTGCGGATTGCTCCCTCCATGCCCGAAAGCTGGTCAGGCTTCAAGGCCACCCGCATTTTCCGCGGTGTGACGGTGCAGATTGATGTGGAACGCCGGGGACCGGGAAACGCCGTGAGCCTTGAGGTGAACGGAAAGCCGGTTGAAGGCAGCCTGGTGACGCTGGGCGCAGAAAAGACCCTGCAGGTGAAAGCCTGGGTTGGGACCAGATAACGGATGGGTGCGATGAATCAGGATCTTTTTTCCTCTGCGATGGGGCTGAAAGCCGGCGTGAACCTGGGCGGGTGGCTTTCTCAATATCCGGCCTATGATCATATCCATTTTCAGAATTTCATCAGCGAAATGGACCTGCGCCAGATTGCCAGCTGGGGGATGGATCATGTGCGCCTGCCGGTGGATTACCCGGTGATTGAAGATGAAAGCGCCACAGGAAAACTCAGCGAGAGCGGCAAGCGCTACCTGCTGGAAGGTCTCAGCTGGGCGCATGACAATGGATTGAAGGTCATTCTCGATTTGCACAAAGCGCCTGGCTATGCTTTTGACGCGCTTTCAGAAAGCTCGATGTTTGGCAGCCGCGCCTTGCAGGAACGTTTCCTGCGGCTGTGGCTGGAACTGGCTGAACTGTGCAAACCGGTGCGCGACGGTCTGATCTTTGAACTGCTGAATGAGATTGTGCTGCCCGACAGCGCCCCCTGGAACAAACTGGCGGCCGAGGCCGTGCAGGTGATCCGGCAGGTGGATGCGCAGCGGGTGATTGTGATCGGCGGCAACCACTATAATGCGGCTGATCAGCTCGACAAACTGACCTTGCTGGAGGATGCCAACATCCTCTACACTTTTCACTTTTACGAACCGCTGCCGGTGACCCACCAGAAATGCTACTGGCATGCCGGTTTGAAGGAATATGACCGGGCGTTGAGCTACCCGGGCGAAGCGCCCGACCTGGGTGATTTTCTGGCGGCGCACCCTGAATACAGCGGTTCCTTGAAACCTTTTGTGGGCCAGCATTTTGATCAAAACTGGGTGCGCAGGGCGCTGCAGCCGGCGGTGGATTTTACCCGGCAGACGGGCAAGGTGGTGTTCTGCGGAGAGTATGGGGTGATTGACCGGGCCGACAGCCAGACGCGGCGGAATTGGAACCGCGACCTGGTGGCTGTGCTGAATGAAGCCGGCATCGGACACACCTACTGGTCTTACAAACAGATGGATTTTGGCCTGGTTGACGCAGACGGCCAGGTGCTGGATGAAAAACTGGTTGAGATCGTCAGCCAATGATGAGGTAAACATGCAGTACGGTTATTTTGATGATGCGCGGCGCGAATACGTCATCACCGACCCCAAGACGCCGGTGAAGTGGATCAATTACATTGGCACGCTGGCTTTTGGCGGCTTTGTGGACCATACTGGCGGCGCGCTGCTGTGCAAGCAGGATCCGGCGCTGAACCGCATTACCAAATACATTCCGCAGACGCCAGCCGGTGATTTTAAAGGTTCCACCCTGTATTTGCGGCGGCACACGGAAGCGGGCTATGAGCTGGTTTCACCCTTCTTCACCCCCTGCCTGACCGCTCTGGACCGTTATGAGTGCCGGGTGGGCCTGGGCTACACACGCATCCTTTCCGAGAAAGACGGCCTGGCCTGCGATGTGACCATTTTTGTGCCGCGCGGCAAGGCCTGCGAGCTGCGCCTGGTGAAGGTCAGCAATAACAATTCGCACCCCCTGACGGTGGATGCTGTGCCGGTGGTGGAGTTCACCCATTTCGACGCCCTCAAGCAGTTCACCAATGCCGACTGGGTGCCGCAAACCATGCAGTCTGATGCCGTGCGCACGCCCGGCGGGCAGGTGATTCTGCTGCAATATGCCTTCATGAAGCGGGATACGGCTCTAAATTACTTCACTGCCAGCCTGCCGGCCAGCTCTTTTGAGACGGAACGGCAGCATTTTCTGGGCGGGCATGAATATACCACCTGGGGGCAGCCCCTGGCCTTGAAGGCCGCCGAGCTGGGCTGCCATGAAGCCCGCCGCGGCGATAATATCGGCGCGCTGATGCTGCCGCTGGGGACGTTGAAACCCGGCGAAAGCCGCCGTTTTGTGGTGCTGCTGGGGCAGGAAGCGGACCGGCAGGCCGTAATGGCCGAGGCGGATGCATTGGGCCGGCCGGGCGCGGCTGAGGCAGCCCTGGCTGAACTGGCTTCAGGCTGGAACAGCCTGCTGAACCGCCAGCAGGTGCAAACACCCGATGCGGCGATGAACGCCATGCTGAACATCCACAACCCGCGCCAGTGCATGACCACCCTCAACTGGTCGCGTTATCTTTCACTTTACCAGCTGGGGTTTGGGGCGCGCGGCATTGGTTACCGCGACAGCGCCCAGGATGCGCTGGGCGCGATGAGCCTGGCCCCGGAGCAGGCGCGCGACCTGCTGCTGATGCTGCTGCAGGTGCAAAAGCGCGACGGTTCGGCCATGCACCAGCTCAACCCGCTGACCCTGGTGGCCACCGAGGGCGATTCGCGGGAACGCGAGGACCGCCCACATTACTACTGTGATGATCACCTGTGGGCAGTGCTGACGGCTTGCGCCTATTTGAAGGAAACCGGCGATTTTTCGCTGCTGGATAGGGTCTTGCCGTTTTATGAGAAGGACAAGCAGGGCGTTGCGCTGGAGCAGGCCAGTGTTTATGACCATCTCAGCCGCGCGCTGACTTTCACCCGCCAGAACACCGGCGCTCACGGCCTGCCGCTGCTGGGCTTTGCCGACTGGAACGATACGATGAACCTGCCGACCGGCTCGGAATCGCTGCTGGCAGCCTGCCTTTATGGCCGCGCCCTGCAGGAGATGATTGGCCTGGCAGAATTTTTAGGCAAAACTGCCCAGGCGGCCGAATGGCGTGGCGATTATGATATCATGCGCGGGCGCGTGGAACAATGGGGCTGGGACGGTGCCTGGTACCGCAGCTACTATGATGAAACCGGGCAGCCGCTGGGTTCGGCACAGAACGATGCCGGGCAGATCTACACTTACGGCCAGGCCTGGCCGGTGATGGCGGGCTTTGCCAGCCCGGAACATGCCCAAAGCGCGCTAGAGGCCGTGGCCGCCCGCCTGAGCACCGATTTTGGCATCAAGCTGAGCGCGCCGGGCTTCAACGGCTTTGATCCCTCGCGAGGCGGCATCACCACCTATCCGCCGGGGGCCAAAGAGAACGGCGGTATTTTCCTGCATGTGAACCCGTGGGTGATGGTGGCCGAGGCGCTGGTGGGCAACAGTGAGCGGGCCTTCCGCTATTACCGCCAGACCAATCCGGCCGGGCGCAACGACCAGATTGAAATCTATGAGTGCGAGCCCTATGTGTACCCGCAGAACATTCTGGGCGATGAACATCCCCAGTTTGGCCTGGCGCGCAACAGCTGGCTTTCGGGCACGGCAGCCTGGATGTACCTGGCGACCACCCAGTATTTGCTGGGCGTCCAGCCGGCTTATCAGGGGCTGCGCGTGACGCCGTGCATTCCGGCGGAATGGGACGGTTTTAAAGCTACGCGCCAGTTTCGCGGCGCGACGTATGAGATCGAAGTGGTCAATCCGCAGCATGTGGCCCGTGGGCGCGTGCAGCTTGAACTGGACGGCCGGCCGGTGGAGGGGGATATCCTGCCGGTGCTTCCAGCCGGCTCCAGCGGCCGGGTGAAGGCCACCCTTCTTTTTGGTTAGCAGAGACCGGGCGGGTCTTGCTGATAACTCCCTCCTCTTTTTACTCTCCAGGAGGGAGTTTTTTATTTTCAAATGGGGCTTGCAATTCGTGACGCATTGCGTTATAATGTTTATGACGCAGTGCGTCAATTCTTTTGCGGAGGATGATCAAATGACTGAAAAGAAAGATGAAGAACGCAAGCATGCCCCGCTCTATGACCTGGCGCGGCGGGTGATGCTGGCCAGCATTGGCGCGGCCGTGGTGGCTCAGGACGAACTGGAAAACTTTGTGGACCGCCTGGTGGAACGCGGTGAAATTGCCGAAAAAGACGCGCGCAAATTGATGCGCGAAATGGCCGACCGGCGCGAAAAGATGGACAAGGAACGCCGCCAGAACCAACAGCGCGACGAACCCGCCGCGGCGACCAAGGCGGATGTGGACACCCTGATGTCCAAAATAGCTGAACTGAGCCGCCAGATTGAAGAGCTGAAAAAAGAACGCGCCAAGTAAGCCATGCTGGAGATTAAACGCTACACCAACCGCAAGTTGTACGATTCCCGGGGCCGGCGCTACATTACCCTGGATGAAATTGCCGGCCTGGTGCGCAATGGCGAAGAGGTGCGGGTGCTTGATCACCTGACGGGCGAGGATCTGACGGTGCAGACTCTGGTGCAGGTGATTCTGGAAGAACAAAAGCAGGGCGGCATGCCCCTGCCGCTGCGTTTTCTCACCCGCCTGCTGCGGGCTGGCAATGACGCCGTGGCAGCGGCCGCAGATGCGCTGTGGCTGGCGCGGCGGGTGAATGACGAGATTTTGCAGCGCCTGGTGGCGGCAGAAACCCAGGGTGCCCTGACGCCGGTTGAGGCGGAACGTTTGCGTGTGGTGCTGGTGAATCCATATGAAGCTGAAGAGCCGGCGCCATCAGAAAATATTCGCGATTTGATCCGCCAGGTGGATGCCCTGACGGCCGAAGTGAAGGCCCTGCGGCAGGGTGAAGAAGAATGATCAGTCAGAGCGGCTGTTTTGGAACAGCCGCTCTGATTTATTTAACCCAAAAGAGGCATTTTTCTCTCCAATCATCGAAACATGGGTTGACGTTTCAGCAGACTGCATCAGGTGTGATCACTGCTGCCAGTATAAGCCATCCAGCGGCTGGAGAGTCAAGGGGTGAAAAGTAAATAAAAAAACGCCGGAATTCTGATGCGGTGTTCCGGCGTTGAAGTTGAAGCGAAAATGGAAGTTTAATCTCCCAGGCTGGTGCCCACCTGGCGGGCTGAAGCCAGCCAGGGATGATCGAGAGGGATGGTCTTGTGCTGGCCGGAAACCCTGTCCAGCGGCACGGGAACAATATCGCGGCCGTGCACGCCCACCATGAAGCCAAACCGGCCGGCTTTTACCAGGTCAATGGCAGCGGTGCCGAGCTGGGTGGCCAGCATGCGGTCATGGGCGTTGGGAGTGCCGCCGCGCAGCAGGTAGCCGAGGATGGTGATGCGCGCATCGAGCTGGGTGAGGGCCTCGAGACGGTTGGCCAGCAGCAGGGTGTTGCCGGTGAAGCGGCTTTCAATGTATTCCAGGCGTTCTTCCACGCTGGCTTTGGCATCGCCCGTGCGCAGGCGGGCGTTCATCTTACGCGCATTGGCGAAAAAGTTCACATTTTCCTTTGACATGGCGCCTTCCGAGACGGCAATCAGGCTGAAGCGTTTGCCTTTCTGATTACGTTCCAGAATGGCGGCGGCAATTTTTTCCACATCGTAGGGGATTTCGGGGATGAGGATGACATCCGCACCGCCCGCAATGCCTGCGCCCAGAGCCAGCCAGCCGGTATCATGGCCCATGATTTCGACAATGATAATGCGGTGAGAGCTGTGGGCAGTGCTGTGCAGGCGGTCAATGGCTTCGGCTGCCACGCCCACGGCGGTATCAAAACCGATGGTGGTGTCGGTTTCGGCAATGTCGTTATCAATGGCCTTGGGGAGGGAGATGATATTGAGGCCGTGCTGCGAGAGCAGGTGGGCCATTTGCTGGGTTTCATCGCCGCCCAGGCAAACCAGGGCGTCCAGCTTGTGGCGCTGGTAGGTGGCCACGGCCGCGGCGGTCATATCTTTGGTTTTACCGCTGCTGACCACCTGGTTGGGCATTTCCCGGCTGGTGCCGAGGAAGGTGCCGCCTGAGGTGAGGATGCCGGAAAGGGCGCTGCTTTCAATGGGGGTGGATTGATCTTTCACCAGGCCAACGAAACCATCGTGAAAGCCGGTGACCTGCATGCCGTAAGATTGCGCGGCTTTGCCGATGCCGCGAATGGCGGCGTTCAGACCGGGGGCATCGCTGCCAGCGGTTAAAATGCCAATATGTTTTGCCATAATGCCTGCCTTTTTTGGCGTGGATCGCCAAAAATCATGAAATGAGCTGGTATTTGATGGAGCATGCTAATATAATATCCTTATTATAAGGTATTTCTGAATATTTGCCGGGATCATTCCATATGAAGCTGGTAATAACACGCCTTTTATTGAAGTGGATGACCGCGGATGGGGCCAAGAATCTTTCTGGAGGTGCAGCATGTCGTTAAGAACGCGGATGATTCTGGCTTTTGCGGGCCTGATAACTCTGATTGTCTTGTTGGGTTGGGGCCTGTTTTTATTTTCCAAGACCAGATCAGCGGAAAAGAAAGTGCACTGGTGATTCTTGGCTTAAAATTGGAGACGCCGGATGCCTTTTTACCGCAGAAGGTGCAAAGCCTTATCTGGTATAATGAAACCATGACAGATGAAGCTGACCGGCTTAAGGCCCTTTTGGAAGAAAAGACACGCGCGCTCGATGAATACGAGATTCGTTACCGTGTCCTTGTGGAAGATCAGACCGAACTGACCTGCCGGTTTAGCATAGCCGGGCAGCTGGCTTTTGCCAACGCGGTGTTCAAACGATATTTTACCGTTGAAGAAGGCGATCCTTATGCCAGTTTTGCCAGCCAGATGGAACCCGCTGACCGGGCCGAGCTTGAGACCCGGCTGTCGATGCTAAACCAGCACAACCCGGTGACCCGGATTGTGCTGCGCACGCGCTGCCGCACGGGAGAAATGCGCTGGTTTGATTGGACGCTGCGGGCCATTTTGTTCGATGTGCAGGGCCAGATCACGGAATTTCATGCCGTTGGCCGGGACGTGACCGAGAGAAAACGCTCTGATGAAAAAATCCGCCATCAGATGCAGCAACTTTCGGCGCTGAGAAGCATTGACAATGCCATCTTGAAGAACTTTGACATGCAGGCAAATCTTGAAACCATTTTGGAATATGTTTTAAGCCGCCTGGATGTGGACGCAGCCTCAATTTTGCTGTACAATCGCGATAATCAGATGTTGGTGCAATTTGCCAGCAAAGGTTTCTGGACGCCGATTGTGCAAGATATGACCCTGGAATTGGGTCAGGGATTGGCGGGCAGGGCGGCTCTGGAAAGGCAGATGGTTATTGTTGAAAATGTCACCGATCTGCCTGAGAGCATGCGCCAGGCTTTGGACCTTGACTTTGAAGATCCGTTCACCTATATTGGCGTGCCGCTGGTGACCAAGGACCGCCTGGAAGGCGTGATGGAGATCTTCACCCGCACGGTGCTGGCCGCCGATCAGGAATGGTTTGATTTTCTCAACGCACTGGCAGGCCAGGCCGCCATTGCCATTGAAAACGCCACCCTCTTCCTCAGGCTTCAGGAAACCAACCGCGAACTGAGCCTGGCCTATGACAGCACTCTGGAAGGTCTGGTGAGAGCCCTGGAACTGCGAGACGGCGAGACCGAAGGCCATGCCCGGCGGGTGTCAGAGATGACCGTGAACCTGGCCCGGTTTATGAATGTGCCTGAAGCGCAAATTGTGCACATCCGCCGCGGCGCTTTACTGCACGATATTGGCAAAATTGGCGTGCCAGACCATATTTTGCACAAAGGCGGAGATCTGGCTGGCGAAGAATGGCAGGTGATGCGGCAGCATCCGGCTTTTGCCTACCAGATGCTCTCACCGATTGATTATCTGCGTCCGGCCCTGGATATTCCTTATTTCCATCACGAACACTGGGATGGATCAGGGTATCCAATGGGGTTGGCCGGCGAGCAAATTCCATTTGCGGCGCGGCTTTTTGCCGTGGTGGATGTATGGGATGCCCTGCGCTCCTGCCGGCCTTATCGCGATTCATGGTCGCTTGAAAAAGCCCGCCAATATATCCGGGAAAAATCAGGCATCCAGTTTGATCCAAGGATCGTAGACGCTTTTCTAAAACTCTATGGCTGGTAACGTATCTGCTGATGACCATCATCCAATGACTGCGCCGCAGCGCATCCAGGAATTGGAGCGCGAGGTGCAATCGCTGCGCGATCAGCTTGAACTGTCACGCCGCCTGGTAGAAAAATATGCCACGGACGAGCGTGACCGTTTTGTTTTGGAAACCATTCAAGATGGCGTTTTTGTAATTCAACACGGCGCCTTCACTTATATCAATCCGGCGCTGGCAAGACTGTTGGGCTATTCGGTGGGGGAATTGCAGGGGGGATCTTACCTGACCGTGGTCGCGCCGAAAGACCGCGCGCGGATTGCGGATATGTACCAGCAGACCACCGCCGGCCGCGATATGGTGAAGGAATATGAATTGTCGCTGCTTCACAAAGACCAGCAAACCGAGATTCCTGTCATCACCCATGTGGCGCGGGTGCCTTACCAGGGTGAACTGGCCGGCATAGGCACGATTAAGAACATTTCGGCCCAAAAAAGTTTTGAAGCCATGCTCAGCCGCATCAAGATGGAATGGATGTCCATTGTGGACAGCATCCCTGAACTGATTATCCTGACCGACTCTACCGGAACGGTGCTGCGCTGCAATATGACGGCAGTGGAACGGCTGAATTTGACTTTCAGGGACGTTATCGGTAAACCCATTTCAGAGCTCTTGTTTGATCCACCGGAAGATTTTGCTTATCTGATGACGCTGCAGGGCGAGGTGTCGCTGACTAAATTTACCGGCTGTTTTTCGGTGGCCTCCTATCCGTTGCAAATGGAAAACCTGCTGGATGGCATTGTTTTTGTGCTGCGGGATATCACTGAGCGCAAACGGATTGAAGAATCGATGAGCACCACGCAGCGGCTGGCCGACCTGGGCACCCTGGCGGCCGGCATTGCCCACGAACTGAACTCGCCTTTCCAGATCATCACCGGCCAAACGGAAGATCTTTTGAATGACTTGCGCCAGGGAACAGCCGTTTCAATAGAACGGCTGCTGTCTGACCTGGAAATGGTGCACCGCAACGGCTGGCGCGGCGCTAAAATCATCCAATCGCTGCTCCAATATTCGCGGGCATCCACCGGTCAGCACGAAAACTGCGATCTCAACCAGATTGTGCGCGAAACCCTGCTGTTGATTGAACATCAGCTGCGCAGCTGGGCCAATATCCGCGTGGTGACCGAGCTGGATGAACCTTTGCCGCTGCTGTGCTGCAACCGCAACCAGATTGCTCAAATTATCATTAACTTGCTCACCAATGCGCGAGATGCCATTCATACCAACGGGCAAATATTTATTCACACGCATTTTAATCAGGAAAAACAAAACCTGGTACTGGAAATTTCAGACACGGGCAGCGGCATGACACCTGAGGTGCGCGCTCAGATTTTTATGCCGTTCTTTACCACAAAACCAGCCGGGCAGGGAACTGGCCTGGGTTTATCCCTGATTCAGAGCATGGTGCTGGCGCACCAGGGAAGCATTGACGTGACCAGTGAGGTGGGCTCTGGCACCACCTTTACCATCGTTTTTCCTTTGAATGTACCTCAATCCACATCCCCAAATGGAGGCTAATATGACGAAGATCCTGATTGCTGACGATGAAGAAGATGTTCGCCTGATGTTGAAACAGAAGTTGAGCAATGCGGGCTACGAAGTGATTTCAGTCAATTCTGGCGCTGATGCAGTGGTAGCGGCCACATCCGATCAATTTGATCTGTTAATTGTGGATATGCTGATGCCCGAGATGGACGGCATCAAGACGATTAAAGTCTTGCGCAAAGTCACCCCCGATCTTCCTATCATCGGTTTGACCGGTTATGTCGGTTACGGTTACATGTCGCAGGCTCAGGCGCTGGGCGTCATCACCCTGCCCAAGCCGGTGGCCATTTCCGAATTGCTGCGCCTGGTGAAGCAGAAACTGGACGCCAGCAAACACCAGGAAACAGAAGGCGAACAGAAATAAGCAGACCATGACCAGGGAACTGTCGCCGTCTGAACTGCAGGATGAAGTTTCATTCCTGAAACAGGAACTGACAGCTTTACGCCAGCAAAACGCCATACTGCGCCAGGAGGTGGTGGCGCTGAAGCGTTCAGAACTGGAACAGAAGGCTGCTTTTCGCATTTCAGAGGCGGCTTACCATGCGCGCAGTTTGGATGTGCTGTTCAAGCAGGTACACCGTATCATTGACGACATGATCCCGGCGCGCAATCTCTTTGTGGCCATTTATGACGACCGCTCGGGACAGGTCTATTTTCCGTACTATGCCGACGAATTTGATCAGCCTCCGGCCAGTTTTGGCATGCATACCCCGCGTGCAGAACGCGGCCTGACCTACACCATTATCCGTGATGGAAAAGAATACCTGCTGACCCATGCTGATTATATGCAGATGGTGGAAGACAGGAAAATTGACATATTCGGCACCCCGCCGCAGTGCTGGCTGGGCGTGCCGCTGCGGACGCCTGACCGGATCATCGGCGCCCTGGTGGTGCAATCTTATTCGCCGGGACTGGTTTATACCCAGGACGACCAGACTTTTCTGCGGTTTGCGGCCGGACAGATTGCCGTGACGGTGGAACGGACGCGCATTTCAGCAGAACTGTGGCACAACAAGCGTCTGATGGAAAGCATTTCAGACGCCATCATCACCACCGACCTGGAATTCAAGGTTCAATCGCTGAATTACGCGGCTGAGCAGCTTTACGGCTGGACCACGGCAGAAGCCGTGGAAAAGAATGTGCACGAGCTGTTTAAGACCGAGCCTGAAGATGTGCCGCAGCAGGTGGCAGCTGCCCTGGCGGAAAAAGGTATTTGGGAAGGTGAACTGCTTCAGACCACCCGTGAGGCGGAACGGATCAACATTCTATCCTCTTTCGGGGTGATTTATGATCTGGAGGGCAAGCCTTCAGGCCTGATCATGGTCAATCGCAATATCACCCAGACCCGCCGACATGAAAAACGCCAGCAGGCCTTTTACAAGATTGCTGCGGCGGTCAGCGATGCGGATGATCTTGACAACCTGTATGAAATTGTGCACGAGATCATTGGCGAGGTGATTCTGGCAAGCAATTTCTACATTGCCACCTACGACCAACAGACAGATCTGGTGCGCTATCCGTATTATTTCAGCGAAAATGGCATGATTGCCGCACAGCCGCGCACGCATTTTGCCCAGACCAGCACCGGCCTGACCGCATTATTGATTCGCAAGGGCACCGCTCTGCTGCTGAAAAAAGCTGACCTGGATGCCATGCGTGAGCAGGAACTGCTTGAAATCAAAATCCCCGGCACCACCGAATGGCTGGGTGTGCCGTTAAAAACCACGGATGGCCAGATCATCGGGGTGATTGCGGTGATGACCAATAACCCCGCGGAACATTTCTCAAGAGGAGATGAGGATTTTCTGACCTTTGTATCCACCCAGGTGGCCATGGCCATGCAGCGCAAGCGCACCCAGGACGACCTGAGAGATAAAGAGGAACGGTACCGCCTGCTGCTGGAAACCTCGCCAGATGCCATCTTTTATGTTAACCGGGACGGGATGATCTTGTTTGCCAACCGCCAGGCCATTGATTTGCTGGGCGCGCAATCGCCGGCGGAACTGCTCAAGCCCTGGGTGAACTGGGTGGTAGAACCCGAGCGGCGCCAGGCTGCTCAATACACCAGCAATCTGCGCCAGGAAGGCGTGGAAAGGCATGTGCAGCTGCATATGCAGCGTCTGGACGGCAGCATTTTCCTGGTGGAATTGAATATTTCCATGATCAGGGATGAAGATCAGACGCCGCGCGGTTTCATCATGGTCGGGCGCGATATCACCCTGCAGAAGGAAGTTGAGGAATCGCTGAGGGAAGGCGAAGAACGCTTCCGCAGTTTTGTGGAACAGTCCACCGAGGGCATGATCCTGACCAATGAGAATGGCGAGGTGCTTGTCTGGAACCAGAGCATGGAAAACATCAGCGGCATCCGGCGGGACAGTGTGATTGGCCGCCCATTTTGGGATCTGGATTTTGATTTTGCGGTGGATAAGGAAAAGGCTGACCCCTTCAGGCAAAAGGTCCGGGCAGCCATGCAGCAGGTGTATGAATCGGGAGAAATTCCAGACTATGTGACCCGCATGATTCATGAAACCTACCTGCGGCGGGCAGATGGCGTGCGCCGGTATACCCGCCAGGTGGTATTTCCCATTCGCACTTCTCACGGGTTTCAGCTGGGGGTGAGCTGTGTGGACCTGACGGAAGAAAAGCGCCAGGAAAAAACTCGCAAAGCCTTCTACCAGGTGGCTGAAAGCCTGGTTGAATCGCGCACGCTGGATGATTTTTACAAATCCATCCATGCGATTGTCGGCGAGGTGGTTCCGGCGCAGAATTTTTATATCGCCTTGTATGATGCTGCGCTGGAAAGCCTGCAATTTGTGTATTTTGTGGATGACCTGGAACCCGCGCCCAATGAGCATTGGATGCGCATTTTCAAGCCGGGGAAAAGCCTGAGCATGTACCTGATCAGGTTGGGGCAGCCCGTATTGATCACAGCCGAAAAGCTCCGCGAACTGATGGAAAATGGCGATATTGACCTGACGGGTTCCCAGGCATCACAGGAGCACCTGATGGAATGGCTTGGCGCACCGCTCAAAATTGAAGACCGCATCATTGGCCTGATGGTGGTGAAATCTTATGCGCCGGATATCCACTTTGATCAGGATTCCCTGGAATTTCTGAGCATCATTTCAAACCAGGTGGCCCTGGCCATTGAGCGTAAACGCTCTGAAAATGCCCTGCGTGAAAGCGAACGGCGTCTGCGCCAGATCACCGACAACATGACGGATCTCATCACGCAGACGGATGTGGAAGGGGTGATCAAATATGCCAGCCCATCGTGGAGCCGCCTGGTGGGCTACCTGCCCGAAGAAGTGCTGAATACCTCATATTTTGAATATTTGCACGAGACGGAAATTGACTCGGTGATGAATGCCTTTGCCATGGCGATGAACCGCCGCTCCAGCGGGGTGGTGGAACACCGTTTCAGGCACAAGGACGGTCATTTCCTGTGGCTTGAAATGCACGGCAGCCTCATTTTGGGTGATGATAATGAAATTATGGGCTCTGTGTTCGCAGGGGTTGATATCACTGAACGCAAGCGCCGTGAGAAAATGCAGCAGGCCCTTTACCTGATTTCCAAATCGGCGGTGGTTGCGCGCGATCTGGACACCCTTTACAGCCTAATTCATACCATTGTGGCTGAACTGATTCCAGCCAACAACCTGTATATTGCCCTTTTTGATCCCATCACCCAGATGGTATCCTTCCCTTATTTTGTGGATGAACAGGACACCCCGCCCGAGCCTTCTCACATTGGTCGGCGGGTGACCGATTATTTGATTCGCACCGGCAAGCCGCTGCTGTTTGTGCCGGATGAGATATATTCGCTGGTTGAAAAAGGTGAAATTGAAATTGA
Organism: Chloroflexota bacterium; assembly: GCA_029561345.1. Classification (GTDB taxonomy): domain Bacteria; phylum Chloroflexota; class Anaerolineae; order Anaerolineales; family Anaerolineaceae; genus JAKQJC01. Next base: position 31,651 of record JAKQJC010000024.1, on the reverse strand, counting down.
AGGCCCCATGCCCTATTCGTGGCTGGGGGTGCCGCTAAAAACTTCCGATGATGTGATTTTGGGGGCGCTGGTGGTGCAGGATTATTCCGGGCAGGCCACCTACCGCAAAGCAGACGAAGATCTGTTGATTTATGTTTCCACCCAGATTGCCATGGCCATTCAACGCAAGCAGGCCGACGAGGGCGTGCGCGAGAGCGAGCACAAATTCCGCAGCTTTATTGAGCAGTCGGTGGATGGTATTTTCCTGGCGGATGAAACCGGCCGTATCACGGCATGGAACCAGGCCATGGAGAATATCACGGCCAGCAGCGCAGCCTCGCAAATTGGCCGGACAATCTGGGAAGTGATGCATGCCACTTATCCGCCGCGGCTGCGCACCCAGCGCTCTCTGGATGACTTGAAAAAATTGTTTGAGGTCATCTATCGCGACGGCATTTCGCCCAATTTGAACCGCCTGGATGAACGCCTGCTGGTAGGCGCTGACGGCAAGCATCATTATGTGCAGGTGATGATGTTCCCCATTCAAACCCGCAAAGGCACAATGCTGGGCGGGGTGATGCGCGATGTAACCTCGCAGAAGCAGATGGAAATTTCGCTCTTTGCCTCGCAAAAGTTGGCCGACCTGGGCACGCTGGCAGCCGGGGTGGCCCATGAACTTAACTCACCCTTGCAGGTGATCACCGGTCAGAGTGAAGATTTGATCAATGATATTGCCCAGGGCAACCCGATTGACAGTGAACGCCTGAAGATGGACCTGGAAATGATCAACCGCAATGCCTGGCGCAGCGCCAAGATCATTCGTTCCCTGCTGACCTATGCCCGCCCATCGGCGGAACAGGTTGAAATGCTTGACATCAACAGCATGATCAAAGACACCCTGCTGTTGATTGAACATCAGCTGAAGAGCTGGATGGGCATACGGATTCAAACTGACCTGGCTGAGGACCTGCCTGCCATTCCCTGCGACCGCACGCAAATGTCGCAGGTGTTGATCAATTTATTGACCAATGCGCGTGACGCCATGCCGCAGGGCGGCCAGATCACCATTGTCACCCGTAATGATCCGGATTTGCAGAAGGTGATCGTGAAGGTGAAGGATACTGGCGTGGGCATTCCCGACGAGTTGAAGGAAAAGATTTTCACCCCCTTCTTCACCACCAAAACGATCGGCAAGGGTACCGGGCTCGGCCTTTCGCTGGTCATGGGCATCATTCAGGCACACGGTGGTGAAATCAGTGTTGAAAGCAAATTAAATGAAGGAACCACATTTATTATTCATTTGCCCAGGCATTACACTGGCAAAGCTTTGAACCTGGGGATGATGGGCCGCTTTGGAGAATCGGATGACGTGGAGGAAGGGGTATGACGCAAATCTTGGTTGTGGACGATGAACCAGAGATGCTTGAAATTCTGTGTGAGTCGCTGAAGGTGGCGGGGTATGCGCCTGTGGGGGTGGAAGATGGCGTTGAGGCGGTTCTGGCTGTTCTGAAACAGCCCTGGGACCTGATTTTGATGGATATTCGCATGCCCCGCCTGGACGGCATCAATGCCATGCGGATCATTCACGAAATATATCCCGCCGTGCCGGTGATCACTTTCACCGGGCAGGCCGGACGGGGAGAGATGACCCAGGCCGCCAAATTTGGGGCTTACACCAGTTTGCTGAAACCGGTGTCGCTCACACGGTTGATGGAAGAGATCAGGACTGCTTTAGGGGAGAACGGTGAAATAAAAAAAGGATAAAAAAAACATAAAAGACTTGTGCAAAATGATCATTACAGTATAATGTACAATACATATAAATCCTTTTGCAAGCATAAGGGAGAGGGAAAAATGGGGAATAAAAATTGGGGTCTGATTAATGGTGCGTGGTACTGCCGTCCAGGGCTCATTCTGATTGCCCTGCTGACGGTTCTTTTAGCTGCGTGCAGTGGGCCTGATTTAAAGGCGCCCACGCCAGTCCCCACGGTCCCCGGAGAAATTGAGGTGGACAAGGTTTTCAGGGTTTTTTATGATGAAATGGGCGGCAGGGCTGTGCTTGGCCCAGCCATCAGCGGAATCTTTACAAGTGGAAATGTTTCGAAACAATTCACCACCAATGCGGTGATGGTCTATAATCCGCAGGCCCCCCAGACGATGATTTTCTCCCTTGCACCCCTGGGCGAGGAATTTGTTCCGGTTAAGGATGCTGGCCCGTTTGAAATTGACCCGCTGTTCAAGAAGGTCTATGATAAATTGCAGGGCAGCCGCTTCATTGGCGCGCCCATTTCGGGCGTGATTCCCGGCCAGGCAGACGGCGAATATTATCAGTTTTTTAAAGGGCTGGGCATGCGCGCCAAAGAAGGCAGTAATGAGGTGGGCTTCCTGGAATATGGGGCATGGTTCTGTGCAAAGGAGCAAGAAACGTGCCAGTATCAGCCGTCCTACAATATTTCCCCCCTCAAGTTTAATGAGAAATTCCCGGTGCAGGCCCGCCGCCTGGGCCGCGAACTCACCGGTAAGCCGATCAGCGCGTATTTCCGTTTGCCTGACGGCGCCATGGTGCAGATATATGACAATGTGGTGATGATGGATAAATCGGGCGGGGATTCCAACGACCGGCAGATGGCCGGTCTCTATCCCTTTATCCGCCAGATCGGTATTCAACCGGATCCCTTTGAAGTGGCAATGAACGATCCGCGCATGACCTTTTTCCCGGTTGAGGGTCAAATGGGCTACAATATCCCCAATGTTTTTGTGGAATTTATGGCTTTCCACGGCGGCAAGGAAGAAAGCGGCAACCCGATTACGGGTGTGAGGCGGGTCAGCGAACAGCCTGAGGTGTACCGGGTATGCTTTGAAACTTACTGCCTGGATTACAACAACGGCCTGCCGGAAGGCAAGAAAATTTACCCTGCCCCGCTGGGCCGCGAATTTCTAAAGATGTTTGCTCCCGAAGAAATTGCCCAGCGCGGCCTGGCCCCCAGCGAGGCTGACCTGTATATCAAGGTGTGGGAAGAAAAACTGCTCATCTCTTCCACCGACCGGCCGGTGATCCATATCATGGTTCTTCAAAAAGGCGACCAGACGGCGATCCCGAATATTGACCTGGTGGTGATGTTGATTATGCCAGACGGGCAGCAGGCTTTTTTCAACCCGCCTGCCACCAATATGAACGGGCTTTCGCGGTTGGAACTGGATCCCATTTCCGGTCAAAATGGCGATGTGATTCCCTACTGGGTATGTCTGAACATGTCCAGCAGCAGCGGCAAACCGTTGTGTGCGGAAGATGCTCTGGCTATCTGGGGCAATCCCTGATCAGCGGGCTTCCAATGAAAGCGTCACCCGGCTGATGCGCGGACCGAGTGTGTACACCGAAAAATCAAAAGCCATGTTTTCCCCCCCGATAAGGGGGGCTTTGTTTTCCCAGAGGCGGATGCCCACCGGCCGGCCCTGTTGATCATAGGCGGTGGCGGCCAGGCGAATTTGCCCGGCCTTGCCCTGATCGAGAGCCAGGCTGCCGCTGATTTCCGCTGAAAGGCCTGAGGCGGCGATGTTGATTTTCGGCGGCGCCAGATAGGTGACCGGCAGGTAGCGGGTGTCGGCGGCTTCGACCGGCAGGGCGGAAAGGATTTCGCCGCTGATTTGCCAGAGCGGCGGCAGAGGCGGCGCAAATTCAGCCGTCAACGGCAGGGCAGCACCTTCCTGCAGCAGGTTCACCGGCAGCCAGGCGGTTTGGGCTTGCCGGAAGCCGTCAGAGCCCAGCAGGATGAGCTGTCCGCTGAGATTTTCAACCGGCCTTTCACCATTATTGTGTACCAGCATCAGGCAGGTCAGCCCGCCGCTGGCATTGGAAAAGCAGGTGGGGGGGTCTGCGCTGAGCGGAACCGGCAGCGGCGTGGGGGTGGGCGTGGCGGCCAGGTTTTCGGCCGATACTGGAATGATGAGAACGGTGCCGATGCTCATTAAATTGGGGTTGATGGTGGGATTGGCGGCAATCAGCTCGGCCAGGCTGATGTGGTTGCGCAAAGCAATGCTGAGCATATCATCATTTTTAGCCACGGTGTAGGTGACCGGGGTGGGGGTGGGAGTGGGAAAGGGAGTGAGGGTGGGCGTTTCTGTGGCCCGCAGGTCGGGGGTGAGGGTGGGGGTGGCGGTGGCGCGCTGGTAAGCGATCAGGCTGGGCGTGGCTGAAGGCACGGTGGTTGGAACGGCGGGGGCAGGCTGCGATGCGCAGGCTGCCAGCGACAGGAGCAGGAAAAATCCGAATAACAGGTTGGCTTTCATACCGGAATTATATCAGAGATGGCGGCAATGACGCGATGGCTGCTGAAAGGCTTGCCCTGTCATTCGGGCTGTGCTAAACTCATAGGAGATGGCTTCGGCATTTGGCCGGGAGCGTAGATTTTATTTTAAGGTGAGATAAAAAAACATGGCTGAAACTCCCCTTTTTGACCAGGCAATGGAAGCGATTGAAAAGAGAGATAAATCCCATGCCCGCGAGATTCTGGCGCGCCTGTTGAAGGACGACCCGACCAATGTGGCCTGCTGGCTGTGGATGAGCACCCTGGTAGAGACCTCCAAGGAACAGATTTACTGTTTGCAGGAAGTGTTAAAGTTTGACCCCAACAACGAAACAGCCCGGCGCGGCCTGATTTCCATTGGCGGGCTGCAGGCTGACCCGCAGAAAATGCCCCCGCCCGGCCTGGTGAAGCGCAAATGGCAGGTGGCAGCGCCCACGGTGGCTAAAGAGACCCAGGCCAAAACGCCTCTGCCCTGGAAGAAGATCCTTCCGGGGGCTGTGCTGGGGGTGGCAGCCCTGGTGCTGATGGTGGTGGGCATCATCGGCCTGGGGCGCCGGCCCGCAGTGGATCGCGGCTATGCCCAGGTGGTGAACACCATGCCGCCTTCCTCCACACCCCTGCCCACCAGTTCGCCGGTGGTGCGCTCGGTCACCCCGCGGGTGACGGGCACGGCCCCGCTCTGGACGCAGCTTGAAGCCACCTACACGCCCACGCCGCTGGTGATCAACACCCCGCATCCGCGCACCGAGGCTTACCGCAGCGCCATGTCGGCCTATGGCCGCGGCGAATGGGATAAGGTGGTCAATTTTATGGAGCAGGTTTACCAGAGCGACGAGACTGCCGTGGATGCGCTCTACTACGTGGGTGAAGGTTACCGCATGCAGCGAGAATATGAAAAAGCCTTGCAGGCTTATAACCGGGGCATCAAGGTGGATTCAGGGTTTGCTCCGCTGTTTTTGGGGCGCGCCCGCGTGGCCCCGCTGGTGGATAAAAAGGCAGATCCGCTGGCCGACCTGCTGCTGGCGATTGAGCTGGACGCCAGCCTGGCCGAAGCGCATTTTGAACTGGCGCGCTATTATATTGGCGTCAACCAGCTGGAACTGGCTCAAGAAAGCCTGGACAGGGGAACCGCGCTGCAGCCGGGGTCGCCTTACACAGCGCTTTACCAGGCGGAAATTGACCTGGCGGCCGGACGGGCTGAACCGGCTCTGGAGAAGGCCCGCCAGGCCCAGCAGATGGATATCACCCTGCTGGAAACCTATCTGGTGATGGCTGAGGCCATGCAGGCCAACGGCATGATGACGGAATCACTGGAGCCGCTGAGCATTTATCTGGGCTTCAGAAAAAATGAAGCCCAGCCCTATTTGCTGCAGGCGCGGGCGGTTTACAGCCAGGGCGACCTGGATGGGGCGCTGGGAATCATCAACAAGGCGCTCGACCTGAACCCCAAAAACCCTGCCCCCTATTTGGAACGCGGGTTGATTTATATTGACAAGGGCGAACTGGACCTGGCACGTAAGGACTTGAATTACGGCCTGGGGCTGGATCATTCCTCCTTTGAACTGAGCCTGAACCTGGGGCGGGTGTTCATGCTGCAGGGCTTTGTGGGCGACGGCTTCATCCAGATCAACAAGAGCGAGGAACTGGCTAAAACGGACCGCCAGTTTGCCGCCCTGTATTACTGGCGGGCAAAATCACTGCTGACCCTGGGGCGCAACAATGCCGCCCTGGAAGATTTCACCCGCCTGCTGGCCCTGCCGCCCGAAGCCGTGCCCGAAGATTGGGCGGCGGAAGCCGAGCAGGCCCTGCTGCCCACGCCCACCGCCACCGTGCCGGCCACGCTGACGCCGACTGCCACCCTGACCCCGCCGCCCACGGAAACCCTCATTCCGCCGACTGCGCAGCCCACCGCCGCGGGTGCAAAAACCGCGACGCCCAGCCCCACGCGCAAGCCGTGACATTAGAAATTTGTAAGAAGTGAAGTCCTCCTCTTGCAAAACAGGGTTGACTGCACTATAATCATCATCGAAAATAGACCTTAGTAAGTGTGAGGTGTCTTATGCCAGTTTATACATATCAATGTGACCACTGCGGTGTTCGTTTCGATCACCATCAAAAATTTACCGATCAGCCCCTGACCTGGTGCCCGGAATGCCACAAGAAGGCGCTCCGCAAGGTGTACACGCCAGTGGGTATTGTCTTTAAAGGTTCGGGCTTCTATGCCACCGATCATCGCTCTCCTTCGGGCCAAACCTCTCACAGCTCGCGCAGTGAGGAAAAGCCCGCCAGCGAGACCCCGGCCGCGCCCGCGGCGCCGGCTCCGGCCCCCAGCGCAGATAAGAAGGACTGAACAGGTCCCCGGTCAAAACCACAAAAACGCCTCCCGTTTGAGAGGCGTTTTTTTTCTGCCGGCGGACGGGCAAAAAAACGCTCTGTACCGGGTGTTCCGCAGCACGTCCGGTACAGAGCGGGAGGAAAACGTCACATTTAGATTGTCCCTGTGTTTGAGACGTGCCGCAGGCAGCACGGAGGGAAACGTCACATGATGTTTTTTTCACCGCGAAGATCGCGAAGGGCGCCAAGGAAGAAAATTTTTTTGCAGGCAGCCCAAATGAGGCTGGCTCCTCCGCCCATCCCCCTGAGGGGGACAGGCGGTGAATTCAGTATTATTTGCATTATATATATGAAAGAGCGGGTTGAGAGTGAGAGACTATTCTGCTTCGGCCGCGGCGGTGGCAATGCCAGCGGGCGCAGCAGCTTCGATGACTCGCCTGTCTTGCTCCACGTTCATTACCAGGGGGACGAAGAACATGACGGCGCCCGAAGCCACACTGAGGATGCCGGCGGCCACAAACCAGAGCTGGATGCCCAGGGCGTCAGAGACGGGACCGGCGATGAGCAGGCCCAGCGGCGACATGAGGGCGGCCAGGCTGCTGATGAGGCCGAAAACGCGTCCCTGCATTTCAGGAGCCACCGAGCCCTGGAAGATGGCGCGCAGCGGGCCGTTGGCGAGGGGGTTCATAATGCCCACCAGCCCAATGCCGGCCAGCGCCAGCCAGTACATGTTGGCGGGGGCAAAGCCAATCATCAGGATGCCGATGCCCATGCCGATGAGGCCAGACATGGCGGTGACAATGCGCCGCTTAAAGCCGCCCCACACGCTGAGGGTGATGCCGCCAATGACAATGCCAATGCCGATGACCGATTCCATCAGACCGTATTCTACCGCACCGCCTTTGAAGTGGTTCGATACCAGCAGCGGCAGCAGCGAGAAGGCCGGGTTGAAGAGGAAATTGAGCATGGTGGCCATGATGAGGATGACCAGCAGCGCAGGCCATGCAGCCACATAGCGCAGCCCTGCAACGAAATCCTGCCAGACAGAGGTCTTGACGGCCTGGCCGGCTTCGGCAGCCTGAATGCGGGGCGGCAGGGGAATGCTGATGAAGAACAGGGGCGCCACAGCCACCAGGGCGGTGAAGACATCGATCAGCAGGATGCCCTCGATGGGCAGCAGCATGAGCAGGAAGGCGCTGATGGGCGGGGTGATGATGCTGACCACACCCTGCAGGGTGTCGTTCATGCCGGCGATGCGCGAGAGATGTTCTTTGGGGACCATCAACGAGGTGGAAGCCGACATGGCCGGCCAGTGGAAGGCGCCGCCAAGCGAGCGCAGCAGCATGGCCACATAGATGTGCCAGACCTGGATGTTTCCGGTGGCAAAGAGGACGGCCACGATGAGGGTGACGCCAGCGATGGCACTGTCGGCGGCCATCATGATGATGCGGCGGTTCCAGCGGTCCACCAGGGCGCCGATGAGCGGCCCGGCGACCACCTGGGGCAGCATGGCTACCAGGGTGGCGGTGGCCAGGATGGTGGCAGAGCCGGTTTTCTGGGTCAGATACCAGACAATGGCGAACTGCACCAGGCCGCTGCCGATGAGGGAGATGGCCTGTCCGGTCCAGATGGTGAAAAAGCGCTGCTTCCAGTTGGAAGGCAGGGTGATGCCAAAATCTTCAGCCATGATAAATGTCTTTCACTCCAGAAAAACTTCGACGTGTTCGCCGTCTTCGTCATCGTAGACGTCCACAATCTGCCCGATTTCGCCGGCCTGCACCAGTTCCATCAGCTGGTTGAGATCCAGCCCTTCCACTTCGGGAGAGAACTTGGCGCCCATTTTCACGCCGGCGTTGAGCAGGCTGACGGGCAGGCGCACATTGACGCGGGTTTTGCCGGAATCGGTATCGGTGACGCGCACGCGGAACCAGCGCGGGCCTTTGCCGCCAAAATTAGGCGCATTTGGAGGCAGGGGAGGCATAGGGGGCATATCCGGGCGGGCGGGGCGCTGGGGGCGCACCGGCACATCTTCGAGGGCTTCAATCAGGCGCGCACCGTCTTCAGCGGTGATTTTACCTTCCTGGATCATGGTCAGGATTTTGAGTCTTTCTTCCATTGTAGCCATATCTACCTCCTATGATTGAGCATCTGCATCCAGGCCCTGCAGCAGGCGCCGGGCCTGATCGGCGGTAATGATGCCCTGGCTCAGTTCGTCCAGGATGCGGCGGCGGTCATCGGCCGAGGGGCGCGCGGGCGCAGGCGGGGTGTCGTCCTTGCTGGGTTCAAACCCCAGTGCGCGGATCACTTCGCTGAGACGGTTGCGCAGGGTGGGGTAGGAGAGTTTCATCTCTTCTTCCATGCGGGTGAAGCGGCCTTCACAGCGAATAAAGGTCAAAAGGAAGGACATCTGTTCAGGGGTCAGGGCGCCAAAAGGACCATGATTGAAATCGAAATGACCTTCAATGGTGGTGTCGCAGTGGCGGCAGTGAAGCTGGACGATATTCAGATCAGAACCGCAGATGGGGCACTTGCTGATGGCTGGATTCATGGCTAACCTCCCATTCCGTGGGTGAGCGGCCGCAGGTTGTCGGAAAGATGCTGGCGACTGGCGCGAATTTTCAATGTCTGACCGATATGAATAAGCTGTTCACCCAGCCACAGTCCGAGCCGGTTGGGCTTGTCGGTCTCGCGCAGTTCCTTGATCAGGTTTTCGCGTTCGATTTCTTCAACGACGGTATCGTGAAATTGCTGTGCAAATTGAATATCCAGGTAACTCATGGCAACCTCCTTGCCGAAATTTCAAATCAATCTTAGTTGATTTGAAATTATTTTACCACGATATTAAGAAAAGTCAATAATGAATTTGTAAAAATTCAATATTGGCATTGGCTTTTTGTATATTCTGGAGGTTGATATTGATTATTCGCATGCGCCTGGGCGGGGCTTTCAAGTCTCCAGCCGCTTGCAGCGGGCCGGGCAGTTACCTTTTTATTGAACGCGCATAAAAAAACATCCCCCTGAGGATCAAACCAGAAGGGGGATGGCATCGTTTCACCGGACCGGCTTCAGGCAGGACGGCCCTCAGGAAAGAAGATATCTTCGATGCGTTTTTCGAACAGCCAGGCGATCTGGAAAGCCAGTTCCAGGCTGGCGTCATATTTGCCGGTTTCAATGGCGTTGATGGTCTGGCGCGAGACGCCCAGTTTTTCCGCCAGGTCGGCCTGAGACCAATCCCTTTCGGCGCGCAGGACTTTGAGGCGGTTTTTCATCACTCGTACCTGCGCGAGATCACCAGCTTGGCCGCCAGCCAGGTGAACACCATGAACGCCCCGACATAGGCATTGTTGACATGCAGAACATCGCCCATTTCCAGCAGTCCCAGGGTGAGGGTGAGAAAGAAGGTCAGAGCAAAAGACACCGCCGTGCCATCGGTGAGGATTTTGCGGTTCATCTCGTCGAGCTTGCTGATCAACTGCACCAGGCGGACAGCAAAAAACACGGCCGGCGCCACCGGCGACAGCAGCAGGGCCACCCGCAGAGGCGAAGGTGGCAGGGCATCCATGAACAGCATGGCCGCGGCCAGGGCCAGCAGATAAAGGGCCATGGGCAGCAGCAGCGTTTTGACAAGGTGGCGGCGTTCTTTGAAACGTTCAATCACAGCGTTTTATTCCTTCCCCTGTAACAGGGGTTTAAAGAATTTGCCTGAGAAAGCCAGGAAGGCCAGCCAGGCCACAATGCAGTAGCCGGTGAAGAAGCCGGAAGCAAAATCGGCGGCGTTGGTGGGCAGCAGGCCGGCCAGGCCCAGGTCGGGCAGGTAGCGCAGCAGCACCGAGAGCAGGAAGGAAATTTGCGCGCTGAGAAAAAGGGCGTAAATGGCCCTGGTCCGGTTTTTGGGTTTGCATTTAAGAATGATCATCAGAACCTCCATATATGTTCTATTTACTTGACATATTATATGGCATGCTTTACTTTATGTCAAGCATTCTTTACATATTGGAGGCTATTCTTCACAGTTCAGGGTGCGAATTTCTTTTCCATCCAGGGTCAGGTAACGGCCCAGGCAGGCGACAGTGAGGCAGGAATGGGCCGGGATGATGCACAGCAGGTCGCCCACCTTCACCTGGGGCATCACATCGGGCGGCAGGCAGATCATGCCGTGTTCCTGCGAGAGGCCGCGCACCCGCGCTCCGGGGATGGGCGCCTGCCAGCGGTCTTCACCCGCCAGGCAGACCATGCCGTAGGAGGTTTGCCCGTTCAGCGAGAGGGTATCTTTGGAGAGGTGCACTGCTCCACCGTACACCACCACCTCGTTGCGTTCGGGGTGGCAGGCCACCACCGGGCAGGCCGCCGCCACGGCCACGTTTTCAAAGGCGCAGCTTCCCAGGGCCAGCTGCTGGGCATCATAGAAGATGAAATTGCCCGGCCGGATCTCATCCACCGGTCCCAGCGTGGAGAGGGAGCAGCCGGGGGTATCGCCAACGGACACTTCCACGGCCAAACCCTGCTGGGCCAGAAAGGCTTTCACCTGGTTCATGCGGTCCACGCTGACGGTGTAACGCAGGCAGATGTCTTTTTCAGAGGCGGCGGCATAGGTCTGCCCGGCATGGGTGAGCAGGCCGCGCAGCCTGAGGTTGGGACTGGCGCTGATTTGCTGCGCCAGGGCCAGCACGGCGGCGGTGTTTTGCCAGGTGAGGCCGGTGCGCCGGTTGCCGCTGTCGATTTTGATCCAGATATCAGCGGGTTCGCTCATTTCCTGCAGCAGGCAGGCCGCGCTTTCGGCAGATTCGACCAGCAGACCCAGCCTGATCTGGCGCGCCAGGGCGCGGATTTCGTCGCGCTGGCGCCAGTTGAGCGAAAAGGCGATGGTGATATCCTCCCAGCCGTGGCGGGCGAAATAGCCGGCCATGCCCACCGATGAGACGGTGATGGCCTGCACGCCGGCCTCGCGGAACCAGGCGCCAATTTCAGCCGACTGGTGGGTTTTGAAGTGCGGCCTGAAGCGGACGCCGGCTTCGCTGGCGCGCCCGGCCATGAAGCCGAGGTTGCGGCGCGCGATGGCTTCATCGAGCAGTAGGGTGGGTTGGGTGATGCGGTCAAAAAGGGTCATTCCGGCCTCCTGAAGGGATAAATCTTACTTGATGCGCCGCTGTTCGGGCAGCAAGACGCACGGCGTGGCGGTTCTCTATTCTCACCGCGAAGGGCGCATCCTCCGCGTCTATAGCGGTTTTAATAATGGCATGGATGAGCAATTATATTCTGTCCTTGTAACTACTTCGACAATGTCACATTAAGATTATCCACCACCCACCCCCCATCCCCCTCCCAAAAGTGGGAGGGGGTGACTGTTAATCGTGGTTTTTTGTTCCCCCGAAGGGGGAACAAAAAACCACGGGCGGTTAATTTCCTGATTGAAAGCGATAAAAATCAGGAAACGTTGAAATGTGACATTGTCAACCTGCTCAGCCGGGTCTTTTTCGAACCGCCAGGCGCGCTAAGGACGCAAAGGAAGAAAAAGAAAAGATCAAAATCTCATTTCTTTGGCTGTTTCCTGGCGTTCTTTGCGCCCTTTGCGGTGAAAAAGTCCAAAAAAACTGACCGCCTGAGCAGATACAATCTATCTTTATTATAACCTTGAAAACTGGCTGAAAACGCGTATAATTGGAGCATGGATCAACTGGTTTACTATTACGTTGGCTGAACCCATTTTTACCCCATCTGCAGCTAAAGCGCGCCTGGCAGATGCGGGCGCGTTTTATTTTTTAACAAGGAGGATGTTATGGAAATCAATGAACAGGTCGCTCTTTTGATGCAGGGCACCGAATATGGCGACGAAGCCATGAAAGCCGCAATGGCCGCTGAACTGCGCGACCGCCTGGTGGAAGCCCAGAAAGAAGGCCGCCCGCTGAAGATCTACTGCGGTTACGATCCCCGCACCACCGACCTGCACCTGGGCCACACAGTGACCATGCGCAAGCTGCGCCAGTTCCAGGAACTGGGCCATGAGGTGACCTTCCTGATCGGCAACTACACCTCGCTGATCGGCGACCCTTCAGACAAGGACAAGCTGCGCCCGCTGCTGACCCCCGAACAGGTGCAGGCCAATGCCCGCACCTATGCCGAGCAGGCTTTCCGCATCCTCGACCCCGAAAAGACCCGCATCCGCTACAACGCTGAATGGCTTTCGCAGTTGAGCTTTGCGGAATTGATTCAACTGGCCTCCAACTTCACCATCCAGCAGTTCCTGACGCGCGAAAACTTCAAGCTGCGCTGGGAAAAGAACGAAGCGGTGTACCTGCATGAGACCTTCTACGCCATCATGCAGGGGTACGACGCTTACGCTCTGCGCTGCGATGTGCAGGTGGGCGGCACCGACCAGCTCTTCAACATCATGACTGCCGCGCGCAAGATCATGACCGCCAAAGGCGAAAAACCCAACATTGGCGTGATCCTGTCCATTCTGCCGGGCACCGACGGCGTGGTGAAGATGAGCAAATCGCTGGGCAACCACATTCCGATCAACACCAACGCCGAAGATATGTACGGCAAGGTGATGAGCATTCCGGATATGGCCATGCCCTCGTTCTCGCGCCTGGTGACGCGCTGGTCGCCGGCGGAAATTGCCGCGCTGGAAAAAGGCGTGAAAGACGGCACCCTGCACCCGCGCGATGCCAAGATGAAACTGGCCCTGGAAATTGTCTCCGCCTTCTACGGCGAAGAGCTGGCCCAGGCTGCCCAGGAAAGCTTCATCCGCCTGTTCCAGCAGCACGACAACCCCGAAGAGATGCCCGAGTTCAAGCTGGAAGCCGGGCAGAGCGTGGTGGATGTGATGATTGCCGCCGGATTGGCGTCCACCCGCAGCGAGGCGCGCCGCCTGGTGGAACAGAAGGGCGTGAAGCTGGATGGCGAGGTGCTGGGCAACCCGCAGGAAGCCTTCCCGCACGCGGGCGTGCTGCAGGTGGGCAAGCGCCGTTTTGTGCGCGTGGTGGCCTGAGCCGTTTGACCTGAATTGAAAAACCTCCCGGAGACAGCCTGTGTTTCCGGGAGGTTTTTTCTTCGGGCGGCCTGGCGTCAATGACCTGCGGGCTCGGGGGATACGCAGCGGAAACCGTAGAAGTTTGCATATTCCATAGGTTGTAAATGCAATTCAATGAAATATGTATTCCAACCATCACCACGCATCATTTTATAATTTCCACTGTATGGCCCCATTGGATTATTGATAGGATTAATAAGTGTAGGTCTGGGAATATTGAGGGCTAATTTAGGGTCAACCCAGTCATACACCCATTCCCATACATTACCAACCATATCCAATGCGCCATAAGGGCTGATTCCATCTAGGTAACTTCCAACTTTGGTTGTCCCACCAATGCAAGGAATGCCGTCAATTTCCATGTTAGCCAGATTACAATTAGAGTTTTCGTTTCCCCAGGGATATTTGCGGCCATCCGGCCCTCTAGCGGCTTTCTCCCACTCCGCATTGGTTGGTAATCGTTTCCCTGCCCAGGCACAGTAGGCCGCGGCATCGTTCCAGCTCACCTGAGTCACCGGCCAATGGTCCTTGCCCTGCAAATCGCTGGTTAGGCCCTGCGGGTGTTCCCAATTGGCGCCGTAGATTTCTTTGTAGACACCGTTTTCTATGATTCGTCCTTTTCCATTTTTTTTAGAATCTGTCCAATAATGGGTTTCGCTGACAAACTGCGTGAACATGGCATTGGTGATTTCGGTTTTGTCGATCCAATAGGCATCCAAATACACACTGTGAACGTATTGACCAAAATCTGAATGTCCCATCGTAAACTCCCCGGCTGGCACAAAGACCTGCTCCATGCCGTCCTTTTCCCACACCCTTGAAACGATCGTTATCGGGGTTGATGTGGGGGTGGGGCTTGGGACTGTCATAGGTGTCTGCGAAGGCTGCACGGTTGGGGTGACCGTCATTGTGGGGGAGGGTAAAGCGGTTGGCGGCGCGGTCAGCGTGAGGGCGGAGGGCGGCGTTTGCGGCAAGGCGGTGGGAGCTGCTTCTGGCGCAGGTCCGCAGGCAGTTAAAAACAGCAGAAGGGATAAAAAAAACAGTAAAGCCGCAGGCGCAAGATGCTTCTTCATAAATATGGATTTCCTCCCTATGGCCTTGTTTTGTGAATTGATACCGGCCAGGAAAATTCAGAAAGCCCCGGTTTCGAGTTCCGGGGCCGGGATGGTTCAGGGGTTGAGGGCAGCCTGCAGAATGCTGCGTCCGGCGCTGGCGGCCAGTTCCGGATTATCCTCTTCCAGCAGCAGCACCACCACAAAGGGCGATCCGCGCCAGGTGGCCAGCGTGCCGCCAATGTACCAGGTGGTCTGGTCGTCGGCGCGGCAGGTCTTTTCCCAGAGGGTGGTTTCGGGGACGGCGAGGATGGCGGTGATGTCGTTAACCTGACGCGGGCTGAACACCGCCACCGGGTCGGAGGCGGCGGGCAGGGTCACCCAGCCTTTGCGTTCAACATTGATGGAGAGGGCCAGGCGCGGCTCAGGGCGCAGGCCGCCCGCGCTGAAACTGGCAGCCGCCTGGGCCATTTGCAGCGGCGACACCAGCGGCGCATAAACCGGGGCGCTGGTCACCTTGCCAGGCAGGGGCGTGGGCGTGGCCACCGGCGATGGGCCGGTGAAGCCGGTCAGGTTGAGATCAAAGCCCAGGCGGTGGATCAGCGACCCATCGGGGACGGTTTCGCCGGCGCCGGGAGTGATGGCATTGGCGGTTTCAAAAGGCGAAAGGCAGCCGCCCGTGGTGGGGTAATAGCCCAGCACCGCGCGGTTGACCAGGGGGGCCGAGGGATCGTGGGTGACCTGATCCCAAATTTCATCCAGCTTGTTGGCGTCAAAATTGGGATGCGAGGCCATGGCCAGCACCTCGCCGGTCTCGGCATTCATCAGCACCGCCGCGCCAGTATGCCCGGCGAAAGCCTGATCCACCACCTGCTGCAGCGAAAGGCTGAGGGTCAGGCGCACATCCTGGCCGGGGGGCGGCTGGCTGGCAATGAGCTGCTGCCACCAGATTTCCTGCATGGGATAGCCGGCCGTGCCGCGCAGGTAAGGGTCAAAGGTCACCTCGAGGGCAGCCTGACCGTAAACGGGGTGGGTGTAGCCCAGCACCGGACTGAGCGGCGGGTAGGCGGTGAAGCGGGAATAACCGCCGGCCTCGCCGGCCGTGCCGTTGAGCACCACGCCGTTGCGGTCCAGCAGGCTGCCGCGCTGCACATAGCGGTCATTGATGCTGCGGCGGGCGTTATCGTAGCGCGCGGTGAGATCCAGGCTGCGCCACGAAGCCCACCAGCTGCTCATGAAAATGGCAGCGCCCAGGCCAACCAGCAGCAGGCCGCCCAGCAGCCAGTAAGGCTGGGGACGGGCCAGGGGCACGGGGTCTTCGCCGCCGCGGTCGCTGATGAGCAGCAGCAGCAGCAGGGCGCTGAACGAGACCACCAGGGATGAGCCGCCGTAGGAGACGAAAGGCAGGGTCACGCCGGTGAGGGGCAGCAGGCGCACATTGCCGCCGATGATGAGCAGGCTTTGCACGCCGATCAGGATGGAGAGCCCGGCGGCCAGGTAACGCTGGTAATGACTGGAGGCGCGCACCGCCACCACCAATCCGCGCAGGCTGAACAGACCGATGAGCGCCGCCAGCCCGGTGGAGCCCAGCAGGCCGCTTTCTTCGGCGATGGCGGTGTAGATAAAGTCAGATTGGGCCACCGGCACCAGCCCCGGGCTGCCCAGGCCCGGCCCTGAGCCCACCACCCCGCCCGCGGCGATGGAGATGAGCGACTGGATGACCTGGTAAGAGCGGCCGGTGGGATCGGGCCAGGGATTGAGCCACGATTCCACGCGCAGGCGCACCACGTCGAAGAGCATGTAACCGGCGGCAGCGGCGCCGATGAGCACCAGCAGGCTGAACACAGGGATGATTTTGCGGCCCAGCGAGGTATAGAGCACCCCGGCATAAACCAGCATAAAAATGCTGGCGGTGCCCAGGTCGCGCTGGCCCACCAGCAGGGCCAGGGAAATGCCGGCCAGAGCCAGGGTGGGCAGGGCCAGCTGCATGAAGTTGAAACTGAGGGGAATCACCTGCGCCAGGTAGGCTGCCAGGTAAATGATCAACAGCAGCTTGAGCGGTTCGGAGGGCTGCAAAAAGAACCCGCCCAGGTTGAGCCACAAATCGGGTCCAACCCCGCCCGGATAAACCCCCACCGCAAAGGTCAGCAGGGTGAGCAGCAGGCCGGTGGTGAGCCACAGGTATTTATAGCGCTGGAGAAAATCGAGCAGGCGCGGGAAGCGCAGCCCCACCACAATGACGGCGGTGCACACCACCAGCCAGACGGTCTGGCGGGCGCCGTAATCGCTGGAGAGGCGCCAGATGGTCATCAGGCCCCATCCGCTGAGCAGGGCGGCGGCCGGCAGCAGATAGGGGTCGCTGTCGGGCAGCACGCGCACCACGCGGCGGTAAATGAGCATGAAGGAGGCCAGCCACACCACCATGCCCACCCAGTGCATCCAGCGCAGCTCCACCTCGAAGGAATGATAGCGCACCGCGGGCGCCAGGGTGAGGGCGGCCGCCAGGCAGGCCACGAAGAAGGCCGCCAGGGTCATCAGGCGGCCGCGGATCTTCTGGTGGGGCAGGGCCGGGTCTGGAACGGGGAAGAAGAACATGTCAGGCGGGTTTCCAGTATTTCTGAACCAGCAGCTGCAGTTTTTCCTGGGTGGCGGCGGGGATGTGTTCGCGGGCGGTCATGATGGCGTTGGCCAGGGCTGAGCCGCAGGCACAGGTGCGCTCGGGGGTGAGGATGTGCACCAGGCGCTTGAGGGCCGCCTGCACGGTGGTGGTGTTCTGGCTGAGGGTGCGCATCACCATTTCGGCGCTGACGGGTTCCTCGGTGACGTGCCAGACGTCGTAATCGGTGACATGCGAGATGACGGCGTAGCACATTTCGGCTTCGCGGGCCAAAAAGGCCTCGGGAGAGGTGGTCATGCCAATGAGGGAGAGGCCCCAGGCGCGGTAAAGGTTGGATTCGCCGCGGGTGGAGAAGCGCGGGCCTTCAATGGTGATCAGCGAGCCGCCCTTGTGAACATCAGCGTTGACATCGTGCAGGGCCTGCAGCAACAGGCGCGAAAATTCCGGGCAGAAGGGGTCAGCCACGCCCACATGGGCCACCATGCCCTCGCCAAAGAAAGAGCGGGCGCGCTTGTGGGTCAGGTCCACCAGTTGATCGGGGACGGCGAGCTGGCCGGGGGCGTAATCTTCGCGCAGCGAACCGCAGGCGCTGATGCTGACCAGGTGATCCACGCCGATGGATTTCATGGCATAGATGTTGGCGCGGTAGTTCACCTCGGATGGGTTGATGTGATGGGTGAGGCCGTGGCGGGCCAGAAAAGCCACGGGCCGGCCTTCCAGGCGGCCCAGCATGAGGGGGGCGCTGGGCTGGCCGAAGGGGGTGACGACCTCGCGCTTTTCGATGATCTCCAGGCCGTCAATGGCATAGAGCCCCGAACCGCCGATCACGCCAAAGAGTGGTTTTTCCATAATGCCTCCAGGTTAATCAAAATAAGTTTGTGACTGCCGGTCAGCCGGAATAATTGCGGCATAACCAGGGATGATCTCGTCATTCAAAGGTGAGCGGCTGCTCACCCCTGCCTGTTTATGTTTGACAATCAATGTTCAGAGCTAAATGCCACTACAGTATTAAACTGCCCACCCCCCGGCCCCCGCTTCTCGAGGGCAGGCCCCCGCCCGTGGGCGGGGGAGATATCTATTGGGGGATTTTTGCCCCGCAAAGCGGGGCAAAAATCCCCGTGCGGTTAATTTCCTGGTTGGAGATAAGAAAACCCAGGAAAGGCAGAAATATTATATTGTCAATCAACTCATAATGAGGTCATGTCAGGATGAGCGGCCGCTCGCCCTGCACGCCTGCCGAGAGAAAATTATGAAGAGGCGCTGGCGTCGAAGGTGACGGTGAGGGTCACCTGGCCGCAGCGCAGTTCGTCGCCCGAAACAATCACCGTGGGCGTCAGAACGCGTTCCTGGTTCAGGAAGGTGCCGTTGGTGGACTGCTGGTCTTCCACCCACCATTGGCGGTGGTGGTAAGCCAGGCGGGCATGGTGGGCAGAGATGGTGGTGTTGGGAATGGGCAGATCGCAGGAAGGATCGCGGCCAATGGTGATTTCCGGCTGGACATAGCGGCGCGATTTGCCTTCCGCATCGCCTTCGCGCCGGATGATCAGGGCGGGGTAGGTGTGACCCTGCACCACCTCCGATTGGGTTTTCAAATCCTGCCAGATGGTGTAGAAGGCCCAGCCCAGAAAGCCGTACAGGGCCAACGCCACCATCACCCGCAAAACAAGGACGATGATTTCGCTCATTTAAGCTCTTCGGGCGGCAGGTTGGCCGGGGTGGTGGGGAAGCTGCCGGTATCGGCGCCGGGCGGGGTTTCCTGGGTGTAAATCAAGATGTAGCCGGCCAGGGAAATGACATCGCCCGAAGAGAGGTTGCACTGGGTGATGCGCTGGTTGTTGACGAAGGTGCCGCCGGTGGAATTCAGATCAAAGAGCACATGCTTGCCTTTGATGGCGCGCAGCTGGGCGTGGGCGCGCGAAACGCGCGGGTCGTTGATCACCAACTCGTTATCTTCGCGGCGGCCAATGCTGATGGTGCGCATGCCCAGTTCAATGTAATCGTTGCCGTTGATCAGGTAGGCGCGCTGCACAATCGGTTCGGTGCGTTCAGCGGTGAAGGTCATCGCGCCGATGGACATGATGGCGGTGTCGCTCAACGGCGGCGGCCCGGAATAGGATGAGACGCGGATATCGTTCATCGGCAGGGTCACATCGCTGGTGATATGCAGGGTGGGCTCAGAACGGAACTGGAAGCCGGCTTCGAGGCCGGCCTGGTAGAGCCCCTTCGCCATATCGGTGAGCAGGGTGGGGTTGGCATCCCACTGCTCGCGGCGGCTGGGGTGCACCTGAATATTATAGACGTTGGGGGCGGTCATGGCGCCGTCAGAGGCCACCTGCAGGTTGGCCTGCATGGCCTGAACCAGCTGGTGGGCCAGGCTGGCCCTGGGGTTGGACCAGGGCAGGATGGCGCTCAGGCTGCCTTCAATCATGTACTGCAAACGCTTTTCGATTTGATCAAGCTTCGACTTGAGCATGATAAAACCTCACGAAAATGGATACCTGTATTATACTCAAAGGCATGAAAGAAAAGAAGCCCCGCGGGTTTATTGAACTGCCCAACACGGCAGATTGGGCGCTGCAGGTCTGGGCGCCGGACCTGCCCGGTCTGCTGGCCGAGGCTGCCGCCGGCATGTATGCTCTGATGCAGGCGCAGGTGGGGGAGGGTCCGCGCCAGACCCGCACCCTGAGCCTGAGCGGGGTGGATGCGGAAGACCTGCTGGTGAGCTGGCTGGCAGAGCTGCTCTACCTGGCCGAAACCGAAGCCCTGGCGTTTGACGCATTTTCAATCAGGGTGACGGGCAGCGCGCTGGAAGCGGAACTTTCTGGCGCACCGCTGGCGCATCTGACGCGCATGATCAAAGCCGTCACCTATCATGGGCTGGCCATCCGCCCGGGTGAAGACGGCCTTTCGACCAGCATTGTGTTTGATGTGTAGGTGAACCATGATCAAGAAAATTAACGATTACGAATGGGAAATTCCTAAGCAGGACCGGCCGGATATGCGCCAGCCGGTGCGCCTGTTTGCCACCGAACCCATGATCAACGCAGCCCGCCAGGATAAATCGCTGGACCAGGCTGCCAATGTGGCCACCCTGCCCGGACTGGCCGGTCCGGTGATGGTGATGCCCGACATGCACCAGGGTTACGGTTTTCCCATTGGCGGGGTGGCTGCCACGCGCGTTTCAGATGGGGTGGTATCGCCGGGGGGCATTGGCTATGACATCAACTGCGGGGTGCGCCTGCTGGCCTCCAGCATAGAGATGGAAGCGGTGCGCGGCCAGTTGAGCGACCTGGCCACCGCGTTGGACCGCTTTTGCCCGAGCGGGGTGGGTTCAAAGGGTTCCGTGCACCTTTCGGAACGAGATCTGGAAGAGATCTGCCGCAAAGGGGTGGCCTGGGCCACCAAACGCGGCTGGGCCGGAGCCGATGATATCCGGCGCACCGAGGAAGAAGGCTGCATTAACGGCGGCAGCCTGGACACGGTGAGCAAGCGCGCCGGCGAGCGCGGGCGCGAACAGCTCGGCACGCTGGGGGCCGGCAATCACTTTGTTGAAGTGGATTGGGTGGAGGAAATATTTGATGACGCGGCGGCGCAGGCCATGGGGCTGAACCTGGGCTGCCTGACGCTGCAAATTCACACCGGCTCGCGCGGTTTTGGCCACCAGGTTTGCACCGATTATGTGCAGTCGCTGCAGCGGGCCGTGCAAAAATACGGCATCCAGCTGCCCGACCGCGAACTGGTTTGCGCGCCGATTGATTCAGATGAAGGGCGGGCTTACCTGAGCGCGATGGCTGCCGCGGCCAACTATGCCTTTGTCAACCGCCAGCTGATTGCCAACGAGGCCCGCGAGGCTTTTGAGGCGGTTTTTGCCGGGAAAATGAAGAACTGGCACCTGCACCAGGTGTATGATATTGCCCATAATGTCGGCAAACTCGAAACCCACATCATCAACGGCGAAAAGGTGCGGGTGTGCGTGCACCGCAAGGGCGCCACGCGCGCCTTTGGCCCCGGCTCGCCGGAACTGCCGGATGAATACCGGCGCATTGGCCAGCCGGTGCTGGTGCCGGGCAGCATGGGCACGGGCTCGTGGGTTCTGGCTGGCAATGAAGCCAGCCTGGCGCGCAGCTGGGGATCATCATGCCACGGGGCAGGGCGGGTGATGAGCCGCGCCAAAGCCAAAACCAGCCTTCATGGCGAAGAACTGCGGCGCGAACTGCAGGCGCAGGGCATTTTTGTGCGCGCCGGCTCGATGCCGGGCCTGGCCGAAGAAGCCCCTGGCGCCTACAAGGACGTGGACGAGGTGGTGGAAACAGTGGTGGCGGCGGGCATTGTGCGCAAGGTGGCCCGTCTGCGCCCGCTGTGCGTGGTGAAGGGGTAAAAAATCACAACTGCTCAGCCAGCGGCATTTCCTGGCTTGTGAGCAGTTCGACAATGGCACATTAAAGATTGCCCACCCCCCGGCCCCGCCCGTGGGCGGGGGAGACCGTTATTGGGGGAGTTTTTGCCCCCAAAGCTGGGCAAAAACTCCCCATGCGGTTGCTGTGCTGATTGAAAGTATTGAAAATGCAAAAAGGATAGAAATGTGACATTGTCAAGGCAGTTACCGGGTAAAAAAGCGCTCCCTGAAGAACATCAGGGAGCGCGCTGTTTGTGGATGGAAGAGCTGATTATTTGACCTGTTGGGCCAGAGCCAGGGCGCCGTAGAGACCGGCATCGTCGCCAAGGGCGGCGGTGGTGATGACCAGGTCTTTGATGTAATCGGGGGCCATGACGTTCTTGCGGAGGGTTTCCCACAGCGGGTTGATGAGCAGTTCGCGGGTTTGCGAGACGCCGCCGCCGAGCACCACAATGGAGGGGTTGAAGGTATGGGCCAGGCTGGCAATAAACAGACCCAGGTAGTGGCCGGCGCGGGCAAAGGCTTCAATGGACAGGGCGTCGCCGGTCTGGGCGGCTTTGAAGATATCGCGCGAGGTGGGCGGGGGATCGAGGGGCAGCTTTGAGGGGCGGCCCTTTTTCAGTTCATCGGCCACATAGCGGGCAATGGCCGTGCCGGAGGAAAGGGCTTCGAGGTGGCCGCGCCCGCCGCAGTTGCACAGCGGACCATCGGGGTCGATGATGACATGGCCGCATTCGGCCGCCAAGCCGCGCTCGCCCAGCAGGAGCCGGTCATCGATGATGATGCCGCCGCCGATGCCGGTGCTGATGGTGAGGAACACCACATGGTGGTAGCCGACTGCCGCGCCGTATTTCCATTCACCCAGGGCCGCCAGGTTGGCGTCATTGCCCAGCAACACAGGCACATGGAAGCGGTCCTGCAGAATTTGCTGCAGGGGGAAGTTGACCCATTCCTTGATGTTGGGCGCCGCGATGACCACACCGGCCTTGGGGTCGGTGGGCCCGGGGGCAGCCAAACCAATGGACCGCACCGTGGCGTCTTCGGGCCACAGGCGGGCAACCAGGTCAATCAGGCGTTCAGTCGCCGTGCGCGATACATCGCGGGTTGAGATTTTTTCCTGCCGGAGGGGTTTGGTGCCTTCCGCTGGAAAAACGCTCACCCGAATTTGAGTTCCACCAACATCAACAGCTATATATGCGTCCATGCCTCAGATTATAGCAGATTCCCTTTTTTATTGTCAATCTTCTTAACAAAATGAACTGATTCCCGGGAAAAGATGGACAAAAAAAGACAGGAGAATTATAATCATATTCATGAGTTTGAATATGATAACCGCGAAACCCGCTGAAACAACGGCCGATGAGCTGCAGGCGCAGCTTTTTAAAGTGCTGACGCATCCGGCGCGCCTGGCCATCCTCCAGATTCTGCGGGATGGCGAACACTGTGTCTGTCACCTGGAAGCCTACCTGGGTTACCGCCAGGCCTACATATCCCAGCAGCTGGCCGTGCTGCGCGATGCCGGGCTGATCAGCGACCGGCGCGACGGCTGGAACATTTTTTACCGGGTGGTGGATGCGCGCATTTATGATGTGCTGGATGCCGCCAGCCGCATGACCGGCAGGACGGCGGCCCTGGAAACTGATAAAAAAGACGTGAAATGCGCCTGTCCGCACTGCAGCGGACAGGCTGGACCTGAAAAATCACAAGATAACAGGAGATGAATATGATCAACATTAAAGTGCTGGGCGGCGGATGCGCCAACTGCAAACGGGTGGAAGAAGCCGCGGTGAAAGCGGTGGAAACCCTGGGTATTGAAGCCGAATTTGAGAAAATTACCGACCGGGCCGAGATCATGAAATGGCCCATCCTGGCCACGCCGGGCCTGGTGATCAACGGAAAACTGGTGTGCGCCGGACGGATTCCGGAAGTGAGCGAAGTGATCGCGTGGCTCAAGGCCTGAAGCGAGAGGGCAGAACACGGCTGAGATCTGCCCATTTTTGCGGCAGTAACTATTCAAGGCTTTGAATATGATCGGCGGCCTGGCTGGTCGGGAGCGGGTTGGGGATCTGCGAAGGCAAAGCCTGAAGGAGTTTTACCGCAAAGAACGCCAAGGACGCGAAGGAACAGCCAGAAGGCTTTTGGCGAGGGGAGCGGGTTGGGGATCTGCAAAGGCAAAGCCTGAAGGATTTTTACCGCAATGACAAGAGCCTGGCGGACCATCTTTCTTGCTTTATGAATTGGCTGAATGGAAATGGAAAGGACAATGATGACAGCATTTTTGGAATTGACACTGGATAAGTTTATCTTCAGGGTGGACCCGGCCTGCGCCTACACCCCGCAGGGCATCTGGGTGAAGGAGGCCGGGCCGGTGAACCGCCTTGGCCTTTCGGACTTTCTGCAGCAGCGCAGCGGCGACGTGGCCTTTGCCGAGGTGAAACCGGCCGGCAGCATTCTGGCCGCGGGCGCGGCTTTTGCCTCAATTGAGACCATCAAGGTGGATGTGGACCTGCTGCTGCCGGCGGCAGCGCGGGTGGTGCGGGTGAACCCGGCCCTGGGAACAGCCCCGGAGGTGATCAACCAGGATCCCTACGGCGACGGCTGGTTGTGCGAGGTGGAATGGCAGGAAAAACCGCAGCTGCTGGCGGCGGCGGCTTATTTTGAACAGATGGAAAAAGAAGCCAGAGAGGAGCATCCATGACGCCTCCCCGTAAAGTGATGGTGATTCCCTGCAGCGGCATTGGCAAATCGTTCGGCACGGTCAGCCGGGTGGCGGCTTACCAGGTGGTTGAAGAAGACCGTCCCGGGCAGACGCAGCTGGTGCCGCTGGCGCTGCTGGTGACCGGTGATGAAGAGTCGCGCCGGCTGGTGGCCGAAAACCCGGCTGTAGCCATTGACGGCTGCAAACTGGCCTGCGCATCGAAAATGATCACGCAAAGCGGCGGACAGGTGGCGCGTGAATTTGCCGTGCTGGATGTTTTCCGCCGTTACCGCGAATTCAAGCCGGAAGGCATTGCTGAACTCAACGCCGGGGGCGAGCAGCTGGCGGCTGCCCTGGCGCGCGAAATGGATGCCGTGGTGGATGAACTGACCGGCGAGGAAGGAGGCAGCCATGCCTGAACTGCCGCAGAAAAAAGTGGGCATCATCGCCTGTTCCGGTGAAGAACTGCCCGAAGGAACCATTGCCCGCCTGGCAGCCCTGCAGGTGCTGGAGCAGCTGCGTCCTGGCGACACGGTGACCATCTGCCTGCCGCTGTTTTTGGCGGGCGGCGAGGGCGACCGGGCCTTTGCCAAATTTTACCCGACCATTGCCATTGACGGCTGCGAGAAACGCTGCGCTTTCCGCGGCACCGAAACCTATTCCAACCGCCCGGCGGCGGGCATTGTGGTGACGGAGGTCATTGCGCAGGAAGGGCTGGAACCGCCAGCCGGCCGCCGCCGGCTGAACGAAGCCGGCAAGCAGGCTGCAGCGCGCACCGCCGAACGGATTGCTGCCCGGGTGGATGAACTGCTGGGCCGGGCCTGGAGCCGTCGTGAGGGCAAATTTGCCGGCGAACCCTCTAGCGATGAGGTCACCACCTGCGCCTGCGGTTCGGGCATTCCGGTGCAGAAGCTGCAGGTGAATGGGCACGAGGTATCTCTGCTGGCCCTGCCGCTGCTGTTTCAAAACATGCATGAACAAAAGAAACCCGTCAGTGCTGAAACCGGGCATGAGCTGATGGAAATGGTAAAAATTTACAACGCGGTGGATGCATCCGCGGCAGCGGAGATCGAAGCAGCCGTGCTGGCAGCCTATGCCCGCTACTGCGCCGGGCAGGAGGCAAAGGCATGAGCCAGGAGGCGATTTATCATACCCGGGTGACCTGGAAGGGTGAGCATTGGGGACATCTGGTGATGGGCAACGGCCCCGAAATGGATTTTTCAGCCCCGCCCGATGCTCAGGGACATGCGGGCGTGTTCACGCCCGAAGATGCTTTTGTGGCGGCAGCCAACACCTGCATCATGATGATGTTTATCTGGGCGGCTGAGCGTTTTAAATTGAATCTCCTTTCGTATGACTGCCGGGCTGAAGGCGTCAAACGCATTGAACTGGACCGCACGGAGATTTTCACCCAGCTGCGTTTCCACCCCATCATCCGGGTGGCAGCCGGCGGAGAAGACCCGGAGCGGGTGCGCGCGCGGGTGGAACGGGCTTTGCAGGCAGCGCAAAAATACAGCCTGGTGGCCAATTCGGTGAAATCTGAAATTCTGGTGGAACCTGAAGTGGAGATCCTGGCCTGAATGATGACCCGCGTACATGTACAAATTCTGAGCTACCGCGCCAGTTATCGCATTCTGATCCGGCGCACCCTGCAGTCAGCCTTGCAGCAGATTCAGCGTGAGATGCCCGAGGCAGAACTTTTCATTGAAGATGTCGGCGACGTGGCAGAGATTCTCAAATATACACCGGTGCTGGCAATGCCCTGTATGCTGATGGATGGCCGGCCGGTGTGCATGGGGCGGTTTCCGAAAAAAGAGGAAACCTGCCTCTGGTTGAAAACCGCCCTTGAAGCAAAGGGTTCCCTTGAATAAAAAAGTAACTGCTTCGACCATGTCACATTAAGATTATTCATCGCCCACCCCCCGGCCCCCTCCCGATTTTCGGGAGGGGCAACTGTTAATTGTAGTTTTTGCTCAACCGGCTGAGCAGTTAAAAAAACAAACCGCCCCTTAGCTGGATTGAGGGGCGGTTTGTTTTTTTTTGACCGGATTTCAGTCTATGGGCAGACATCCGGTTTGGCCGGACCCTGCTCAAGCTGCACCTTGAAGAATTTTTTCTGCAGCCAGAAGGCCACATTGACCAGGCCAATCATCACAGGCACTTCTACCAGCGGGCCAATGACTGCGGTGAAGGCCTCGCCTGAGTTGATGCCGAAGACGGCCACGGCCACGGCGATGGCCAGTTCAAAGTTGTTGCTGGCGGCGGTGAAGGACAGGGTGGTGGTCTTTTTGTAATCGGCGCCCACAATTTTGCCCAGCATAAAGCTGACCAGGAACATGAGCACAAAGTAAATCAGCAGCGGGATGGCGATGCGCACCACATCCATGGGGATGGTCACGATCAGGTTGCCCTTGAGGCTGAACATCACCAGGATGGTGAAGAGCAGTGCAATGAGGGTGATGGGGCTGATTTTGGGAATGAATTTCTTGTAGTACCAGTCCTTGCCCATGGTGCGGGTGAGGATCATATTGGTGATGAAACCGGCGATGAAGGGAATGCCCAGGTAAATGAACACGCTTTGAGCGATTTCGCCGATGGTGATGGCCACAATGCTGCCCTGCAGACCAAACCAGGTGGGCAGAATGGTGATGAAGACATAGGCATAGACGCTGTAGAACAACACCTGAAAGATGCTGTTAAACGCCACCAGTCCGGCAGCATATTCGGTATCACCCTTGGCCAACTCGTTCCAGACGATGACCATGGCAATGCAGCGTGCCAGGCCAATCATGATCAGGCCAACCATGTAATGGGGGTAACCCTGCAGGAAGATGATGGCCAGAATGAACATCAGCACCGGGCCGATGACCCAGTTTTGCAGCAGCGAAAGCCCCAGAACCTTCCAGTTGCGGAACACATCGCCCAGTTCATCATAATGCACTTTGGCCAGCGGCGGGTACATCATCAGGATGAGGCCGATGGCGATGGGGATGTTGGTGGTGCCGACGGCGAACTGGTTGATGAACCCTTCCACGCCTGGCAGCAGGTAGCCAAGCAGCACGCCGACCGCCATGGCCAGAAAGATCCACAGGGTCAGGTAGCGGTCTAAAAATGAAAGACGTTGGGTGACACTTTTCTTTTCCATCCATTTCTCCTTGGAATAAAAAAATTAGGGGCATTCAGACGAAGACGGCGCCGGGTGCAAATTCTGGCACGAAGCGCCCGGCTGCGCGTTGGGATTGCATTGAGGGCAGGGGCAGCCTGCCACCGGCCGGACCGCCAGCTGCTGCAGGGCGGCAGGATCCAGACCGGCCAGAACGGCAGCCTGATTGAGAACGGAAACCACCTCCGGGCGGACAAGATGATAAAAAATATTGCGCCCGCAGCGCCGCGGCTCCACCAGACCGGCCTTGCGCAGGGCCATCAGGTGCTGTGAGATGCTGGCCTGGCGCAGGCCTAAAACGGCTTCCAGGTGACAGACGCAGGCTTCCTGCCCACCCAGAATGAGTAAAATCTGGATGCGCACCGGCTGGCCAATGAGGGCCAGCAGACGAGAAAGCTGTGTTTCAGGCGGTTGAGGTGAGGATATATTCATGACCACGAATATATTATAGACGGATGATGCCGCAAGCGCAACCCATTCAGACCTGTTTTTGTCCGCCTCTTTTTCCTGTAACTATTTTGGATAAATTGCATCTAATTTTAAAGAATACAAAAAGTGTTATTGGATAGGAGTTATCTTATGAAAACCAACGAATCAAATCTCGACCGCATTATCCGGGTTGTGCTGGGCCTGGCGCTGATCATCCTCAACCTGACCGGCGTGGTGACTGGCATTCTGGGTATCGTCTTTCTGGTGCTGGGGGCGGTGGCCCTGCTGACGGGCGTGGTGGGTTTCTGCCCGCTGTATACAGTGTTGAAAATCAATACCAACAAAAGCTGACGCTGTTCTTTTCGTTCAAAACCAGGGACGCAGGTTTTGCGCCCCTGATTGGTTTAACAGGTGACGATGAATCAGGATGAATTTCAAAAATTGGTGCAGGAAAACCCACGCCCGCTGATGGTGGACCTGTGGGCGCCGTGGTGCGCGCCCTGCCGGATGATGGCGCCGGCCTTCCATCAGGCCAGTGAAACATATGCCGGGCAGGTGGATGTGTTGAAGATCAATGCAGATGAGTCGCCGGAGGTGCTGCGGGCGCTGGGCGTGATGAGTATTCCCACCCTGGTGGGTTTTGCTGGCGGCAAGGAAGTGCTGAGGCGCAGCGGGGTGCAAAGCCTTGAGGTGCTGGAGCTTCTTTTCGACGCCCTGGCGCACCAGCGCGCACCGGGCATTTTGCCTCTAGCGCCGGTGGACCGCATTCTACGCACCGGCGTTGGTGTGGTCTTTCTGGCTTTGGGCTGGATAAACCGGGATATTTTACCACTGGGATTGATTCTGCTGGGAGTGGGCGCGGCAGCGCTGTTCAGCGCGATCTATGACCGCTGCCCCATCTACCGGGCCGTGGCGCCGCGGGTGAAGGCGTTCTTTTCGCGGTCAAAACAGGCATGAATAAACAAAAGGGCGCACCATTGTGCGCCCTAAAAGCATGAAGAGGAGAATAAAGCGCATGGCTTCGCTTTTGACAGCCATGATTATTTCGCGGCGCCTTTTTTAACCGGCAAACCGGCGCGCATCCAGCGTGACATGCCGCCCTGCATATTGCTGACCTTATATCCCTGGCCGCTGAGGTGGCGGGCGGCGGCGCTGCTGCGGCTGCCCGAGGCGCAAACGCAGATCACATCGCGATCTTTGGGAATGCGGCTCAGCTTCTGCGGCAGTTCGTCCAGCGGGATGAGCTCAGCGCCCTGGATGTGGGCTTCTTTATATTCCCCCGGCGTGCGCACGTCGAGCAGAAAAGGGCGGGGTGATTGAGCGATGAGCGCCTGAACCTGAGCTGGTTCAAGCTGGGCAACGGAAGGCTGGTTGAATAAGCGGGTGAAGAAATCCATGTTCAGATCCTGTCTTTGTAATGGGGTTAAATCATTGATTAGATAGCGAAAAGCGTAAAAAGTTACACATAAAAAGGCAATTAAGACCTGATTCGGATTATATCTGGTTTTCTATTGCATTTAACAGGCAGATATCTCATAATAATGGTTAACATTTCCAAAAAAGTTACAACGCACTCAGGTCATTTTTTATCTGTTACTTTCAGGAGGATTCCATGGCCGGTACTGCTTCAAAATCCAGAGCTTTTTTTTGGTTCAACTGGAATCTTGGCGCCAAGGTGGTCAGCATTTTGCTGCTGGCCATTTTGATCACTGTTGCCGCCTTTTCCGTGTCAAGCTATTTCAATATATCTCAGCAGATCAGCCAATCGAATGGAGAGGGTATGATCTCTCTGGGCGAAGAAGCGCTGCGGGGAGCCGTGCTGCAGGTGCAGGGAAATCTTTATTCCCTGCAGGCACTGGCCCTGGCGCCTGAAATTGTCAGCGCGGTGGAGGAAGCCAACGCAGCCCGCGCGGATTGGGATGAGGCGAAAATCAAGGAACTGGATCAGGCCTGGAAGGATAAGGCAGCCAGCATTCAGGAAATCGAAGCCGGGGTGCAGAACAACCCCACCAGCGATCTTTTGAAGGCCTTTCTGAAAAAATTTCCTGCTGAAGTTGAAATTTTTGTCACCGATGTTAAGGGTTTGAATATTGCCATGACCGACCGCACCAGCGACTTTTTACAGGGCGATGAGGGCTGGTGGCAGCAGGCTTATGCCAGCGGACGGGGCGACACAGCGGTGGAAAACGCCGAGTATGATGAAAGCACCAAAGTTTATGCCATGAACATTGGCGTGCCCATTTACAACGCCAGCCAGCAGGTGATCGGCGTGCTGCGCGGCACCATCAACATCACCTCTGTTTTTCAGACCATCAGCGAAGTGAAATATGGGGAGACGGGAAAAGCCGTGCTGCTCGATTCAGACGGCAACCTGCTCTACACCGAGCAGGCCGACCAGGTGATGCAGCCTGCCCCGCAGGTCATTCTGGACCTTTTAAATACCCGCAAAGCGAATGAGTGGGTGAAAATGGCGGACGCCTATGGACGGGATGCCCTGCTGGCGCATCTTTCGCTTCAGGGCGGCATGGCTGAAAAACTGGGCTGGACCCTGTTGATCAGCCAGGAAATCAAGGAAGTGAATGACCTGGTGATGGCCAACCTGCTGCGCAGCATGAATGTGCTGGTTGTGGTCACCATCCTGATGGTCATTTTGGCCATTTTTGTGTCCAACCTTGTTTCGAAACAAATGAAGGCCACTGCCAGGGCCATTCAATCTCTGGCTGAGGGTGATTTGAACCTGGCCGGCAGCAATCATGATTACCTGGACCGCATCAAGGCGCAAAAGGACGAAATCGGCCAGCTCACTCGATCCAGTTTTGACCTGCATCATTATATGAATGAGATGGTGACCGCTGCCCAGGAGATTGCCGGCGGCAACCTGCGCACGCAGGTCAAGCCGCGTTCAGAGGCTGACATGCTTGGCCATGCTTTTGAACAAATGATTGCCGGACTGCGCAAAGCAGTTAAACAGGTGGAAGAGAACGCTGTTCAGCTGCAGATTGCGTCGGGTGAACTTTCCACTGCTTCGGGACAGGCCAGCCGGGCCACCAGCCAGATTGCCCTGACCATCCAGCAGGTGGCCAAAGGCATCACCACCGAAACGGAATCCGTCTCAAAGACAGCCCATTCGGTGGAAGAGATGAGCCGTTCGATTGACGGGGTGGCCAAGGGCGCGCAGGAGCAGGCCAACAGCGTCAACCAGGTGGTGCAGCAGATGAACGCGCTTTCAGATGCGGTGATGGGCATCAAGCACGGGGCCGCCGAGCAGACGCGGGTGGTGGACGAGACGCAGAAGGTGATGGTGGAGCTATCGCGCGGGGTAGAAGGGATCCGCGGCGGGGCCCAGGAGCAGGCGCAGGGCCTTTCAGAGGCGCTGAAAGCCGGCGAAACCCTTTCAACCGCCATTGAGGCGGTGACGGGGGCAGCGCAGGCAGTGACGGCGGAGACAGAACGCACGGCGCAGGCGGCCCAGAACGGGGCGCGGGTGGTGAATGAAACCACCAAAGGCATGGAAAAGGTGCGGCGGACGAACGAACAGCTGGCGCAGCGGGTGTCGGAACTGGGCACGCGCAGCGGGCAGATCGGCGCGATTGTGGAGACGATTGAAGACATTGCCTCGCAGACCAACCTGCTGGCGCTGAACGCG
>JAKQJC010000019.1 GCA_029561345.1 Chloroflexota bacterium | reverse complement strand
AGACGCCCGCGCCTTCAGAAACACCCACCAGCACGCCTGAAGGAGCGGAGACAGCCACGCCCGTGGCCTGGCACTCGGGCTCTGCCAAGATTCTGGCGGATATCGTCCTGGAAAGCAGCCTGAAGGCGGCAGCCGGGCCTGTCCGGCAGTCGCAAACCGGGTTGGTGATCCTGACGGTGATGGATTCGGATGGGACGGCGAAGGCCGGTTTGAGGGTGTATGCCTTTGATGGCGCCGCCTATACCGGGTTCTCAGGAACCACGGATGCAAACGGGCAGGCAGCGCTGAACCTGCCAGGCGGCAGCTACCGTTTCAGAGCCGATTTGAACGGCACGCAGTTTTGGAGCGATACGGCCAACCACTGCAGCGTGCCGGGCTGCAGCAGCGCCAGCATCACGGTGACCAAACCGGTGACCGTCGCGGTGCGCAATACAGATGGCGCGGCGATGACCGGGCTGATGGTGTATGCCTTCACAGGCAGCACATATGTCAATATAAGCGGTGTCACTGACGCCGGGGGGCAGGCGGCTTTCACCCTGCCGCAGGGCAGCTACCGGTTTAGAGTCGATTTGAACGGCACGCCGTTCTGGAGCAGCGCTGAGAATGCCTGCGAACTGCCGGGGTGTGAAACGACAGATGTGACGGTGGCAAAACCGGTGACGGTGACGGTGGCCGGGCAGACCGGCGCGCCGTACCCGAATTTGATGGTGTACGCTTTCAGCGGCAGCACTTACACGGGTTATTCCGCGGCCACCAACGACAGCGGGCAGGCAACCCTGACGCTGCCGCTGGGCAGTTACCGCTTCAGAGCGGATTACAACGGGGTGCAGTTCTGGAGCGGAACGGATGCCTGCGCCATTCCAGGCTGCGAGACAGCCGCTGTGACCCTGCCGGGGGGGACAACGGAAAGCAGCGTGACCATTTCCTATGGTTATGATGCGCTGAACCGCCTGGTCGCTGCCACCTACAGCAATGGCATTTCGTACCAATACACTTATGACGCGGTCGGCAACAGACTCAGCTACACATCAACTGTGAAAGGTATAAGCGAGACTACAGATTATGCCTATGATGCTGCCAATCGCCTGAGCAGTGTTAATGGCATGGCGTATTCGTGGGACGCCAACGGCAATTTGCTGCGGGATGAGAAAAATGTATATGAATACAGCCAGGCTGACCGTTTAATCAGGCTGACCCAGGGTACGCACGTCTACACCTTTGCTTATGATGGGCTTGGCAACCGCTTGCAGCAAACAGTGGATGGTTCTACGGAGATATATGTTCTGGATTCCTCATCTGGTCTATCCCAGGTTTTGGCAGCCGGTGATCAGGCATATCTATATGGTATTGGCCGAATTGCCCAACTTGGCCCTGATGGGGCGACGTACTTCTTGAGCGACCACCTCAACAGCGTTCGCCAGGTCACAGATAAGGACGGCTATATTCTGACAAGCCGCAGCTATGATCCATTTGGCAATGGAACTGAATTGGCCGGAGATAAAGTATCCGCTTATGGTTATGCTGGCGAATGGGCAGATGAGTCAGGATTGATCAACCTGCGGGCCAGGTATTATACGCCTCAGAGTGGACGATTTTTGACGCAGGATGCATGGGAAGGGGAGTCTTCCCAGCCAATGTCGTATAATCTGTGGCTGTATGGGTATGCAAATCCCACCACATATGTAGACAGAGATGGAGAAAGGGCAGTCGGAAGTTTTTGTGCAGAAAATGACGAATGGTGTGTTTGGCCTCACAGTAGTAGCTATTTACCACCAAACACAGAAAAATATAATCACAAAATTCCACCCCGTAATATTATTTGGAGGACTAATAAATATGCGGATTTAATAACCCGGTATGGAGCACCTATATATGATGATAATGGCAAGAGTTTAGATAACACAAAAGAGGCTCAATATTACATTAGAGACTATACATTTAGAAGAATAAATGGCAATCCCGAAGATGCAAGACATTGTGGGCAGGTGGCAATGTCGGCTATCCTTGCTCTAATTTACCCCAATATTACTACGGATTATGTAATAGAAATCCACCCCAACGATGGGGTTGCAGGAACAAGTAGACATGGTTGGGCTGAGTTTATTGATACTGGTATCCCGAAAAATTTGCTTTACCAATATGGGAAAAAAATATCATACAAATTGGACAATGGTGGTTATGTTACCTCCAAGCAAATTGTTGTTTCTGCGGCAAAGTTTAAAAAATATTTGGACAAGCAACAGTTAATAATGATTCTTGTGCCCATCAATAATTCCGGAAAAATCGATGGTTCAGAAATAAAAAAGGATGGAACAGCAAAAATTCCTCATTGGGTCATAATAACAGGAATGACCTATCAATGGGATAGTGGTTATAATGAAGGGGTGTCCCCATGGAATTGGATAAGGATATATAATCCTTTTGATAGTCAAACCGAATATTATTGGTGGCCTGATTTTGTTTATGCGGTAAGAAATATGCCTATGGATGATGATATCACATTAAAACAAAAAAAAGAAAACATCACGCCAATCTATACTTACTATGCATCCATGCTTGTGCTTTCTTTTACTTCCTCAAACGATTTTCCAAATTCAAATTTGTTTCCATAGTGTTTAGGTTTCATTATGAAGAAAATTATCCTTTCCTTAACTATCTTGATTTTATTTATTGCAATGGTTTCATCATGCGAAATGAATAATTCCCGTTTGATGACGCCCATTAGCTCATTAACACCATCTTTAACACCATCTTTCGAAGCACCATTACATACTGCTGTGTATGTAACTATAACGCCCGCATCGCTGGAGATAACAAGAACACCAACCTCAGTTCCAGCTGGATTGAGTAACGTCCCAGATGGAGAATACATTTTATACGTTCATGAAAATACAGGAATACTCAGTTTAATTTCCATTGATGGGAATTATCGAATGGATTTAAGTTTCATTAAAGACAAATTCGAGAAAATTTCTTTGGATAATAATAAGTGGGTATTTGTTTCTGACAATCCTTTGAAAATCCAAAATTTGGAAAATATGAATATAGAGACTGTGGAATTTGACTTAGTTGAAGATTGTTCTGATTACCCCGATATATTTCTGGATGATCAAACCTTCGTTATAGCTTGTAATTATGGTCAATTTCGGGGCTCCAGAGAAATATTCAGCTTTTCGAAAGATGGAAAGCAGAAAATGGTATTGACCAATTGTGAATTGCAAGGGGGTGATTGTATATACCCTTCATTTTCACCGGATGGCAAATGGCTGAGCTACTTTTGGATGACCGATTTTCTACCTGGAAGCCAGATTGAGAAATATGCTGGTCTTCACATTGCCCCATCTGAATGCATCCATTCTTCCGAAGGCTGCCAGAAGGTATCTGTTGGCCCCTTAACCACCCTTATGAGTTATTTTTGGCTGCCTGATACACCTTATCTGGTCGTTTGGGGGGCGGATCAGGATCAGGATCATTTATATGATTTGTATGCCATATCTGAAGATGGCACCATGAAAGAAGAACATTTTTTGGATAAGGCATTCAAAACTATCACGCAGAAAATTGAAAATAGCAGTGATCCCGTTTTTGATTTGTTACTTTCCAAGGATAAAACACAGCTTGTTTATAATGATCATGGAATAATTACCCTGATAGATACCACAACAGGAGGAATTCGCACCCTGCCTATCAGGGATTACATTACATTATTGGCCTGGATTAAGGTGGTGAATGGAAAAATCATCCATTAAGGCAGGGAACGGAAGCATTTTTGATGCACTAACAGAATGATGCTTCAGGACAGGATAGCGGAAAGACAACGGCGAAAAATGATGCAATTCCATAACAATGGCATATTACCCGGGCGGACAGTTGTGCTGGCGCTGATTATCCTCCTGCTGGCGACCCTGCTTGCTGCCTGCGGACTCAGCGCGAAAGAAACGCCAGTCCTAACGGCCGCGGTGACGGCGACGCCTGCCATCATCCTGACGGCAGACCCAACAGCAACACTTACCTCGGAGCCAACGGTGGCCCCGACGATCACACCTTCGCCTTCTCCCACGACTACCCCGGCTCTCAGTCCGCCTCCAGAAAACATCGTGTCACGTATTTGGGAGAAGGACGGCATGGAGCAGGTTTTCGTCCCGGCTGGGGAATTTATAATGAAACATGCTGAATTCTATTCACTCCCTCCCCATTCTGTGTACCTGGATGCCTATTGGATTGATAAAACCGAAATCACCAATACCATGTTCACTCAATTTGTCAGCGAGACCCACTACTGGACGGATGCTGAAAAAGATGGCAAGGGCCGGATTATGGATGGCATCTACAAAGATGTCTATGGCGCTAATTGGGAGCACCCGCAGGGGCCAACCAGCGATTTGCAGGGTAAAGATCATTGGCCGGTGACCCAGGTGAGCTGGAATGACGCTGCGGCTTACTGCGCCTGGGCGGGCAAGCACCTGCCCACCGAAGCAGAATGGGAAAAAGCTGCCAGGGGAACGGATGGCCGGAAATACCCCTGGGGCAATGATGCCGCCAATTGCAGCCTGGCTAATATTGATAAAGGGAGTCATATTTACTGCGTAGGTGAAGCAACAGAAGCAGGAAGTTATCCAGACGGCGCCAGTCCATATGGAGCCCTGGACATGATTGGCAATGTGTGGGAATGGGTGAATGACTGGCTTGATACCTCTGAAATCCGTTATTTCTATCCCAACGGGGTAACGGTCAATAACCCGGCCGGAGCAGCTACAGGAATCTATAAAATCTTGCGAGGTGGCGGATGGAATTTATGGGGTGATTCTTTACATGTGGATCCGTCAGAATATGCGAATATATACGGTTTCCGTTGTGTTTCATCTGCCGATGAATAAACTCTAAAAAAAATAATCAAAGAAAATGAGAATCCCGAGAGAAGGAGATGATATGCAGTCCTTTTCTTGGAAAATTTTGTCATGGGCGCTAATTTTTTCGGAGGAAAAGTAAATTGGAGGTCATTTTCGCGATATTTGTTTTTAGATCAAAACTGCGCATAGACAAAAAACAATTTTTTCATCCCCATTGCAACAAATTCACGGCTGGTCAGCCAGGTTGGTATAATTTTATACAAGAACTGAGGAAGAATGTATGCTGGGTTCGTTTATGTAATTCATTGTTTTCGTCTTAATATGTCTGGGACCCATCAATCTGGCTATTTTTGAAACTCAATATCATAATCCTCATCACCTTGCGCTTATAACGAAAACATAATCCTGGTTATAATAATACAAATTACAATGGTTAGAGAGACCATGTCAGATTTTTCCCCATTTGCAGGCAGAACAGAAGAATTAAAACTCCTGGATGACCTTTACGCCAGCGGCAAAGCCGAATTTCTGGTCCTATACGGCCGGCGCAGGGTGGGGAAGACCAGGCTGTTGACCGAATGGCTCAACACCAGGAAAATCAACCCCATTTTCTTTGTGGCTGAACAGGATTCAAGAGATTCCCTGCTGCGCCAGTTTTCGCAGGCCATCTATAAGAAGGCCTTTCCCAATTTACCTGTGCCGGAAACTTTCACTTTTGCCAGCTGGGAACAGGCGTGGAGCCAGATTGGCGAGCTGGCCCAACGGGAACGCCTGGTGCTGTTTACCAAAAGGCATTGTAAGGCAAATCCAGGTCTTCCGGGAAAGAAAACAAAGCCCACAGCACCCAGGCCAACGCTTTTTCGGCCTGCAGGACTTCCTCGTCTGTTGGGCGGAAGCCATCGGGGTATGCCATGATCCAGGGATTGTGAATTTTCACCGTGATGCAAAAACCAGTGCCTTCTTCAGAATTATAGTTATAGGTACCTGCCAGGGCCTGGATGGCTGGTCCGTTGTACCAGCCGTGATAATATAGAAACCGCTCAATGATCACCTGCATGCGGTGGAGAATATTGACCGTATTCCAGCGCATGGTGGCCACTCCGCGGGATATGGATTTTTGAAGGGATATCTTAAGAACAGGATGCATTCTCAGATATTGATTCAACAAAAAAATGGATGCCCGGGGAAGAGCTGCCGATGAAAACCCACTGCCGTCGTTAGAAAATGATGCCGAATGGATCAGGCACATGGTTTCAAAGAAGGCGGGTGATGGTGTATGGTGTGAATCGGGCCGGTCAGAATTATTTTCAATAAACTGCTGCCAGAGCGCCTGCAGCACAATATGGTCTTCCTGAGGAGTCTGCCTGAAAAGAAGTTTTGGCGGTTGGAGCGTTTTCTCATTCATTCCTGAGGAAGAGGCATTTTCTTTCTTGATGGTGCGCGGTGCGGATAGATCTGTCCAGCGGCTGGGATCCGTTTCCTCGGTCCAATCAGGCTTGGCTGTGAACTCTTCCTGGGGAATGGCAAACAGCTTGAAAGGTAGGGGCTGCGCTGCCGACAAAATCTGGCAAACCTGTTTCCAAATGTTTATGGTCCGCTCCCAGTCTTTGCTTCTGGTCACATTAATGACCATTCGTATGATTGGCGAAATACCAGGTCGTTGCGAGTTTGAGAAAAAAGCAATTTTATTTTTCAGGCTTTCGGTGATCCGGCGGGTATATTGGGGCAAGGCAATTTGCTCAGTTTCAAAAAGGCAGATTGTGCCATTGGGTTGAAGAACCTGGTTATCAGGGCGGATGCACGCCTTGTCCCCATATGAGATCTCCCTGTCCGTGATCACCTTAAAACCAGCTTTCAAAGCCGCAAGGCGAATATCAACCATCAACACGGCATGCTGAATTTCCAGCTCGTGATCAAGCAGGCAATGGTGGGTCTGTTTATAACCACGCAGGCGAAGCAAAGCTGCTCCGGATGGGCCCAGGCGGATGATGTTGGGCGTTCTTCCACGCACGCCGGCCCGTTTGGTCGAAAAATCCAGAATTGTGAACAGTTCTGGATAGTCACCCGTGCAGGTTTTCATCTGGTCCATCAACCGGCGCACTTTATCGCGGGATATGTTTAGGGCTTCCTGCATCTGCAGCATATCCGCGACTCCCGTTGGCTCCAGCAATTCCAGGAAAGAAAACCAGGGTCCGGCTGTTGTGTGGGCATCAAGAAGTTCCGCAAGATTTTTCAGTGAATCAGAGGTCAGTTCCGGCATATCACATCTCCGTAAATAATTATGACCGTATATCCAATACCCTCTTAATTAAATATAGGGATTTGATGTGGAATAAATAATGGGGTCGATTTATGGGCGGTCAAAATCGGAGCCCAACAGCCCCATTAATTGTTGGTGCTGGCTGGCAACCATGCGATTGAGCTCAGCCACCTGATTTTGTAAACATTCATTCTCAAAAACCAATGTGTCCATCTGGTTCTGCTGCTCCATAATTTCCAAATGGGATGTTTCCAACTTAATATTTAACTGGAGAATTTGTTCATTCAGTTCTTCCATTTGACTAATGGAGGTATCATTTTGAATGACCTCAACAATCTTGCCCTCTTTTTTTTCCATAAGCTCTTTGTAATGTGCAGCTTTGTATTCTGAAATCCTCAAAGCGGATTGCAGATCGTTAATCTGTTTGGAATAATGACTATCCATTTCAGTAAATAGGTCAGCTATGTGCATTCCAAAAGATATAAAAGAATCCCGAGGGGAGGAGGCCAGCCGATCAGCCAGATGGAGCTGCCGGCTTCTCACCCCTGAGATGATTTCGTCAATATATGTGTTGAGCGGCATTTTCTGCGATTGGGTTCTATAAATCATTGTGAACCATCATTTCTTTTTTCGTAAAGACGGGAGTACTCAGGTTCGATGCTTCCAAAGTTGAATAAGAAACCGACTGCCAGGCCCGAATCAAATAGATATGTCCGGGCCTGGTCGTAGTGCTCTTTTCTCAATACCTGCACTTTTTTGACCTGAGCCAAAACTTTGTTTTCAATAACGAGGTCAAGAAAATCACCCCCCACCTGACAGCCTTTGTACATTCTGCGGAAAGGTACCTGCTCCTGATATTGAAGTCCGCGATTTCCCAACTCGATGCACAGGGACCGGGTGCAATTATGCTCGTTATATCCAGGCCGGTTCTTCAGTTCGGCATAAGTATCAAGATAAGCTGAGATAATTTTTGAAGTTAATTCCCTGAAAAGCAGCGGCATTTATATCTCCTCCGTAAATGGTTTCCTGGTTTGTGATTTATGGTTTATCGTCAATTAATAAATTGACCGCGGCCTCAAGATCGCGTGAACTAGGGGTGGTATAGATCCGGGTGGTATTGAGGTTGGAATGCCCCAATAAAGCAGCGACTTTCTCCAGAGTCACCCCACGATCGATGAGGTCCTTGGCAAAAGTATGACGCAGGGTATGGCAGGAGACATGCTGCAACCCGGCCAATTTGGCAAACCGGGCAACAGCCCGTTGAATTGTCCTTTTCTCAATCTTTGTAGCTTTCATATCCACAAATAAGTTGGTCAGGCCGGCATCATCCGGGCGGATTTTGAGATAGGTTTGGATCGCTGAGCGGGCATCTGGATTAAGTGGGATTTCCCGCCGTTTGGCTCCCTTTCCATTCCTTACGACCAACACCCCCCGCCGGTCATCCATATTGATGTCGGTGAGCTGTAAATTAGCCAGTTCGTCAACTCGCAGTCCCGTATGAAGGAACATTTTTAAAATTGCGGCGTCACGAATGATTTGGAAGCGCAATCGCGGAAACAGAATCATAGCTCTTTTTACTTCAGCATCAACGGTCCTTAACAGGCGCGAACGCTCTTTATGATCAATCCATTTTGGTGCCAGCATCACCTGGCGAGCAGGTCGAACATTTGAAATTGGATTAGGTCCCTGTGGAAGATAATCTGTCTGCTGTGCCCAGGCAGCAAATGCCCGTAACGAGGCGAGCCGCCGGTTGATGGTCCGCGGATGGATTCCACCATCAGAAAGCGCTTTTTTATAGATTCGAGCCAGCTCTGTATCCAAATCTTCAACGGAAAAATCAGATGTATAGGTCTGTGCAAACCATTTTGAAAAAGAGACAATGTCTCCAACATATCCGATGATGGTGGTTGGAGATTTTTGTCTGTCCATCAAAAACTGTTTGAATTCATTCAGTTGGCTCATTTGGTCCTTCATAAGTTTCTCCTTTTTTATTTTGGGAACCAAAAAAGCATTGCCATTTTTTGGTTCCCAGTTATTCAAAGCAGTAATCCCTCAAGTGCATCCGAAAAAATAATATCCTCGGCTGTATCGAGAGTTGAAAGTGCTTTTACACCGCCCTGCCTGAGTGCACACCTGATGGCCTGCGCTTTATTGCGTTCACGTTGCTCTGAAAAAAATGAAATCAGATCATCGTCCTCTCCAACGCGCAAACGCAGGTGAATATGAACCTCGATCGATGGTGAAGCTTTGATGGAACGCCCACGCTTCCGATGCGAATTCATACCTTCCTCCGGTTGGCATGTTGGAGTGCCTGTTTGTAAAGCCCGCGGCTGATGGCCAAAACAGGATCTTCCGGGATGAACAATTTCCCATCAAAACACTGGATCAACGAATCCTGGAGGAGGATTGCCCCACCTCCGACGCCAATAATCTGGTCAAAACGGCGCCACTTTTTGCCCCAGGTTTTCTCAATCTGGCCAGTGATCTCCCGAGTCCATACAGGCAGCGCAGCTTTGATATCCAGCTTGCCGTTGCGAAGAATTGTGTCCAGCTCACCCATGGAATATAAATTTTCATAGTTTACCAGTTCGAGCAAACGCCTGACCCCAAGCGTCCGTCCTGCCGTAAGGCTTTGGACGATTGTTTTTTCCCTGACCGTCAGCAGTTCGATAGTGTTAAAACCAACCGAAATAATACCAATTTCATGATTGAAATGGGAGCGACGCTCAGGAATGAACAGGCCGTTTTCATCCAGCAAGTAATCAAATAAGGCGGCGGATGGTTGAGAGGTCACTTTAACTTCCGCAATATGCACTTTATATTGGATATCGTCTGCCAACCAGATATGTTCACCCAATAGCCAACGCCGTGTTGCATCTGCATTTTGCTGAGCCTGGTCTCCCGAAAGAGGTTCAAGGGGTAACC
The DNA here is from genome assembly GCA_029561345.1 of Chloroflexota bacterium. GTDB lineage: Bacteria > Chloroflexota > Anaerolineae > Anaerolineales > Anaerolineaceae > JAKQJC01. The sequence goes on along the minus strand of JAKQJC010000019.1, from coordinate 54,848 downwards.
CGACAACCATGTGCAAGGGGTCGGTGAAGACACCAAACTGCTGCATATACCGGGTGAGGATGCCATAAACAATTGCCCGCGTTTCGGGTACCCCAGTCATCCGTTCAAAATCAAAATTTTCAATCCCGCGGCCGTAAGCATGTGCATTAGGCCCGACATAGAAATTCATACCTGCTGTATGAATGGAAAGGGGAGGCTTTTCGTTGCGAAACCCCATCAATTTAGCCACCGTCTGATTGGTTTCGGCAGCCACAACAGCTTGCAATTGCATTCCACCAAAGGCTCCATAGATCTTGTTTGCGCCAGCTCCTAAATCTTCACCGAGGTAAATCATGTTTTTTTCTCCTATTAAATTTTGATCCATAATCTTTAATATCGACTTTGCTTCGCATAGGCACGACATCCAGAAATCATATAACCTCAACTACTATCCGACCTTCCGGAACTAAACGTGCTAGTTGTTCCTGTAGTGGCCTAAAGTATGTGTCAATTTTCACCTTTGCTAACGGATTTATCACACAGACTGACAACGTGATGCCATCCCAGGACCTTGCCCTAGCTGGTTTTATCCAGGTCAATAGATCTGCGCGGGGAATTAATTCAGCCTGTTCTTCAAGCGCCTGAACAATTGTCCTCCAAAGGGCGGTTGCTTCTTCGGAGTACTCGATTTTTTGTTCAAAATTATTATTTGAAAAATCTTCAAAACAATTGTGAAAAATTGATTTGAGTTTAGGTGGGAACCCTTCGATCTTTTTCCGTTCCAAAGAGAAGAACTGATTTATTGGAAGAGCAATCAGATCTGTGGCATTTTGAGGGGGTGGTTCATGACTCCGAAGCCGGGAGACCAGGTACCCAGTGGGGCTTTTCAGGTTTTGGGTGTAACTATAAAAAATCCAGGCAACCGCATCAAGGAATGGGATTCCCGAATATTTTTGAGCCCCCACCACTCCAATAGCTGTTAAAATTTCGTCAGAGGAGCGATAAACAGCAGCAACAAAATCTTGGAGCTTTTCGTGGCGTTTAGGAGTGCTGTTGTTAAAAGTGTTTAAAGAGGGTGTTGGATAAAGTGTATTAATTGAGCTATTTTCCCCTTCTACTTCGCAAATGGAACCCTCAACATTGCAAGTCTGCTCATCACTATTGCAAATGGGATCCTCAACTTTGCAAATGGATTCTTCAACAGTGCCAACAACCGCCTCAAGATTGCGAATCGCGGCAGTCCTCTGTTCTTCATGAGGAGCGTGTCCCCAGGTTCTCTCTCCATCAATGGGAAAGTCTTCCAGAAATTTCCCATTGAACTCGCCAGTAAGTGAGAGCGGCATTTTTTCATATCTCAAGTTATAATATTTTTCTGTCCCGAATTTTGCCCAAACCAAAAATCCGCGGTTGACAGCATCAGAAAGTGCCCGATACACTGTTGATAGATCAAGCCCGGTGCCTTCATCATATACCTTTCCAGTCGCATACCGCCGACCAGTCGCCAGCTCACGGGCGGAAAGCCAGATCCCATGATCATTCTGATAACCCCATGCGTGACGGAAAAAATACTCGATAATCAGAATTGTTGCGGATGATGAGATCGTTGAACACAAATCTGTCCAGGTCGCTGGAACCTGAAAGTAATTTTTTTCTGGAATCTGCCAACCACAGAAAAGCTGTCCATTGGAATGGGTTGGTTGTTGTTCCTCTTCGCATGTCACAATTCTATACAGTGGCTTTTCATCTGGACTTGGTAGGACTTCGATATAACCAAGCTCTACGAGCGTAGTAAGGGCTTTTCTGACTGAGTTCTCTGATAGCTGCGTTCCCCTGTCAATATGGTAACCACGCCTTGTTTTTTTCCCGTTTCGAATCTCGCTGATGGTAAGGGCGATGGGTTCTGAAAAGTTTTGGACCCCCCAAGTGTGCTTAATTATATATTCCAAGACTTTAATCGGCGCGATTGCTCTGGAAGTATACCGCGTTAAAAGTATTTGTAAACTACTATGCCACTGGTTTGGCAAGCGATAGTAAGAAGTTTTCGGCTTTGAAAAGCCTATAAAAGGGGGATTGTCATCCACTGCTAGCATCTCCATCCCCGTCCGAACCACCCGCCGATTGATGAATTTGAGATTCCAAAAGTCTTTGTAGTCTCGCAAAACGTTCATGTAGGGGGATCGTAGGAGGAATCCAGCCGAAATTGTCCTCGCAGGCATGACACCCGTCGCTCCCGCTGATAAGGCTGTTCCGATTTCGGAACAGCCTTTTGCGTTATTCCAGGGAATCCATATCTGAAGCAGGTATTTGATAAAATGATGGAAAGAGTTCTGGTGATTTTGTTTTGATAAGGGAAAGGCGTAACTTACGGCAATTTCTCCATCCTATTTCACGGGTTAAAACCCGAAAACTCATAACCCGCCTCTGAGAAAGCCCTGTAGCTGACGACAGGTTGTTCTGAGGCCAAAAAACAATTTATGGCTGCCTGCTTCATGGGCAGTTTTTTCTTTTTTCATGTAGAATAGAAAGCAGCCCCCATTTATTTATCAGGAGGAACTCCGATGGCAACCTCAAACGGCGCTCCAGGCAAACCCATGAAACATGTTGGCCTGCGCATGGTGCTCAGTTTTCTGCTGGTGGCATCGCTGCCGGCGTTGATCCTTTTCACCTCTTCCGGGCGGCTGGACTGGTGGGAAGCCTGGGTGATGGTGGGGGTGATGGCGGTCACCACTGGCGCCAGCCGGGCTTTGATTATGAAGAAACAACCGGATCTGGTGACGGAGCGGGCATCGTGGACGAAAGCCAGCGGAGCGAAGGCCTGGGATTTGAAACTGATGCCCTTTGTGGCCATTTACGGGCCGGTGCTGTTCTGGCTGGGCGCCGGGCTCGATAAACGCTGGAACGCCACGCCGGCACTGCCGGCCTGGCTGGAGGGCGCGGCTTTTCTGATCATTTTGGCCGGTTATGCCTTCAGCACCTGGGCCTTTCTGGAAAACCGCTTTTTCGCGGCGGTGGTGCGTATTCAAACAGACCGCGGCCAGGTGGTGGTGCAAAGCGGCCCTTATCACTTTGTGCGGCATCCGGGTTATGCCGGGGCTGTTCTGGGCTATCTGCTGACACCGGTGGCGCTAGGGGCTTTGTGGGCTTATGTACCAGGGATTTTGCTGATCGGCGCGGTGGTGCTGCGCACTGCGCTCGAGGACCGCACCCTGATGGCTGAACTGCCCGGATATCAGGAATATGCTCAAAAAACGAAATGGCGGCTGTTGCCTGGAGTCTGGTAAAAAAGTTCGCTTTTTGGGGCTTTCAGGTATAATCAATACTTGTTTGCCATTATCGCCCATTTTTGGACAATTTTATGATGTTATCCATTTACCTGTTGGGACAACCGCATTTGAGCTGGAACGGGGAAGCGCTGGCATTTAATGCCCCGCCGCGCACCCTGCCGCTGCTGGCTTACCTGCTGATCCACCGCAACCAGGTGCTGGACCGCCTGCAGGTGGCCATGCAGATCTGGCCGGATGTATCAGAACAGGATGCCCGCACCAATCTGCGCCGCCATTTGCACTGGCTGGGCAAGGCGCTGCCTGAGGTGCAGCCTGAGAAACCCTGGCTCATCTCCACTTCGAACACCCTGCGCTGGAACGCGGAAAGCCCCTACTGGCTGGATATTGAGGCCTTTGAGAATTTTGCCCAGAATCCCGACACCTACCCTCAGGCGGTGGCTTTGTATCAGGGCAGCCTGCTCGAAAACCTGTATGATGACTGGATTTTCCTTGAACAGGAGCGCCTGCGGGGGCAGTACCATCAGATTTTAAACCAGTTGATCATCCAGAAGCGCGGCCAGTGCGCCTATGCTGAGGCGATTCAATTTGCCAAGCTGCTGCTGGCGCAGGATCCCTTCCGGGAAGATACGGTGCGGCAGCTGGTGGCGCTGCGCTATGAATCAGGAGACCGGGCCGGAGCGCTGGCCGAATATGAACATTTCGTGACGCAGCTGGATCAGGAAATGGGTGTTCCACCCATGCCTGAAACCCAGGCGCTGTATGAAAGGGTGCTGCGGGATAAAGGGCTGCCACAGCCCAGGCCGGAGGGCGATGACGGTGAGGACAGGCCCGCGGCCAGGCCGAAAAACGACCTGCTGCCCTTCGTGGGCCGGCAGACACAGCTGGATCACCTGGCGGCGCGCTGGACGAAGGCGGTGCACGGCCAGGGCGGGTTGATGCTGGTGAGCGGCGAGGCAGGCATTGGCAAAACCCGCCTCCTGCGCGAGCTGGCGCTGGTGGTGGAAAGCCAGGGTGGACGGATTTTGCGGGGCGGCACTTCGCCGCTTGAGGAGATGCCTTACCAGTGCTTTGTGGAGGCTTTCCAGGGGGTGCTGCCGCTGCTGGCCAGCCTTGACGGCGAACCGGCGCGCCTGGCGGCCCTGGCGGCTTTTGTGCCGGAACTGCGCAAACGGCGCAAGCTGCCTGCCCTGACGCCTTTGGATCCGGAACAGGAGCGCATTCGCCTGTTTGACGCGGTGGCGGGCTGCCTGGAAAAACTGGCCGGGCCGCGGCCGGTGCTGCTGCTGCTGGAAGATCTGCATTGGGCGGGCGATTCAACGGTGGCTCTGCTGGAATACCTGGTGTTCAGCCTGGCCAGGCAGCCTGTTCTGCTGGTGGCTACCTGCCGTGAAGAAGAGGTGGGAAGGGGGGCAAAACTGCGCACGGCGCGCCGCAAACTGGAAGGAGAAGGCCTGAGCGACCTGCTGGCCCTCGATTGCCTTGACCGGGCTGCCGTGAGCGATCTGCTGGAACGGGCGGCCAGCCAGGGGAAATCAGACGCTGGTTCAGGCCCGGATGAAGCCTGGCAGGAACGCCTGTACCGGGCCAGCGACGGCAACCCATTGTTTTTGAGCGTCTGGTTGAGCCAATGGAAGGATAAAGAGCTGGATTTTGAGAGCAGCATCCCCCAGGACCTGACGCGGGTGATTGAACAGCGGCTTTCCAGATTATCGGCCACAGGGCGGGCCTTTGCTGAGGTGGCCGCCGTGCTGGGACAGCATTTTGACCCGCTGGCGGCTGGCGAAGTAGGAGGCTGGCGCGAATCGCAGGCGCTGGATGCTCTGAATGAAATGCTGGACAGCCGGCTGGTGCGGGATGTGGATAAAAATGTCGACTACCGGTTTTCGCACAACCTGATTCAGACGGTGCTTTACCAATCCATTCCACCGCTGAAACTGCGGGCGCGTCACCGCCGGGCAGGCGAGGTGCTGGAAGAGCTCTACCCTGAACGCAGGGATGAGCTTTGCACGCTGCTGGCGCATCATTTTGACCGCGGCGGAGCGCGGCTGAAGGCCATGGCCTATTACAAACTGAGCGCGCAGGCGGCCGCAAAGGTATATGCGGTAGATTCCGCCCTGCAGATGCTGGCGCGCGCGCAGGAACTGGCGGATGCGCCGGGCGAAGATCCTGTTTCCGCGGGTGAACGCCTGGAGCAGGCATTGATGGCGGCAGAACTGCATCATCAAACGGGCGACCGGGAAGGCCAGGCGCAGGATGTGGCGCGCCTCGATCAGCTTGCGGCGGCAGATCTTGATTGGGAACACCGGCGCCAGGCAGCCCTGCAAAAAATCATCTACCTGCATGCAGTCGATCAGCGCGATGAGGAATGGGCAGCGCTGCAAGCCTTCAGGCAGCTGGCAGAGGGCGATGTTTACTGGCAGGCTATGTCAGCCATGAGAGAAGGCTATTATTTTGAACTGGTTTCTGACTTTCAGGCGGCCATCGCAGCGTTTCAAAAGGGAATGGACCTGTTTGCTGCCCTGGAAAAGAGAAAAGAAGAACAGCAATGCGCCGTGCGCATTGCCGCAACGTATATCTTTCTCAGAAATGCAGATCAGATCGATGCGTGGATGGAAAAAGCCAGAGCCTATCATGGCAAAGGACAGGTCACCACTGCGACTCTGGACCTGCTGTATATAGCTTCAGTGAATGCCCGCAACCGGGAAAACCTGCCGCTGGCGTTAAAATATGCCCATGAACTGATTGATTTGTCTGAGAAGATCCAGTCCATCAATAATCTGGGCATTGGCCACCGTCTTTGCGGCCAGATGTACTCGGGACAATTCAAGGTCAGGGAGGCTTACCACCATTTCCATGCCGCATTGGCCATTTTCAAGCGCATCCGCAACCTGAACAGCTGGGCAGCCACCCTGGGTGGCCTGGCCGCCCTGGCGCTGGATTTGGGACGCTATCAGGAGGCCTGGGATACCTATTCAGAGGCGCTGGCCATGACAATTCAGGTGGGTTCGCTGGATATGCAAGCCAGGGAATGCATCAACCTGGGATACACGGCATCCTTTCTGGGAAATTATGCCGCGGAAAAAGAATATTCCCTGAAGGCCATTGACCTGGGCCGCCGCCTGCAAAGCCCTTTTCTGGAAGCGCATGCCCTGACCAACCTGGGGGAAGCTGAGCGTGAATTGGGTCACATCCCTGAGGCTGTGACGGCGCTGCTGGCATCAGCGGCCTGTTACCAGACGGCGAAACGGAATGACTCTGAGGCCCTGATTGACCTGGCTCTGACCTACCTGGCGGGCCATGATTTGCCGGCTGCCCGACAGGTTGCTGAAAAGCTTGAGGAAAAGCTGACGGGAAGAGTCAATTCAGCCAGCGATGCCCAGCGCCAGATGTGGGCGGCGGCCTGCGTGTGGCTGGCAGATGGGCAGGATGAACGCGCGCGGACCCTGCTGGAGCAGGCTTACGAAATGGTGGAAAGGAAATGCGCTGATATTCCTGACGCAGAGAGCCGCAAAACCTTCCGCCAGATCATCTATAACCGGCAGATTATACATTTCCATGAAACTGGCAGCCTGAAATGAGGCTTTTGAAACCTTTGGACGCTTTTTGGACGCCTGATGTGTATCATCAGGTTAATGAATAATCCTAACAGCACCCATTCAGAACCATTATTATTTGTTGTCCGCATCTGGTTTGAAACGCAATCCGATGGTAAAACCTGGCGCGGATCGGCGGAGCAGGTGGCCACGGGCCAGCGCTTTTATTTTGCTTCGCTGCGCGATTTAAACGACTTTATTTCTTTCCGTATTGAGGCTGGAAAGGGGGAAACGGACGGGAAGCCGGCAGGTTGACCTGAAACTGCGCCATTAGAAAAAGGGGATACATACAATCCGGGCCGATGATAAACTCTCCACTTGCACACCAGGGTTTTATAATAAATATATGATCAACCCTGATTTTCGAGAGAGGAATCCATGACCCTATTACAGGATCGAATTCATCAATATATCCATACTCTGAGCGCGGCCATTGGGGCGCGCCCTTCCGGGTCGCCAGCCAACCACGCCGCTGCCGCTTACATCCGTGACGAAATGCGCCGCCTGGGGTTCGAGGTGGAAGAGCAGCCCTTTGAATGCCCGGAGTGGCAGGTGAATGAAGCCGCACTGCGGGTTGGAGACCGGCAGCTTGAGGTGCTGCCGAACGCTTATTCGCCATCCTGCCAGGTGGAGGCGCCGCTGGTTTGGGCGGGCACGCTGGCTGAGCTGGAAGCGGCCAGCCTGAAGGGTAAAATCGCCGTCCTGTACGGTGATCTGACCAAGGCACCGGTGGCGTGTAAAGCGTGGTTTCTCAAGGATGAACACGATGACCGGATCATCCAGGCGTTGGAGCAGAAACAGCCGGCAGCGGTACTGTGCGTGCAGGTTCAACCAGGTTCGGTGATCCAGATTTTTGAGGATTGGGAGTTCCACCTGCCTTCGGCCACCATTCCGGTGGAAAGCGCACGGGTTTTACTGCAGGCTGGAGCGGATCCCGTTTCACTCCATATCAAGACCGAACAGAAAAAGGGCAGCACCGCGAACATTGTGGGGCGGCGCGCTGGAAAACGCCCTGAAACGATCGTCTTGTGCGCTCATTACGACACCAAATTCCTCACTCCAGGCGCGCTGGATAACGCCGGCGGGGTGGCAGCAATTCTGGCGGCTGCGGAATTGGCCGGCCAGGCTGATTTGGAAACGAGTTTGGAACTGGTGGCTTTCACCAATGAGGAGCATCTGCCGCTGGGAGACGACACTTATTTTGCGCTGGCAGGCGAGGATTTTCCCGGTCATGTGCTGCTGGCGATCAATTTTGATGGGGCGGGGCATATCCTGGACGTGAACAATATGGCCACCTATGCGGCCTCGGCGAAATTTGAAGGTGCCCTGGCGCCGATTCTGGCGGAATTTCCAGCGGTCCAAAGGGTGGAGCCCTGGCCCGAAAGCAACCACAGCAGCTTTGTCTGGCGCGGGGTGCCGGCGGTGGCGTTTAGTTCGCGGGGCACCACATTCATGGCTCACCAGCGGGAAGACACCGAGGAATGGGTCAGCCCGGCGCGGATTGAAGAGGCGGCGCGGATGGCGATGCGCATCATGGATCTGGTGCAGGATAAACCGGTGACCTGGCTGCGCCAGGCCAACCAGCAGGCTTAGGTTTCAAGAGCAAAGGCGAGGAAAAATGTCTGACGAAATCATCGTGCGCGGCGCAAGGCTGCACAACTTGAAAAACATCAATGTGACCCTGCCCAAAAACAAGCTGGTGGTGTTCACTGGCCTATCAGGTTCTGGAAAATCATCCCTGGCTTTTGACATTCTTCACAAAGAGGGGGCGCGGCAGTACATGGAAAGCCTGGGGTTGGTGACTGACGGGATGAGCAAGCCGCCAGTGGAATTTATCAGCGGACTTTCACCCTCCATCAGCGTCGATCAGCACCCGGGAAGCCACAGCCCGCGCTCGACGGTAGGCACGGCCACGGAAATTTTCACCTATTTGCGGGTGTTGTTCGCACGGCTTGGGCACCGGCCGTGCCCTTCCTGTGGGCTGGATGTGCCGCCGTCGTCCTTCATGGGCGAGGCTTCTTTTGAAGAGGATGAATCGGAACCAGATGAGAGCCAGCAGGTGATTTGTCCGCACTGCGGGGTGGGGCTGCCGGAACTGAGCATGACGCACTTTTCCTTCAACAAGCCGGCAGGCGCCTGCCCGGTCTGCACAGGGCTGGGGGTGGTGGCCAATCTGCATGCGGAGCGCTGCTTTGACCCGGCGAAGGGAATTGCAGACGGCGGCGTGGTGATTTGGGACCTGTTTAATAAAGAGCAGTTCGTCATCCGTCTGAAACGGGCCGGACAGTATTACGGCTTTGAATTTGACGAGCACCAGCCGGTGGGCAAGCTGGGTGAGATTCAACGCGATCTGCTGTATTACGGGGTCAATGAACCGGAATTCAAGCGCCATTTTCCCGGGGTCAAACCGCCGCCATCGGTGGTGAAGGGCTATTTTGAGGGCGTGATCACCAACCTGAAGCGGCGTTACGCCGAGGGGATGACGGAATCAGGGCTGAGCGTCAAGCTGGATGTCCTGTACAGCAAGCAGGTCTGCCCGGCCTGTGAGGGCGCGCGGCTGCGTCTGGAAAGCCGCCAGGTGACGGTGGACGGCATGTCCATCATCAAGCTTTGCAAAACGCCGCTGGAAGACGTGGCTGCCTGGCTGGAGGCGCTGCCGGCAAAATTAAGCGCCGGGGAGCGGGTGATTGCCGAGCCGGTGATGGCGGATTTGCGTGAACGGCTGCGGCGGCTGGTGACCATTGGCGTGGGCTACCTGACCCTGGAACGCGGCACCCCAACCCTTTCAGCGGGTGAGGGGCAGCGCCTGCGTCTGGCGGCGCTGCTGGGCTCCGGCCTGACCGGGGTGCTTTATGTGCTGGATGAGCTTACCATCGGGCTGCACCAACGCGACACCACCCGCCTGATTGGCATTTTGCGCCAGCTGCGCGACCTGGGTAACACTGTGCTGGTGATTGAGCACGATCTGGAGATGATCCGGGCGGCGGATCATGTGGTGGAATTTGGGCCGGGGGCCGGAAAGCACGGCGGTCAGATTGTGATTACCGGAACGCCGGCTGAAGTGGAGGCCTGCCCGGACTCGCCGACCGGGGCTTATCTATCTGGACGGGAACGGCTGAAACTGGAGGCTGAACGCATCTACCCGCGCCAGGAGCTGGTGATCAGAGGCGCGCGGGAACACAACCTGAAAAACCTGACGGTGGAGATTCCACTCGGAAGGCTGGTGGCGGTGACCGGGGTTTCCGGATCGGGGAAATCCTCGCTGATTTTCGATATCCTCGACCGGGCAGCGCAGCAGCGCTTTTACCGGGGCAGCGATGAACCTGGACGGCATGATGCCATTGAGGGCTGGCAGGCCATTGACCGGGTGGTGACGGTGGATCAATCCGCCATTGGACGCATGCCGCGCTCCAATGCAGCCACCTACACAGATACCTTTACGGCGATCCGTGAGGTGTTTGCAGCCACGCCCGAAGCGCGCCAGCGCAAGATGGGCGCCGGACATTTCTCCTTCAATGTGCCGGGCGGCCGCTGCGAGCGCTGCGAGGGTGCCGGGGTGCTGAATGTCAACATGCATTTTCTCCCCGATGTTCAGGTGCGCTGTCCGGTCTGCCAGGGGCGGCGTTTCAAGAAGGATGTGCTTTCTGTGCGATACCGGGGCGTGGATATTGCCTCGGTTCTGGATATGACCATTGAAGAAGCCTTCGACCTGTTCAGAGATATCCCGGCCGCGGCGGCGCGCCTGAAGGTGATGGTGGATGTGGGGCTGGGTTATTTGCAGCTCGGCCAGCCGGCAACCACACTTTCGGGCGGCGAAGCGCAGCGGGTGAAGCTGGCCAAAGACCTGGCCAGAGGGGGCAGCGGCCGCAAGCTTTACCTGCTGGATGAACCCACCACCGGCCTGCATACGGCGGACGTGGCGCGCCTGCTGACCCTGCTGCGCGGCCTGGTGACGGCCGGAAACAGCGTGGTGGTGGTGGAGCACCATATGGAACTGATCCGCGCCGTTGACTGGATCATTGACCTTGGGCCGGAAGGTGGAGATGCGGGTGGAGAAGTGCTGGCAGTGGGAACACCAACCACAGTCAGAGAGGTGGAGGGGTCTTACACGGGGTTGTGCTTGAAGCAGTTGGGGTATTAAGGTTCATCACACACCGGAAAGCCTGAGACGGCATCCGGATGAAAAACGAAACAACATTTTTTACCCAAAGTGTAAATAACGTCTGCTGTTATTTACACTTTGGGTATTAAATCTCAATAAGGCGGGATTTTATGGGCGTGATTTATGCAATTTGTGATGGTATGTAAAAATTCCTCAGGTGCAGCAGATGGGCAGGTTTCCCTGCATCTTTTGGCAGTCGGCATGGAAGAAAATTCCTGCTAGCAGGGTGATCCTTTGCGTGCGGAAAGTGACAAAAGATTAATTAAACCGGATTTTCGATTATTTGAAATATGTTACAATTTTTTTGTCGTAATGGTTATTGTATACCTATCCTATCCAATTTCTTTTCAGGAGTAAAAAATGAACCCAATTCGTGTTCTTCAATGGGGCCTCGGCGCCATGGGCAGCGGAATGGCCAAGCTTATGCTCGAAAAATCAGGTCTTCAGATTGTTGCGGCTGTGGACAGCCGGCCGAGTTATGTTGGCAAAGATCTGGGTGAAGTGCTCGGCGTTGGAAAAACGCTGGGCGTCACCGTGACCGACAAGCCTGAAGACGTCCTGAAAAAAGAAAATGTGGATATTGTCATCATCGCCACCACCTCGTGGGTCAAGGATCAGATGTCGGACCTGCGCAAGATCATCACCGCGGGTGTGAACTGCATTTCCATTGCCGAAGAAATGGCGGACGCGGATGCCCAGAGCCCTGAACTGGCCAAGGAACTGGATGAACTGGCCAAAAAGCACGGTGTTTCTGTGCTGGGCACGGGCGTGAATCCTGGCTTTGTGCTCGACCTGCTGGTGGTGACCCTGACCGGCGGCAATCACCGCGTGGAGCGCATTGAAGCCTCGCGCGTGAACGATCTGAGCCCCTACGGCCCGACCGTGATGAAGACCCAGGGCGTGGGCACCACCCCCGAGGCTTTTAAAGCCGGTGTGGCAGATGGCTCGATTGTTGGGCATGTGGGTTTCCCCGAATCCATTCACATGATCAGCGAAGCGCTGGGCCTGGGTGTGGATCGCATTGAACAGACCCGTGAACCCATCATCAGCAAGGTGTACCGCGAGACCCCACACGTGAAGGTGGAACCGGGCATGGTGGCTGGCTGCGCGCACATTGGCGTTGGCTATCGCGGCGATAAGGAAGTAATCCGCCTGATCCACCCCCAGCAGATTCATCCTCACCTCGAAAATCAGGATACCGGCGATTACATTCACATCTACGGCCTGCCTGAGATTCACATGGCCATCAAGCCGGAAATTGCCGGCGGCAAGGCCACCATGGGCATTGCGGTGAACATGATCCCACATGTGGTGGCGGCCACCCCCGGCCTCAAACGGATGATTGACTTGCCGACACCCGCTGCTTTGATGGGCGAGAGCGCCTATACCCGCCGCGTTTAGGACACGTTGACATACCAGGGGGGCTGAAAGGCTCCCCTTTTTAGACAGAACAATCAGAACCTCGACCTGGGGTGTTGGAGGAAAAAATGAGCAAAATCATCAAGGGAACCTGGGTGGAAATTGAGCAGATCGTGCTGAAACCAGAGGAAAGGGCGGCCAATCTACCGGAAGAAACCCGCAAGGTGCCTTATGTGCTGCGGGTTTCAGGCTTTTTGGTGGAAGACGCAGAGATGGACACAGAAGTACACATCAAGACCATCATTGGTCGCGAGCTGAGCGGCACGCTGAAGGTGGTCAACCCAAGCTATACCCACAGCTTTGGCAACACCGTCCCTGAACTGCTGACCATTGGAACGGAGGCGGAACAATGAGCCGGGATCTGTCTTATGCGGCGGTGATCGCCCGCAAGAATGAAATCATGAAAGCATCCCTGGGCATTGATTTCCAGGATTTTATTCAGAGCCCCATTGCGTTTGATTACGAGCGCATGATGCGGGAGACCGGGTTTTCGCATGACGACCTGGTGCGCATTCAACGTGAAACCAAGGTGGGAAACACCCCGTTGTTTGAATTAACCCGCCTGACGGAAGCTGTGCGTAAGATCGCCGGACCCGGCAAAGGCGCCACCATTCTGGTGAAAGACGAAGCCGCCAATGCTTCGGGCAGTTTCAAGGCGCGGCGCGCCTCGATCAGCGCCTACCAGGCCATGATCAAGGGCTATAAGGGCATGATTGCCGCCACCAGCGGCAATTACGGCGCAGCGGTGGCTTCTCAGGCAGCGCAGCGCGGCCTGAAATGCATCATTGTCCAGGAAGTGTACGACAGCCGCGGCGTGGGCCAGCCTGAAATTGTGGAAAAAGGGCGCGCCTGCGAGGCGTATGGAGCCGAGGTGTTGAAACTGACCGTGGGCCCGGAATTGTTCTACATGCTGCTGCGCACGCTGGAAGAGACGGGTTTCTTTAACGCCAGCCTGTACACACCCTTTGGCATTCGCGGCGTGGAGACCCTGGGCACGGAAATTGCTGAACAGGTGCGCGGCCGTTACGGCAAAGACCCCGATGCGGTGATTATCACCCACGCGGGCGGCGGCAACCTGACCGGCACCGCGCGCGGCCTGCTGCAGGCCGGCTGCAATGATACGCGGGTGGTGGCCTGCTCGGTGGACCTCAGCGGCCTGCACATGGCTTCCGATATTGACTTCAACCGCAAGTCCTTCACCACCGGTCACACGGGTTTTGGCGTGCCGTTTGCCACCTGGCCCGACCGGGTGGATGTGCCGCGCAATGCTGCGCGCAGCCTGCGTTACATGGATGAATACCATCTGGTGAGCCAGGGTGAGGTGTTCTACATGACCGAATTGCTGACCAAGCTGGAAGGCCTGGAACGCGGCCCGGCGGGCAATATCAGCCTGACGGCAGCGGTGGCGCTGGCGCGGCAGATGGACCGCGATCAAATTGTGGTGGTGCAGGAAACCGAATATACTGGCGCGGGCAAGCATCATAACAGCCAGCTTTCCTTTGCCCGTGAAAATGGCATTGAGGTTCGCCGCGGAGATCCCAAAGAGAACCAGCCTGGCAAATCCATTGTCATTCCGGAACGTCTGGAGCAGGTTTGGGGTCGGGAGCAGGATATCGATAAACTGCGCCTGTCTTATTTGAAAAATGCCGCCAATATTCTGCCGGCTGCGCAGTGGTCAGAAAACGACCTTGCCTTCCTGGCCGCTGATGTGAAAAAGACGCCAGCCTGGGTGCAGCAGCACATGGCTGATCTTGCGAAATAACTGTTTGACCCAAGATTTTTTCAGGAGGAAATAATCCATGAGCGACGATCGTATCGCCCGTTTTGAAAAACGGCGTGAAGAGCTCAAAAAAATGAGCGATGAAGCATTAAAAGCCCGTTTTTGGGATCTTTGCAACCAGGTGGTCGATCCGATTGTGGATCTGGCGCGCACCCACACTTCCCCCTCCATTGAACGGGCGGTTTTACTGCGCATGGGCGTGGACAGCGTCAGCGCGCACGGCGTGGTGGACCGGATTTTGGAAGCGGGTTTGCTGGGCAAAGGTGCCGGGCATGTGGTCTTAAAAGTCTCGCAGAAGACCGGTACCGATATTCGCGGCGCGGCCGCCGCCATTCTTGAAGATAAAGACGTCCTGCAGGGCCTGTTCTAAGCCTGGGGCAAGAGAGGAAGACAAAAATGACTCAAAAGCCGCTCGATCCGCATAAAAAACTGGATATTGAACAGATCCTTGAAGGTCTGGAAAATTATCATCCCACCCGGCATGGCTGGACCTGGCGCGATGTGCCTGAAGAAGGCGTGGACATGGGACCTTTCCATTACCGCAACATGTCGCGGCCGTTGAAGAATAGCATTGGCCTGCCTGCTTCCAAGTATTTTGATCATATTGACCCGCAGCCGAGCTGCGTGGTGACCACTGAAATTGCCTCCGGCCGATTTGAAGATGATATCCGGCGCATGCGCATGGCTGCCTGGCACGGCGCTGATCATATCATGGTCATCCGCACCACCGGCCAGAGCCATATTGACGGCCTGCTGGAAGGAACTCCTGAAGGCGTGGGCGGTGTTCCGATCACCCGTAAACAGATTCGCGCCAGCCGCAAGGCCTGCGACATGATAGAAGAAGAAGTGGGGCGCCCGATCAACTTCCACAGTTATGTCTCCGGCGTGGCCGGCCCCGAAGTGGCCGTGCTGTTTGCTGAAGAAGGCATCAACGGCGCCCACCAGGATCCGCAATACAACGTGCTTTACCGCAACGTGAACATGTACCGTTCGTTTGTGGATGCCGCCGAAGCCAAGAAGGTGATGGCCGGGGCGCGCATTTTCCAAATTGACGGCGCACACAATGCCAATGCCACCGCCAAGGCTGGCTGGCTGGTGATGCCCGAACTGATGGTGCAGCACGGCATTAACTGCGCCTTCTCGGTGGCGGTGGGCATGGATAAAGACCTGATTGGCCTTTCCACTGTGCCCCCGGATGCCCCACCTGCGCCCAAGCTGTGGTACGATCTGCCCTATGCGGTGGCTCTGCGCGACTTCTTCTCTGAATTCAAGATGCGCGCCCAGCAGAACACCCGTTATATTGAAGCAGATATCGAAGAAGCCATCCGCACCCATACGGTGGATACGCTCATCTCCATGCTGACCCGTGCCGACATCCAGAGCACCATCACACCGGATGAAGGCCGCAACGTGCCGTGGCATTACAATAACATTCGCGGCGTGCAGACGGTCAAGCAGACCTGGGCTGCCCTTGACGGCATCAAGGAACTGGTGAGCCTGAATTATGAAGGTCCGCTGGGTGAAATGGTGCGAGATTTGAAAGAACGCGCCGTGGCCTTCCTGGAAGAAGTGATTGAGAGCGGCGGCTACTTCGCGGCTGTGGAAAAAGGCTTCTTTGTGGATAGCGCGAAATACCCTGAACGCAACGGCGACGGCATTGCCCGCGATGGCAAGGGCGGCGTTGGCGTAGGCACGATCATTGAACGCGACTCCGATTATTACGCTCCGGTGTGCAGCCATTTTGGCGAAAATCACTTGCCGGCTGGCGTGGAACATGTCTGTGACCCCATTGGCGGATGCACCCTGTGCAAACCGGAAAAGATCGTCTATATTGACGAACTGGATCCTGAAGACAACTGCAACCGGCGCCTTGAAAAGACCCTGCCTTACCGCAAGGGCACTTCCATCAAACCTGAAGCAGAATGGGCAGGTGACGGCACCGTTTTGATGCAGTTCTTCGTGCCGCTGCCCGAAGATGTGGCAGCCGTGTACGGCGTGGAAATGGCCAAAAAGATGGGCCTGAACGATCCAGAAGTGGTCAACATCCAGGTGATGCACCCGGCTGAAGGTTGTTTCGTGGAAGTGAAGGGCAAGGTGGGCTTTGATATTGACCTGACCAGCCTGCATGTCCCTGAAAAAGAGATCATCCTGCCGGAACAGGAACTGCGCGACGCGGTCAAGAAGGTTGGCCTGCGCGTGGTGGCAGCCACCGTGGGTGAAGATGAACACAGCGTGGGTTTGCGCGAAATTCTGGATATCAAACACGGCGGTATTGAAAAATACGGCGTGAAATACACCTATCTGGGCACCTCGGTGCCGGTGGGAAAACTGGTGGATGCGGCGATTGAAACCGGCGCGCATGCCATTTTGATCTCCACCATCATCAGCCATAACGACGTGCACCGCGCCCAGATGAAGAAACTGGCCGACCTGTGCCAGGAGAAGGGCATTCGCGACCGGATCATCCTGATTGCCGGCGGCACGCAGGTGAGCCGTGAAATGGCCGCTGAAACCGGCCTGGATGCAACCTTTGGGCGTGGCACCAAGGGCATTCATGTGGTCAACGCCATGGTGAAGAAACTAAAAGCCCGGGGCGTCATCTAAAGGAGCGCCTGTGCAGAACGAAACCGAGATTCTGACCATTGAAGTTGGGTCCACCATCACCAAGGTGAATGGATTTACCCGCCTGCCGGAGGGGGGATTCAGTCACATGGCTCAGGGCTTTGCACCAACCAGCATCGCGGAAGGCGATGTATGTGTGGGTGTGGAGCGGGCAATTGCCGATCTCGAATCACGCCACGGCCGTTTGCCGGAACAGCGCGAGGTTTTTGTCAACAGCTCTGCTGCGGGCGGCCTGCGCATGACGGTTCACGGCCTGACCTACAGCATGACCGCCAGGGCTGCCCGCGAGGCAGCCCTGGGGGCCGGGGCCATCGTCAAAATGGTGACCGCCGGTGAGCTGACGCACTACGACCTGGATGAGCTGAAGGACCTCGAACCGAACATCATTTTGCTGGCGGGCGGGGTTGATTTCGGTGAGAAGGACATTGTACTGCGCAACGCAGAGAAGATTGCCGCGGCGGGCTGTCTGGCCCCGGTGGTGTATGCTGGAAACACAGCCATCCGCAAGCAAGTCCAAAAAATTATCTCAGATGCTGGCATTGAACTGCTGCTGGCGGCGAATGTTTTTCCTGAAGTGGATGTGCTCAACATCGAACCGCTGCGCAAAGTGATTCACGAGGTGTTCAACCGGCACATCATTCATGCGCCGGGGATGGCCCGTTTTGTGGATCTGACCCATTGGGGTATTCTGCCCACTCCGGGCGCGGTGCTGAAGGGGGCGGAATTGTTTGCGGAAGAAATGGGCGACTGTCTGGTGCTGGATGTGGGCGGTGCGACCACCGATGTGCACAGCGTGACAGAAGGCAGTCGCGAATGGTCGGCCAAAATGGTGGAACCTGAGCCGCGCGCCAAGCGCACGGTGGAAGGCGACCTGGGCGTTTATATCAACGCCTATAATATTGTGGAACTGGAAGGCGACCCTGCCTGGCAGGCGCACATGAGCGATTTGCAGGCCATTCCCGGCACGGAGCGCGAGAAGGAATTAACCCGCTGGCTGTGCCGCAAGGCGGTGGATACGGGCGTGCGCCGCCATGCCGGTGTGGTGACGGACCTGTTTACCCCGACTGGAAAAAAACAGATTGTCAAAGGCAAGGACCTCACCTCGGTCAAATGGGTGGTGGGCACCGGCGGCGCCCTGACCCGGATTGAGGGCGGAGATGAAATTTTACGCAGCATTTGCACCGGACCTGGCAAACACCTGATGCCTTCGCCGGATGCACGCATTTTAATGGACCGCGATTACCGTTTTTCGGCGCTGGGCACCCTGGCTCAGGCTTATCCGGACGATGTAAGATTGACTTTCAGGCGGTGGGTTGAGGAAGAAACCGCCGCATAGAGTTGCAGGAGAGACGCACATGACCCATACACCCCGGCTGGAAATTTACCCTAAACGCATTCAGGCGAATGCGCAGGCGATTGTGAACCAATGCCATGCCCGCGGCATCAAAGTGGCGGCGGTCACCAAGGTGACCAGCGCACACCCGGCCGTGGTGGCTGCCCTTGAAGATGGCGGTGCTGATATGCTGGCGGATTCGCGAATTGCCAATTTGCAGGCCATTGCTCGCACCGGAACGGCTTTGCCGCTGATGCTGCTGCGCATTCCTGAACCCAGCCGGGCAGTGGATGTGGTGCGCTCGGCGCAGGTTTCTCTAAATTCATCAGCCGAGACCATCCGCCTGCTTTCGGAAGCAGCCGGGCTCATGAAGATCAGGCACCAGGTGATTTTGATGGTGGACCTGGGCGATTTGCGCGAAGGCGTGTGGCCTGACCGGGCTGTGGAGGTGGTGCGCAGCGCTGCCAGCCAGCCGAATATTGAGCTGATTGGGCTGGGCTGTAACCTGGCCTGTTACGGTGGGGTGATTCCGACAACAGAGAAGATGCAAATGCTCATTGATGTTCGCGATGCCTGCCGCAAAGCAACCGGCCTGGAATTGAACGTATTGTGCGGCGGCAACAGCGCCAACCTGCCCCTGCTGGCCGAAGGCGGCATGCCGGAGGAAATCAACCTGCTGCGGATTGGCGAGGCGATTGTGCTGGGTCGCAACGTGATTGACCGCAGCCCCTGGATGGGCACCCGCCAGGATACCTTCAAAGTGGTGGCCGAAGTGGTGGAAGTGGAGCGCAAACCATCGGTGCCGGTGGGCTTCCGCGGGCAGGATGCTTTTGGCGGCACGCCTGAATTTGTCGATCGCGGCATTCGCCAGCGGGCAATTTGCAATATTGGCCGCCAGGACGTGGTTGTGGACGGCCTGGAACCGGAAGATAAAGGGATTATTGTGCTGGGCGGCAGCAGCGATCACCTGCTGCTGGATGTGGAAGAAGCTGCCAGCGAAGTGAAACCTGGCGACGAACTGGCTTTTTTCCCGGGTTACGGCGCTTTATTGGCTGCCAGCACCTCACCTTATATGCAAAAAGTGGTCATTCAGGAGTAAATCAACACCCCATTCAACGTGCCTGAAAAGGAGTTGTTTGTCATGTTATACCAGACACATGTCCGTGTTCATCTTAATCATATCCGGTTCAATATTGAAGGCATCCGCAAGGTTGTTGGCCCTGACCGAAAAATCCTGATTGCGGTTAAGGCCAATGGGTACGGCCACGGCGCAGTGGAAGTGGCGCGCATGGCTGAACGGATCGGCGTCAACTGGCTTGGCGTGGCCACGGTCCCGGAGGGGATGGAACTGCGCAAAGCTGGCATTCGCCTGCCTATCTTGAAATTCAGCCCGGCCTTTCCAGAGGAGATGGCTGCGGCTGTCAGCAACGGCATCACCCTGGCGGTGTGCGATCAGGGGAATGCGGATGTGCTGCAGCATGTCTGCCGGGCAGCCGGAATCAAGGCCAATGTGCATTTGAAAGTGGACACTGGCATGGGGCGGATTGGGGTGGCACCTGAAGGTGCCCCGGAACTGGCGCTCTACATTGAAGAACACTGTCCGGATATTTTCCTGGAAGGAATTTTTACCCACCTGCCGGTGAGCGACGAAGCGGACCCGGCATATACCCGCGAGCA
This sequence comes from Chloroflexota bacterium, assembly GCA_029561345.1. Lineage (GTDB taxonomy): Bacteria > Chloroflexota > Anaerolineae > Anaerolineales > Anaerolineaceae > JAKQJC01. The sequence continues at coordinate 34,999 of JAKQJC010000019.1, read as the reverse complement.
GATTGCCCGGTTTAAAGGCGTTATCGACGCCGTTCAGCAGGCCATTGGGCGCAAACTGGCCCTCAGGCATTGTTCCAATTCCGGAGCGGTGCTGGGGCATGAAGACGCCTGGCTGGATATGGTGCGGCCGGGGATCATGATTTACGGTTTCTACCCGGATGTCGGCACCCCGCAGACCATTCCGCTGAAGCCGGGTTTGAGCTTCTTAACTCGCGTGTCTTTCCTGAAGAAAGTCAGCGCCGGAACCAGCATCGGATACGGACGAACCTGGGTGGCGCCTCAGGATACCTGGATTGCGACCATCCCGGTCGGTTATGCGGACGGTTTCAACCGCTTATGGTCAAACTGCGGACGGGTTTTAATCAACGGCATATCTTACCCCATTGTGGGGCGGGTGTGCATGGACCAGAGTATGGTCAACCTGGGTCCTGAAACCAATGTGAAGGTGGGAGACGAGGTTGTTTTGATCGGCCGCAGCGGCGAAGAAGAAATCAGCTGCGATGAATGGGCGCGTGCCTTAAAAACCATCACTTATGAGGTCACCTGCCAGATCAATGCGCGGGTGGAACGCATTTACGACGCCTATTGATCGCCTGTAGAGAATAAATAAGCAGCCTGCTCTAGCGATCAGGGAACCCCGGTCGTTAGAGCAGGCTGTCTCTTTACAGGATAGCCCGGAGCGGGCATTTCCGTTTTACGAGGGAACGGCTTTGATGCGCCGCAGGGTGCTTTGCAGGTCGTTGAGGTCTATTTGCAGGCCGTCTGCCATCCAGGCGGCGCCGGAGCGCGGCTGCTCGAAACCTTCGATCTGATATTGGCGGTTAGGGATCAGACCCTGAAGATGAAGGCGCGGGGTGGTTGAAGGGTATTGCATCAGAATGCGGAAGGCAAACAAAACGCCTTCCGTTTTTTCTTTGTTCAGGTAGAGCACAGCCGGGCAGGCGGTTTCCTGGGCTGAGCGCAGGCGGTATTGATCGCCGAACTGGATGATGGGGCGAATTTCCTTGTATTGCGCGATCAGCGCAGCCGCCAGGGCGCGATCTGCTTCGCTCCAGTGCAGCAGGTGTCCGCCAATGCCCAGCGAGCCGCACATGCTGACATGGAAGCGGAATTCCAGGGGAATGAGTTCTTTGCCGGCATCGGTCACCCAGGCTTCCATGACATTGGCAGGAAAGATGTGAGAAAACCCTTCCTGAATGGCCAGGCGGGAAGTGGCTGCGGTGTTATCGCTGACCCAGATTTGGTCCGCCAGACGCAGAATACCCAGGTCGCCGCGGCCGCCGCCGCCCGAACAGCTCTGCCAGATGACCCGCGGGTGACGCTCGGCCAGGCGTCCCCAGACGGCATACAGACCCTGCACATAGCGCACCCAGATTTCCCTCTGATCACCTGGGGCGCCGGGCCAGCCGGGCTCGCTGACATTGCGGTTCATATCCCACTTGATGAATACGATGTTGTGATCTGTGAGGAGTTTATCGATGCGTGAAAAAACAACTTCCTGGACATCCGGACGGGCAAAATTGAGGATGAGCTGGTTGCGGCATTCGCTGCGCTCGCGGTTGGGGAAGTGAATGACCCAATCGGGATGGGCGCGGTACAGGTCGCTATCGGGGTTGACCATTTCGGGCTCGATCCACAGGCCAAAATCCATGCCGAGGGCGTTGACGCGCTCAATGAGCGGGGCGAGGCCGGCCGGGAATTTCTTTTCATCCGGCCACCAGTCGCCCAGACCGGCATGGTCGTCCTTGCGGCCGTGGAACCAGCCGTCATCCATGACAAAAAGTTCGATGCCCATATCCGCAGCCACTTCGGCCAGGCGGGTTTGGGAGGGTTCATCCACATCGAAGAGGGTGGCTTCCCAGGAATTGTAAAGCACCTTGTGCAGGGTTTTGCCGTGGGGAAGGATATGATCGCGGATGTGGTCATGGAGCAGGCGGCTGGCAGCGCCAAAACCGGCAAGGGTGATGCCAGCGAAAGCCGCCGGGGTGGTGAAGGATTCGCCCGGCGGCAAGGTCCAGGCAAAGTCCCAATCATTCAGGCCGATATTGAGGCGGGTGGATTGAAAATCGGTGACTTCAGCAGCCAGTTTCCAGTTGCCGCTCCAGGCCAGGCCGCCAAACCAGACCTGGCCGTGATCTTCGGTGGCGCGGCCATCATCCACAGCAAACCAGGGTGCATGGTGATGGCTGGAGGTGAGACGGCGGCTTTCAATGGTTTTGATGCCGTGAGTGAGCTGGTCGCGGCGCAGGTGCATTTCATCGAGCCAGCGGCCAGTCAGGTGGGTCAGACGGTAGTTATCGCCTGGCGGCAGGTTCCAGAGGGCGGAAAAGAGACGCGAGATGATCAGCGGTTCCGGGCCCTGATTGGAGAGGGTGACCCAGCGTTCAATCAGATCGCAATCTTCGTATAGCCTGTAGTGCAGGGTTAATTTGACCGGATAATGGGCATCCCTGAAATGAAGGTGCAGCTCAGGCTGGGGGCTTGGAACGATTTGCTCATCTTCATAAGTTAAAACCAGATCCCGAACCCCATCGGGCAGGGTGAGCAAAATGGATGGGTCGGTGTATTTAGGGCCGGCATAGGTGGCGTATTCTTCCGGGGTGAGCTGGCCTGCGCCGTTGAAGGATGCCCAGGGGGCGGGGTTGGGCGGCAGGGGGTAATCGGAAGGGAAGGGCAGGCGCGGCCCCCAATAGGCATGAGCCAGCAGGCCGGCCGGGTTGAGACCAAAGGCATACCCGCTGGCCGCCGTTTCGAGAATCCAGAGTGAATTATGACGAAAGATAGGCATGTTTTACCCTCAGAAGAAAAGGCTGGTTGAGACTATTGACTTATGAAGGAGGGGCAATCACCACCTGATTGCGGCCCTGGTTTTTGGCATCATAAAGAGCCCGGTCGGCGGCTTCGGCCAGCAGCGAAGGTGTGCTGCATTCCGGGTATGAGGCGATTCCGGCGCTGAACGTGACGGTGAATTCCTTGTCACTGGCGCGGTGCAGCACGCGGCCAAAACCGATGCGCAATTGATCAATAATAAGTGCAGCTTCACTGCCGTTGGTGTTGGGCAGCACCACGGCGAATTCTTCACCGCCATAACGCCCGATGATATCTGTGCTGCGCAGGCGGCGGGTGAGCATCTGGGCCAGGGTTTTCAACACACGGTCACCGGTGGCATGTCCATATGTATCGTTGACGGATTTGAAGCTGTCAAGGTCAATCATGGCGTAGGCCATGGAACGGTTTTGCCGGATGGCGCGGTTGGCTTCCTGAGCAAAGCGTTCCTTGAGGGTGGTGTGATTTAACAACCCGGTCAGGCTGTCGCGCAGCATCAGATGGCGCAACTGGCGGTAGCGTTCGACACGGGCGGAGATGGATGAAATGAGATGGGAAGGTTTGATCGGTTTGGTGAGGAAATCGTCACCGCCCAGGCGGACGGCATCGAGCTGAATGTCCCGGTCGGTTTCGGTGGAGAGATAGACGATGGGGATGCTGACATAGGCTTCCACCTGGCGGATGATGTTGGCGAGGTCTTTTCCGGTACATTCTGGCATATAGATATCCAGAAGGATCAGATCAGGATTGAATTCTTGAAGGGACTGGAACACCTTCAGCGGTTCGGTGAGCACTTCGGTTTCCATGCCGGCCTTGCGCAGGTTGATGGCGTTGATGGAGGCCTGCATATTGTCGTCATCAATGATCAGAATGCGGTAGGGGATGGGATCTTCCGCGGCCACCAGACGATCAAGGGCATCCACCAGAGAACCAGCGTTGACAGGCTTGAGAAAATAGATCTTGCTGCCGGCACGGGCAGCTTTCAAACGGGAAGAAATGTCATCATGATCAGAAATGGAAATGACCGGCGTTTCATCTGGCAAATGGCGGCGCAGGCGTTGAATGAAGTCTGTTTCATTCTCGCTGTTTTCCATAAATGTGAGGTCCATCAGCAGGGCGCTGGGAGGGTTCTGTTGAATGGCTCCGAGGAGATCATCAAAATTGGAGTAACTCTGGACGGAATAACCAAAGTAGCCAATCTGGAGGGCCAGCTGCATGCATTCGGCAAGATCCGACTCCAGCAAGAAAATGCGCCGGGCTGCGCGGGAATCCTGCAGGGAATTGGTGGCACTGATGGATACGGCCAGAGAATGGGCCACCGGCGGCGCAGCGGCGAGGGTTTCATTGCTGAGAAGATCCAACAAGCCAGTCAACTTGTTCATTAGCGAGGAGATTTGCTCAGGTGAAGGCGGGGGCGGCGGCAGCAGCGGCTGAAGGAAAGCGGAAGCCAGGGTTTTGATCTCTCGGGCTGATTGTCCCAGGCTTGTGTATCCCTGCGCCACGCTGACCCCCTCGATGTTCTGAATCAGTATAATCAACCTTTGCATATTGTTAAGATTGTAATTTTCCTTCAGGCGGCTAATGCATTCTGCCAGATCATTCCGGAAGCTGGCGAAATGAGCCGAAAAGGAGGCGGAGGATTGATAAGATGGGCGATCCTGAACCGTCATAATTTATCCCTGAGGTAATGTAGAAATCAAATTTTTCAGAGCAGCCTGAACTTTAACATATTCCTGTTCGATTTGGGCCAGCAGTTCAGCCATCTGTTCTGTCAGGTTCTTTCGGCCTGCCAGCTCAAGTTCCCGGCACAAAGCGGAAAGGCGGGCTGCCCCAAGATAGAGGCTGGCACCTTTGAGTGCATGAGCCATATTCCAGACCAGGTTCATATCGCCATTTTCGAGTCCTTCATGAAGATGGCTAAGCTTGATGGGTGTATCGCGGAAAAAGATTTCCACGATGGAGGATAAAGTGGACAAATCTTTCTCGTAGTCGGGGATATAATCTCCCAAAAGCTGCAGATCAACAGCAGGCTCTGATGAAACCGGCGCCACTGGAGCATCAGGCGTGGAAACAACCGGATGTCCGGTTGATGCCACCCTCTGCAAGGAAAGATCTTCGACCATTTCCTGAGAGGAAGGTGCTGCATTGGCAAGGGTTTTGATCAGGTCTTCTATGCGAATAGGCTTGCTGAGATACGCATCCATGCCAGCCTCCAGGTAGCGTTCACGGTCACCTTGCAAAGCATTGGCTGTGACCGCGACGATATACGGCTGGTGTTCATCGGGGAGCAGGGCGCGGATTTCGCGCGTGGTGGTGACGCCGTCCATCTCTGGCATCTGGATATCCATCAAAATGACATCGTAGGGCTGTCGTTTGATGGCCTGTAATACTTCCAATCCGTCTGCGGCGATATCGGCCGTGTAGCCAAGGCGTTGAAGCAGCAAGGTGGCCACACGCTGGTTAACCGCATGATCTTCTGCGATCAGAATGCGCAGAGGATGTCCTTCTGCCATATGCTCATCATACCTTCTGGCCGTAGAGACGGGAAGGGGCTTTTCTGATGGGCTTTCTGAGAAGATGGCGCTGAGGGTGTCAAAAAGCTGGGATGATTTGATGGGCTTTTGCAGGATGGCCGCGATCTGTATATTTTTATCCTTTAAGGCTGATTGATCCATTGAAGTCAGGATAATGATCGGGGTATGGTGCATTTGCCTGAACTGCTGACATTCCTGGGCCAGGGTGAGGCCGTCCATGCCGGGCATTTGCATATCGAGGATGACGATGTCAGCTTCAGCGCCAGCCTGAAGATGATCCAAAAAGTCGAAGCCGTTGGAGAATAAGATGGGCTCAATGTGCCAGGTTTCAAGCATGCGTTTGAGAATTTCCCGGTTGGTGGCATTGTCATCCACAACAAAGCCGGATTTGCCGCTGAATAAAGACAAAATATCCTGGTTCTGACGGGGAAAGTCAGGGGCGATTTTTGTCTGAATGGTGAAATGAAAGGTGGAGCCTTCACCAGGAATGCCGGGGCTTTCGACCCATATTCTACCTCCCATCATTTCTGCCAGACGTTTGGAAATGGCCAAACCCAGGCCGGTGCCGCCAAATTTTCGCGTGGTGGAAGAATCGATCTGGCTGAAAGATTGGAAAAGACGGTTGACCCGATCCATCGGAATACCCAGACCTGTATCTCTGACTGAGAAATGGATTAAAATATCGGGGACATGGGTAATATCATCTGAGAAGTGGGTTGTGGCATAGACATTGACCACCACTTCTCCCTGGTCTGTAAATTTCACCGCATTGCTTAACAGATTGACCAGAATTTGCCTGAGACGGGTGACATCCCCAATGATAAATTCAGGTACGCCAGTCGCCATCAGGTAACCCAACTCAAGGTGTTTGGAGGCGGCATGGTGGGCTACCAGATCGAGGGCACTTTCAATGCACAGGCGTAAATCAAAGGGCTGGTTGTCCAATTCCATGCGGCCGGCTTCAATTTTTGAAAAATCAAGGATTTCATTGATAATGGTCAGCAGGCTTTCGGCGCTGACCCGGATGGTTTCAACATAATTCTGTTGGGTTGGGGTAAGCGGGGTATCCATCAGCAGGCTGGTCATGCCAACCACGCCGTTCATGGGGGTGCGAATTTCGTGGCTCATATTGGCAAGAAATTCGGATTTGGTGCGGGTGGCTTCTTCAGCAACTTGCCTGGCTTTTTGCAGCTCCGAAATATCATAGTAAATGGCCAGAACACCCACGCGCTGACCTTCTACGATGATCGGCACACCGGAAATGGCCACATCAACCTCGCTGCCGTCTTTGCGGACCCGCCGGGCGGTGGTGTGATAGACACCGGTGTCTTTATCATAAGTATGGCGGGTGATGGCCTGGGCTTCCTGAAGATATTTCGTCGAGGCTACCACCGCATCCAGGTTTTTCCCGATGACCTCTTCCGCTTTCCAGCCGAATAGTTGTTCTGCGGCGGGATTCCAGCTTGCAATGCTTCCGTCAAAATTTTGCACCAGGATGGCGACAGGATTGTTATTAATCAGGGCTTCAAAGTATTGTTGAGATTTTTGCAGTTCAAGGGTGCGCTGAACCACCCGGTTTTCCAGTCCGCGCACCAATTCCGAGTTATCGATGGCAATGGCAGCCTGACCGCTTAAGGTATCAAGAAAGTCGCTTTCATCCCCTTCAGGCACGGGATGATTTGAATAAATGATCATCAGGCCGCGGCATTCGTTTTGGACCCGCAGGGGAATAGCAATCAGGTAATCAAAGGGCCAGGTCCAGGTCATTTCATAGCAGGAGTGCAAATCATTCAGGGTAATTTGCCTGTTTTGAAAGGCAATGTCAGGAAGGCAGCGTTTGATCAACGCATTTTGAAGATCGCTGGTGAAGGGTTCTGGAAGGTTGACACGAATGAGAGACTGGAATTCTTCCGTTTGGGAGTCATAAGAAAAAATCTCGCCAGCCGAAAATGAAAGCAGCGAGAGGGTCTGGTCAAGCAGGAATTTCAGCGTGGAACTCAAGTCGCGGCTTGTGGTGATCCGGCTGTCAATTTGCCGCAGGGTATCCAGACGGCCCATTTGTGACAGCAGGTTTTTGCGGGCTTCCCGTAAATTTCTGACCATGGTGGATAAGGCATTGGCAAGAACGTCCTTTTCGGATCGCGGCTCAATTTCAATATTGAGATTGCCCTGGGCCACCGTCAGAGCGGCATCTGCCATTTCATTCAAATAGGAGGCCATTTGATCAAAAGCCTTTTCCGTGTCATGGAGGCGGAAAATGATCTCATCAAAGGCCTGGGCCATCTGACCCACTTCATCTTTCAGGTTAATGTGCAAGGGACGGGCAGAGATATCCAGGTCGAGGCGGATATCACCCTGGGTGAGGCGGTCCATTTGGGCAGTCAGGTTTGCCAGATCGGTATTGGCAATCTGTTTTGAGGTTTCCATGACCAGTTGGAGTGGTTTTGTGATGCGATAAGAGATGGTGATCCCCAAAACCAGGCTGAGGATGATGACCGCCACTGTGGTCAGGGCAAGGGTCAGGCGGGTTTGGTTGACCAATTCTTGGGAAAGCTCATTTTGCTCTTTAAATCGGGCTTCAATTTGGGTGATCAGTGCGCTGCTGGCAGTGTTGATCTTTTCATCGAGGATATTCATCTGGTCGCGGGTCAGACTGCGGAGCAATTTTTGATCGGCCTGAATCATTTTTGTGCCCTTATCGTAGCTTTCCAGGGCTGATTGGGCCGCTTCAATGTTCTGATTAGGTTCCTGAAGGGATTTTTCCAGGTCCAGCAAAGCGGTCTGAGCGTCGTTGAAATTGCGGATGATGAGAATGGTGTATCTTTCATCGCCGTTCGCAAGATATTTCAGTGTATTAATGCGCATGGTGTCATACGCAGATTGGATATTGCCGAAGGCGAGAAAGGCTCTGGGATCTGAAAGCGAATTGATATACACGCGCAAAGCGGTGAGGTTATTCTCAAAAACAAGCGCCTGAAAATTGAGCACCTGGGCATCGGTATCGCGGATATGAGCCGTCAGGCTGGCGACCTGGGAAAAAACCTGGTCATATTCAATCACATTTTCATAAATGGAATAAAATTCCTGTTGATATTCAGGGTCAGTCACTTCCTGATTTGCGCGGATGAGCAGATTTTTTAAATTACTGATTTTCTCGTTGTAGGAATCCAGCGATAATTGATTGGCCTGATGGGTATAATTATGCGCTTCATGGCGGGCAAGCGCAAAGTAAGTGGCAATATCATGAGCAAAGGTTTTATCGGCATCCAGCCGCTGAGTTAAATTGGAGACGGTGGCATTGATGCGATCCAGCTGGCCAATGGCATTCAGCCCGAACCAGAGCATCATCAGCAATACAAATAGATATCCGATGATAATCTTTGTGCTGAGCTTTTGGTTGATGATGGACCAGATTTTCATTTAGTCTGACAATTTTGGGCGGGTATAAACCATTTTGCCAGGCCGGCCTGCAAAGCATCAGCGGCCTGTTGAGGGGTGCGGATGCCGTTGGCAATATCCACTGAAGCAGATTCAATCAAATCATAGGCGCTGGGGCTGCCGTCGCGGATTTTCTCCCAGGCAAAGCGCACATCGGTGCCGCGGCCTTCCTTCAGAGCCAGGAAGGATTGAGCGTGTGCATTGGTCAGGGGCGGCATCTGGCTGTGCATGGGGAAAAAACCAGGAAATTCATTACCCAGCAGACTGGCGAATTCCTGTGTGGTCATCCATTCCATGAATTCAAGGGCTTCTTTTTTGTATTGACTGGAGGCATTGACGCCCATGCCGGCATCGAGGTGGAAGGTAAAATAAGGCGGTTGGCCTTTTGGGGGAGGGGGAGCAAAGACGTTCCAGGCAAAGGCCGGTTTGTTGGATTCAAAGAAGAGAATATCCCATGAACCGCTCAACCACATGGCTGCTTTGCCCTGCAGAAACAACTGCTGACTGTCGCCATATTTGAGCGCCGCCTGATTATCCGGAAAATATTTGGAGAGGTCTTTGACGCCCTGAAAAGCGGCCACGATATGCGCATCATTGAAGCAGCGGTTGCCTGAAAGGTAAGCCATGCGACCATCGTACCCGCCAATAAAATTAGGCGCGACGTTCATAAACACCAGCTCTGCCATGGTCCAGGAATCGCCGGTAGCATTGGCAAAGGGAATATATCCAGCTGCCTTGATTTTCTCTGCGGCGGCCATCAGGTCTTCCCAGGTGCCGGGCACCTCTATATTGAGTTTGTTAAAGAGATCCTGATTATAATAAATGCCGTGTCCGGTGGCAATATACGGCATTCCGTATGAAATGCCGTCATCCGTGGCCCAGGGCGCGCGCATTTGAATTGAAAAATTTTCTTTCAGACCTGGCACGGAATCCAGTGGAAGCAGGTAGCCCTTGTCATAGAGAGATCGGGAAATGGCGTATGAACGCAGGTAAAACAGGTCAGGGCCTGTGCCGGCTTCAAGCTGAGCCAGCAAGGCGGCATCATATTCCGTGGCAATGGTAGGGTCATATTGTATGGTGATGTTGGAGTGGGACTCATGGAATTTTGCCAGAATGCGGTTCATCTGTTCCACATCATCGGTGCGCCATGAACCCATCACCAGAGAGACCGAACGCTCCTTGACCGGCGTGGGCGGAAGCGCCGAAGGTGGCGGCAAGGGCGTTGCCGGAGAGACACAACCGGTTACCAATGACAGAATGAGGTTGATGAGTATGAGATGGATGCGGGCTTTCCTCGAACCAGTCAGAACCATTTATACCTCCACATTTTGGTCAGAATTCCGGAACATCATGAATTGATTATAGTGCATTTTAATCTTGGCTGCTATGAAGCAGAAATAAAAAATGTACTGAAGAAACCGTTTTGTGACAGGATGTTTTACTTGGAGAAGGCGCTCTCAGGCAGTGATATAATAATGCCAAAATTGCAAACAGGATCGGATCATATGTTCAAAGAACCCATTTTTCTAGAACCGCAATATCGCGATTACGTTTGGGGGGGAAGCAGGCTGCGCCCGGGTGTAACACCTACTGCGGAAATGTGGGCCATTTATGCTGAAGACAAGATTATCACTGGAAGCCTGGCTGGAAGAAGTCTGGCCGAAGCGGCCAGAGAAACAGGAGCGGCCCTGCTTGGGAAAAAAGTGGTTGCCCACACCGGCACCAGGTTTCCCTTGTTGATCAAGTTGCTGGACTGCGCGCAGTGGCTTTCTCTTCAAGTGCATCCTGATGACCGCACGGCCCGAGAACTGGAAGGTGAGGGACAGTTTGGGAAGATGGAGGGTTGGTATTTTTTGGAAGCTGAACCAGGTGCGGAGATTTTGTGCGGTCTGAAACCCGGTACCCTTCCGGAGCAAATGCAGCAGGCCATGCACAGCAGAAAACTGCTGAACGAGATGCAGCGTCTGACCGTGAAAAGCGGAGACGCCATCCTCATTGAACCGGGTATGATCCACGCTCTGGGTCCTGGCCTGCTGGCTTATGAGGTTCAGCAAACCTCTGACTGGACCTACCGGGTGTGGGATTGGGACCGGCCGGAAACGCCCCAGCGTCCATTGCATATTCAAAAATCCCTGCAGGCGGCGCGCCCTGACCTGACTGGAAAACTGGTACCCCCACCAGATGATACCTTTATTGGCCAATATTCTCTGCTCAACTGTCCATATTTTCATTTATCCATGCTGATGGGGGTTTCAGCAGGGTTCGACATGGACACGGAAGGAGACTCTTTTCATGCGCTCACGGCGGTGAGCGGAGAGGCTGAACTGGCCGGCGATGGCTGGCGGGCGAAACTGGAGGAAAGGCAGAGTCTGCTGATTCCGGCTCAATTACGGCGGTACCGTCTGGCCACATGCAATGGGGGACGGGTTTTAATGGCAAAGGCGCATTAGGATGCCTTATAACCGGCTGAGTACAGCAAAAATTGCGCGCGAGGTGGGATGCCACCCCAACACGGTGCGTATATATGAGGCATGGGGTTTTCTGCCACCAGTGCCGCGCAACAGCAAGGGATATCGTTTATACACGCGGACGCATCTTAACCAGATGCGTCTGGCGCGTCTGGCGTTGAACACAACTTACCCTGGAAAAAAGATCAGGCATTCGGTGGTGCAGTTGGTGAAATATGCCGCCACTGGAGACCTGGGCGGCGCGCTGGAACTGGCCTATCAGCATCAGGCCATTGTCGCCTCTGAACAGGCCCAGGCAGAAGCGGCTGTCAGCATGCTGGAACGCTGGGCGCAGGGCATGCCCACAGACAGCACCTCGTGCCTGATGCGCATTGGCGACACCGCGCATTTGCTGAATATCAGCGTAGATATGCTGCGCAACTGGGAACGAAATGGATTGGTGGAGGTGCCGCGGGATGAAGAGAGCGGTTACCGGCAGTACTCTCAGGTGGAAATTGCCCGCCTGCGGGTGATCCGAATGCTGCGCAGCGCCGGGTATGGCTTTATGGCCATTTTGCGAATGATGAATCGGCTGGACAGGGGCGAGATAAACGGCCTGCGTCAGGCGTTGGATACCCCAGGGCCTGACGAGGATGTGTATTCAGCGGCGGACCGCTGGCTGTCCACCCTGGTGGAGCAGATGGAACTGGCTGAACGCCTCATCCGTTTGCTGGAAGAGCGCATTCAGACGGGAGAATAATTCTCATGAAAAAACAGCCCAATGCGGGCTGTTTTTTATCAGATTGAGTCATTTAATATCTCGGCCCACCATGACGGCGGTTGGCGGAACGGCGGCCGGAACCGCTTCTTCCACCAGACGGCCGGCTGATGTTTTTTTCTTCGGCGGGCGGAACAATGGGCGCATGGAAGGTGGTCTGATAGAAGTCATCCAGCAGCATGGTCAGCAGGCTAGATTCATCTTCGCTTTCGCCCAGGCTGTGAACCAGGGGGGCAAAACGGGCCATGCGCTCGATTTGCAGGCGGTCGCGGTCGCGCAGGCGGGCTTCCAGCAGGGCGATCACGCGTTCAGATACAATTTTTTGCACATCTTCGTCATTGGGCACGGCTTTTTCCTGCAGGGGGACGTTAAACTGCCTGGCAATGCGCATCAGGAGGGGGCGCTCCAGCACGTTGACGAGGGTGATAGCGGTGCCGGATCCGCCGGCGCGCCCGGTGCGTCCGGCGCGGTGAATATAGGCTTCGGGGTCTTCAGGAGGTTCATATTGGAACACATGCGACAGTTCGGGCAGGTCAATGCCGCGGGCGGCAACATCGGTGGCCACCAGAAAACGCAGCTTTCCCTGGCGCACCCGTTCCAGCACCTTCTCACGGGCGTTCTGCGCCAGATCCGAAGTCAGGTCGTCCGCGTCATAACCAAAACGCTGCAGGACGGCGGTGATATAGGCCACACGGTCCTTGGTGTTGCAGAAGATGATGGCCGAAAGCGGGTTTTCAGCTTCGATAATGCGGACCAGGCTGCGGTCCTTGTCCATACCCTGCACCTGGTAGTAAATATGCTCTGTTTCAGCGACATGAACGTGGTCAGTACTGAGGTTCAGCATGCCGGGCTGGCGCATGAACTGCCCGGTGAGGCGCAGCACAGCGGCCGGGAAAGTGGCGGAAAACATATAGGTGCTGATGTCTGTTTCGGGAAGGTAGGATTGAATGCGGCGCATATCCGGGTAGAACCCCATGGACAACATGCGGTCGGCCTCGTCAAAGACCAGAAACTTCAGGTTTTTAAGGTTGAGCGAGCGTTTGAGCAGGTGGTCAAGGATGCGGCCGGGTGTGCCGACCACCAGGTGGGCGCCCTGAGCCAGCGCATCGAGCTGCTGGCGGTAACCCACGCCGCCGTAAATGGCGGTGGTGTGAACCTGGGTGGCGCTGCCCAGAATTCCGGCTTCATGCGCCACCTGGGTGGCCAGTTCGCGGGTGGGAACCAGCACCAGGGCCTGGGTGTTTTTTTCGAGGGGGTTGATCATATCCAGCAGAGGCAGCACATAAGCGCCGGTTTTGCCGCTGCCGGTGCGCGATTGGATCATCATGTCGCGGCGAGAATACAGATAGGGGATGGCTTTGGCCTGCACCGGCATCAACTGAGGCCATCCAGCGCGGATGGCGCCCTGCTGCAGGTGTTCCGGCAGGTCGGCGAGGCTGGCTTCGGGGAGAGTGGGGCTGTGCTTATCCACAGGAGATAGATTTTCCTGATTGGGAGTCTCATCAATAGAGTTCATGTTTGCTACTTTCAATCTCGATTCAGAAAAGCGGGCAGGGAGTAAAGCCCTGCCTGCCAAGGATGGTTTAGGTAATAATTCATTGGGGGCGGAAAACCCTTTCGCCTTCATTATAGATGAAATAAGGCCAGCGATCAAGGAATTTGGGTCATTGAATGGATGCGGTGAACAGAAAGTGAGATTGGCGTGGGTGGGGTGATTTTCTTTTTTCAGGGCCGCGGATTTTCAGATTGCGATTATAATCAATCGTTTCAAATTAGAAAGCAGGTGCAAGATGGGTTTCTTTGATGGTCTCGACACAGAAAAATATGATCGCAAATACCAGGACAGGGTTCTGGTAAGGCGGATTTTAAGTTATTTTGCACCAGAGAAAGGCCGCCTGGCCGGAGTCACTGCCCTGGTGCTGACAGTGGCCGGGCTGGCAGCCTTGCAGCCAATCATCGTGGCGCGCGGGGTGGACCAATTAAGAGATAATTCGTCTTCGACGGTCATGATTCTGATAGGCCTCAGCGTGCTGGTGACGGGGGTGCTGGTGTGGCTGGCCAACTGGGGCAGCCGGGTTCTGATGGTGCGCGCCCTGGGCAATGTGCTGGTGAAGCTGGCAGGTGATGCCTTCAAGGCGGCTGCTGAACATGATCTTTCCTTCTATGATGAGTTCTCATCGGGAAAAATTGCTTCACGCATCACTTCGGATACTCAGGACCTGGGCCAGCTTGTGCAGTTGGTGGTGGATTTGATTTCGCAGATCGTTGAAGCGGGCATTTTGCTGGTGGTGCTGTTCCAGATCGATGCGCTGCTAACCCTGTATCTGCTGGCGCTGGTGCCGATCATCTTTGTTCTGGCCATTTCATACCGTTCACTGGCGCGCAAGGCCACCCGGCAGGGTATGCGGGCCATGGCCAACGTCAACGCCACCATCAAAGAAACCGTTTCAGGGATTGCGGTGGCCAAGAATTTTCGCCAGGAGCAGAGCATTTACCGGGATTTTTCGGAAGCCAACCTGACCTCATACCGCATCAATGTGCGGCGCGGGCTGGTGCTGACCATCGTTTTCCCAACTTTGAATGCCCTGGGGGGGATGGCAAGCGCATTCATGATCTACACGGGCGGCATTTCGGCCTACCAGGGAATGGTGACCGCGGGCGCATGGTATCTTTTCTTGTTATCGCTGGACCGCTTCCTTTTTCCGGTGATGAACCTTTCGTCTTTTTGGACGCAGGTGCAAAACGGCCTTTCGGCGGGTGAACGCGTGTTCGCGCTGATTGACGCCGAGGCGGCTGTGGTGCAGAGCGACCAGCAGCCGGCGCCGGAACTGCACGGAGAGATCCAGTTCGAACATGTGAGTTTCCGTTACAAGAACAACGAGCCAGTGTTGGACGATTTCAACCTGCACATCCAGCCCGGAGAAACCATCGCGCTGGTGGGGCATACCGGCGCAGGAAAATCTTCCGTGGCGCGGCTGCTGGCGCGTTTCTATGAATTTCAGAGCGGCAGCATTCGCATCGATGGGATAGATATCCGCCATTTTGAGCTGGGTTCATTCCGGCGCCAGTTGGGGATCGTCTCGCAGACGCCCTTCCTGTTTAATGAAACGGTGGCTGACAACATTCGCTATGCGCGGCCTGGTGTGACAGATGCCGAAATTGCGGAACTGGCGCGACAGATCGGCGACGGTGAATGGGTGGACACTTTGCCGAATGGGCTGAACACAATGGTGGGCGAGCGTGGAGCGCGCCTTTCAATGGGCCAGAGGCAGCTTGTTTCACTGATGCGGGTGCTGGTGCAGAAACCAGCGATTTTCATTCTGGACGAAGCCACGGCCAGCATTGATCCCTTCACTGAGTGGCAGATCCAGCAGGCTTTGAACCTGATCATGCACCAATCCACCAGCATTCTGATCGCTCACCGCCTGTCAACGGTACGGTCAGCGGACCGCATTCTGGTGATTGAAAAAGGCAGAATCATTGAACAGGGCAACCATCTGGGACTGATGAACCAGGGCGGCCATTATGCCTCCCTGTATAACACCTACTTCCGGCACCAATCGCTGGCTTATATTGAGCAGGTGCATGAGCTAATGGAGGAACCCGTATGAACCATGCCAATGCACTCCCCTCTCAGAACCAGGCTGAGTTCACCATTCCCCCTCCTTACACCACCAACCGCAAGTCGCCGGCTTTATGGATCGCTTCTCACGGCTGGCGCCAGGCGCATTTGATCCTGCTGGCCATCGTTGGCGCCATTGGCAACGCCGCGGTCACTTCGCTGGTGCCCATGATCACGGGGCAGGCTTTCAACCTGGTGCTGGATGGGGCGGAGGATTTGCCTGCGCGCCTGCTCACCCTGGCACTTTTCCTGACCCTGACACAGGTTTTCCGCGGGGCGCTGCAGTTGAGCCGGAACTTTGGCTTTGAAGTGGCGGCGCAGCGTGTGGAACGCAATGTGCGCAATGAACTTTATTCGTCCCTGCTGGGGAAGAGCATGACCTTCCATAACCTGCAGCCGGTGGGCGACACCATGGCGCGCGCCACTAATGATGTGCGCGAAGTCAACTTCTTTTTTTCACCCGGGTTGAACATGGTGATTGGCTCGCTGATGTTCCTGGTGATGCCGCTTTACCTGGCTCCCCGCTACCATCCAGCTTTGATCCTGACCCCGGCGCTGTTCACGGTGCTGTATTTTGTGGCCATATCCTATTACATGCGGTCATTGGAACCGGTGACCGACGAGGTGCGCGCCTCTTTTGGGGCCCTGAACACGCGGCTGGCTGAAGCCCTTGACGGCATCGAAGTGGTCAAGGGGGCGGCGCAGGAAAAGAACGAGGTAGGGCGCTTTGATAAGAACGCCCGGCGCTACCGGGATGCGTTTGTACGGCAGGGAGATATCGAGGCCCGTTTCTGGCCCATGCTGCTGTTCTTCATCAGCCTGGCGGGCGGTCTTTTTCACGCCCTGATCCTGTATTCACAGGGTCTGCTGACGGTGGGTGATGTGGTGGCCTACTTTGGCATTTTGCTGATGCTCGATTTCCCGACTTTTACGTCCATCTGGGCCTATTCACGCCTGGCGCTGGGCCTGGCCGGTGCGCGGCGCATTCTTGAATTGATGAACCGCGAAAACAACCTGGATCAAAACAGCGCGGGCTTTTCGGGACAAATGCAGGGTGATGTCGCCTTTGAAGGCGTGAATTTTGCATATGACGGCAGCGAAGCGTCGCTTTCGGATTTGAATTTCACCGTCAAACCAGGCATGACGGTGGCGGTGGTGGGGCAGACCGGCTCTGGCAAGACCACCCTGGCGCGCCTGATTAACCGCACCTATGATGTGAACACAGGCCGGGTGTTGGTGGATGGGCGAGATGTACGCGAGTGGAATCTGGAATCACTGCGGCGGCAAATATCCATTATTGAGCAGGATATCTTCCTCTTTTCGCAGACCATCCGGGAAAACATCGCCTTTGGCAACCCGAATGCCAGTCAGGAAGAAGTTGAAAAGGCTGCCCGCATGGCACAGGCGCACGATTTCATCATGACCTTTGAAAAGGGTTACGACACGGTGATTGGGGAACGCGGCGTGACCCTTTCGGGCGGACAGCGCCAGCGCATTGCCCTGGCGCGGGCCTTTCTGACGGACCCGCGCATTCTGGTGCTGGATGACTCAACTTCCGCCATCGATTCAGCCACCGAAGATATGATCCAGCGGGCCATCTTCACGG
This sequence comes from Chloroflexota bacterium, assembly GCA_029561345.1. GTDB lineage: Bacteria > Chloroflexota > Anaerolineae > Anaerolineales > Anaerolineaceae > JAKQJC01. The sequence goes on along the minus strand of JAKQJC010000019.1, from coordinate 17,748 downwards.
CATCACGCGGGCGCACCACCTTTATCATCACCCACCGCCTGTCGCAAATTCGCTGGGCGGATCTGATCTTGGTGTTGCGCAACGGTCAGCTGGTGGCCTCCGGCACGCATGATGAGTTGATGGAACGTTCTCTGGCTTACCGGCGCATCTTCAGCGAGTGAACCGGCCAGCAAATATAACACGCCACCCTGCAAGCAGCCTTGCCGGGCGGCGTTATTTGTTGCTCTGGAGGGAGATCAGGCTTTGGGCGCGCGGAAGTAGCTGGCGCTGATGATTTTGGGGCCGCCGTGAACCACAATGGCCGGGGGCACTTCATAAATGGGGATATCCTTGATGCCAAAGGCCTGTGAGAAATAGGCTGCCAGTTCGTCGGCCACATCTGCGGCCTCGCAGTGCGAAAAGGTCAGCAGGGCGCTTTCATCGTGGGGCATTTCGGCAGTGATCAATTCTTTGAGGCGAGACAGAGCCTTGACGCGGGTGCGCTGCGATTCGACCGGTTCCGTGCGCCCGTCGCTGAGGGTTAGGATGGGTTTGATCTGTAAAATACTGCCGAAAAGGGCCTTGGCGCCGCCGATGCGGCCGCCCTTGTACAGATATTCGAGGGTATCTACCACGAAGAAACAACGTTCACGGGAGGCCATGTCCTTCACCCGCGCCACGATGGTATCGGCGTCGAGTCCGGCTTTGGCCCAGGCATGGGCCTGCACGACCATGGAACCCAGCCCGCCAGCGATGGTGCGGGTATCGATGACACGAATATCGCTGTCTGGATATTCCTGGGCGGCCACGGTGGCGCTGCGGGCGGTGCCGCTGACCTCAGCCGAGGGAGTGATGACGATGATAGTGTTGCCTTTACCGCCAAATTTATCGTAGACCGGTTTGTAGAGGTCCGGCGGCGGGGCGGCCGTTTTGGGCAGGCTTGAGGCGGCGCGCAATTTTTTCAAGAAGGTGGGGGTATCTATTTCATAATCATCGCGGTAGGATTCTTCTCCAAAAACGATAATCTGGGGCAGGAAAGGAATTTCCAGCTCTTCAAGGCGTTTGCGGGAAAGCCCACAGGTGGTATCGGCTACAATCGTTATCATTAATATCTCCTATGAATGAATAATGATGCCTGAAATACTGATGCCGTGGTGAACACGGTCAATAATGGATGCCAGCAGGGGCGCAATGGAGACCACATCCACTTTGGGATGGGGCCGATTTTGGGGCACTGTATCGGTGACCACAATTTTTTCTATCCGGTCATCGGCTTCGAGCAGTTTGATGGCGGAGGGGAGCAGCACGCCGTGGCTGACGGCGAAAATGGCCTTGCCAACGGCGCCCTGTTCGTAAAGCACGTCCAGCTGCTTGAGGACGCTGCCGCCGGCCATGATGTCGTCAATAATGATCGGTCTGCGGCCTTTAATATCACCAACGACGTGGGTGGTTTTGGTTTCCTGAAAACTGGTGCGGCGTTTATGCATCACCACCAGGGGCAGGTTGAGGCGCTCGGCATATTTACCGGCCATGCTGGCGCGGCCAACGTCCGGGCTGACGATGGCTGCGTTTTCAAAGCCGGGCTTCTGGAAGTAATCACAGATGACGGGAATGGCTGAAACGGTATCCACCGGAATATTGAAGAAGCCCGGAATGGCCAGGTTGTGGATATCCACAAAGATGACGCGGTTGGCGCCTTCGCTTTCAAGCAAATTGGCCACCACGCGGGCGCTGATGGCTTCGCGACTTTTGGCCATGCGTTCCTGACGGGCGTAAGGGAAATAAGGGATCACTGCGGTGACGGAGTGAGCACTGGCACGGCGGAAGGCATCAAGGTAAAGGATCAGTTCCATCAGATTGTCGTTGACAGGGACGGAACAGGGCTGGACGAAGTAAATGTCCTGGTCGCGAACCACCTCATCAATCATCACATGAATTTCACTGTCAGGTAGATGGGTGGTGGTGCAAACGCCGGGCGTGACGCCCAAGGATCTGGCAATTTCCTGAGCCAGCTTGGGATGAGCCGAACCATAAAAAATGCGCAACGGATGAACAGACATCAGTCCTCCTTTGGGGTTGGTGAAAAGTAAGGTCTGCCCCAATGACTGGAGAAGGTGAATGCGTCAACAGCACGCCGGGTTCGCGGTTCGGCCTCTTTCAGCTGGACTTCCGCGGGCAGGTCTTCAACAGGCGCGGGATAACCCAGGGCAATGAAGACCACCGCCTTATACCCTTCTGACAGGCCGGCCAGCCCGGAGGCTTGGGAGGCGTCAAAACCGCCCATGGGTCGGCAGTGCAGGCCGAGGCTGAACGCCTGCAGGAGCAGGTTCTCATTGGCGGCACCCAGGTCGTGCATGGCGCGGGGATGAATGGTGCCGTTGGGCCGGGTTTCCTTCATCACGGCCAGCAGCAGCAGGGGGGCACGCCGGGCCCAGACCTGGTTGCCTTCATCCAGACAGGCTCGGGCGGCTTCGAGGGCAGCCGGGTCTTGATGGTTGAAAATGACATAATGCCAGGGTTGAAGGTTGTTTCCTGAAGGCGCCCAACGGGCTGCTTCCAACAGGCTACGCAACACCTCATCTTCCACCTGACGGGAGGGATCAAAAGCTCGGGAAGACCGGCGGCTGGCAATGAGAGGGTGAAGGGGGATCATGGGAAATGGTCTCCTTATGTCTGGATAGAGGGCGCGGCAGCTTTTTGGGCTTCTGCCTGCAGGTGCGCCAACACAGCCTGGCGCAGGCGTTCCCAGGCGGCACGGGTTTCGGCGGCCTGTTCCTTTTCCAGGGGATGGCGGGTATAGCGGGCTTCAATGAAGAAGCCGGTGATCAGGGCCAGGTCTGCGGACATTTCCGGCACCTGTTCAGCCACACGGCGCTGGTATTCCATGGGGGTTTCCTGCGGGCGGCGGAAAATACCCTGGCCTTCGTTCCACTGGATCATGGCGACATAGGTAAGGATGATCTGTTCGCGAGCGGGCAGGCTGCCGGCAATGTTCATCAGGGCATTGACCAGGTTAACCTGAGGCGTGCGCAGGGTGCGCAGGCGCTGGATACCGGCCTGCGCCAGGGCGCCCAGGCCGTTGCCAGCCTGTTTGAAACGGGCAGCCAGCCAGGCCCAGATGTGGCTGAGGGTGCTGCCGAAGGGCAGGTTTTTCAACCACAGGGCGGGTGAAGGCAGGCGGCGCAAAACAAAGACCAGCGAGTAGATCACAATCACTGCCAGGATGGCCCAATAAAAGAAGGATTGAACGGCTTCGGGCAGGGTGAAGGCCGGGGCCGGGTAGGCGGAGTCGGCGGGAACCAGGGGCTCAGGGGTCGGCACGGCGGCCGGCAGCACGGTTTCAGAAGCGGGGTTGAGCCACTGCATGAAGAAGGAAATAATGGACACCAGACCCAGATACAGGCCAAATAAAATGACCATCACCACCTGCATCAAGACGTTAATCGCATCTCGCAGGAGCACGAGCGAACCGCTGGCATATTGGGTGGGTAAAAGCATGGCGACGAGGGTGATGCCGGCCAGAAGCACCAGGCTGTAAACGCCCCAATTGCGGGCCGTGCCGGGTTCAATGGGCACTTCCTGCAGGTACCAGTGCGACTGCAGCAGAGAGAACTGGCTTTGAGCCAGCAGGGCCATGCCAAACAGGAAGTAGATCATCAGAGTGATCAGCACGCCAGCCAGGGAGTCATCGGCCAGAGGGCTGGGCAGATAGGGGATCTCGGTGTTCGTTATGGCCGTGCAAATCAGGATGATGATGCCGATACCGAACACAAAACCAACCAGCTCGCGGCGGGCTTCGTAACGGTTGTTGATGAGGATGCCCAGCTTTTCCTGTTCCAAAATGTCTTCATCCAGTTCAAGCAGCACCAGGTTTTGCCAGAGCTGGCGGGTGATCGTCCACACCAGCAGCAAAATGGCTGCTGCAATTAGAAAATCAGGCGCCATCAGTATTTCGAGCATCTTTTGCCGGGAAGCCGTCTCGCCGAAAAATGTAGAGGGGTTCTGGAAAAGCTGGCCTGCCGCGGCCAAGAGATCAGAAAAACGCTGGCCGATCTGGGCCGGGTCATTGAACAGGGCCGTGACGATGCGGATGGCCGTGAGGAGCAGCACCCATTCAATCAGGTGCTGGAACAGGCCTTCCAGGCTGGGAAAGGCAACGCCGGTGTTCAGGCGGTAGGTGAAGGTGGACTCAAGCGAGACGAGGAAGGCAGCCACAGCGATCAGGGAAAGGTTGACCGGCACCGAAAATCGAAGCCCCACCAATCCGGTTATTTGAGCCACGCAGGTCATCATCAGGGCGATGGTGATGGTGTTAAACGCAATGATCAATGCGGGATGGCGGGCATGGGTTGGGGTGGGAGGAGTATCGCTCATAGGCTAGTGGGCTGAAAGTGCCAGCAGATCATCTGCGTATTGAATGATAAAAACCGGAAAGCCAAAGTGGCCGGCTTCTCGCCGGGCTTCCTGAAGGGCCACGCTGGCGCCGATGAGGAACACAGCCGGCTGCAGGCCCATCCGCCGCGCCTGAAACATGATTTGCAGCAGATTCTGATCGTACTGGCCGGTGATGAGCAGCATGGTGGTGCCCCAGGAGAGGTTGGCCATGTTTTGCTCGATCATCTGGCTGAAAGGCTGGGTTTCAGCGCACTGCACGCGCGCCAGGGTTTCCAGCACCGACATCAGATGTCCGCTGCCCTTATGCGGCGGCAGAGCGCGGGGGATCTGGCCTTTGGGATTGAGGTGAAAATCGAGGCCGTTGGTGCAGAGACCGACTGCCTGTTTATGGGTATTGCTCCAGTTGGCCAGCGAGGCGGCGCAAACAATGGCCAGTTCAGAGGCATCAAACCAGTTCTGCCGCAGGTAAGTGCGCTTATCCAGGTCCAGAAAAATGTGGGTTTCGAGGGCGATGGATGCTTCATACTGCTTGACCTGCAGACGCCCGGTGACCGCCGTGGTTTTCCAATCTACCCGGCGCAGGGAATCGCCGGGACGGTAGTCGCGTTTGCCGATGATGCGGGAGGTATCTTCAAAAATGGGGTTGCTGTGGCGGATGGTGCCGAAGGGGGAGCGGGAAGAAAGATTGAGACTTGGAATGGGGATGATCTTGGGATAAACGGTCAGGTAATCGCTGGTCACTTCGCGGTTGTTTTCAGGGGTGATGCCGAGCAGGTCGCCGTTGGTGAGAAAGAGGGGGCCGAGGGCATAGCAGCCGCGCTTGTGAGTGTGGAGGTTGTAGGTGAGGCGGGTTTGACCGCGCCAGAGCAGGCTGAGCACCTGGCGGAAGAAATTGGGTGAAGCCAGTTCAAGGGGCAGGCTTTCATGCAGGCGCACCCAGACCACCGGCAGCAGGCCGCGGTTTTTTATCTCCAGTTCAACCTGCACATCCTGGTCGAGGAAGGCATTGGGCGTATAGACGCGCTCCAACGAGAGATTGTTCAGGGAGCGGCGGCTCCACCAGCGGCCGACTATATAGAGACCGGTGATGAGGTAGAGGATGGATAAAATAAAGTGCTGCTGCAATGCAGCGGCAGCAATGATGAGTGCAAACAGCACAGGCAAATAATCATTCATGCCGGGTTATCTGGCCGCCTCCTGGGCGGTGCGTAAACCGAGCGGGGTGCTGGCGACGATTTCGCGCACAATCACCTTGTCGCTGCGTCCTTTCAGTTCTGCTTCTGGGCGGACCATCAGGCGGTGCGCCAGAATCGGTTCGGCCAGGTACTTGATATCATCGGGAATGACATGATCGCGCCCGCGCAGGGCAGCCAGAGCCTGGCCGGCTTTGAACAGAGCCAGGCTGGCGCGCGGGCTGGCGCCGAGGGTCAGCTCGGTGTGAGCGCGAGTGAGGGCCACCATCTTGAGGATATATTCCTGCACGGTTTCATCCACATTGACTTCCCAGACCTGCTTCTGGAAGGGGACGATATCATCCGCTTCCACCACCTTGCCAAGCGTGTTGATGGGGTGTTCGCGTTGCAGTGTCTTGAGAATTAGGCGCTCTTCATCAGTGGAAGGATAGCCGACTGAAAGGCGCATCATAAAGCGGTCCAGCTGGGCTTCAGGGAGGGGGAAGGTGCCTTCATATTCAATGGGATTCTGAGTTGCCATGACAATGAATGGACGCGGCAGGCGGTAGGTGATGCCATCAACGGTCACCTGCTGCTCCTGCATGGCTTCGAGCAGGGCCGACTGGGTGCGCGGGGTGGCACGGTTGATTTCATCGGCCAGCAGGATGTTGACGAAGAGGGGGCCCGGGCGGAATTCGAAGGAACTGGTCTGCTGATTGAACACCGAGACGCCGGTGATATCATTGGGGAGCAGATCAGGGGTGCATTGCACGCGGCGGAACACGCCGCCAATGGAGGCTGCCAGGGCGCGGGCGAGCATGGTTTTGCCCACCCCGGGGACATCTTCAAGCAGGATATGTCCCTCGCACAGGAGGGAAACCAGCAGTAGTTCAATGATATCATCCTTGCCGATGATGACCTTTTTAATGTTGTGTGAAAGGGTTGAAGTATAGCTTGAGATGGATGTCATAGTGCTCCCTGAATCGTCAATTAAGTTGGATTAATTATACTGTAAACTCGCCGTTCTCATGGATATCAGGGCGGCGCAGCCGGGGGGATTAATCCGCAGTTAATGTGTGGTGGGCGGGCAAAGGGGTGATTGACTTGCCTTACACATCAACCTATAATGAGTTTACACACTTCCCAAACGTCAAAAAAGTGAATATGGCATCCGGCATAGGGTTTGGGTAAGATGATGCGGCCTATCCATCATTTTCCATTGGAGGGCAAGATGTTATTTCTGAAAATCTTCGCAGGCGGTTTTATAACCGCCGGATTGCTGCTGGTTTATTTGACCGTGCAGGGGATGCCCACGGCTCCGGCAGAAGCCATGAGCGGAGAAATCACTGTTTCAGAGCGGACCAGTGATGAATACGGCCCTGTCGTTGCCTATAATACAAACCACAATGAATACCTGGTGGTATGGGAGAATATTTGGCCAGGGGGCAGCCACGATATCTATGCCCAGCGCGTTTCTTCCACCGGGCAGCTTTTAAGCTGGTTTGCTGTTTCGACCAGCCCCAATAATAAAATGGCACCTTCGGTCAGTTATGACCCTATCCATGACCGCTATCTGATCGTCTGGATTTACGATGTGTTTGGGGATGGCAGCGATTGGGATGTTTACGGCCGCTTCATTCCATGGGAAGGGCCGGACACAGGCCTGGCAGATTTTCCCATCTGCACCTGGACCAGCAACCAGGCACATCCTAAAACCGCCTTTGCGTACGCTCAGCAGGAGTTCCTGGTGGTTTGGATGAATGCACCTTCCGGCCAGCCAACTTATATCAGCGCGAGGCGGGTGTTTTCTGACGGCAGCGGTTTTCCGGCGGGTGGTTTCCTGGTTTCCAGCGGCACGGCCAGCCGCGATTTTCCTGATGTGACCTATAACCTGGCGCGCAACGAATACCTGGTGGTATGGGATGTGGTTGAAGGCGCGGTCGATATTCACGGCATGCGGCTGAGCGGTATGGGGGTTGCGCTTCAAGGGGGTGATCCTTATGCGGTGGGTGAATTTGCCATCGCGGGCTGGCCTGATATTGAAGAGAAACCAAAGGTTGCAGCATGTGATGCGGCGGACCAATATCTTGTGCTTTGGCAGTCAGATATTGGCACAAGCGGGGCAGATTATGCCATATATGAGCGGTTCATCAGCGGCGCCGGCGTGCCGGGAACGGTTGCCCAGGTGGCGAACACGACTGCCAAACAGTTGAATGCGGATGTGGCCTGCAATTTTCAGGGAAACAAGTACCTGGCGGCCTGGCAGGATCAATATGCGGGAGGCTATTTCGGCATTTGGGCGCGGTATGTTTATCCAGACGGCTCGATGGAAGCCGAATTTGGCATTGTTCAGCCAGGTTACCAGGCCCACCGCGAGTACCCGGCGGTCAGCGGTGGGAAAACCAATTTTCTGGTATCCTGGGAACATATCCGGGATGGCGGCAACCGGGATGTGCATGGACGCCTGATGGGATATTTTTTGTTCATGCCTTTTGTGACAAAATAACCTGCGTCATTGAGAGAATCAAAAACGCGCCTGCCCGGCGCGTTTTTGATGAAGTAGAATCATAACCTCAACCTTTTACTGCCCCGGCGGTGAGGCCTTTGATAAATTCTCGGGAAAGGAAGACATAGAGGATCAGAATCGGGATGGCGGCAAGGGCCAGGGTGCTGAGGGCGCGGTTCCAATCGGTGCGGTATTGGCCAAAGAGCAGGGAGACGCCCAGGGCCACCGTGCGCGATTCTTCGGCGCGGATAAAGACCAGGGGGAACCAGAAGTCGTTCCAAATCTTGATCATATTGAAAATCGCCACCGTGGCCAGAGCCGGACGCATGAGAGGGACGACGATCATGGTGTAAATGCGCCATTCTGATGCGCCGTCCACCTTGGCTGCGTCAAACATATCTTTGGGCAGGCCCTTGATAAACGCGGTCAGCACAAAGGTGGCGATGGGCATGCCCATGGCGACATAGACCGGGATGAGGCTCCAGAGGCTGTCTTGCAGGCCGAGGGTTTTGATCAGGCGCACCAGGTCCAGGGTGCCCAGGCGGATGGGGATCATCAGGCCGGCGATGAAGAAAATGTAAAGGAATTTGGTCAGTTTGGACTCCCATTTAGCCAGGGCATAAGCGGCCATGGAGCCAAAGAACATGATGAGAACAAGGGAAATAATGGTGACGAAAATGGTATTGAAAAAGTACAGATCGAAGCGGCCGCTGTTCCAGGCGGTTTCATAGCCGGCCAGGGTGAATTTTTGCGGCAGGCCGAAGGGGTTATTGAAGATCTCTTTTTGCGGTTTGAAGGAATTGACCACCAGGGTGTAGATGGGGAAGAGGACGATGATGGACCAGATGGTGAGCAGGACGTAGGTGAGAATTTGTGAAAGACGGCGTTTGAGCATTTGTGGGCCTCCGGGCTACGCTTCGTTGTTGGACTTGCGGGAAAAATACATCCAGGTGAGCACACCGGTCATCAGGATGATAAAGGTGAGCGTGGCGATGGTGGCGCCCATGCCCATGTTGGGAATGCCGACGGGATGTTCTCCGGCGATGCCGGTGCGGTAGAAAAGGGTGGCCAGCAGGTCGGTGGAATAACCCGGCTCGCCTTTGGCGCCGGCCATGGCGTAGATGACATCGAAGGCATTGAAATTATCGACGAAGGTGAGGATGGTGACAATGCCCACCACCGGCATGAGGAGGGGAAATTTGATGCGCCAGAAAATGGTCCAGGCAGAGGCGCCGTCTACACGGGCAGCCTCCAGAATCTCATCCGGAATGGCCAGCAGGCCGGCCAGAAAGAGCACCGTGGGCATGCCGACCCACTGCCATGAGGAGGTGAGGGAGATGATGATCAACGCCAGACCCTCTTCACCCAGCCAGGGACGGGTCCAATTGTGAAGGCCGACGGCATTGAGAAACTGGTTGATGGCGCCCCACTGCGGATTGAGGATCAGAGTCCACAGGAAGCCGGTGACCAGCACAGAGAGGGTGGCAGGTGCAAAAATGATGGTGCGGAAGATGTCGCGCCCTTTGAAATCAGAGGAGAGCAGGGTGGCAAAGAACAGGCCGAGGGTGTTCTGCACGGTCATGTGAACGGCGAAGAAGATGCAGGTGTGCAGCAGCGCGCCGAAGAAGCGTTCGCGCCAGAGCGGCGTGGAAAAAAGTTCAATGTAATTGGCGAAGCCGACAAATTGGGTGGGGGTGTATCCTTCACCGGTATAAAGACTGAGGCGCAGCGAGTCGAACAAAGGCCCTGCCATGAACACGATATAAACCAGCAGCGCAGGGAGGAGGAATAATACCCAGGTTCCCTGCGTTTTCAGGGTATGGAGGGGTGACTTCCGTTTGGTGGAGATGCTCATGGCAAACCTTTTTCAAAGAAGGATGGATACAATGGGGCAGGGGTCAGTCTCTGACCCCTGCCGTTCAAAAGGAGAGGGGTTATTTCTTGCAGGTCTTGGCCGGTTCGTACCAGCCAGCCAGGGCGGTCTGCAGGCTGTCAGCGGCCTGCTGGGGATCCTGTTCACCCTTGAGGACAGCGATGACGGCATTGTTCATGGCGGTGTACGCATCCACCTGGCCGGAAGGAGCGGCAAGCAGCTTTTCCCAGACGAAGCGGATGTCGGTGCCCTTGGCCTGAGTATTGAAGGACAGGAAGGCGGCGGCCACGGGGTCCTTGAGCTGGGGCTGGGTGTTGCTGACGGGGAAAAAGCCGGGAATTTCATTGCCGAACATCTCGGCAAATTCCACGCTCTCGAGCCAGGTCAGGAAGGTGCGGGCGGCTTCGGGGTTCTTGCTGGCGGCATTCATGCCGATGGCGGCGTCCATGTGGAAGCTGATGTATTGATCCTTGCCGGCAGGTGGCGGAGCAGCGAAAACACTCCACTTGAAATCGGGGGCATCCTTTTCAAAACCCGAGATGCTCCAGGAACCATCGAACATCATGGCAGCTTTGCCCTGAACGAAGAGCTGCTGTGAGTCGTAGTAGGTGAGGGCAGTAAAACCTTCGGGCAGGTAGGGGGTCATGTCCTTGATTTCCTGGAAAGCGGCGACCATGGCGGCATCATTGAAGCAGCGTTCGCCATTCAGGTAAGCCATGCGGCCATCGAGACCACCAACCAGGTTGGGGAGCAGGGTCATCATGACAACCTCGTTAATATCCCAGGCGTCCTTGGTGCCATTGGCGAAAGGAGTCACGCCGGCGGCTTTCAATTTTTCAGCCGCGGCCATCAACTCTTCCCAGGTTTTGGGGATGGCGATGCCGTTCTTTTCGAAGAGGTCCTGATTGTAGTAAATGCCATGAGACACAGCCGCAATCGGCACGGCATAGGGTTCGCCCTTATCGGTGGCCCAGGGGGCGTTGGAGGCGGCGGAAATGGCATCAGAGAGACCAGGCAGGTCCTTCAGCGAAGCGATATAGCCCGCATCGAACAGTTCGCGGCCGGTGGCAAAGGAGCGCACAAAGAACAGATCGGGGGCATTGCCGGTTTCGAGCTGGGTGCGCAGGGTGGCGTTGTAATCGGGGGGATTGGTGGGGTCAAATTTGACCGTGATGTTCGGGTACTTGGCATGGAAGGCTTCGAGGATATTGGCCCAGGCTTCGGCGTCATCCACGCGCCAGGAACCCAGCACCAGGGTCACATCCTTGGCGGCGGGAACTGCTGTGGGTTCGGCGGCAGGCGCCTTGGTGGGTTCAGCCGCCACAGGGGCTTTGGTAGGTTCGGCCGGTTTAGCGGTGGGGGCTGCGGTAGGGGTGGAGCAGGCTGCTATTGAGATGACCAGCAGCAAGAACACGAACAAACGAACAACTTTCAAGCCTTTCATTTTCGGGTTTTCTCCTATTCCTCATCAATGATGGTTGGATATCAGAAAACGGTCAGGTTTTCTGCGGCGGGTGGATTTTGGTTGAGGGCTGAAACTGCTTTTCCATGATTTTACCCGGAAAGGTGGGCAGCTCAAACTTTTTTCCGCAATCCGTTCTATGTTATAGTATAGGGAAATGAAAGTTGCGATAGAAGGCCTTTTCGGTCAAAGATGTGCCATCGGAGTGCCATGCCCAGAATAACCCAGGAAGATTTTAACAATCAGATCCGCCAGGCGATGCAAAATTTGCACGATTTTGCCTTTTTACAGAAGCTGCCGCTCACCAGCCTGCTGCGCGCCCCAACTGGCACACTGGATCAGGCCGTCCGGCGCCTGCGCGGAGAGGTTCTCGATGCCATTGAATCGCTCAACCCGCCAGGGAACATGCCAGCCAGGGCCAAAGAGCGGCGGCCTTATGCCTTGCTGTACGGCCACTACGTGCAGGGGGTGACCACTGCCGAACTGGCAGAAGAGCTGGCCATCAGCATCCGCCAGCTGCGGCGCGAGCATGCCCGGGCGGTGGATGCAGTGGCCGATTTTCTGTGGGTGAAGCTCAACCCGGTGCTGAATGCCGGCCTGGCTGAACCGTCTGCGCCAGCGGATGTGACCGACGCCGAAACAGAGCAGTTGATCAACCAGGCACAGGTGGAGGACATCAATCTGAACGACCTGGTGAACGGCGTTCTGGCCACCCTGACACCCCTGGCCAGCAGCCGCAAGGTGAGCCTGAGCAATGCACTGCCCGACAACCTGCCGCTGGCGCGGGCCAACCGGGTGGTGCTGCGCCAGGCCATGCTGGGGCTGGTGTCCTTTGCCATCCAGCGCCTCTCAGCGGGATCCGTGGTGATCAAAAGCAACGGTGATCCGGATGCACGGCTGTGGGTACAGGCCAGCGGGACCGGTCAGGGCGGCGAGCCCAGCAAGGTCGGGCTGGAGGTGAGCCGCAAGCTGGTGGCCAGCCTGGGCGGTGAAGTGAAGATGGCGGAGACCGTCAGCACATGGCAGGCAGAGATCAGCCTGCCGGCAGCGGAAGAAATGCCTTTGCTCGTGATGGATGATAACGCCGGTTTGATCGAGCTGTACCGGCGCTACCTGGCGCGCCGCGGGTACCGCGTGTTTGAGGCGCACTCCAGCGACGAGGCCATCGAAATTGCCGAAAAGCAGCCTCTGCGCCTGATCATCCTGGACGTAATGATGCCAGAGCAGGACGGCTGGGAGGTGCTGCAGCGGCTAAAATGCGCCCCGGCAGCGCAAACCGTGCCGGTGATGATCTGTTCGGTGCTGGATGAAACGGAAATGGCCCAGGTGCTGGGCGCTTCAGATTACCTGCGCAAGCCGGTCACTCAGGAGGCGCTTCTGGCGAAGGTGGAACACTGGTGCCGCGGTCCACTTTCGCCGGCGGGAGCACCTCCAACAGGCCCTGCACATAGTTGAGCATCTCGGCGGGGGTAAATCCGCCGGGGTGATAAATGGCGACCGGCCGGTCGGGGATGGGGTCATCCATGTCCAGGTCGCTCAGAGCCAAAATGGGCACATGGGCAACAGAGGGATTTTGCTTGATCTGGCGCACCAGATCAAGACCGCTGCCTTCCGAGATACCCAGATCCAGTAAAATGGCATCCGGACAGTGATCCCGGATCAGGTCGAGGGCTTCGGCGGCGCTGTAGGCGCGGGTGGCTTTGCCGAGGCCCTGGGTCATGCGTTCCAGCAGGCGCAGGGCGTTGGGGTCCTCATCTATCAACAGCAGAGATTTGGCCTGCGGCGCAGCCTGTTTGAGGGCTTCGCGCAGGGTTTTGATGGTGAGGGGCTTGCGCAGGAAAAAGGTGATGCCCAGGCTGTTGGCGATATCTGCAGCGCTGGGCAGTGGGCAGCTGATGACAGGCACGGGAAAATCGAGCAGGCTGGGGGAGAAAGGCCGGCTGGTGATGACAGCCCGGGCGTGGGTTTTCTGGATCAATTCGCGGGCGATCAAATCTGAAGAAGCCTGGCTGAGCAGATAGCCATCCAGGTGGCGGGTGAGCAGGCTGTTTTCGGTGAGGCTGTCTTCTGAAAGGATGACAATGGCCGGCTGCGATGCGCGGTGCTGTTCAAAGTCGGCCAGCAGGCTGGCCTGAGCGGTGCTGAAGGGCATATAGACCGGCAGGGTGAAGAAGAAGCGGCTGCCCTGGCCAGGCTCGCTTTCCACCCACATGGCGCCGCCGTGCAGCTCGACGATGCGCTTGGAGATGGTGAGGCCGAGGCCGGTGGTGCCGGGGGCGCCGGCGGTTTCGCGGGCCTGGGAAAATTCCTCAAAGATGTGTGGCAGCAGATCGGGGGAAATGCCCGGACCGGTATCCTGAACCTCGACCAGCAGATCGTTCTGCATGGCGCGGTGGTCGGCGCGCAGCACAATGCGGCCGGTTTTGGTGAGGCGGGCGGCATTTGACAGCAGGTTCAGCAGCACCTGATTGATGCGGGCCTGATCCATCCAGAGCGGCGGGAGATGGTCAGGAATTTCAAGGATCAGCTCAAGATTCTTGGCATGGGTGAGGGGCTGGATGGTGTTAACCACTTCCTGGAAGACGTCGCGGATATCCACGAGGTTAAAACGCAGGCCCATGCGGCCGCTTTCCAACTTGGAAAGATCAAGGATATCGTCGATCAGAGACAGAAGGTGGCGGCTGTTGCGGTGGATCTCGGTGACATCGCGCAGGTAGGCGGCAGGGAGTTTGACGTTGTAGGAATTTTGCGAGAAGGCCATGGTTTCAGAGAAACCGATGATGAGGTTGAGGGGGGTGCGCAGTTCGTGGCTGGTTTGCGCAATAAACTCTTTTTTGAAATGCAGGGCGGCGTCTGCATCTTCGCGGGCCTGGATCAACTCGTCGTTGACATGTTCAAGTTGCGCATAGGCGATATCCAGGGATTTGAGGGTGCGGTGCAGCTCGGCGCGATGCTGGCGTGCTTCTTCGGCGTGGCTGCGGGCTTCGCGGGCCAGGATTTCAGCGGCTTCGAGGGCAGAATAGAGCCCCTGCGAAACCTGCGCAGAGATGAGAGCAGCCAGGTACTGCAGCAGGATGAGCACCGGCAGCAGGGCGGCACTGTGCAACTGGCCGGGCAGCGAAAGCGCCAGGGTCACTTCGGCGGCCACGGCCAGGGTGGCGGTGAGGAAGGCGCCCAGAGGGCCCAGCAGCGAGCCGCTCATCACAACGGTGAAAAGAAAGATATAGCCCAGATTGAGATCTTTGAGCAGGCCAGCCAGGGCGGTGATGAAAACCAGTTGACCGGCCAGGAAAATCGCCAGGGACCGCAGGTAATGCTGGCGAAGAAAACGGCCCACGCCCCAGCCGGTGAGCGCGATCAGCCCGAAGAGCAGCAGGCCGCTGCGGGCTGAAACCAGTTGTGCGGATACCGCTTGTCCGACAGCCACCCAGGCAGCAATGCCGGTGAGGAGGACGGTGGTGATGAAAGACGCCTCGCGAAAATAGTCGCTGTCCTGCGGGACGCGAAAGACAGAGGCGAAAAAGGAGGCCGTTTTTTTGAGGGTCATTTAATTTCCGTGCCGTGGCCCCACCAATCCCATAAGAACGGACGGGCTTCGCGGGTGGCAATAAGAACGAACATCCAGAAACAAAACAGGCCTGCCAGCAGAGGCAGGAAGGCCCACAGCGCCAGTCCAGATTGAGCCATTTGCAGCACCTCGCCATCAAAGGTGACGGGGCAGGCCCAAATTTTACCTTCTGCCGAAAGGGCGATGTAGGTCACCTCGTGCCACTGGCCCAAACGCAGCAGTTGCCGGATGCCGGTTGATTCAGGCAAAATTAAGCGGGGCGTCAGCCAGGCGGGTGCGAAAGCCGGCCGGTATCCATAAACTGGCTGGCCGCATTTCTCCCAGGTTTTGCCATCTGAACAGAAAATGTCTCCGTTGGCGCTCTGAAGATAAACCCGGCCGCCCTGATCTCCCAGCAAGGCGGCGGTAGGTTGGGGCGGCGGGGGCCATTTTGTCCAGGCCGGGCACTGGGTGAAACGCAGAAGATCAAAGCCAAACCAGCTGCTAATCAGCAGGATGGCAGCCGCAATGCCATAGAGGAGGCAAACAAGGGGCAGAGCAAAAGTGAGGCGCGGGGACATGGTCCTTAGAGGTCAGTCCTTAATTTTGTAAAACGGATAGAATTCCTGGATGGAGGTTTCCAGATAGAGCACCTTGAATGGGAAACAGCTCTCAAGGGTTTCGAGGCTGCGCTTTTGCTTGATGCATTCAAGGAATGGACCGGCCAGGTCTTCCTTGACCTGCATGCGCTTATCCAGAAACTGGCCCCAGAGGGGTAAATAGGCAAACTGGCCTGACATTTCCTGGGCAGTGGCAATGAAAGCCGGCGGGAAAAGGCTGCGGTAGGCTTCCAGATTGTAAAGCCAGGAGGCACCGATGACTGTGGTGGGCAGGTCCTCTTCCTGGCGAATGTAGGTGAACATGGTTTTCAGCTCTTTGCGCCGGGCGCTCAGGCGGCTGGCCACCAGCGGGCTTTGCCCCAGCGGCAGCGCGTTATGAAAATGCAGCCGCACGCGGCCGCCGGTCAGCATGGTATAAGAAAAGCATCCGAAGGGAGAATCAGCTTCCACCGGCGAGCTGTTCTGGGCGCGGAGCAGGTAGAAGCGGTACGTCCATTCAATGGGATCTTCGGCGCTCACCAGACCCTGGGCATAGGCTTTCCAGAGCGGATTGGCCGGATTGAGATCATGCCCGAGACCAAAGCGGATGTAGCAGTTGGTGTGGGTGAGCATGGCAGCGTCGAGGGTGATGCCTGAAAGCTGGGAAACTTTTTGCGCAAAGCGGATGCTGATTTCAAAAAAACGGCGGGGATAGATGGTCATCATGGACGATTCCTTTGAGGTTCAGGGTTTTGCAGCGCGGAAGAGATTCAGCAGACTGGCTGGCGCAGATGGGTTTGCATGAGGTTCTGTAGAAAAGGGGTGAAAACGGCGTCGAGGGCAGCGCCCTGCGGGCCGGCAATGACCTGGCTTTGTGATTGATCCATGGTTGGACAGCTCCTTTCAGGGAATCAGCATCAGGTTGATTATAGCACGGGGAAACAACTGGATTGGTAAAAAAAGAATTTTCTCGGATACATTTTCTTGAATATCAACCTGCATCAACCGAGGTAGATGATCTATTGAACAATATATCTCAAGAGGGTGGACTGAACAGTCCGACCACGCGGAAGCCGCCAGTGTAAGTGTACGCTTCCTGTGGATCATTGAGGCTGCGATTGGCGATGCAGGCGCTCTCCATGTCAAAATAATATGAGCCGCCCTGCAGAGCCTGCCAGCCGTTCTCAGGGCTGACCGCATAATTGGCCTGCCATTCCCATACATTTCCTGAGATATCCATCAACTTAAAGGGCCGGCTTTCACCCTGCGGATACATCCACACCGGCGTGGTTCGGCCAATCTTGCTTTCAGATGTGTTGGCGAAGTGGATAATATCATCCCCATTCTCCAATTTTCCCCAGGCAAACCGGTTATCCTCAGCGCCGCCGGCCGCCATCACCCATTCAGATTCGGTGGGCAAACGAATTTCAATCGGCTTTGGTAAACCCTGCTGCCCCTCTGGCAATTCATCCCAGTGCGCCTGCAGCCAGCGGCAGTAGGCAGAAGCTTCCCACCACGTGATGCCAACGACAGGCGCATGGGGCCGTTTGGCGCCGAATTCGCCATCATCCCAGGCTGGCGGGAAGTATATGCCGTCCTTTTTGTCCTGCTTTTGAAGCCATTCCCAGCCTTCGTTTCCCCAATCCCCGATTCCTCTGACTTCTCCGCTTTCATCCATCTCTGAAAACCGGAGCAGGTTACACCACCATTGCGGGTTGGAGAAATTCTCTGCCTTTAAGAAACGCGCATATTGGGAATTGGTCACCGGATAGCGGCCAATCATAAAGGCAGGTGTTTCAGCATTCGGAATGAGAACAAATGCATGCAAATCGGCTGCGTGGTAACCCAGCTTGCTGGCCAGGTCGGCGCAGTCAGCGCGAAGGCGGGGATTAAGTGCTTTGTTCACCGCCGCCTGATAGAGCTTTTGGGAAATGCCATCAACGGCCGAGGTCTCCCATAAAGGAAAAGCAGAGCCAAATTGCGCCAGGGCTTTGCCGATGGTCATTGTGATCATGATTTTTAAGAGGTGTCTGGTGTTCATCATTCATCCCGTACCCCAGCTTTGTTTGCAAGGCTAACGTAACCGTTGTGCAATCAGTGGCCGAATCGTGAAAAACGGCCACAAAGTGCAAGATTTTTGAACCTTACAAACTGAACACGGATCCTGTAAGCTCAAAGCCATCCGAGCGGAACAAGGAATGGCGATGAGCGAAAA
>JAKQJC010000014.1 GCA_029561345.1 Chloroflexota bacterium | reverse complement strand
TCTGCGCTGCTTTTCGGGCAGTTCGCTGGCAGCGCTGATCAGTGCCGGTTGTTGGTGTTTGGTGTTTTTTCTGAACATGCTCTGATTGTATTAAACTTTCCTGCTTTTGGGTAGGTTTCTTACCTTTTTGCAGTGGAGTCACTAAGTATAAGCAAGAATCTTACCAAGCTCTCTGGCATTGCATTTATTCTGTCTTTTGTAATGCTAATGGCCAGCCGTTGTATTTTTTAGTTCTTATTTTTTACCGTCTCTCAGGTTGAGGCAATGAAGGTGCAGGCGGGTCTCCCGACTTAATGCTCGTTGAAGGCTGTGATGGTGGTGGAAAACTGGTCGTGGTGACTGAGGGTGTTGGTGAAGTTGGTGGGGGTGCGGTTTTAGGGTCTGGCATGTTATATTCCATTTTCTATCAATCATCATCTGACACATCATATTCATTATCAGCAGCATCATTTATGAAGTGTTGGGAATTCTTCAGATCAAAATTAACAGAATTTAAGAAATTAAGAATTGGAATTGCACGCAATTTTTGTTCTATATACTCGTTAATTTGTGCCTCTGGAATTGAAAGGATTTCCGCATCATAATTCAACCGATGCTTTAATTTTCTTGCCAAATCCAGCGCCCAATATTGCATGCTCATTTGAACTATTTCAGTACCCGATTTCAAAGCAGAATCCAATGTTTTTGTAGTGCCTGGCATTTTGTCAACAATAATGAAGGTCTGTGAAAAATATGTACTCCCATTTTGCTCAATTTCATTAGCATATCTGCTTAATTTATCCTTCATAATCTCAGGATTGCCCCTTCCAATAAAACCAATATCAAAACGCACTAATTTTCCAGGGCGCAATCTTATTGTGGCATCACATTCTCTTACATCAGAACTATCTGATAGCCAAAACACTTTTTCCAATTTACAGCTTTGACCATTCTCCACATGTTCAAATCCCAAAATACTCAACACAGAACCCATAATTAATCGTTCAAACAATTTTCCATATGTGGATTTTTCCGAGCCTCGAATAGTCAATGTTGCGGCACCAATAGCTGTAGATAATCGCGTTATATCTCGCCAACTTAGCGGTCTAATATTCTGCTTATATTCTTCGTTAATAAAATAACCTAAATTCAGAGAAATATCGCCAAAATCTTCTTGACATCTCTGAGATGCTTCTTCAACGGCTGTATTAAAATCGCTAATATATTCTCGGCGCAATTCTGGATTGCTTCTCAATACATTTTGAATACTCTTCCCAGTCAAACCAATTAACCATTGAGCTGGCCAAAAACTCTCTTTTTTAGATTGGGATGTATTATCCATTTGTTCTAAAGCCAACTCAGACAAATTGTCAGTAAAACCATCTATTTCTCCCCAACCTCTAGCAAAAAGATAAATAATTGCACCAGTGGCAATCGCAACACGACGTCGAGTTAACGGTTCCGTCTGTGTTCGGATATTTTCTCCTTTCAGCACACCTAAAACAACATGGCGTGCCGTTTCCACGCCAAGTCGTTCTATAAAATCTTTACCATTTGCAGTGAGAACTAATTTACCCTTTTCGGGAAAAAAATCATCTATAATCATTTTTCTCCTTGATTAAATATAGAGCCTTGTTTGTGAATTGGGTCAACGGGTTCGCAATTTATCCATAAAACATTACCCAAGTTTAAATTTTTCCATGAAGTTATATCCTCACGTATTATCTTTATATACTCAGGGTTATTCTCAAATAAAACAAATCTTCTATTAAGGTCACAAGCTGCACTTCCCACTGTTCCAGAACCGGCAAATGGATCAAGAACGACATCGCCTTGAAATGAATAATAACGAATTATTTTTTCTGCCAGCTCCTTTGGAAAAGCAGCTGGATGCCTTGAATTAGTTGAGGGATTAATTTTCCAAACATTAGTCCGTTCATATCCATCTGATATTTTAGAATCCTCAACTGTTGTTTTATCAGGGTGGTTTCTAATAAACCAATCAATTAACAGGTCTGTATGTTTGCGATACACCAAAATATATTCGGTTACAGGGACTGCTTTATATTGTAATGGATTACGATCAGCAGCAAATCGCCGGCCACGTCCTGTTGCCCATCCAGCGCCTTCCGGTTTCAACCAAATAATATCATCTATAAAATCAAAACCTTCTTCAATGAAAATTCTATGAAAATCGAATGGAACAGCAATTCGTCGGGACGATTCATTTCTTGACGCACGCCGTAATAAAACAGGGGAAATATTTATGGCAAAAAATCTTCCCTCAACCAAAACTCTGTGACATTTTCTAATTATTTGTCGCATTTTAAACAGGTAATCATCATATTCTTGATATTCTGAATATTCAGGACGCGCGTTAAAGTAAGGTGGAGATGTAAAGATTAGGTCAACACTTTCAGATGGCATATCGTCAAGCAATTGAACAGAATCGCCCAATCCGACCGTGTTTCTTAAATTCGATAACTTGTATTCTTTTTTATTTTGTTTGGAAGACTCAATTTGATTTTCGTCTTGCTTTAACAATCTTGCGATTAAAATCTCCGGTTTTGTGGTTTTAGATGCGATTATTTCAGTAGTATAAGCATCAATAACGACTTCACCTATCCGCGTGCTATTTTTTGAACAAAGAGGAACGCGCCAATAATGATACCTGTCATCAATCTCTGGTAAACCGAGTTTGACTACATTGTAAAGTTGAATTTCAGTAAGCCATTCTTTTACTATTTTTTTGGCTTGTTTTACATTTAAAACCAGATAATCTCTTTCTTCAGAGATTGTTTTCGGATTCCGTGACATTATACAAGATCTCCATATAGTTTAAAACGGCGATTCTTCGCTCTCATCGGGTTCATAGCTGTCGTCATCGCGGCTCAGCAGCACCTCGCGGTCTTTGCCGCCGCCCTGCGAAGGCCCCACCACCCCCAGCTCTTCAAGCTGGTCAATCAGGCGCGCGGCGCGCGGATAGCCCACGCGCAGGCGGCGCTGCAGCATGCTGGCGCTGGCGCGCTGAGCCTGCTTGACAATGGTGACCGCCTTTTCCACCAGTTCATCCGAGCCGTCTTCTTCCACATTCATCAGGGCGTCCCACGGCGGAACAGCCCCTTCCTGGGCGGGCAGGCTCTTGCGCCAGAATTCACTCACCTTCTCAATTTCAGCATCCGTCACCAGCACGCCCTGAGCGCGCAGCGGCACGCCCACTTCGGGGTTCACAAACAGCATGTCGCCGCGTCCCAGCAGGGTTTCCGCGCCGGGCGTATCGAGGATGACGCGCGAATCGACCGAAGAGGCCACGGTGAAGGCGATGCGCGCCGGGAAGTTGGCCTTGATCAGGCCGGTGACCACGTCGGTGCTGGGGCGCTGGGTGGCCACCACCAGGTGAATGCCGGTGGCGCGGGCCATCTGCGCCAGGCGCACCAGAAAATGTTCGGTCTCGTCGGGCACGGCCATCATCAGGTCGGCCAGTTCGTCCACCATCACCACAATGCGCGGCAGAGTGGGCTGGCCGCGGCGCTGCATCTTGCGGTTATAGGAGGAAATATCCTTGCTGTGGCCCTCTTCCAGCAGACGGTAGCGCTGCTCCATTTCGGCCACGGCCCATTTCAGCACCCCCAGGCAGCGCTCGTGGGAGGTTTCCACCTTGCCCAGCAGGTGGGGCAGGCCGTTGAAGCGCACCAGTTCCACCATTTTGGGATCAATCATCGCCAGGCGCAGGTCGGCCGGGGTGTTGTTCATCACCAGGCACAGGGTCAGCGCCTCAATATACACCGATTTGCCGGAGCCGGTGGTGCCTGCCACCAGCATATGCGGCATGCGCGAAAGATCCGCCACCACCGGCTGGCCCGACACATTGCGTCCCAGCACAAAAGCCAGGGGTGAGTTCACCCGCCGGAAGGCGTCGCTCTCAATCAGCGAGCGCAGCCGCACCACGCTGGAGCGGGCGTTGGGCACCTCAATGCCCACATAGGGCTGCCCCGGCACGGGGGCCTCAATGCGCAGGCGTTCGGCCGAAAGGGCCAGGGCCAGGTCGCGTGAAAGGCCGGCAATTTGCGCCACGCGCACCTTGAACTGCTGAATGCCTTCGGGGCTGTTCTTCTCCACAAAGCCCGGCTCCACCGCATACTGCGTGACGGTCGGGCCAATGCGGTAACCTGCCACGCGCGCCGGCACGCCAAATTCGCCCAGAGTTTTCTCGATGGTGGCAGCGGTCTGATTGATGGCGCGCTCGTCGGGGCGGGTGCTCTGGTCGTTCAGCAGCAGGTTAAGCGGCGGCAGCAGTTCGCTGCGCGGGGCCGGCTCACCAGTTTTTTCCGTTTTTTCAGGGGCGTCCAGCGGTTTGCGCAGATGCGGCAGCAGGGGCAGCGGCTTGCGCGCCGGTTGGCTGGCTTTTACTTCAGGGGCCGGGGCCGCCTGAGGCGCAGCAGAGGCCGCGGGCTGCGGCAGGGGCGCTGCGTCAAGCTGCGGCACGCGCGTTTCGGGCTGGGCCGGGCGCGGGGTGGGGCGCGGCGCCGGCGGCAGGCCCAGGGTGCGGTCCACCCAGGCGTTGATCCACCCCGGCACGCCCAGCGCCACCGCGCTGAACAGCACAAACAGGCCCATGAACACCAGGGCTGCCAGAATATCGCCCGCCACCATGCTCACCAGCTCGGCCAGCCCCCAGCCAATGCGTCCGCCCAGGGCCAGGCCGGCCTCAATTTGCTGCACGCTGGCATTGCCAAACAGGGCCAGCAGGGCCAGCAGCGAAAAACCCGCCGCCTCAAAACCCAGCACCCGCCAGAGATGGCCGATGTTATGGTTCAGGTTTTGCCAGCGCAGCGCCAGCCAGCCCGCATAGAAAATGCCCGCCACCACAAAATAAGAGCCGATACCAAACCACTGCTTGAAAAGGATGGCCAGCGGGGTCACCAGGCTGCCCTGCGAAACATCCAGCAGGCCCAGCAGCAGAATCAGCCCGCTCGCCACCAGGCCCACCCCCACCATATCCAGGGCATAGCGGCCAAAATGCGCGCTGAAACGGACCACTTTATCAAGGGCGTCTTCAATGAAACGAATGGCAGGGTGAGATGGAGGCTGAATGGGCTGCAATACGGGTAATCCTTTTGAAATGGTAACTGTTCAGGCGGCCGTTTTCTTTTGGACTTTTTTCACTGCAAAGGGCGCAAAGAACACCAGGGAACAGCCAGAGAGATTTTTTCTCTGCTTCTTCTTCCTTAGCGCCCTTCGCGTTCTTCGCGGTTTAAAAAAATGACATGGCTAAGCAGTTACTTAAAATGCTTTATTTAATTGAACGGTGCAGGGCCGGTGCCCTGCGCCGTTTTCTTTATTAAACCGAAACCAGGCGCAGGCCAAGGCGGCGCTGAGCGGCATCCATATGCAAAATGCTCACCACCACCTCCTGCCCCACCAGCAAATAGCGGCGCAAATCGCGGATGCCCGGCGGCAGCACAATGCACGAAATGTGAATCAGGCCGTCAATGCCTTCGTGCAGGCGGGCAAAAGCCCCAAAGCGCGTCACCGCTGAGATGACCGCGGGCAGTTCCTCTCCCACTGTGTGGCGCTCTTCCAGGGTATCCCAGGGGTTTTCGCTGAGCTGCTTGACGCTGAGAGCCACGCGGCCGCTTTCCTCGTTCACTTCCAGCACCACGGCTTCAATGCTGTCGCCAATATCGCTGATCGACTTGGGATCCTGAACCCGTCCCCACGAAAGCTCGGAAACGTGCACCAGGCCTTCCAGGCCGCCCAGGTCCAGAAAAATGCCAAAATCGGTGATATTGGTCACACAGCCTTCCACCACATCGCCCGGCTTGAGGCTGCGGAACAGGCGTTTGCGCTGGCCTTCGCCCGCCAGGGCAGCGCGCTCAGAAAACACCACGCGCTCTTCTCCGGGCTCACACTCAATCACCTTCAGTTTGATGATGCGGCCCACATAAGCCGCAAGCGCCTTCTGGCGGCGGCGGTCGCTGAGGTTGGGCGATACGTTCACCAGGTGCGAAACCGGCACAAAGCCCTGCACCCCGTTGCCTTCCACCAGCAGCCCGCCGCGGTTGTAGCCGCGCACAAACAGATCCACCACTTCATCATTGTTGAAGATGGAAAGCAGCCTGGGCCAATCCACCTCCACCCCTGCCGCCGCATGGCGGTTGGTGGATGCCTCGGTTTCCTGATGCACCCACACTTCATCAGCCAGAATGGCCGACCACCAGCCTTCATCCGGCGCCGCAACATCATCTTCAGTGACAGACATTCTTTGCGTCATGATATACTCCCTCCCAACCCCTAAACGGCACGGTGATTTTCCAGAAGCGCCTTCTGCTCCATGGCAATCACAGCCTTGGCCACAGCTTCAATGGCCACCCGCTGTTTGCGGTACAGATCGGCTTCTGAAACGGACAGGCGGCGCGCAATCTCGCGCACTTTTTTACCTTCAAGAA
This sequence comes from Chloroflexota bacterium, assembly GCA_029561345.1. Lineage (GTDB taxonomy): Bacteria > Chloroflexota > Anaerolineae > Anaerolineales > Anaerolineaceae > JAKQJC01. The sequence continues at coordinate 36,678 of JAKQJC010000014.1, read as the reverse complement.
ATTTCATATCCAGAATATTGTAAAGGATCCATTCACCGGTAAAGCGGCGTTCGCCTTCAGGGCGCACCTGTTCAATGGCCTCACGCAGCAGGCTGCGCAGGGCATTGGCGGCAATGCCGTCGTGCTCGGGCAGGCGCTCTTTGATGGCCTGCAGTTCGAGCAGCGGGCTTTCGGTCAGGCGCGGGCCGCCCCAGTAATGCGTCAGGGCATCCTTCACCCAGCCGGTGAATTCTTCGGGCGGGGCAATTTCCTCGCCCATCAGGCTTTCGGTTTGCTCCGCGCGGCTGCTGGCGCGCATCTGCTGCACCATCGAAACCTGCGGCTGCAGGGTTTGCAGGGAATCGAAAACCTGCTTTTCAATGCGCCGGTCGCGCAGCGCAATGCTCAGTCGCCGCCCCAGCAGGCGCAGCGCGCGGTAATGCTCGGCATCCAGCTCAACGGTGATATTTTTGCGAAAGCCCAGCACCCCCAGCAGCAGCGTGCCTTCCACCTTCAGGGGCAGCAGGCTGTAGCCGCGCCAGTTCAGCAGGCCCGCTTCTGCCTCGCCAGCCAGCACCTCCGCCAGCTCAGCCGAGGCCGTTTCATCGCGGGTGAAATCTTCCACGCCCACCCGGTAGGCCATCTCGGCGCCGCTGTCGGTGAATTCAATCAGAAACGCTTCGTGCGATTGGAAGCGGTCGCACAGAGCCGCCACCGCCGACTCCAAAAACTGCCACAGGTCGCGCCCGGTCAGCAGGCGGTCTTCCAGGCTGCGCAGCAGCAGCAGCTCGCGCTGGTCCTTGCCGTAAAACAGCCAGCGTTCCCACAGCGGCATCGAAAGCATCAGCGCATATTCAATCACCAGAATGGTGATCACCATCAAAATCGGCACCGCCGCGTTGTAAGGCAGGCCAAAAATGGCCCCTGCGCGGCGCACCACCGTCACCACGGCCAGCGCAATCGAAGCCGTGAACGGCCCGCGCATCAGCCAGCGGAAAAGGCGGCTTTTGATCACCCGGTCGGGCCACGAAACCCCGTAAAAAGCCACCGAATAGGCCATCACCCCAATCAGCACGCCGGTCAGCGCGTTGCTGAGAATGGCCAGCAGCCAGAACACAATGGGCTGGTCGGGGAAGAAAGCCGAGCCGAAGGTCAGATAGGGGAAAGCGCCAATGGCCGGGGCAGCCGCGCCCGCCAGCAGGTAGGCCATGCGCCGTTTACCGGTGGGGGTGATCATGCGGCGGTAGGCCGTGATGAGGTTTGCCCAGGCCATCAGCATGGACAAACCGTAAAAGATGGTGAAAAAGCCGGTCAGGGCCGTCGGGGTGAGGTGTGGCGCAGGCGAAACATCATCTGAAAGCGGGCCCAGCAGGCCAAACGGCAGGCTGATGAAAAACAGCGCCGAAACGATATACACAGCGCGAATCATCCACACCCGCCAGTGGCGGCCGTTTTTACCGGTGGTCACCAGCAGCGCATCTGAAAAATGCAGATAAGCCGCCGGCAGCAGGATGATGCCCGCCCACTGGACGTGCATGAAGGCCTGCATCTCCCAGACCTGCTCCATGGTGCTGCCCACGGCTTCGGCTGAGTAGATGATGACCACGCACAGCAAAATGATCACAAAGGAACGCGCCACGCGGTCGCGCAAATTAAAAACAAGCGCATAAAGCAGCAGCGAAAAGGCCGTGATGGCCACGCCGGCAGTTAAAATCTGACTGATGGTTCGTAAAACCGAAATTACACCCGACACACAACCTCATCCAATAAGCGCAATACCGCTAACGCAGAAAACGGGCAAAGAACAGGGCAATATCCTGGTTCAAGAAGTAGCGGTCGTGATAACCGCTGAATTCAAAGCCCAATTTCAACGCCATGCTGATACCGGCATGGTTTTTCGACTGCGTTTCCAGCACCATGCGGCGGCTGCCGCGCTGGACCGCCCAGCTCTGGGCCGCCAGCATCAGGGTGCTGCCAATGCCCTGGCGGCGCAGCGAGGGCGCAACCACCAGGTCCGTGATCCAGGCCGTGGAAGGGGCCATATCTTCCTGAATGACGATATAGGCCGCCGGGACGCCTTCATGCTCCGCCACCAGCACCACGGCCGCATCCTTCCATTCCTGCAAAACCGCCATCGGCTGGCGCGGATAATCCACATCCACCGGGCGCGGCAGGCGCACCTCGCGAAAAACGATGGTGGTTTGCCCGGCGTCCACAGCCAGGTCCATCTGCCACACATAATGGCTGCGATAATTGTGTTCAAGGCCCATCAGAATGGGCATATCGCTCTCAATCATCGGCCGGATTTCAATCTCAGGCATGCCTACCTCTATTATTATTGCGGTGCAATCTTCACCCCGATCACGCAGATGCCCATTTCGGCGCCCTGGTTATCGGTCGCCACCAGGCGCAGCAGGTAATCGCCAGCGGGAAGCAGGGTGGTATCCCAGAAGCCCAGGGTGCCTTCTTTTTTGGGGTCATTGCCCGCGGCAATGGTGGTCCACGATGAAAGTCCCGGCTGGGTATACTCGTATTTATAAAAACCAAAATTGGTCAATTGAATGGTGCCAATCAGCTCCACCACGCCCGAAATCTGGGCGCCGTTGGTGGGGTCTGTCCATTCAAATTTATCCTTGAGGCACTGGCTTTCAACCGCGGCCGGCGTGGCGGTGGGATCCGGTGTGGGGGTCAGCCCGCCAGCCTCCGGAGTGATCTGTTTGGATGCAGCCATAGAGGGCATGCTGGTGGAGGCCAGGGCCACAGTCGGCGTGGGCAATTTTTGCGTTCCCGCCAAATCCGGATAAATGAAGGTGTTGGTCAAAAAAATCCCCAGCGCCATCAATCCCAGCAGGGTGAGCATGCTCAACGCGCCCGAAAGGCGCCCCTGCGCCAGGTCCCGTTCCATGCCGAAAATGGTCCCCTGAACATCCCGAAAGGCCAGGATCAGTTTGCGCAAATACACCAGTGCGGCCAGCCCCAAAATAATGTAAAAAACGGCCTCAAAGGTCTTGAAAAATTGAACAATTTCGTTCATTGGCGCAGCAGACGGCGCATCAGCACCGTTTAACCACCCCGCGAATCACCTCAACCAGCTTGGGCACAATGATTCTTCCGGCTTCCAGCACTTCTTCATGCGTGGTGATGGTGCTGCCGTCAAGGTTGGCCTTGTTGCTGATGCCGGAAATGCCCAAGACGCGCATGCCGCCGTGGCGGGCCACAATCACTTCGGGCACCGTGGACATGCCCACGGCATCGGCGCCAATGGCGCGCAGGAAGCGCAGGTCGGCCGGTCCTTCAAAAGAGGGGCCGGAAAGGCAGATATACACGCCCTTGCGCACTTCAATACCCTTTTCAGCGGCAACAATTTCCGCCAGGGCCAGCAGATCGCGGTCGTAGGCCTGGCTCATATCGGGGAAACGCGGGCCAAACACATCCAGGTTGGGGCCGCGCAGCGGGTTCATGCCCACCATGCCCACGAGAGCAATGTGATCATAAATGAGCATCAGGTCGCCGGGCATGAAATCGGGGCGGATGGCGCCCGCCGCATTGGTGACCACCAGGGTTTTGATGCCCATGCGCTGCATCACGCGCACCGGCAAACCCACATGCGACATGCTGTAGCCTTCATAGTAATGCGCCCGTCCCTGCATCATCATCACCAGCTTGCCTTCCAGCTTGCCAATCACCAGGCGGCCTTCATGTCCATAAACGGTGGAAGTGGGCCAGAAGGGGATCTCGCAGAAAGGAATGGAATCGGCATCTTCGACGGCATCTGCCAGACCGCCCAGGCCGGAACCCAGGATAATGCCAATTTCAGGTTGGTGGCGGGTATTGCGCCGCACCATGTCCACAGCCTGGTCAATTTGCTCTAAAGTAATAAAATCTTCCATGGTAAATCCTCATCATGGGGTATCTGAAGTCAAGATAGATTAATAAAGCTGTTAGGGTTAGATTTTGTCACGCTTAATTATATCGCATCCACCTGTAAAGAGGAAACTGAATCCGGCTTTTTGGTCATCTTTCTGTTCAATCTCATCTTCGTTTAACCTTTTCAACGGTGAAAAAGGGTCAAATCGGGATGACCAAACGCGCTCTCCAGGCTTTTCAAGGTTCAAAGGGCAGCAGCAGGGTTTTGCCATCTTTGGCCACCGCCACGCCGTCTTCCAGCAGCGTCACTTCAGCGCCAACCCATTCCGCCGGCAGCACCACGCTGTTGAGAGTCAGCCTGCGCCCAGCAGGCGGATAACAGGTCACATCCAGCAAGCCCTCTGTTTGGCGAGCTTCAAAAACGCTCCCGCCCTCTCCCAGCAGCACCAGTTCACCCTGCCCGCTGCCCAGGCTGTAACGTCCGGAAAGGCCGGCCGCCTGACCGTTGATATGCCAGGTGATCGCAGTCCGGCGGAAGGTTTTGCCCTGGGCTGTGTCGCGAATCAGCACCGGTCCTTCTTCTGAGGCAACCAGGGTGCGGGTGGAGGTCCAGCCGTGCCATTCCGGCAGGGCGGCGCGTGCCAGGGTCAGCGCGCCGCGCTGTTCAAAAACCTGCATCTCCGCCAGGTACGGCGGATCCTGCGCCCAGGGGCTGCCCAGACCGGTCAGGCGGTCCAGCAAATCAGCCCAGCCGCCCGCCGCCACCTGAAAAGCGTTGAGGTTCTCGCGCGGCACGCGCTTGTCGCGGAAGGCGCTGCGCCCCTTGGGCAGCCACCAGATGGCCTCGCCCTGGTTCTGCTCGGCAATCCAGGTTTCGCCGGCGCGCGCCGCCAGAATCAGGCTGTTGGCGGCCTTGTAGCGGTGCCAGCCGGTGAAGCGCAGGTTCAGCAGCAGGGTCAGGTCATCCGCGCCCCAGCCCTGGCGCAGCACCAGCTTGTCGGCAGCCAGCGGCCCCAGCGCGGTGGGCATGCCGGTTTCGCTGAACAGCAGGCAGCTTCCCATCTGCGGAGCGCGGCCCGTCAGGTTCAGAGGGGCGTCGGCACCGGGCTGCGCCACGGCAGGCTCGCCGTGCGCCTCAAGGAAATCCACGCCGCGCCCGGCCATCCAGAGCAGGCTTTCATCGTTCAGCAGGCCTGCCCCAAAATAGGCCGTGCCCGCCGCCGTGATGACATTGGGATGGTTGTACCCCAGCGGCTGGCCGGAGGGCAGGGCCTGCGTCAGCAGCCAGGCAAAGCTCTGGGCGCGTTTGCTGCCGTCAGCCAGCGGCGCATAAAGCGACTGGAAATAGGCGTTGTTGATCCATTCCATCTGGTAGAGGTAGGCGTCATCCGAATTATGGAAGCGGCCAGCCCAGCCGCGCGGGTTGCGGTCCAGGTAGCTGCGGTTGGCCGCGCTGAGGGCCGGGTCGGCATAGCCGCTCACCTCCAGCAGCGCCAGCAGCCCGGCGCCGTTTTCCTGGTTTTCGTAAGGGCCTTCAGGCCAGCGCCCCAGCGAAAGAGCATACATCCAGTCCACCCATTCCACCGTCAGGGCGCGGCGGTTGACCGCGGCAAACCAGGTCTTCAATTCAGCCTGTTCAGCAGCGCTGAACAGGGCGGGTTGTTTCCACAGATAATAAAGGCGCAGGGCAGCCTCATACTGGCCGTATTTAACGCTGCCAGCCGGTCCGGTGAAATTTCCGGCGCGCGCCTCAGCCATCAAAGCATCGTGAAAAGCCGTCTGCCAGGTGGTTTCGCCGCTGCCCAGGGCCAGCATGCCCAGTTCTGGCGTGCCCTTGTAGGGGTTGGCTGCCACCAGCGCCAGCAGGCGGCGGTACACCTCCGTGCCGTCGTAGGTTTGCGCTTCCGGCGCGCTCTGCAGGCAGGTAAAAGGCTGCTCTGCCGAAATCCCGTCAAAGCGCGGCGCCTCGCGGGGCGAAAAACTGGCCTGATAAGACATCATCAGCACCCCGCCAATCACCAGCGCTGAAACCAGCAGCCCCAGCCAGATGCCCAGCCTGCGCCAGCGGTCCAGCAGCGGCTGGTCGTGCGGGAAGGTTTGCCAGCCCAGCTTCCAGGCCAGGCAAAAAGTCAGCCAGCCGCCCGCCAGCGCCAGGGCTTCCAGCGCAGCCACAAATTCCTCGTCCGAAAAACGGCTTTCAAGCTGCCCGCCTGCAGCAGCCGCCGCGCCTGCCGCCAGAGAAAGCGCCCCCGCAGCCAGCACGGCCTGCCACCAGCGCTGGCCCGCACCCAGGGGAATCCACAGCGCCAGCACCAGCAGCCACACCACCGCCAGCAGCAGGGGGTAGCGCAGCGGATCGCCGTTCCAGCCCAGGCCGGCTTCAAAATTTTGAATCAACAGGTCTGCCCCCAAAGTCAGGCCCAACACCGCAACCCAGCGCCGTGAGGGCATGTCCGGGCGCATGTACACCGCCAGGCCGAAAAAGAACAGGATCAGCAGCAGAGTCGATTGCCAGAAGGCCTGGTCCAGCGCGCGGCCGGCCAGCAGGCGCACCAAAGCAAACCAGGCCAGCGGCAGCAGGCTCCAGGCTTTTTTCAGCAGGTTATTTTGTGCAGAGGGAACGGTCAAATTCATAAATACGCACCTGGTCCTGCCCGTAAACCGGCCTGAAAGCCGGGCTCTCTGCCAGTTCCTGCTGGGTGAAAAGCTGGCTGGCGCCGTAGCCCGTCAGACCCTGAGTCTGGCCAATGTAAACATGGGTGATGTGTTCGTCGCACAGCGCGCGCAGCCCCTCCGGGCTGCCGGGCGAACTGGTTTCAAGCCTTTCGGCCAGCTTCACCACACGCTGCGAATAATCGGCGGGATCAGGAACTTCATTCATCAGCAGGTATTGCGGCGGCATGGTGTTGGCTCGCCCGGTGAAAATGGGGATCCACCAGCCGGCGTCTGAGCCCACCGCCGAAGTGCCGCCGTAAATGCGGTAGCCTTCCACCAAAAAACGCGCCTCAGCCGGGGTGTTGGCCGAAATCCAGTTCATGGCGCGCACATCGGGATTCTGCACCAGCATAAAAGAAGCGGGCGGCGGGTGGCGCAGGGTGCTGACGCCATACAGAACAGCCGCCAGCATCACCAGCAAAGCCGCCGCCTGACCCCAGCGCGCCGGCCGGGCTGCCAGCCAGGCGCAAAACTCGCCCAAAGCCCCACCGGCCAGCAGCCCCAGGGGAACATACAGGGCGATGATCACGGCAAAGCTCTGCATCATGTTGGCTGCCGGCAGGTTGATCAGGGTTCCGGCGCGCACCGCCGCCAGCAGGGCAAACCACAGCACCAGTCCGGCCGTCATCCAGCGGCGGCGCAGCAGCCCCGCCAGCAGGCCCAGGCCGGCCAGCCCCAGCAGCAGGGGCGGCAGATACTGCCCGGCTTCCTGCCAGGCGGTTAAATCCTGCAGCACATCTTCCAGCGGCGTCACCGCCGTCAGGCTGCCTTCCACGGCATTGGAGAGGGAGCTGCCTGCAACCCGCACCAGCCAGGGAAGAGTCAAGACAAGCGTCAGCGCGGCCGCCAGAGCCAGGGCAGGCAGGGCGGTTTTCCAGCGCGGCCGCCAGGTTTTCCATTCAATCAGCAGCAGCACAGGCACAAAAAGGGCATAGTAGAAGCCCATGCGGTAATAGTGCAGCAGCATGCCTACCAGGGTTACCGCCAGAATGATCACCTTGCGCGAGTTGAGGCGCGGGTCATCCAACAAACTCCAGGTGAACCAGGCCGCCGCGGGCAAAATCACCTGGCCGGTGAGCTGGGCATAACGGCCCCAATTGAGAAAACCCGCCGGCAGCGGGCTGAGCAGCCCGGCAGCCAGCACCGAACCCGCCGCCGCCCAGCGGTTGCCCTTCCACAGGCGCAGAGCCAGGGGGTAAAGGGTGAGGGCCGCCAGCGCGCTGCTCACCTGCCCCGTCACCAGCACCGCCTGGGCAGGCGCCATGCCGGTCAGCCATCCCCAGGCAGCCGCAGCCGCCGGGAAACCGAACTGCACGGTCAGCGTGGTGTAAGGGTAGCGTGGCAGCCAGCTCTGGAACAGTCCGCCCGTTTCCATCATCTGCTGGGCCAGGGCGGTGTGATGCACCGAATCACCCCACAGGGGCGCCGCCAGCAGGCGGATGACAAAAAAGCGCAGGCCCAGCATCACCAGCAGGCCCACTCCCAGCGCCAGTGCCGGCGCATCGGGACGGGGCAGGCGGGGAAACTGCCGCACGCGCAAATAAGGCCACAGAATGGAAAGCAGGCCCAGCCAGGCCAGCAGCCACACCAGCACCGCGCCCTGCTTCAACTGGATGGCATCCAGCCAGAGGAGCAAGACGGGATAGAGAGCCATGCTGAAGCCGGCCGCCAGAGCCAGTTTTTCGGCGCCGTCCAGGCGTTCAAAACCCGGCCACACCAGGCCCAGCAGGCCCCAGCCCGGCACCGCCAGCAGCAGCCCCGCCGCCAGCAGCCAGAGCAGCCAGCCGCCGCTCTCCCGCGCCAGGTCCAGCAGCAGGCCGCCCAGGTCATATGTCAGGCTGAAGGTAAGCTGGTTGGCGGTGGGCTGTCCGTTCAGGCTCAGCCCGCCGTCCGTAAAGGTCTGGTTTTCAGCCACCCCATAAGCCGCCGCGCCGGAATCCAGGCTGAGCACCACCCGGTAAGCCGTTCCGGCTGGTTCGGGGCGCGGGGCAAAATCAAAGCGGTACAGGCGTTCTGCGTTCAGTTCATCCAGCGGCAGGGCGGCGCTGTAAAGCACCCTGCCTTCATCTATGGATTCCAGCCTCAGGCGCAGCGGACCCGCACCGGGCTGGTTGGGTAAAGGGGAAAGGAAAACCAGAACACTGTTCAGACCGCCGTAACGGCTGATGAAGGTCTGCCCCAGCACATCTCCGCCCTGCAGGGGGGCCAGGCCGGTGCGCGCCGTCTGGGCTGCGCTGTTGAGCGGAGCGCAGCCTGCCAGCAGGCACAGTGCCAGCAGCAAAAGGGACAGCCAGTGCAGCCTACGCATGGGAAGGCTCCGTCCAGGGATGAATGGCATCCCTTTCGCTTTGCGGCAGCCCGGCTAACAGGCTGTGAATGGTCTGTTTCAGCAGGGGATGCACAAGATCCGGCACCAGGTCGTTGAGCGGCACCAGCACAAAGGCGCGCTCGTGCAGGCGTGGATGGGGCACCACCAGATGTTCTTCGTTGATCAGATGGTCCCCATAGAAAAGGATATCCAGGTCAATCAGGCGCGGGCCGTAGCGCACCGCAGGCTCGCGGCCCAGGTGCTTTTCGATCTTTTTCACGGCTTTGAGCAGTTCCAGCGGCGAAAGCGCCGTCTGGGCCTGCAGCACCTGGTTGAGAAAATGCGGTTGGGGCAGGTAGCCCCAGGGCGGGGTTTCATAAATAAGTGAAACCGCCGTGACGGTCACGCCGGCGCGGGCCAGCTCTTCACGGGCATGCCGCAGGTTGGCGGCGCGCTCGCCCAGGTTGGTGCCGGTGGCCAGGTAAACCGTTTCCATCATCACAAGCACTCCATCACGGTGGCCAGGCCGCTGCCGTCAGGCAGGCTGCAGAGGGCCAGCCCGTAAACAGCTTTCCTTTGCTGCAGGCCTTCCAGCAGGCGCAGCAGCAGCACTGCCCCATCGGCCGGCGCAAGCGGCTCAGGCTGCGGATTGATCCTCTCCGCCGGCAGTTCCAGGGCGCGCTGCACCGTGAGCGGAAAGGCGGCGCTGTGTTCGTTGACCAGCGCCAGTTCAATTTCCGCAAGGGTCAGCCCGGCCTGGCGAATGGCGCGCAGCGCAGCCGGTAATATTCCCATCACATCTTTTTGCGGCGCCGCGGCCGCGCAGCCAATCACCCGCGCCTGCGGGATGAGGTTGAGTGAGCCCACCGCCGGGGTGGAGGATAGCAAAAAGGCGGCAGCGCCTGGCTGCGGCGCGCTGAAATGCGCGCGCGTCAGAGGTGCATCGCCTTGAAGGGGAGTCAGGGCGGCCAGGCCGTCCCTATCCCACGGCCCGCCGCGGCTGAGCACAGCTTCATCCAGCTCTGCGCGGGTCAGGTTCCAGCGGGCAGCTGTGCTGGCCGCCAGGGGCAGCCAGTCAGCGCCGGGCAGGCCTTCGCCCATCCCGCCGCACAGAATCAGGTGATTATCACCTGCGCTGATGGCCTGGGCAGCGGCATGCACCGCCTGCTGGCCTGAGGCATTGCCGCGCAGGCAGAGCGCCGCCGGCAGGGGCAGCTCAGCCAACGGGCTGCCCGCCCAGAGCGTTTCTTCAATCCGCTCCAGCGGGACCATGCCCTGGGCGCACAGCGCCTTGAACAGCCCGCCTGGTGGTCCAACCTCAGCGCCCGCCGCTGCGACGATAAAAGCTTCGCTCATGCCGCCGCATTGATAAAATCGGCCAGCAGGCCAAAAGCGGTGGTTTCGGGGCCGGGATCGTTTTCCACCACGCCCAGGCCCGGCAGCACATCCAGGGCAAACTGAACATAGGAGCTGGTGCCGTTGATGCAGTAGAGCGGCGAATCAGGGCCGACCATTTCAGGCTGCACGCTGGCCGTGATGCTGTCGCCTTCGCGGCGCGCGCGGCAAACCAGCTTCCAGCGCTTGCCTTCGCGTTTGGCAGCCGCCACCTGTTCCACACTCAGCCCGCTGATGCCCTGCGGGTTGACCTGCTGGGGGGTCAGCGGAATGCCCATCAGCACGGTGGAAAGGGCGGCCACCTTGATGGCGGCATCCCAGCCGTCCACATCGGCTGAAGGATCGGTTTCAGCAATGCCCACCGATTGGGCATAGCGCACCGCCTCTTCAAAGGTCTCGCCGGTTTCCATGCGCGTGAGGATGAGATTGGTGCAGGAATTAAGAATGCCGTGAAAACCCAGCAGATCGGCGCAAGGCAGCGGTTCGCGGAAGAGCGAGAAAATGGGCGCACCGTCCATCACGGTTGATTCAAACATGAAGCGGCAGTGGTTTTCGGCTGCCAGGGCTTTCAGTTCGCGGTAGCCGTGCACCACCGGGCCTTTGTTGGCGGTGATGGCGTGCATGCCCTTGCTGAGGGCTGCCTTCAGGTGATCCAGCGCGGGTTGGCCGGTGAAACGGTTGACCGGCGAGTTTTCAAAGAGCACCGTCCCCGGGCAGGCCTGGACAAAGGCCAGGGAATCAGCGGGAACCGGCACGCTGGAAAGGCTGCTGATGGATTGTCCGGCGGCGGCCAGAGCCAGGGCTTTCTCGGCGTCCAGACCGTTGGGATCAATGGCCATGCCGTGCCGTCCGGTGGCAATGCCGGTGAATGAGAAGGTCAATCCGCGTTCGCGGGCCAGTTGTTCACGTTTGCGCAGCAGCAGGCGCACCAAAGCCTGCCCCACGTTGCCAAAGCCGACCAGAACCAGTTGATGATGCATGGAATAATCCCTTCCTTGTAAATGATGGGTAGAACTGGCTTGATTCTAACCGAATTTTGACGGCAGGTTAAGAGCAGGAAGTGTGAAAATGCACTATAATCCTTTAAAATATCCCTTATTTGAAGTGTCGCATTTTTCTGAACAAGGAGGCTGGCCATGAAAAGATTTTTTTTCATCTTCTGCCGCAAACCGCAGCTGTTGCTGGTCGTTCTGGCCTTGCTGGCCAGTTCACTGGCCTGCACATCTTCGTTTTCCCGCTTGTTGCTGGGCCTGGCACCCGATTTTTACGTGCGGGTCAAAGGCAGCCACTCGGCGACCGCCGGTGAAAAGGTCAGCCGCGAATTGAGCGTGACCGGCGATCCGGGCGGCCCGGTCACCTACACCTGGAACCCCTCCCAGGAAATTACCGGCATCGCATTCCCCGGCATCCAGCCAGACCCGGGCGGCCCGCCCTTTGTGTTCAGCAACCTGCAGCCTGACCAAAAAGTGCAGATCGAGTACCAGGCGCCTGTGCTGACCGGTTCAAACGGCCTGCCCGTTTATGAAATGGTGGAAATCTCATCAGACGGGTGGAAAGATTACGAAATGCTTGAAACCTGGGTCAGCCCGGCGCAAACGGGCAGCCTGGTGCAGCCGGTTTCAGGCCGTGCAGCGCGTTCACCCGCCGTCCAGGGAGACGGCCGGTCTCAGAATGCCAGCTACACCTATTATGAGCTTGAAACCTGGACCGGCTTCCAGGGCATGACGCTGGATACGCCCACCTGTCAGAAATGGGCTGATTACATTAAAAACGGACAGGTGTTCATGGCCCTCGATTTTCCCCTGCCCGCCGACACTTCCAACGGCATTCGTCTGCCGCTGATGTACGGGCGTGATATGGCTCCGCAGGTGGCCCTGCAATCTCTGAAACAATCCGGCAAAAGCCTGATTGAAGGCCCGCTGCTGATCCTGCCGGAGCGCATGGGATTGGTCAACCAGCTTTTGCCGGCAGAAGAGGGCCGCCGGTGGATGGCGCTGGGTCTGGATCCGGCTCAGGACCTGACCTGCCCGCAAGGCCTGAACCTGGCCGGCGAAGATTGGGAAATGTATCTGAAAATGACCCTCGACCTGGATGAGGGCAAGGGCCAGCTCGATCAGGAAGTGCTGAAATTATATGTATGTTATGAAGGCCAGGAATCGCCGCTTTCGGCCTTGCCCGTGTTAAACGGGCGGGGCAGCCTGCAGCAGAACGGCATCACCTGCGCCGGTCCCTATGCCGTGCCCATGGCAGGGGAAGAAACCCGGCCGCTGTTCATCTCGCACAATGCCAGCCTGTGGGTGCCGCAGGCCGGCCAGGTGCAGATCCGGCATATCGTCACCGCGCCTGAAACCGTCACCGCGCAGCTCAGCGTCAGTTCCACCCGCAGCCTGCCCGCAAAGTTTTATGCCGGGTCTGAAAGCGCACCTGATCTGAACGCGCCGTTGGAAAGCATCACCGTTTCACCCGGCCAGCGTAAAATCCTCTGGCTGGTGGTGGATGTGCCTGAGGGCCAGGCCGGCGGGCTCGAAACCCTCACCATCACCGCCTCGGACGGCGCCAACCGCATCTGGACCAATGATGTGCTCTGGCTGGGCGAATGGCAGGCACCGCCTCTGCCCACCCCCACCCCGCAGCCCACGGCCACCCCTGAGCCAACCGCCGTTCCGACTGCCGCGCCCACGGCAGCCCCCACCCTGGCTCCCACGGCCGCCCCTGAACCAACCACGGCTCCGGCTGCCGCCACCGCCGCGCCAACTGGCACACCCAAAACCGGTTCCGGCGGCATTTGCGGCGCCGCTCCGCTGGCCCTGGTGTTGGGATTAGGCGGCCTGGCCTGCAGAAAGCGCAGCCGCCATGCCTGAACCGCTTGAAGAATTGGTCGGACCGCTGCTGCGCCGCCTGAAGCTGACCCTGGCCACCGCGGAATCGTGCACCGGCGGGCTGATCAGCCACCGGCTGACCAATGTACCGGGCTCATCCGATTATTTTCTCGGCGGCGTGGCTGCCTACGATAACCGCATCAAGGTGGCCCTGCTGGGGGTGAAGGAAGAAACCCTGGCAGCCCACGGGGCGGTCAGCCGCGAAACCGTCCTTGAAATGGCGCGCGGTGCGCGCGAACGCCTGGGGGCTGACCTGGCCCTGGCCACCACCGGCATCGCCGGCCCGGGCGGCGGCACCCCCGAAAAGCCCGTCGGCACGGTGTGGATTGCCCTCAGCACGCCCACCGGCGACCGTGCGCGGCATCATCTCTGGCAGGGCAGCCGCGAAGAAAACAAGATTTTCTCGGCTGAAGCCGCCCTGCAATTATTAATGGAGTACCTGGAAGGAGAAACGCATTCATGAATTGGACAGATTACTTCGCAAAGGATTATTCCGGACCGCCGTTTGAACTTTTTGGACCCGGACACCTGGCTTTCATCGCCTTCTTCATTCTGTTCAACCTTTCATTTATTTATCTGCGGCGCATCAAAGACGAAACCTTCCGCCGCAACTTCCGCTACGGCATGGCCATCGCCACCCTGGTCATTGAATCCGTCTGGCACATCTGGAAGCTTGCCATCGGCGAATGGACCATGCAGGAAATGCTGCCTTTCCACCTGTGCAGCATGTTTGTCTTTGTCAATGTGGCCATGCTGATCACGCGCAACCAGACCCTCTATGAATTTTCCTACCTGCTGGGCATTGCCGGGGCACTGCAGGCTGTGCTGACCCCCAATGCCGGCGCCTACGGCCTGCCGCATGTGCGCGCCGTGCAAACCATTCTGGCCCACGGCCTGCTGCTTTCTGAACCCATCTACCTGACCGTGGTGGAGGGCTTCCGCCCCACCTGGGCATCGTTCCCGCGGGTGCTGATTGGCGCCAATCTTTACATGGTGGCCGTGTACGGCCTCAACCTGCTCATCGGCAGCAACTTCATGTATGTGATGCACAAACCTGAAACTGCCAGCCTGATGGATGTGCTCGGCCCCTGGCCCTGGTATCTGCTGGCAGTGGAAGGTATCGGGCTGGTGATGATGCTGATCCTCTACCTGCCGTTCATCATCATCGACTGGCGCAAAAAGCGCCAGCTGCAGCCGGCATAAAAACAAAAGGGTCATAAAATGAAACACGGATGGCTCTGGCTGTGTCTGGGATTATTGCTGCTGGCAGGCTGCCAGCAGCCCACCCTCACGCCTGCGCCGACCGTCACGTTCACCTCGGCCCCTACCATCACCCCCTCGCCCAGCGCCACGCCGCGGCCCTTTCCCACGCGCTTTCCCACCGAAACGCCCACCATCACGCCCACAGCCACCCGCACACCCGGCCCATCTCCCACCAGCACCCCCCAGCCGCCGCTGGGCCGGCATGAATGGCAGCCTGCGCCGGTGCTGGTGCGTTTCAGCCTGCAGGGCGGGCCCATGGCCAATCCCCTCAGCCAGCAGCACAACCTGGTGCTCTATGCCACCGGACAGTTGATCGTGCGCATTTGCGAGGGCTCCGCCTGCCGTTATGCCGCGCAGATGCTCAGCCGCGGCGAAGTGTGCGCCCTGTTGAATGCCGTGGATCAGCAGGGCTTTCTGGATGCAGATCCCACCGCCTACAACCCGCCGCAGTCGGGCGGGCAGCAGGTGGTGATGGAGGTCAACGCCTGGCGCAGCAACAGTGTCACCCTCGATGGCCTTGACCGCTGGCTGCACGACCCCGACTGGCTGAACCGTGAAAACCTGTGCAACAACTGCATGCCCGCGCCTGAAATTGCCCCCTCTCTGATCAACACCTTCTTCTTGCTGGAGCGTTACGAGGCCAAAGCCCTCGAAACCTACGCTCCTGAGCGGCTGGCCCTCTGGCTGAGTGAGCCGTGGATTGCCGGCCTGGGTCAGACCTGGCCGCTGGACGCCCCCACCCTGACCGGCCTGGAAGAGGCCGCCCGCTGCCCGGTTGAGGGGCAGCGCCGCGTGGTGGTGGTGGAAGGGCGGCAGGCCGTGCAGGTGGCCGAAATGCTCAACCGCAGCGTGCAGAACGGTTTTGCGCCGGTGTACAGCGAGGGCGGTCTCACCCTGCAGGTGATGAGCCGCTGGCTGCTGCCGCTGGAAGCCCCTGCCGGCTGCGGCGAATTAACCGGCGCCTTTCCTGAGCCATCCGCGCCCGCTCCGGCGGCCCCCATGCACTGCGGCCCGGCCGACGGCCAGGCGCCCATTCCAACCGCCACGCCCACCCCCCGCCCCTGACACCAGAGGGTGAAAGCGGGCCGAAGCCAGCGTGAAGGTCTTTCTGATGATCCAAGCTCCCTTCGACCCTCTGACAACCCAGTCGAGGGCAGGTGGGGTGGGCAGGCAAAAGCCCAAGGAGCGGTTCAGATGGTCATTTTACGCTGTGCATGAGGCATTACAAAAAATCATCATAAATAATGACATTTTGTCTTGTCTGAATGACTAGACAACCATTGACGATAACCGCCGGGCGGGGTAAAATCGCACTTCATTCTAATTTATTGGGATGGCCATGACAAAAATTTCCCCTGAAGCATTAATAATCCGCTTTACCGTCCGGCCGCTGAACGCGCAAGATCCGCGCTCGCGCGGCTGCCTGGCCGATGCGCATGCCCTGGGCATCACTTCGGCGCAGGCCATTCACTGTTCCGACTTCTATTTCATCGAAGGCGACCTGAGCGAAGCTGACCTGCAGCGCCTGGCCGCGGAGCTGCTCTGCAACCCGGTTACCCAGCGCGCCGAATGGAAGCCTGCCGGCGCCGCCCCCGCCCCCCTGCCGCAGGGCGTCAGCCTGGTGGAAGTGGCCCTGCGCCCCGGCGTCACCGATCCGGTGGCCGAAGAGCTAGTGCGCGCGGCCGCCGTGCTGGGTGTGGCCGGCGTCAAACGCGCCGCCAGCGGCCAGCGTTACGAAATTGAAGGCCAGGTGAGCCCTGAAGAGCTGGAACGGCTGGCCAACCGCCTGCTGGCCAACCCGGTCATTCAACGCTGCGCCTTCCATGAAATAACCCCGCTCTTTCCACAGGAGGCGCAGGCCAGCGATACCGTCGAACGCCTGGACCTGCGCAGCCTGGATGACGCCGGTTTGCTGGCCCTCTCGCAAACCCGGCGCGCCGCCCTCGATTTGCAGGAGATGCGCGCCATCCAGGAATACTGCCGGGCCGAGAACCGCGACCTGACGGATGTCGAGTTCGAGGCCATCGCTCAGACCTGGAGCGAACACTGTGTCCACAAAACCTTCAAAGCCCGCATCACCATCGAAAACCACAACGCCCTTCCCCCCGCCCTGCAAGCGAAATTCCCCACCCCCACCATCAACAACATCATGAAAACCTACCTGAAAGCCGCCACCGACGCGATTGCCGCGCCCTGGGTGCTTTCGGCTTTTGTGGATAACGCGGGCATCATCACCTACGACGGCCAGAATGAGGTGTCCTTCAAGGTGGAAACCCACAACCACCCCTCAGCCGTGGAACCCTTCGGCGGCGCCAACACCGGCGTCGGTGGGGTGATCCGCGATGTGCTGGGGGTTTCAGCCCGGCCGGTGGCCGCCACCGATGTGCTGTGCTTTGGCCCGCAGGATCTGGACGTGGACAGCCTGCCCAAAGGCGTGCTGCACCCGCGCCGCATCCTTTCAGGCGTGGTCGGCGGCGTGCAGGATTACGGCAACAAGATCGGCATCCCCACCGTCAGCGGCGGCATCCTCTATGAAGAAGGCTTCACCGCCAATCCTCTGGTCTTTTGCGGCTGCCTGGGCATCGCCCCCCTCAACAGCCATCCCCGCCAGATCCAGCCCGGCGACCGCGTGATTGTCATCGGCGGCCGCACCGGGCGCGACGGGCTGCGCGGCGCCACCTTCTCCTCCATGACCATGGATGCCCAGACCGGCGAAGTGGCCGGCGCCTCGGTGCAAATTGGCAACCCCATCACCGAAAAAGGCACCATCGAAGTGGTGGTGCGCGCCCGCGACCTGGGTCTCTACAACGCCATCACCGACTGCGGCGCGGGCGGCTTCTCCTCGGCCATCGGCGAGATGTCTTCCACCATCGGCGCCGATGTGGACCTGAGCAGCGCCCCGCTGAAATACCCCGGCCTGGCCCCGTGGGAAATCTGGCTTTCTGAGGCCCAGGAACGCATGGTGCTGGCGGTTCCCCCGCAGAACCTGCCCGCGCTGAAAGACATCTGCGCCGTGTATGATGTTGAACTGACCGACCTCGGCCAGTTTGAGCCCACCGGCCGCCTGGTGGTGCGCTGCGGCGGGCGCGTGGTGCTGAACCTCGAAAACCACTTCCTGCACGACGGCATCCCCCAGCGCCAGCTCACCGCCCGCCTTTCAACCCGTCCCCCGGCTGAAGCCGCGCTGCCCGAAAAGCTGGACGCCGCCAAAACCCTGCTGGCTCTGCTGGCCCACCCCAATATTGCTTCAAAAGAAGCTGTCATCCGCATTTACGATCACGAAGTGCAGGGCGGCACCACCATCAAGCCCCTCACCGGCGCCGAAGATGACGGCCCCTCGGATGCAGCTGTGCTGCGCCTGATGGGCACCCGCGGCACCGCTGCCGTGGTGCTTTCAGCCGGCATCAACCCCGAATACGGCAAGGTGGACGCCGGCCGCATGGCTCACGCTGTGGTGGATGAGGCCGTGCGCAACGCCGTGGCCGTGGGCGCGAACCCCGACCGCCTGGCGGTGTTGGATAACTTCTGCTGGGGCGATCCCCTGCGTCCGGAAACCCTCGGCTCGCTGCTCGAGGCCGCCCGCGGCTGTTACGAGGCCGCCCTGCTGCACCGCACGCCTTTCATTTCAGGCAAAGACTCCCTCAACAACGAATACACCGGTCACGACGGCCAGCGCCATGCCATTGCCCCCACCCTGCTCATTTCGGGTATCGGTGTGATGGAAGACCTGAGCCTGGCTGTGACCATGGATTTGAAAAAAGCCGGCAGCCGCCTCTACCGGGTGGGCTTCTTTGATCCGGCTCTCGGCGGCAGCCATCTGAACCTGGTGCTGGGACTGACCGGCGGGCAGGCGCCTGCCGTGGCAGAGCGAACCCCGCAGGTTTACCGCCGCCTGCATCAGGCCATCAGCCAGCGCCTGGTGCGCGCCTGCCACGACCTGAGCGAAGGCGGGCTGGCGGTGGCCGCCGCTGAAATGTGCATCGGCGGGCGCCTGGGCCTCAGGCTGGCCCTGCCCGGCGGCACAGATGCCCGCCTGGCCCTCTTTGGCGAAACCACCGGCTGCCTGCTGGTGGAGGTGGAGCCGCGCCTGGCACTGGCTTTTGAACAGTTATTTGCCGGGCTGCCGCTGCAGTACATGGGCACGGTCGAAGCAGCCCCTGCCCTGACGATTGAACAGGAAGGCCGGGTTCTTCTCAACCTGGGCCTGCCGCAGTTGATTTCGGCCTGGAACGGAAAGGCCTGGGAGGCTTAAGATGCAGCCGCGCGCATTGATCTTACACGCCAATGGCATTAATCGCGACCTGGACGTGGCCCAGGCCCTTGAACTGGCTGGCGCACAGCCAGAAATACTTCACCTCAACCAGCTCCGCGCCGCCGCCACCCCCTGGGATCAGTATCAGATGCTGGTCATTCCGGGCGGCTTCTCCTATGCTGATGCCCTGGGCGGCGGGCGGCTTTTCGCCATTGATTTGAATGCCTGGTTCAGCGACCAGCTTCAGGCTTTCATCGCCGCCGGCAAACCCGTGCTGGGCATTTGCAATGGTTTTCAGGTGCTGGTGAAGGCGGGCGTTCTGCCCGGCCGGCCTGAACTGAAAACCACCCTCACCTTCAACGAGAACGGCCATTTTGAGTGCCGCTGGGTGGAAATGCTGCCGCGCTCGCAAAAATGTCTCTGGACGCGCGGCCTGCAGAACGCCATCACCTGCCCGGTGGCTCACGGCGAAGGCCAGTTTGTCTTCAGCGACCCGGCCGGCGCGGACCTGCTGGCAGAGCAGGATGAAATTGCCCTCATCTACGCCCACCGCGGCCAGCCCGCCAATGGACGCTACCCGGCCAACCCCAACGGCTCCATCCATGATATTGCCGGGGTGTGCAACCCCGCCGGGAACGTGCTGGGCCTCATGCCCCACCCCGAAGATCACATTTTCCAGCACCAGCATCCGCGCTGGACGCGCGGCGAGCATACCGGCTCGGGGCTGCAGCTTTTCATCAACGGCGTCACCTTCGCCAGACAGTTCTGATTTTTTCTGGAGGTACCTGTGTTTTCTGATCTTCTTTCTCAGGCCTTTGAAGCCTCTCACCTGCCGCTGCCGGGACGGGCAGAAGGCAAGGTGCGCGACTGGTATTCCCTCCCCAACGGCCAGCGGCTCATTGTCACCACCGACCGCCTTTCCGCCTTCGACCGCATTCTGGCCCGCGTGCCCTACAAAGGCCAGGTGCTCAACCAGCTTTCAAACTGGTGGATGGCGCAGGTGGCAGATTTGCTGCCCAACCACCTGCTGGCCGAGCCTGACCCCAATGCGGTGGTGGTGCAGGAAGTGGAACCGCTGATGGTGGAAGTGATCGTGCGCGGCTACATCACCGGCGTGACCTCCACCGCCCTCTGGCACCGCTATTCGCTGGGCGAGCGCGATATTTACGGCTACACCTTCCCCGAAGGGCTGAAAAAGAACCAGCAGCTGCCCCAGGCCATCATCACCCCCACCACCAAAGGCGGCGCCACCGGGCACGATGAGCGCCTGACCTGCGCCGAAGTGGTCTCCACCGGCCTGCTCAACGCCGCTGATTGGGACCAGGTGCAGGCGGCCGCCCTGGCTTTCTTCGCCCGTGGGCAGGCAGTGGCCGCAAAGGCCGGCCTGATTTTGGTGGATACCAAGTATGAATTTGGCCGCGCTCCCGATGGGCGTATTTTGCTGATCGATGAAATTCATACCCCCGATTCGTCGCGCTTCTGGAAGGCTGACAGCTACGCAGCCCGCTTTGCCGCCGGCGACGAGCCCGAAAACTTCGATAAAGAGTTCATCCGCCTGGCCTATGCCGCCAAAGGATACCGCGGCGACGGCGAAATTCCACAAATGCCCGTTGACCTGTGGGAAGCTGCCAGCCAGCGCTACACCACCCTCTATACCATGCTGACCGGCCGCACTTTTGAACCCGGCGCTTACCCGGTGGAGCCGCGCCTGGAAGCCAACCTCAGAAAGGCCGGCCTGCTGTGAATAAACCCCTCGTCATCATTCTCATGGGATCGCGCGCGGATGAAGACCACTGCAAGAAAATCGCCGCCGCCGCCGAAGGCTTCGGCCTTGAAACCGTGATGCGCGTGGGCAGCGCCCACAAAACCGCCGTCCATGTGCTGGGCATTTTGCAGTCTTACGAGCAGGAAAAACGCCCGCACCTGTATATCACCGTGGCCGGCCGCAGCAATGCCCTTTCGGGCTTCACCGACGGCGCGGTCAGCGCGCCGGTGATTGCCTGCCCGCCGCCTTCCGAGGCTTTTGGCGGCGCGGATGTTTATTCCTCGCTGCGCATGCCCTCGGGCATTGCCGCGGCCCTGGTGCTGGAACCGGCCAACGCCGCCCTGCTGGCCGCCAAGATCTTTGGCGTATTTTACCCCGATGTGCAGGCGCGCGTGGTCGAATACCAGCGCAAGCAGGCCGAAAAAATCACCAAAGATGACGCGGAGCTGGCGCAGGCATGAGCGATTGCATCTGCTTTGACGAGCATCCGCAGGAAGAATGCGGCATCATCGGCATCTTTGCCCCTCATGAAGACGTGGCCCGCATGGCCTTCTTTGGCCTGTTTGCCCTGCAGCACCGCGGCCAGGAAGCCGCCGGCATTGCCGTGGCCGACGGCAAGACCATCAACCTGCACAAGGATGTGGGCCTGGTTTCGCAGGTCTTCAATCCGCAAAACCTCGCCACCATGCCGGGCGACTATGCCATCGGGCACACCCGTTATTCCACCACCGGCTCGCCCCACAGCCGCAACGCGCAGCCTTTCCTCATTGAAACCCGTCACGGTCCCGTGGCAGTGGCGCACAACGGCAACCTGGTGAACGCCTATGAGCTGCGCCAGGATTTGCTGCGCACCGGCACCGGTCTTTCCAGCACATCTGACTCGGAAGTGCTGACCATGATGCTGGCCGGCTCGGAAGGCGCCACCTGGGAAGAGCGCCTGGCGCAGATCATGCCGCGCTGGGTGGGGGCCTATTCGCTGGTGATTCTGGTGCGCGACTGCGTCTACGCCGTGCGCGATCCCTGGGGCTTCAGGCCGCTGAGCGTGGGTCTGCTGCCGGGCGGCGGCCATGCCGTGGCCTCTGAATCGGGCGCGCTGCAAACCCTGGGGTGCGTGGCCATCCGCGAGGTCAAACCGGGAGAAATTGTCAGCCTGAGCAACACCGCCCTCAAGGTGATGCAGGGCATGCCTCCGGCCAAAAAACCCGCGCTGTGCACCTTTGAACACATCTACTTCTCCCGCCCCGATTCGATCTGGGATGGGCGCACCGTGCACAGCGTGCGCCAGCGTCTGGGCCGCGAGCTGGCCCGTGAGTCGGCGGTGGCAGCGGATGTGGTCATTCCCACCCCCGATTCCGGCATTCCGGCTGCCATCGGTTACGCCGCCGCCAGCGGCATTCCCTACACCGATGGTTTCATCAAGAACCGCTATATCGGCCGCACCTTCATCGAGCCGACCGATTCGCTGCGCAAGCAGGGCATTGCCCTCAAGTTCAACGTGGTGCAGGAAAACATTCTCAACAAGCGCGTGGTGCTCATTGACGACAGCATTGTGCGCGGCAACACCACCCAGGCCCTGGTGGGTCTGCTGCTCAAAGCCGGGGCGCGTGAGGTGCACCTGCGCATCACCTGTCCCAGCATCCGCTTTCCCTGCTACATGGGCGTGGACATGGGCAGCTACGATGAGTTGATTGCCCACCGCATGAGCGTGGAGGAGATCACCCGCCACGTGGGCTGCCATTCGCTGCATTTCCTCTCGCTGGAAGGGATGATGCGCGCCATTGATTCAGAGACCGGCTACTGCAACGCCTGCTTCACCGGCGATTACCCGGTGCAGGTGGAAGGCCGGCATGCCAAAACCGGTTTTGAAAACGGCATTGCCTGATGATACCCGTTCAGGCAGCAAGAAGCCGTTGGCTGACCTAACTGAATGAGATCATCTAATTTTTAACGAGGTGTGTATGAAGGTCTGTGTTGTCGGGTCTGGCGGGCGCGAGCACGCCATTGGTTGGAAGCTGGCGCAGTCGCCGCGCATCACGCAGCTCTATTTTGCCCCGGGCAACCCCGGCACCGCCAGCCTGGGCCATAACCTGCCCATCGCCGTGGATGACACGGCCGGGCTGACCGCCTTTGCCCTTGAAAATCAGCTTGACCTAGTGGTGATTGGCCCCGAAGGCCCTCTGGCTGAGGGTATGGCCGACCACCTGCTGAAAGCCGGGCTGCGCGTGTTCGGCCCCGGGCAGGCTGCCGCGCAAATTGAGTCTTCCAAGGCCTTTGCCAAAGATTTCATGGCCCGCCATCACATTCCCACCGCCGCCTATGCGGCCTTCAGCGATTATGCCGCCGCCGTGGCTTACCTCGAAAAACAGACCGGCCCGCTGGTGCTCAAAGCCTCGGGGCTGGCTGCCGGAAAAGGCGTGATTCTTCCGCAGAGCCCGGCCGAAGCCATGCAGGCTCTGCACTGGATGATGCTGGAAGGCGGCCTGGGTTCCGCCGCTGAAGAAGTCATCATTGAAGAGCGTCTGGAAGGCGAGGAATTTTCGCTGCTGGCTTTCTGCGACGGCGTGCATGTTTCGCCCATGCCCCCAGCGCAGGATCACAAGCGCCTGCTGGATGGCGACCGCGGCCCCAACACCGGCGGCATGGGGGCCTATGCCCCGGCGCCCATTTGCCCACCGCAAATGGTGGACCGGGTGGTGCGCGAGGTGATGCAGCCCGCCGTTGACGGCCTGCGCGCTGAAGGCATGCCCTTCTGCGGCGTGTTATACGCCGGCATGATGCTGACAAAGGACGGGCCCAAAGTGCTGGAATTCAACGCCCGCTTTGGCGACCCCGAAACACAGGTCATTCTGCCTCTGCTGCAGTCTGATTTACTGGATATTTTACAGGCCTGCGTTGAGGGCCGCCTGCAAACGGAACAGCCCGTTTGGGCAAAACGCTCCGCCGCCTGCGTGGTGATGGCCTCCGAAGGCTACCCCGGCAAAAGTGGGTCGGGCCGCCCCATCGAAGGCCTGGGCAGCCTGCCCGACGGAACCGCCGCCTTCCATGCCGGGACGGCCATCAAGGACGGCCGCCTGGTGACGGCTGGCGGGCGGGTACTGGGCATCTGCGCCAGCGCCGAATCGCTGGGCCAGGCCGTGCGCCGCGCCTATGAAGCCGTGGAGAGGGTGAAATTTGAAGGCGCCCAGTTCCGCCGCGATATTGCCGCCCGCGCCCTGTCGGCTTATGCCGCTTCGGGCGTGGATATTGACGCCGGCAACCGCGCCGTGGAACTGATGAAACCGGCTGTGCTGGCCACCTATGGGCCGGAAGTGCTGGCCGGCATCGGCTCGTTTGGCGGATTATATAACGCCGAAGCCCTGAAAAACCTGCGCGGTCCGGTGCTGGTGGGTTCCACCGACGGGGTGGGCACCAAGGTGCACCTGGCAGCCCAGCTGGGCCGCTACCGCTCCATCGGCCGCGATATTGTCAATCACTGCATTGATGATATTTTGGTGCAGGGCGCGCGCCCGCTCTTTTTCCTCGATTACTTTGCCGCCTCGCGCCTGACCCCGGAAAAAGTGGCCGAACTGGTCACCGGGGTGGCCGAGGCCTGCCGCGAGGCCGGCTGCGCCCTGCTGGGCGGCGAAACTGCCGAAATGCCCGGCGTCTATGCGCCTAACGCCTTCGACGTGGCCGGGACCATTGTGGGCCTGGTGGAGCGCGACCTGATTCTACCCCGCCCTGACCTGCAGGCCGGGGATCTGCTCATCGGCCTGGCTTCTTCGGGCCCGCACACCAACGGCTATTCCCTCATCCGGCGCATTTTTGCCGGGGCTGATCTGCTGGCGGTGCATCCGGCCCTGGGCTGTTCGCTGGCCGACGCCCTGCTGGCCCCGCACCGCTCCTATTTGAACCTGCTCTGGCCCTTCCTTTCCACGCCAGGCGGACCCATCAAAGCCCTGGCGCACCTCACCGGCGGCGGCTTCATCGAAAACATCCCCCGCGTGCTGCCTGCCAATCTGAACGCCCGCGTGCGCCGTGGAAGCTGGCCGGTGCCGCCGCTCTTCCAGCTCATCCAGTCTGCCGGAGAGGTGGACGAGGTGGAAATGCACCGCGTGTTCAACATGGGCATCGGCATGGTGGCTGTGGTGGCGCCAGGCCGCGCCAATGAACTGCTCGACCGGCTGGGCGAACCCGCCTGGGTGATCGGCGAGCTGGCTGCCGGCGAGCGCAAGGTGGAACTGCTATGACGCCGGAAAAACCCCGGCTGGTGGTGCTCATTTCAGGCAGCGGTTCGAACCTTCAGGCCATCCTCGATGCCTGCACGGCAGGCAGCCTGCCCGCGCAGGTGGCTGCGGTGATCTCCAACAAGGCCGAAGCCTACGGGCTTGAGCGCGCGCGCACCGCCGGCGTGCCGGCCCTGGTGAAGGCCAAGCTGAAGGAGATGGACCGGCAGGTGTACGATGTGGAACTGGCTGACCTGGTGGAATCTTTCCACCCGGATTGGGTGGTGCTGGCCGGCTGGATGCGCCTGCTTTCTTCGAGGTTTTTATCGCGCTTTCCCAACCGGGTGGTGAATCTGCATCCGGCCCTGCCGGGAACCTTCCCCGGCACCCATGCCATCGAACGTGCCTTCACAGCCTGGCAAAATGGTGAGATCACCCACACCGGCGTGATGGTGCACCTGGTGCCGGATGAAGGCGTGGATAACGGTCCCCTGCTGGCCGCTGAACCGCTGGAGATTCTGCCGCAGGATACCCTGGAAACGCTTGAGGCCCGCGTCCACGCGCTGGAACACCGCCTGCTGGTGGAAACCCTGGCCCGCCTGGCCTGCGGTAAAATACCTTAATGGCCCTTGATTCACTGGTTTCAGAGATTGTGATGCATGGGATCTTAAAACGACATCGCCAAAGCAGCTGCAATATTGCTTTTTGTTCAAAGTCATGAAGGAGTACATATGCCTAAAGCCATTCTGTCTGTGCACGATAAAACCGGCCTGCTCGATTTTGCCCGCGGCCTGATTGACCTGGGCTGGGAACTGCTTGCCTCCGGCGGCACCGCCCACCTGCTGCGCGAAAACAAGGTGAAGGTCACCGAAGTGGCCGAATACACCGGTTCGCCCGAAATTCTGGGCGGGCGCGTGAAAACCCTCCACCCGGCCGTGCACGGCGGCCTGCTGGCCCGCCCCACCGCCGCTGACCAGGCTGACCTGGCCCGCCACGGCTGGGATTATATCGACCTGGTGGCGGTCAACCTCTACCCCTTTGAAAAAACCATTGCCCGCCCCGATGTGACCCTGGCGGACGCCATCGAAAACATTGATATCGGCGGCGTCACCCTCATCCGCGCGGCGGCCAAAAACCACGAGCGCGTAACCCTGCTCTGCGACCCCGCTGACTATCCCGCCGTGCTGGCCGAAATGCAGGCCGGCGGCGTCAGCGAAACCACCCGCCGCAGGCTGGCGGTGAAGGGCTTTAACCTCACCACCCATTATGACGCGGCCATCGCCGCCTACCTGGACCCTGAGGCTCCGCTGACCCTGCAGCTTTATCCCGTGCAGACCCTGCGTTACGGCGAGAATCCCCACCAGCAGGCCGAGCTTTACGGCTACGAACCCGGCGCCGGCCCTCTGGGCGGCAAAGTTTTGCAGGGCAAAGAGCTTTCATATAACAATCTACTGGATCTCGACGCCGCCTGGCGCGGCGCGGTCAGCTATGCCGAACCGGCGGTTTGCATTGTCAAACATCTCTCTCCCTGCGGCATTGCCACCGCCCCCACCCTGGCCGATGCCTTCCGCGCGGCCCTGGCTTCTGATCCGGTTTCGGCCTACGGCGGCGTGATTGCCGCCAACCGCCCCTTTGATGAGCCCACCGCCCAGGCTGTTGGCGACCTGTTTGTGGAATGCGTCATCGCGCCGGGCTTCAGCGCCGGGGCGCGCGGCGTGCTGGCGCGCAAGAAAAACTGCCGCCTGGTGGAAATGCCCGATCTTGAAATCACCCCGCGCCATGAGCTGCGCTCCATCACCCGCGGCGTGCTGCGCCAGAGTGTGGATCTGGGCGACCCGGCTGAAACCGAATGGAAAGTGGTCAGCCAGCGCCAGCCCACCGAAGCCGAGATGGCTGCCCTGCGCTTTGCCTGGAAGGCCTGCCAGCATGTCAAATCCAACGCCATTGTCTTTGCCCGCGGCACCGCCACAGTGGGCATTGGCGGCGGGCAGCCCAACCGCGTGGACTGCGTGCGCATGGCCGTGACCCGCGCCGGTGAGCGCGCTGCCGGCGCCGTGATGGCCTCCGACGCCTTCTTCCCCTTCCCCGATTCCATCGAAGTGGCCGCCCAGGCAGGCATCACTGCGGTGGTGCATCCCGGCGGCTCCATTCGCGATGCCGAGTCGCTGGCAGCCGCCGACAAGGCCGGGCTGGCTCTGGTGATCACCGGCGTGCGCCACTTCCGCCACTAGCCGCAAATCAGTGTTAGAATCAGGGCAGGTCTCCGGGCCTGCTCTGACAACCTCTCTCATCGCTCATCCGCCGGATGGGCGATTGTTCAAACCTCAGGAGTGAAACGATTTGATGCGGCGATTCTGGATGGTGATGGGAATGGCGGCCCTGCTCGGCACATTGACCGCCTGCGGCCTTTTTTCGGATATGATGACCACAGCGTCCACCCTGCCGCGCGTGGAACGCGATGTGGAATACGGCAAGGTTGGGGATGTCTCTTTGAAGCTGAATGCCTTCGTCCCGGCCCGCCCCGATACCAACCCGGTCGGCGCGGTCATCCTCATCCACGGCGGCGGCTGGGCTGCCGGCAGCAAGGAAGAATTTGACGAACTGGCGCAGGGCCTGGCCGACCTGGGCTATGTCAGTTTCACCGTGGGCTACCGCCTGGCCCCGGATGCCATTTACCCGGCCCAGGTGGATGATGTGCAGCGGGCAGTGCGCTGGGTGCGCGCCAACGCCGTGGATTACGGTGTGGATCCCGACCGCATTTGCGCTCTGGGCGGCTCGGCAGGCGGCCACCTGGCAGCCATGCTCGGCGTCACCGATACCCGCGACAACAGCGACCCTGAACTGGCGGCTTATTCCAGCCGGGTGAACTGCGTGATTGATCTTTACGGCCCCGTCGACCTGACCCTGCCCATTTCAGCCCAGGCTGAAGGCATTTTGCTGACCTTTATGGGCCAGACCCGCGAGCAGGCGCCGGATCTGCACCGCGAAGCCTCGCCGATCTACCATATTGACGAAAAAACCGTCCCCTTTCTCATCTTTCACGGCGCCAAAGATGACCTGGTGTATGTGGAGCAGTCGCGCAAGCTCGATGCCGCCCTGAAGGCAGCCGGCATTGAGTCAACCTACATCGAGTTTCCCGATGAGGGCCACGGTTTCACTCAGGATGCCAGCGTAAAAACCCTGCTCGACGCCCTGACCGGATTTCTCAAAAAACACATTGGCTCCTAGCCATTTTTATTTCAACCCCTGCAAGGGAGAAGGAAAAGCGAGACTGACATGATAAATGATGACCTGTTCAAAGCCTACGAAGCACTCACTTTTGACGATGTTTTGATCGTTCCGGGATACAGCGAGGTGTTGCCCTCACAGGTGGATGTGTCGTTCCAGCTCACCCCCGGCCTGCGCCTGAACATTCCGGTGCTTTCGGCCGCCATGGATACCGTCACTGAAGCCCGCCTGGCCATCGCCCTGGCCCGCGAAGGCGGCCTGGGCATCATTCACCGCAACCTGTCGCCAGAGGCTCAGGCCCTGGAAGTGGACAAGGTGAAGCGTTCTGAAGCCGGCATGATCACCGACCCGATCACCCTGCCCGCCACCGCCACCCTGCAGGACGCCGAAGACCTGATGGGCCGCTTCCACATCAGCGGCGTGCCAATTGTGGATCCGGAAACCAAAAAACTGATCGGCATTCTCACCAACCGCGACACGCGCTTCACCGGCCCCGGCGATATGGGCCGTCCGGTGAGTGATTTTATGACCAGTGAAAACCTGGTCACCGCCAGCGAAGGCACCACCCTCGACCAGGCTCGCCAGATTTTGCAAAAGCACCGCATTGAAAAACTACCCCTGGTGGATCAAAACGGCATTCTGAAGGGCCTGATCACGGTCAAGGATATTCAGAAAAAGCAGATGTACCCCAATTCGGCCACCGATGGGCGCGGCCGTCTGCTGGTGGGGGCGGCCGTGGGTGTGGGCGCCGACCTGGAAGAACGTGTGGAAAGAATGCTGGCCAAGGGCCTGGATGTGGTGCTGGTGGATACCGCCCACGGACATTCGGCCGGCGTCATTCGCGCCATCCACCGCCTGAAATCGGCCTGGCCCAACCTGCCGGTGATTGCCGGCAACGTGGTCACCGCCGAAGGCACCCTGGCCCTGATTGACGCCGGGGCCGATGTGGTCAAGGTGGGCGTGGGCGCCGGTTCCATCTGCACCACGCGCATCATTTCCGGGGCGGGCATGCCTCAGGTGACCGCCGTGCATGAATGCGCCAAGGCGGCGCGCAAGAGCGGCACCCCCATCATCGCCGATGGCGGCATTAAATATTCCGGCGATGTGGTCAAGGCCATCACCGCCGGAGCCAACGGCGTGATGCTCGGCAGTCTGCTGGCCGGGCTGCTTGAATCGCCGGGTGAGGTGGTGCTTTACGAAGGCCGCCAGTTCAAGGAATATCGCGGCATGGGCAGCCTGGGCGCCATGCAGGGCTACGGCCGCGACCGCTACGGCAGCGGCCAGGGCAAAGCCGGCAAACTGGTGCCCGAAGGCGTGGAAGGCATGGTGGCCTACAAAGGTCCGCTGTCCGAATTTATTTATCAGCTGGTGGGCGGCCTGCGCTCAGGCATGGGCTATGCCGGCGCCGCCAATCTGGAAGACCTGCGCCTGCGCACCCGCCTGGTGCGCATCACTGGCGCCGGCCTCATCGAAAGCCACCCGCACAGCATCACCATCACCCGCGAAGCCCCCAACTACCAGCGCGGCAGCGAATAAACGGGCCCACGGCTCTGCCTCTAAAAAAACCCGCCTTGCCGCGAACCATCACTGCAAGGCGGGTTTATATTTCTCAAATTGGAACTGCTCAGGCTTGCCCCCGTTACTGCGAAGACCTGTCCTCGAAAATGATCGCGCCTGGCGGTTTAAAAAAGACCCGGCTGAGCAGTCACCTCAGGGTCATCGTTGAGGCGGGCTTGTTGGGGCAGGGCTTGCCCCTGCTTCAATTTTTTCCTTTGGGCGAATCCAGTAAAGCACGGTGCCGCCGGTGAAACTTTCGCCAATCTCAAACTGGTTCAGATCCACCAGACCGTCCAGCAGTTCAGGCGTCTCAATATTCCAGGTCACATCTTGAAAAGAAAAGGGGAAATCTCTCTGGTGCGGGTTGGGGGTATGGAAATACACCGCATCCTGGGTGGAATCCAGCGGATCAACGATGACCCAGCTCTGCCAGGGCATCTTAAAACCGTTGGCATGGCTGCGGATGCGCTCGAAGAACGCCATGCTGAGGGCAATATACCTGCGGTGATCCGGCAGATCGGCAGAACCATCTCCGTAAATGGCGGGATGGATATGCCAGAAATCGTACCATTCGCCTTCCTGCAAAAACAGGCGCAGAGTCAGAATCCGTTGTTGTGTTTCTTCAAATGTTTCCCGCATGGTGGGCCCTTCTTTGCCGGGGTCAATTTGGTCATCCGGCGCATCTAAACAGTTTGCATTTATACCCTGTTTTCTCTTGAAGATCAATACCTTTTAAAGAACTGCTCCTTTTTCGGCCTTTGGAGGTTGTGAAAATCCATTAAAACACACGCCCGCTGGCAGCAGATGCTGTCAGCGGGCGTATAGGCTCCTTTTCAGGCGATCACTTCACCTGCATCACCCGCGCCCAGTTGGGCGGCAGCGTGACGTGTGCCTGGCCGTTGTGAACGGCAAAACCCTCGCCCGGGTTGAGCACATCTTCCAGCCATCCCCCGCCCTGGGGCAGGTTCAGGAGCAGCGCCGCCGGCTGGCTGGCTGAATTGAGCGCCACCACCAGGCGCTCATCGGCTGACTGACGTTGAAAAACAAACTGCTGCGCAGCCACCTGCATCTGGATGTAGCTGCCGCTGCGCAGGGCACTGTGCTGACGGCGCAGCTCAGCCAGGCGGTGGATGGCTGAACGCAGCTCCGGCTGCGGCGAGCTGGCGTTCAGCCTGCCCAGGTTCAGCGCCGGGCGCAGGGGGGCGTCGCTGCCGTTCTTGCGTCCGGTGAGGCCAAACTCGCTGCCGTAATAAATGGACGGGGTGCCGGGCATGGTCATCAGCATGGCATAGAGCGGGTAAAGGTGAGCCTGATCTTTCAGGTTGCTGGCCACGCGGTTCACATCGTGATTATCCACAAAAGCATACAGCGGCAGGCCGTTATAAATGCCGCCCGGGCCGAACTGGCGGTTGAAGGCATAGGCAATCTCAAAGAAATTGGCATCATTCAGGCTGGAATACAGGCCCTTGTAGCATTCGTAGTTGGTGACCGAATCAAGCGTTTCAGGGTTGGCCCACTGGCGGTAATCGCCGTGCACCACCTCGCCCATCAGCCAGAAATCGGGGCGGCTGCGCCGGCAGAAGGCCGCCAGTTCGCGCTGAAAATCGAGCGAAACGCAGTCGGCGGCATCCAGGCGCAGGCCGTCGATGCCAAAATCGCGCATCCAGCTTTCCACCGCCGCCAGCAAATGATTTTTCACATCCGGGTTGCCCAGGTTGAGGCGCGCCAGGTCAAAATTGCCCGCCCAACCCTCGTAAGAGAAAGGATCGCCCCAGGGGCTGCGCTGGTCAAAGCGCAAATTGCTGTACCAGCCGCAGAAAGGCGAGCCCTGCCCCCTGGCCAGAATATCGCGAAAAGCCCAGAAATCCCTGCCGGTGTGGTTAAACACGCCGTCCAGCACCACGCGCACGCCGCGGCGGTGAAATTCCTCCGTCACCCGCGCCAGAGTCTCATTGGTGCCCAGGCGGCGGTCCACGGTGAAATAATCGGCGGTGTCGTAGCCGTGAGCGGTGGATTCAAAGACCGGGCCGAGGTAAACGGCATTGGCCCCCAGCCAGGTGATGTGATCCATCCATTCATAGAGGCGCTCCAGGCGCGGCTGCGCGGGCAGGGAAAAATCGTTGCGCTCCGGCGCGCCGCATAATCCCAGCGGGTAGATGTGATAGAAAATTGCGTCTTCAGACCAGTGTGCCATACTATTTTTCTCCTGTTGTGGTTTATACCGATCGGTACATTTGGCGGGTAAAAAAAGAGCCCGCCGCAAGGGTTAGGAATAAATACCGTGCTGAAACTGCCGGGCAGCCCGCCAGGCCAGTTCGTCGTTCAACTCGGCATAACCGTTGAGGGCCATGCCGATATAGGTGTGGGTGACGCCCATGAAGGTGGCCGCATAAGCGCCGTGGCGGCCTTTCATATTGCCGTGGTCATGCGCGGCCTGCTTGAAGAGGTTTTCAATGATCTCGTGCTGGGCCTGCTGCCAGGGCAGCACCACCTGGTGGGCCTCGCTTTCGGGCGGGGCAAACCACAGGCCAAGCTGCAGGCGGTAGAAAGTGGGGTTTTGCTGGGCAAAATGGAAACAGGCTGTCATCACCCGCGTCAGCGTGGCCGGCAGGTCGTGCTGGTAAGCCGCCGCCAGGCCAATTTCCTGGTTCAGACGCGGAAAATAGGCTTCCAGAACAGCCTTGAGCAAGCCCTGTTTGCTGCCGAAAAAGTGGTAGAGGGTCGGCTTGGTAATGCCGGCCTCGTCCACAATCTGCTGCACGCCCACGGCGTCATAACCGTGGCGGGCAAACAGGCGCAGAGCAATGGTGATCAGGTTGGCGCGATTATCCATGCCGCTATTATACCGCTCGGTACAGTACTGTCAAGGGGTTTGGGGATTTTTGTTTTGATCCATGCTGGCTGCTGATCTTTTGCTTTCCTTCTCAAGCAGCCTTTTACGCCGCAAGTGCATCTCGCAGCCTGTTTCTTCTGGCAAATGGATGAAGGGGGGTGTCAGCCCAACATCTTCGCCCGCTCCTCAACAGGCAATCCCTTCCTGCGCCAGCATTGCATCCAGCCGGTCCAGCAGGCGTGAAATCCGTTCTGGAATTTCCGCCAGTTCCGCCATGGGGACGGTCAAAATGGCCTGCAGGTCAGCTTCCATTGCCGCCGGCAGCATCTGACAGTGCTTCAGTGCAAATTCCACCTGACGTTTTTCACCAGGGTGCAGCAGGCGGTTGGCGGCAAAGAGAATGTCGAAATAACTGGCCAGCAGCGCTGCCACCCGGTGGTTGACGCTCACCAGGTCGCGGCGCTTCACGGCCTTTTCAATCTGGGCCGCGTATGAAGTGAGAATGCCGCGCAGCACGGGGTGATTGTAGCGGATGATATTCTGGCGCAGCGCTTCCGGGTAATTCTGATCGCACTGCCGCTGCAGTGCCGCGAACCATCCGTGGGGATCGTGGAACAGGATGGACTGGCGCACCGTGCAGCAGAAGCAGGTGGTGTACCCCATGGCAGGCTGATGCTGCGTCATAACCCGGGCAATTTGTTCTTCCATCCATGCTGCATCAAAATAATTGATATCCAGATCAATGCCGGTGGGGGCGTGTACCCACAAATCACCGGGGCCCCAATAATTCAGTCCCAAATTGGCCTCTGATGCGCCGCCCACCTGTTCCACCAGGGCACGGCGCGCCGCCAATGGAATTTCAGCGCGAGTGTACACATACAGGTCAATATCCGAGGCGCCGTCCACTGCGCCGCCGCCCCGGCCCCGCGAGCCTGCCACGGCCACCGCCTCCACCTGGGGCAGGGTTCCGAAAAAAGCAGCAATTTGCCGGGTCAATTCCAGCTGGATTGAGGAAAATTTTTCCATGAAAATCACCTAATATTCCAAAATAACAGGCTGAAGATTTTATCCATCCCTGTCATGATGCCGCTCCATTGAACAACGCAACAGGGTGAAATTTTGAAATTGCCGTCCATATCTGTCACAGGATGTCAGATATGGATGGGTAGAATAGAGCTATCTCAAGCATAAAGGAGTTCGATATGTCAGAATTAAATGTACGCATGGTCAAACTGGAAGCGATGGATGTGTATGCCGCTCACGGCTTCGGGCCGGAACCGGAAGGCCTGGCCTGGCAGGCCATGACCGACTGGATGAAAAAGAACAATGTCAGCGGTCCGCAGCGCTTCTTCGGCTTCAACAACCCCAACCCCACCGTCGGCAGCCCGAACTATGGTTATGAAGTGTGGATGGCGGCCGGCGAAAGCACTCTGCCCGAAGGCGACCTGGAACGCAAGCACTTTGACGGCGGCCTGTACGCGGTGGCACATTGCAAAGGCGTTGAAGCCATTCCCGGCGTCTGGCGTGAACTGGTGGCCTGGCGCGAAAACAGCCCCTACAAGTCGGCCTCGCATCAGTGGCTGGAGGAGCATTTCAACACAAACGCCGCCGATGTTTCAGAATGGGAATTTGATCTCTATATGCCGGTAAAGTAACTTCTTTACCGAAACACAAAATACCCGCCGAAGTCGGGCTGGCTCCGGCGGGTATTCTTTCAGTTTGCCAGAATGGTTTCGATGGCCTGCAGTTCTTCGTGGCTGAAATCCAGCCGCTTGAGCGCGCCCACGGCTTCTTCAATCTGCGCCACGCGGCTCGAGCCGATCAGCACCGAGGTGATCTGCGGCTGGCGCAGCACCCAGGCCAGCGCCATTTGCGCCAGCGACTGGCTGCGGCTGCGCGCCAGTTCGTTAAGCTTGCTGATGCGCACCAGTTTCTCTTCGGTAATGTGTTCGGGACGCAGGAAAACCCCGCGCGCAGCGCGCGAATCGGTGGGGATGCCGCCCAGATATTTATCGGTGAGCAGCCCCTGGGCCAGCGGCGAAAACGCGATGCCGCCAATGCCTTCCTCCCTCAAGGCATCCAGCAGGCCGCCTTCCACCCAGCGGTCAAACAGGCTGTAGCGCGGCTGGTGGATCAGGCAGGGAGTGCCCAGGCTGCGCAGCAGGGCCGCTGCGCGGCGGGTCAGTTCGGGCGGGTAATTGGAAAGGCCCACATAAAGGGCGCGTCCGCTGCGCACAATGTAATCCAGCGCCGCCATGGTTTCTTCCAGCGGCGTTTCAGGATCAGGGCGGTGGTGGTAGAAGATATCCACATAAGCGAGCCCCATGCGTTTAAGGCTCTGATCGAGACTGGCCACCAGGTATTTGCGCGAGCCCCAGTCGCCATAGGGACCAGGCCACATGGTGTAACCCGCCTTGGTGGAAATGATCATTTCATCCCGCCAGGGAGCCAGGTCGCTGCGCAGAATACGGCCAAAGGTTTCTTCGGCAGAACCGGGCGGCGGGCCGTAGTTATTGGCCAGGTCGAAATGGGTGATGCCCAGATCAAAGGCGCGGCAGAGCATGGTGCGGGCGTTGTCTTCCACATCCACGCCGCCGAAATTGTGCCACAGCCCTAATGAAACGGCGGGCAGGCGCACGCCGCTGCGGCCGCAGCGGTTATAAAGCATTTGATCGTAACGGTTGTCCAGAGCACGGTAAAGGGTCATGGTCCGGTCCTTTCAATTGACAGTAAAATCATCCAGCTTCAGCCGGGTCAGGTCATCAGTGATCAGGTCAGCGCCGGCCAGGTTTTCGGCTGAATTGGTGTTGGTGATGGCGATGCATTTCATGCCGGCGCTGCGCGCGGCCTGCACACCCGGAACAGCATCTTCAACCACAATGCAATTTTTGGGGGCCACGTTCAGGCGCCGGGCTGCTTCCAGAAAGACATCTGGGGCGGGTTTGCCGGGCAGGCTGCCGCCCGAAACCAGTTCGCTGAAATAGGGGCGGATCCCCAGTTCATCCACCAGCACATCAATATTTTCGGCTGGCGCCGATGAAGCCACCGCCTGGCGGTAACCGGCCTGCTGCAGCTTTTCAAGCCAGGCATGCACGCCGTTATGCAGCGCCACCCGGCCGTGAATGGCCACCCTGAAGGCGCGTTCCTTGCGGTCGCTGATGCGCGCCACTTCTTCGGGGGGCGGGGTCTGGCCGTAAAGCAGGGTCAGAACGCCGGTGTTGTTCATGCCAAAGGTCTGGCGAAAAAGGTCGCGGTTGAAAGGCTGGCCTTCTTCAGCCAGGGTGTCAGCCCAGGCCTGGTAATGCGCCTCGCCGGTGTCGGCCAGGGTGCCGTCCAGATCCCATAAAACGGCATAGGGGGAAGTCAATGCAAAGAAGGGTTCCATGCGGGTAATTGTACCACCGGCGGGCAGGCGCGGACAAGAGCAGGAAAATTTCGGGAACAATTGTCCCGCGCCGGCTTGATTTTCAAGCCGCTCGCGGCCATAATTAGGGGAAGCAAAAAAAATGAACCGTGAGAGGATCTCTATGAAAACCATCGGCCTGATTGGCGGCATGAGCTGGGAATCGACCGCTCAATATTACGCCCTGATCAATGAGCAGGTGCGCGACCGGCTGGGCGGGCTGCATTCGGCGCGCTGCATTTTATACTCGGTGGATTTTGCCGAAATTGAAGCCTGGCAGCATGCGGGCGATTGGGCGCAGGCCGGGCAGGCCATGGCTGAGGCCGCCCGCAGCCTGGAACGCGCCGGCGCTGACTGCGTGGTGCTGTGTACCAACACCATGCACAGGCTGGCTGGCGAAATTGAAGCCGCCATTTCCATCCCCTTTCTGCACATTGCGGATGCCGCGGCCGGCAAAATTCAGCAGGCCGGCCTTGCCCGGGTGGGGCTGCTGGGCACCCGCTTCACCATGGAGCAGGATTTTTACCGCAGACGCCTGCGGGAAAAATTCGGTCTAGACGTGCTGACTCCGGAAAGCGCGGACCGCCAGATGGTGCATGATGTCATTTACAACGAACTGTGCCTGGGGATCATCCGGCCTGAGTCGCGCGCTGATTACGCCCGGGTGATCGAAAAACTGGTGCAGGCCGGCGCCCAGGGGATCATTTTGGGCTGCACTGAAATTGAGCTGCTGGTGCAGCCTGCGGACAGCCCCGTGCCGCTCTTCCCCACCACCGCCATCCACGCCGCTGCCGCAGTGGATTGGGCGCTGAATGCTGAAACGAAATAAATTGCAATTAAAAGAAATATGGTTATACTTATTATGTTATCATTTTTTTTGAAAGGAAATTTGAGTCCTCTGCAAAAAGTTGTACTTTAACAACCAAACACAAGATTGAAAGCAGGTTTTGGCCTGAGCCAACCCGCCAGTCGACGC
The DNA here is from genome assembly GCA_029561345.1 of Chloroflexota bacterium. Classification (GTDB taxonomy): domain Bacteria; phylum Chloroflexota; class Anaerolineae; order Anaerolineales; family Anaerolineaceae; genus JAKQJC01. Next base: position 53 of record JAKQJC010000014.1, on the reverse strand, counting down.
CAAAAATTATGCAAAAAAGACTCCTTTTCCGCTACGGATGAGGAAGCGGACGC
>JAKQJC010000002.1 GCA_029561345.1 Chloroflexota bacterium | reverse complement strand
CAGGAGTATAACCGCTGTCTTCCAGCCTCATCAGGTCGCGTTTGGCGGCTAATATGTTCACGCCCAGGGGATGCAGCAAGCGCGCCACTTCCCGCCCGATGGACCCGTAGCCGACAATGCCAACCGTACTGCCGCGCAGTTCCACCGGCTGCAAAGATCGGGAAGTATTGCTGCCCCATTTGCGCTCTTTTTGCAGGGCGATGGCTTCGGGCAGTTTGTGCCCCAACATCACCAAAGCCATCAGCACATACTCACCCATTTGGCTGACCATTACCCCGCTGGCGGAGGTTATCACAATCTCCGGGTCGGAAGCCAGGGGCTGGGCAAGCGCCCGGTCCACCCCAGCCAGCGCGGTTTGGACCCATTTGAGAGCGGGCGCCTGTTCGCGCGTGGGCAGCTGCTTGCCGTCCGCGAAGAGCACCTCGGCTTTTTCCCAGGCGTCTTTGGGCAGGTCTGTCGGGGCTTTGCCAGGGCTGACGGTCAGGCGGATGTGTTTGCCCAGGCCTTTGATGCGGTTTTGCTGCCCCTCTGTGAGCGGCACAGTACTGATAATTTCCAGCGTCTTTTTTTCGTCCATCAAATGTAAATCCTTTGGGGGTCCAGTTCTTCCCGGAGGATGCGCAGGTCTTCTTCGGCGGGGGCGGGGGTAACTTCCATTGTTTCAGCTTGCTTCAGCGCCCAGCCGGTGTTGGCTTGCGCCTGCTCAAAGCTGCAGCCCGGGTGCAGAGCCGCCAAAACCAGCTCGCCGTTCGCGTCCGGCTTGAGGATGCCCAGGTTGGTCACGACCGCCTGCGGGCCGGCGCCGCGCACGCCTGTTTTGGCGCGGGCATCGCCGCCATCCAAAAAGCCAGCCGAAGTGTGAAAATCCACCCGGGCGGGGAAGCGCCGCAGCTGGTGTGGGGTGATGATGTAACAGCGGTTGGCCCAGGCGGCAATTTCCATGGAGCCGCCCGATCCGGGCAGGCGCACCTTGGGGTGGTTGTAATCGCCGATGACCGTGACATTGATGTTGCCGAACTGGTCAATTTGTGCGCCGCCGAGAAAACCCACATCCACATTGCCGCGCTGCAGGTAGAGGGTGAAGATTTCGTACATGCTGCACACCGCCGCCGCGCCGCTGACCAGGGTGGGGTCGCCAATGGAGAGGGGCAGGCGGGCCGGGCGGGCGCCGATGACGCCGGCTTCGTAAATCATCAGCAGGTTGGGCGCATGGGTGCGCTGGGCCAGGTTGCAGGCCAGGTTGGGCAGGCCCACGCCCACAAACACCACATCGTGATCGCGCAGCAGGCGGGCTGAGTTAATCGTCATCAATTCAGAGGCAGAGTAGTTCATGGGGTCTCCTTCGGACTAGTATTGCCCATAATTAACCGGGCTGCTGATGCGCGGGGCCACTTCCAGACGCTTGCGGGTTTCTTCGCCCAGCTTCTGCCAGTATTCTTCGCGGTCTTTCACGCCGTAAACCCATTCATCGAGGTAAGCCTTGACGGCTTCAGGGGTCTCGCTGATTTTATCCCAGGCGAGATAGAAGGGGTTGTCGCGGTCATAATAGCCCTGGGTGTAGGAAGGGTGGGCGCAGTAAGGCACATGGCAGACGGCATCCACAATGAAACCGGGAATGACCGTGCGGTTGGGGTCCGAGCGGATGACTTCTTCATCCACAATTTCTTCGGCGGTGAGGATGACATGGCGGGCGGCAAAGGCGGCTTCTTTTTGCTCGCCAATGATGCCCCAGATCTGGGCGTTGCCGCTGGCATCACAGCGCTGCACATGCACGATGGCCACATCGGGGTTCAGGGGCGGCACCACAATCACTTCCCTGCCGGAATAGGGATCCACCACGCGTTTATACTGCGGGTTGGCTTTTTCCAGGTCGGTGGCGGCGGTCTGGTTCATGGGAATGAAGGGCAGTCCGGCGGCGCCAGCCTGCAGGCGGCTGATCATGCTGAAGTGGGAATATTCTTCCCATTCCAGGCGGCCGGCTTCAATTTCCTGGCGCACAATGCGCAGCGAGCCGACGCCCGGATTGCCGATGTAGGAGAAGATGATCTTGCGGGCGCAGCCGGCCGCCACCATCTGATCGTAGATCAGGTCGGGGGTGGCGCGCGCCAGCACCAGGTTTTTGCGCCCCTGGCGGATAATTTCGTGACCGGCGGCAAAGGGGATGAGGTGGGTGAAACCGGCCGCGAAGACGCAGTCGCCATCGTGAACATACTGGCGGATGGCTTCAGAAAGGGTGGTGAGTTTGGTCATGGGGCCTCACATTTCAAAATAAGATAGGCAGGGAAAGGTCTATTTTCCCTGGGGTGGCTTTGGGGGCGGGTTTTTACCAAACAGGCGGCGCATGGTGGTGAAGCGCTGGGCTGAAGCCTGCTCTGCCTTGGTGCGTTTGTGCCACAGCCCCCAGCCCATCAGCAGGGCGCCGATGCCGGCCAGGGCCAGCATAAAATCGGGGGAGCGGGCAATATCTGAAGCGAAAAAAACCGTCAGCAGAATCACGCCGAGTAAGAGGAAGAAACAGCCAAAGCGGCCTCGCATACAGCTCCTGTCAGAAGAAAAAATCCAACGCCTTAAGTATAGCGCAGGAGGGAGGGACTGTCAAAGCAGGGCGGTAGTGACAAAAGCAAGGTTCATCTCTGAATTAAGACCGGACATTTGGCAGGCCCCAGGGGGAAATATTTGTGATATAATCATCGTATCATGCTGCGCCATCAAAAGCATTGATGGAAACGAGTAAGCTTGCGCGGCTGTCAGCGAGCCTGGAGAAAGGGTGCGAGCCAGGCCAGCACAGCGAGCTGAAAATCCTTCCGGAGCTGCAATCTGAACGCCAACAGGCCAGTAAGTGCGCCGGCTTTGCCAGCCGTTAGCCAGGGCAACGGTATCTCTCCTGTCTTTGGGATGGGAGATGCACCGGACAGAGTGCCTGCCCTTTGCGGCGGGAATTCGGGGTGGTACCGCGGGTCTGCTGCCCGTCCCTGATTTTGGGATGGGTTTTTTGTTTAACTGGATTCTGCTGGCCCAGGCCAGATATTTGACCGGAGGTGTTGTATGTTTAAACCTGTGTCACCCAAATTCAATGTGACCACCATGGAAGAAGCCATGCTCAGTTTCTGGAAAAAGCATGATATCTTCCACGAGACCATGCGCCAGCGCGAAGGCGGCCCGGAATATGTCTTCTTCGAGGGTCCGCCCACGGCCAACGGCCGCCCGGGCGTGCACCATGTGCTGGCGCGCGCGTTCAAGGATATGTTCCCGCGCTACAAGACCATGCGCGGCTTCCATGTCTCGCGCCGCGGCGGCTGGGATACCCACGGCCTTCCGGTCGAAATTGAGGTCGAAAAGAAACTGGGTTTCACCAACAAACAGCAGATTGAGGAATACGGCATTGACCGCTTCAATGAACTGTGCCGCGAGTCGGTTTTCACCTATATTCAGGAATGGGAAAAACTGACCGACCGCACCGGTTACTGGGTTGACCTTGAAACGGCCTATGTGACCTATAAAAATGAATACATCGAGTCGGAATGGTGGATCTTGAAGACCTTCTGGGAGAAGAAGCTGCTCTTCCAGGGTTTCAAGGTGGTGCCTTACTGCCCGCGCTGCGGCACGCCGCTCTCCGATCACGAAGTGGCCCTGGGCTACGATGAAACCTCGGACCCCTCGGTGTTTGTGCGCCTGCCCCTGGTGGATAAGCCCGGCACCTCGCTGCTGGTGTGGACCACCACGCCCTGGACCCTGCCCGCCAACGTGGCGGTGGCCGCCGGCGCTGACGTGGACTATGTGACGGTGGAACACGGCCTGCCCGAAGGCGGCACAGAACGCCTGATTGTGGCTCAGGCCCTGGTTGAAAAAGTCTTTGGCGACGACCCGGTGAAGGTGGTGGAAACTTTCAAGGGCAAGGCGCTGAAAGGCAAGCATTACCAGCCGCTGTTCACCTATGTGCCGCCTGAAAAGCCGGCCCACCGCGTGTGCCTGGCTGATTTTGTCACCACCGAAGACGGCACCGGCCTGGTGCACATTGCCCCGGCCTTCGGCGCCGACGACATGGCCCTGGCCAAGGAAAATGATCTGCCGATCATCCAGACCGTGGCCTCCGACGGCACCTTCATCTCAGCGGTGCGCCCCTGGGCCGGACAGTTCGTCAAAGATGCCGATCCGGCCATCACCGAAGAACTGAAAACCCGCGGCCTGCTCTACAGGGCAACCCGCTACACCCATACTTACCCGTTCTGCTGGCGCTGCTCCACCCCGCTGCTGTATTACGCCCTGCCGACCTGGTATATCCGCACCTCGCAGTACCGCGATAAACTGGTGAGCCTGAACCAGAATATCAACTGGTATCCGGGGCACATCAAAGACGGGCGCTTTGGCAACTGGCTTTCCAACAACATCGATTGGGCGCTGGGCCGCAACCGCTATTGGGGCACGCCGCTGCCGGTGTGGGAATGCAAGAAATGCCACCACCAGCACTGCGTGGGCTCGGTGGCCGAGCTTTCGCAGATGGCCGGCCGCGACCTGACCGGGCTGGATTTGCACCGCCCGCATGTGGACCGCGTGACCCTGACCTGCCCGGAATGCGGCGACACCATGCAGCGCGTGCCGGAACTGATCGACGTGTGGTTCGATTCGGGCGCCATGCCGGTGGCCCAGTGGCACTACCCGTTTGAAAACCAGGAGATGTTCAAGAAACAGTTCCCCGCCGATTACATCTGCGAGGCGGTGGATCAGACGCGCGGCTGGTTCTATTCGCTGCACGCCATCAGCACCATGCTGTTTGAAGAAGAATGTTATAAAAACGTCATCTGCCTGGGCCTGATTTTGGATGGGGAAGGCCTGAAGATGTCCAAATCGCGCGGCAACATTGTTTCGCCGTGGGAAGTGATCAACGCGCACGGCGCCGATGCCTTCCGCTGGTATCTCTACACCGCCAGCCCGGTGGGGCAGGAGCGGCGCTTCTCCACCGACCTGGTGGGCGACGTGGTGCGCAACTTCACCCTGCTGCTGTGGAACACGTATTCGTTCTTTGTCACTTACGCCAACCTGGATAAATGGCAGCCGGGCGCGGCGGGCGAACTGGAATACAGTCCGCTGGACCGCTGGCTGCTGTCATCATTGAACGCCCTGGTGCGCGATGTGACCGAAGCCTACGAAACTTACGATGTGGTGGGCGCCACCCGCCCCATTCAGCAGTTTGTGGAACAGCTTTCCACCTGGTACCTGCGCCGCTCGCGCCGCCGCTTCTGGAAGAGCGGGGCCAGCGCCGACAAGAACGCGGCCTACACCACGCTTTACACCGCGCTGACCACGGTGGCCAAACTGCTGGCGCCGACCATGCCTTTTGTGGCCGAAGAGCTGTTCCAGAACCTGGTGCGCACAGATGATGAAAGCGCGCCGCTGTCGGTGCATCTGAGCCAGTGGCCGACCTACGATGCCGCCATGCTCAACGATACACTCAACCGCGAAATGGCGCTGGTGATGAAGCTGGCCTCGCTGGGCCACGCCGCGCGCAACAAGGCCAACCGCAAGGTGCGCCAGCCCCTGGCTGAAGCCGCCTTTGCCGTGGGCAGCCTGGAAGAACAGCGCGCCCTCGAAACCTATGCCGATTTGCTGGCTGATGAACTGAACGTCAAGACGGTGCGCGCCCTTTCAGCGGCCGGCGAGGCAGTGGCTTATTCGCTCAACCCCCTGCCCAAGCAGCTCGGCCAGAAATACGGCAAGCGCTTCCCGGCCATCAAGGCCGCCCTGCTGGCTGCGCCCGCCGAAGACCCGGCCCGCCGCCTGCTGCAGGGACTCTCTGTGCCGGTGACGGTGGACGGCGAAACGCTCGAAATTCTGCCGGAAGAAGTGGAAGTGCGCATGCAGGCGCGCAGCGGTTACGCTGTGGCCTCCGAAGGCGCCTACCTGGCTGCCCTGGTGACCGACCTGACGCCGGAACTGGTGCAGGAAGGCCTGGCGCGCGAATTTGTGCGCCGCGTGCAGGATTTGCGCAAGCAGGCTGACCTGGAAGTGGCCGACCGCATTCGCCTCTTTGTGACCGCCACGCCCGCCCTGCAGGCCGCGGTGGAGGCTTTCAAGAGCTATATCATGAATGAGACGCTGACGGTGGAACTGCTCTATCAGGATCTGCCGCACGGCGCGGCCTCCGTTCAGGACGGCTTTGACGGTGAAACCCTCACCGTCGGCCTGATGAAAGTGTAGGACAGCAAGATGAAATTAGCCCCCGTCTTTCGTAAAAAAAGACGGGGGCTTTATTTATTTGAGGCGGTTACCCCAGCCCATCACAGAGGCAAGGGTGGTGCCTGGCAGGTGATGGCCTGTTAATGTCCCAAAGCCTGGGGCAGGTCGGCGGTGCTGTTGAGGAGCAGGTCGGCGCCGCAGCGGGTCAGTTCGGGGGCCTCGCCAAAGCCGCACAGCACGCCAATGGTCTGGGCGCCAGCGCTGCGCCCGGCGCGGATATCCACGGTGGTGTCGCCAATCATCAGGCATTCATCCGGCGCCACGCCCATGCGGCCGGCGGCATAGAAGATGGGGTCAGGATAGGGTTTGGTGTGTGAAGCGCTGAGGGCAGTGACCACCACGCTGAAGAAGGGCCGCAGGTCGTGCTGATCCAGAAAAGCCAGGGTGCTGCGCTCATCGCGCGCGCTGACCACCGCCATGGGATAATGAGGCTGCAGGCGCTGGAGGGTTTCGCGCACGCCGGGGACAAGCCAGAAAGTGTGCCTGGGGGTGCGCGCGTGACGCGCCAGCCAGTTTGAAATTCGCGCCAGCGGCGCATCCATTTGCAGGCGGTCGGGAATGCCGTAAATGATGGTGCCGGGGGTTTCAAAGGCCATGATCAGGCGGCGGGCAAAACTGCGGGCGTCGCGGCCGGGCAGGGCAAAGCGCAGCGGCCTGATCACCCGTTCCAGGTTGGCCGTCCAGAGATCGTCGGTATCCGAGAGGGTGCCGTCTACATCAAAACAGATGGCGCGAACGCGCTGCGGATCGAAGGGCATGGGTCAGCGCAGGGCCGCAAAAGCCGCCTGGACCGAGGCTTCATCGGGGCCGATGATCCAGAGGGTGAAGAGGCGGTTTTCATCATAATAGAGCAGGGCTGTTTGAGAGCCGGTTTTCCACAGGGTATAGTCGTATATGGCGGAAGCCGTTCCCCAGCGCCCAACCGCGTAGGAATTGAAGCTGAAAGCAAAGTCGCGCGTATCCTGGGCGGTATCCCAGGTGCTCGAAACCGCCAGCAAGGGTTGGCCTGTTTCGCTGGTATAGAGCGTGAAGAAATCGCCGCCCCAGCCTTCCGCGGCATCCGCGGCGGTGTTATAAGGGAGACGCTGAGCCGGATCGTTGGCATTGGCCAGGATATTGAGGATCATCCATTCACCCAGAACGCCTTCTTCAAGCTTCGCCCAGCCGCTGCCCAGGGTGGCGGTCAGGTCAGGCTGGCTGACCGTAACAGGTTTATCCTGCGGGTAGCGCTCGGGGTGCATAATTTGTTCGGTGGAAACCGGCGGGTTCTGGTAGATGGCGTTGACCGTTTCCCAGCCGCCCGCATCGAAGGCTTTTTGCACGAAAATCATGCCTTTTTCATAGGGGAACATCAGGTCTTTCTGAAAGAAAAGCGGAGCCGCGTCATATACAGGCGAGGAACCGTTTTCCTGAGTGTATTCCATCAACTCTTTAAGCATCGAAAAATCGGCGCTGCTTTTCAGCCATTCCTGCGAGGCAATGGTGGCATCGCCTTCGATCAAGGCTGAAACGGCCGAGCAGCGGTCGCCATTGCCTTCACAGGCTTCTTCCGAATACCCCAGCTTGTTGCGGATATCAAAGTACTGATCCTGAAGCTGGTGGACATATTCGTGCACGTAGGTGAATTTTTCGGCTGCTTTAAGGGCGTCATCCACGCGCACCACCATTTCAGGCGTCTCGGGCTCATAGAATCCCGAAACCTGTTCGGTGTAGAGCTCTTCGTAAAGTTTCAGCAGATCCATATCAGAAGGCATGAGGCCGAGGGTGGATAAAACGAGCACATCCTGGCGAGCGTCTTCAGGCGAATAATCGCCGAGAAAATCTTCCAGCACGCGCTGCCTGAGCTGTTCGGTGTTGGCGAAGGTCACCGGCACGGCGGTCAGAGCGGTCAGCAGGCGGGTGGATTCAGCCTGGCTGGCCAGGCTTTGCAAAATCGCCATTTCCGCATCGGTGTTGGACTGCGGCGCCGGGGTGGCCGCCGGATCCTGCGGATTTTTGGGCTGTTCCGTGGTGCGCGGTTCCAGGGTGGGGCCGGGGGTGAAGGTGGGTCGCGGCGTGAAGGTGAGAGTGGGGGCACGGGTGGGGGTGGCCGGGCGCAGCATGTTGCTGTAGAGGCTGATGCCCAGGCCGGCCGCCAGAATGAGGCTGGTGAAAATGCAGGCGATCAGCACCAGGATAAGGCAAGAAGTGATGATGCGGGATTTTGGCGGAACATTCATGAGCGGATCCTAATGGCTGTTGACAAAATTGATGGCGTATTGGGCATCAGTGTAGAATTCATTGGCTTTGAGGGCGTCCTGGAAGGCTGTGAGCGCAGCGGCCTTATCGCCTTTGCGGTAAAGCGCCCAGCCGCGCCAGAGCAGGTTTTCTTCAGAATTGGGGGTGATTTTCAGAGCATATTCTGTCAGAGCCAGCAGGTCATCGTTGCGGTTGGTCTTGAAATAGGCAATGAAAGGCCCAAACTGGTAGCGCAGCATGCGTTGGGGCAGGTTTTTCTCGCGGGCTGTGTCGTAGGCCTTGGCAGCTTCGTGGTAACGTTCAAAGTAGACCAGGTTGGTACCGTAATTGAACCAGGCAAAGCCATCATTGATGGTCTCGGTTTCGGCTTTGGCTGTTTCAAGGGCCAGGCGGCGGCTTTCATCTTCATCCCAGCGGGCACCCATGATGCTTTTAACCGTTTCTTCCTGATCGGGGCGGTATACCACAATAAAAACGCGGTTGAAGGAGCGCCATTCAGCATCCACCTTGTCGTAGGTGGCTTTGATGTTGGGACCAAACCAGGCGTCCTGTGTGGTGAAGATTTTCTTTTCGTCGTTGTAGCCGGTCAGCAGCAGGTAATGGCCTGACCAGCGGTCATCACCGGGCCAGTAAGACTCATCGAAAGAGGATGATTTTTCAATCATGATGGGTATGCCGGCAGCAATAAAGGCCTTGAGCAGGTCAATCGTTCCCCCAACACGGTACTCGGTTTTGAGCCAGCCGGCCTGGGTGCGGGTGAAGTAGAGCAGTTCATCCACGTTGACATTGCGGTCCTGCAGAATAGGCTTGATCAGCTTGGTGATGTCGTATTGGGTGCCCGTCCAACCGTAAAAACGCAGATACATGCCCAGGGTGTCGGGGCCGCAGTTGTTCTGATCCTGTTTTTCGTATTCTGGCGCTGGCAGCTCGGCCTGCGGAGGCAGGGGTGTGGGGGTGGGCGTGATGGTCGGCGTGAAGGTGATGGTGGGGGTGGGTTCTCCCGCAGGCAGGGCAGTGGGAGACGGCGCCGCTGTGGGCGTCTCTTCGGGATGATGGGGTTTGGAGTCTTTTCCGCGTTCTTTGTAAATGAGGCGCGGCGGGGGCAGCGCGGTGGGCATCTGGCCGGCAGGGTTGGTCACGCCGCGGTAATAGGCGGAGATTTCCTCAATTTTCCAGTTGACGATGCTGTTCACGCTGGGGACCTGGTAAATAAGAAAGGCGGCCAGCGCCAGCACGAGGATGGTTCCACCCAAAAGCAGGGGCCAGTTGATTTTGAAGCCTGCCGGGAGGGTGATACGAACGCCGAAGCGTGAAAAAACAATTTGCTGGTTGTTATTTTCAACCGGCAGTGATTCTGAAGGGGTCAGGTTTTCATCTTCCATATGGTAAATACTCTGTCTGGCGGCTGTGCAGGCGTAAGCTGGAAAGGACTGCTGCGCAGCTGCAAATTTAATCTTTAAGATCCGGTGGCGGTTTTCATTCGCCGGGAATGCAAACATTATATCATAGTGCGTGGGCCGCATTTGGCCATCAAAAACGCTTGACTTTAAATGCCTTTTTTGGCTAGAATGAAGACAGAGCTTTACCATCTTACCATCGTCATGACGGTTTTCTGCAATAGCTATCTTGCAGAGCGTCAACTCATCTATTGCCGGTATAAATTCATCTGGAGGATGCTTATGGAACAGCAGGTGGTTGTTTTTGATCTTGCCTCAGAGCATTATGGTGTGGATATCGCCAGAGTTGAAAGCATTATCAAAATGCAGGCGATAACAGTTGTGCCGCAAGCGCCCAGCTTTGTGGAAGGAGTCACGAACCTGCGCGGCTCTGTCTTGCCGGTGATTGACCTGCGCAAACGCTTTGGTCTCGGCGCGCAGGAAGCCACCAAGGACAGCCGGATTGTGGTTTCCACCATTGGCAACGTCAAAACCGGGATGATCGTGGACGCTGTGTCAGAAGTGCTGACCATTCCGGATGATGCAGTGGAACCCCCGCCCCCCATGGTCACAACCGTGAACTCTTCATACATTACTGGCATTGCCAAGGTGGCTGACCGGCTGGTGATTTTGCTGGACCTGGGGAAGGTTCTGTCTTTTGAAGAGAGCGCTGAACTGAAATCGGCCATGCATGCTTAGGCCGGGAAAGCAGGACCTATGGCTTATGTGATTGCGGTCAGCAATCAAAAGGGGGGTGTGGCCAAAACCACAACCTGCATGTCGCTGGGCGCCTGCCTGGCAGAACAAGGCAAACAGGTGCTGCTGGTGGATATGGATCCCCAGTCCAACCTGACCATGGCGGCCGGGCTGGACCCGGATGAGCTGGAGAATACCCTGTCTGATTTGCTGCTGGGCGAGGGCGATTCGGCCAAAGCCGTTCATGAACTCAAAATGCCGGGGTTGTTTCTGCTGCCAGCAGATATTCGCCTGGCCGGCTTGGACGCCGAACTGCGCTCGCTGCATCATGAGGGCTACGAGAGCCGGCTGCTGCAGGTGCTGGCGCACTGGATCAAGCAATATGACTACGTTCTGCTGGATTGCCCGCCTTCGCTGGGGGCCATGACTCTGATGGCATTGACGGCGGCGGACCTGGTAATGATTCCGGTGCAGTGTGAATTTTATGCTGCCCGCGGCCTGATGCGCCTGATGGATATTATCACGGCCATCAAAATGCGCACCAATCCCCCCCTGACCTACCATTTACTGGTGACCCTGTATGATAAGCGCAATCGCATTTCGCGAGAGGTGTTAGCCCAACTGCAGGAAAATTTTGAGGGGCATCTCTTTGAGACGAAAATCGAAATGGATACGCGCCTGCGGGAAAGCCCGCTGGTTGGCGAGCCGGTGATTCTTTACGCGCCCCGGTCGCGCAGCAGCGGGCAATATCGTCAGGTGGCCCAGGAATTGATGGCCTTGGGTTAGCATGAAGAAAGAGAGGCTCTGTGAGCAGCCGCAAGAAGAAACTTGAATCGAGTCTGGAACATTTATTTTCACGCTCAAAAAGTCATTCGGAGGATGTGCTGCCGGCCATTGAGCCGGAACTGGCTGAGCATATGGCCAGAGAGCCGGAACCAGAAGCGCAACCCGAACCGGTGAAGCCAGCGGAAGCGGCCCCGGCTGTTCAGACGCCAGAGCTGCCGGCTGCGCCGTTCATTCATCCGCTGGCGCCGGCCGTTCAGCCCTTGCCGCCGGAACCGCCGCCCCAGCCTGCCCCTGCAGCCCCGGCGGCCCATGAAGACACCAAACCTGCCCCGGCAGCCCCGGCTGCACCTGCGGCGACCCAGCCATCAAAACCGGAAAGCAAAAAAGAAGAGAAAACAGACCAGCAGGTGGTGACCTTTTTGCTGGGTAATACGCATTTTGGGGTGGATATTTTAATTGTGCAGTCAATTATTAAAATCCCGCGGGTCTATCCGGTGCCCCTCACACCAAAACATGTGCGCGGGCTGATCAACCTGCGCGGGCAAATTGTCCCGATCATGGATATGCACCGCAAACTGGGGCTGCCTGGCGGGGATGAAGAAAATGAATCGCAGCGCATTCTGATTCTGGAAGTGAGCGGCGAGATGGCCGGCGTTCTGGTGGATGCGGTGACGGGGGTGAACACCCTGCCTTCCGATATTATTGAAGAAATGCCGCCCATTGCGGCGCCGATCAGCAGGGAATACATTATGGGGGTGGCCCGCGTGGATGAGAAATTGATTGTTTTGCTGGATGTTGAAAAAGCGCTAAAGACCTGAAACCATGATGGATTTGCTTAAAATAACCGGTGTGGCTGTGCTGTATTGGGGGACGGCACAGTTAAGCCGGTTTTCAATGTTACCGGACGGCGACTATCTCTTCTGGCTGCCGGCTGGCATTGCACTGGCGGCGCTGCTGATTGGCGGGTTGAAACTGTGGCCGGGCATTGCGTTTGGCGCTGCCATCACTCTGCTGACCTGGGGCGCGCCGCCCTGGGTGGCCGTATTGGAAACCGCAGGAAATGTTCTGGCGCCATTGTCAGCTGCCAAATTAATGACCTTATCGCCCCGCTACCAGCCAGGGCTGAAGCGGATATCCAGCATGCTGCTGCTGGCAGGAGCCGGCGGCATCCTGACGCCAGCCATGGCGGCAGGCTTTGACTGGCTGGCCCTGCAGGCAGCGGGGATCTCCTATACCAATCATTATCTTCCGGAATGGCTCGCCTCATTTTTTAACCACAGTCTGGGGGTCTTTGTGGTGACCCCCCTCTCTGTGGCGTTTTTTCAAGGCGAAAGGGATGCCCGACCCTGGACGCGAAGGCGCCAGCTGGAAATCCTGACTGTTTGCTCATTGTGTGTGTTATCCGCCATCCTGGCCAGTTTTTCGATTAATCGGGATATGTTCAGACTATTTTCCGGCATGGTTTTCATGTGGCTGATTTGGACCGCCTTGCGGTTTTCCATACGGGAGACAGCCGCCATTCTGTCAGCGTGGGTAGTGTTTAATGGCATTGTGGCTGCTCGCTACCTGGATATTCTCACCGATACCCCGGTATTCTATGTATTTTTTGACCTGAACTGTGTCATGTATGCCATTGGCCTGACAGGGCTGTTGATTGCCGCCACTCAGGCTGAAAACCGGTCGCATATTGCGTCGTTGCAGCGGAACCAGGTGGAATTGCAGCATCTGGCCGAAGCAGGGCAGATCGGCCTGTGGAGCTGGGACAGCGCCACCAACCAGCTCACCCTTTCAGAGGAACTGGCCAAGATGATTGGCTATCAAGGCCAGGTCGTTTCAATGACGCCGGAAATGTTCATTCGGACACATGTTTACCCAGATGATCAACCACTGATGTGGGAAAAATTTACTGAATTGAGTCGTGGAGAAAATGTAGCGGCTTTTGAATACCGGGTTCTCTTGCCTTCCAGAGAAATTAGCTATGTACTCTCAGAGGGTTGGCCGGTGAGAGATGAAGCGGGGAAAACGCAGCGCATGTCGGGCATTGGTATGGATATCACTGAACGCAAGCGCGCCGAGATGGCGGTGGTGAACGAACGCCTGCGAATGAGCCGCGATTTGCACGATTCCATCAGCCAGTCGCTTTACTCCATCCGTTTGCTGGTGCAGGCAGCAGAAGATTATGCTAAAATGGGATCAGATTCCCGGCTTCAAGGTGTTCTGAGCCGCCTGGCGGATGTTTCACAGCAGACGCTCAAGGAAATGCGCCTGATGATTTTCACATTGCGCCCGCCAGAACTGGAAACAAAAGGCCTGCTGGAAGCGCTGCGCCAGCGCCTGGAAATTGTTGAGGCGCGCGCTGGCGTGACAGTGGAATTTTCTGGCACAGTGGAAGAGCCCATTCCAGGAGAGATTGAAGATTGCCTTTACCGGGTGGCGCAGGAAGCCCTGAACAATGTCAGCAAACACGCCCATGCCCATCATGTGAGCGTGGTTATTGAGGCAGCCAGGGGGCAGGCTCAATTGAAGGTGAGTGACGACGGGATCGGTTTTGATCCGCAGACTGTGCGCCCAGGGCTGGGGCTGCCGGGCATGCGTGAGCAGGTGGAGCGGTTGAAGGGGATTTTTGAAATTCATTCCACGGTCAAACTGGGTACCAGCATCAAGGTGGTGTTGACATATTGAGGATGGAATAATGAGCAAAAAAACAAGCGTTTTGATCGTGGATGATCATGCCGTGGTCAGGGAGGGTCTGCGCACGCTGATCAATATGCAGGAAGACCTTGAGGTGACAGGCGAAGCTGCCAATGGGCAAGAAGCAGTCAGGGTGGCTCTGCAAACCCGGCCGGATGTGATCATCATGGATGTGATGATGCCTGAGATGGATGGGGTTCAGGCCATCACCGCCATCCTTGAAGCCTGGCCTGAAGCGCAGATCATGATTTTAACCAGTTTCAATTCGGATGATAAAACCTTTGCCGCCATGCGGGCGGGAGCGGTTGGTTGTCTGTTGAAAGATTCCACGCCAAAGGATCTGATCCAATCGGTGCGCGATACAGCGCTGGGCCTTTCCCATTTGCACCCCCAGGCGGCGCGTCAGTTGGTGGAAGAAATCAAATCGCCGCGGCCCAGCACCCGCGACAGGCTGAATACCCTGACAGAGCGTGAAAAAGAGGTGCTGGTGATGGTCGCTCAGGGGATGACCAACACAGCGATTTCCCGGCGTCTGTTCATCAGCGAGGGCACGGTGCGGTCGCATGTCAGCAACACCCTGACCAAGCTGAATCTGGAAAACCGCACTCAGATGGTGCTGTTCGCCATTGAAAATCACCTGATTGCTCATCCGGTTGAATGACTTTGCAGGAAAAAATCAGCACTCGTTGAGAAGAAATCTTCTTTCAAGATGGTGCTTGCGTAAAGGATACAGGATAGTGTACCTATCCATTGCAATTATCCATCCCTTCAATGCCCCTTTATGGTTCACTTCTTATCATCAATCAATCATGAATATGAAGTGAAAATGAGGGGCTTTTTCTATTGTTAATAAGAGACACGCGGTCTCTTATGGGTCTTCTCAACGCCAGGAAGTGATATCCAGCAGCAGGGTGCCGCTGTCCATGTCAAATGAAGAAAGGCGCAGCCAGCCGGTCAACCCAAGACCGGTGTGGAAGCAGATATAATCGCTGCTGGTGAGGTTTTGCACATCGAGCGGTGTACTGCTGAAATTTAATGTGTCACATTCTCCGGGCTCGGGGGGACGATTGCCAAAAAAGGCCCATTCGGCGTCATTCTGGGGATCCAGGCCGTCCATGGAATCATAAAGCAGATCCACGCTTGCTGGATCGCTGCTGATGGATTGCGTATCCAGCTTGAGGCCGTCTGAGGGCATGAGGATGACCAGCCCGGTGAGGGCTTTGGTGACCGCGGCCGGCGTGGGGGTGCTGTTGTCTTCTTCTGGTGAAGGATTATCTACCTGAATGCGCACCCAGAAGGGCGCCTGACCGTTGGGGCCAATGCCAAAAAAATCACCTGAGGCGGAACGCAATTTCCAGTTGCCCTGATAGAGGCCGTGCTGGAGGGGCGCGGTCATTTCCACGGTCAGGTCTATGCTCTGGCCGGGCATCACTGTGCGCAGGAGGCGGTAGGTTGGTTCAGCAGACATACGGCTGCCAGAGAAGAAAACCAGGTTGTAATCCTGTGTCCAGATGCACGAGCCTTCGTTGCGCAGTCGCCAGGTTTTAACAAAATGCTGGTTGGGGGCAAGCAGGGTATCGTCGGGAATGGTCACATCCAGCGGGGTGCCCGGTGCGGCCAGGTTGCAGGATACCTCGGGCGTGAGGGTCGCCGCGCTGAGGGGGGTGCCTGTGGAGAAGGGCAGCCGCGAGGGTGTTGGCAGCGGATTGGGCGGGGGTGGGGTTTGCGTGGGTGGGGGAGGCAGGGTCTGCGTGCGCGTCAGATTGACCTGGGAAATGGTTTTCGTAACAGGTGCAGCCGCCTGACCTGGATAAGGGTGAGCCGTGCAGGCGCACAATCCAGCCGCAAGCAAAAAGCAAATACTGAACAAAGTGTATTTTTGTGCCATCAGAACTTTCAATTTTGTTAGGGCCATTGTAACCGATTTTTGCCCCGTGTAAAAGAGGCATTATCCATGCAAAAAATTTTTTTCATGCTAGAATAATCATGATCGAATGGCCGTATCCTCAAACCTGAAAAATCATGGTGCAGTAATTCAAGGAGGCTGACGATGAAACTTCCCAAGGCCCAAATTCCTGGCAACCTGCTGTCAAAACTTAAAATGCCTGATTTGCAATTTTCTTACTGGTTGAAGAAATTGACCGGCCTGAAATTGACTATTCGGGTCAAGATTCTGGGTGGATTTATTTTGATGATTGTGGCTCTGTTGGGGCTGGGGATATATTCTCTGGTTCAATTGAATGCCAGCAACCAGAGTCTGGGGTTTATCGGCAACGAACTGCTGCCCGGAATCAACACCCTTACCACCATCAACGGCACGGTCAGCCTGTATCGGCAGAAACAACTCGAAACGGTGATGTCGCCGACGGAGGATGACCGCAAACTGTTTGAGGCCCAGCTGACGATGATCGAATCACAGATGGAGACCTATTTTGAAGATTATGAAAAGTATCTTCAACAGGATGAAACCCAGAGAGAATTCTACAATAACACAAAAGCAAGCTGGGAAGCCTATCTGGTAAAAAGCAGGCCTTTTCTTGAACTCAGCCGCAGCAACCAGGCCGATCAGGCCATCGCTGTTTTGCTGGGCAAGGAAGTTACCTCGGGCTTATCTGATGTGGAATACAACCTCAAGCTGTGGCTGGATAAAAACGCCAGCATTGGCGCCGAATTTTTTAAGGACTCAAATGCGGCCTTCCAATCGGCCACAACGTTCACGCTTATTTTGGTGATTGTTTCGGTGGCGGTGGCGCTGGCCCTGGGCATTTTTGTCTCCTTCTCCATTTCGCGGGCGGCGCGGCTGATGGCAGCGGCGGCTGATCAGATTGCTGAGGTGGATCTGGCAAATTTGGCTTCGGCTGCCAGCATGATCGCTCAGGGCGATTTGACCAGCATGGTATCGGTCAAATCTTCATCCCTGGCTTACAGTGGGCAGGATGAAATGGGCGACCTGGCACGCTCCTTCAATCAGATGATCGCTTACCTGCAGGAGATGGGGACTGCTTTTCAGCAGATGACCCAGAACCTGCGCGATCTGATTGGTAATGTGTCCAATAATGCCACAGATCTCAACGATTCTTCTGTTCAACTGGCCGAGGCTGCCAATCAGACCAGCCATGTCATCGGACAGATCACCATGACCATCCAGCAGGTGGCCATGGGCATCTCGCAGGAGGCGGAGTCCATCACCAACACCGCCACCTATGTGGACGGCCTGAACAAGGCCATTGCCGGTGTTTCAAGCGGGGCTGAAGACCAGGCCAAGGTGATCATTCACACTTCGCAGGCGGTGAATGCGCTGCTCGATTCTATCGGCGGTATCCGTGAAAGTGCCGATCAGCAGATTTTAGAAGTACAGGAAACCCACCAGGCCATGAAGCGGCTGTCTGAGGCGGTCGAAGCCATTCGCAGCGGCGCCCAAGAACAGGTTGCCGGCCTGGGGCAGGCGCAAACGGCCGGGGATAATCTTTCCCAATCCATCACCCAGGTGATGGATGCTGTGAAACTGGTGGCTCAGGAAACCACCAAGGCAGCCCAGGCGGCTGCCGGCGGCGCGCAAATTGTGCAGCAAACCGCCCAGAGCATGGAACGGGTGCGGCGCACTAATGACCTGCTGGCGCAGCGGGTGGGCGATTTGGGCAGCCGCTCGGCCCAAATTGGCGCCATTGTGGAAACCATTGAAGACATTGCTTCGCAAACCAATTTGCTGGCTTTGAATGCAGCCATTGAAGCTGCCCGCGCCGGCGAACAGGGCCGCGGGTTTGCCGTGGTGGCGGATGAGGTGCGCAAGCTGGCCGAAAAGAGCGCCCTGGCCACCAAGGAAATTTCGGGCATGGTGCAGGCCATTCAAACCGGGGCCGCCCAGGCGGTGGATGCCATGGGAAAATCGGGCGAAGAGGTGCTGGCGGCCACAGAGCTGGCGCAAAAAGCCCGTGAATCCTTTGAGACGATTGTGGTGGAAACGAAGACTTCATCCGACCGGGTGGCTGAGATTCGGTCAGCCATGGACGGCATGGAAAAGGCACGCGCGGCTCTCGAAAACTCCGTCGCTGATGCGGAAAAGATTGCCGGCAGGAATTTGCACGAAACAGACAACATGATTGAGCTGGACCAGGTGGTGGTTGAACGGATGGATAAAATGGACCAGCTGGCCCAGAACACCCGGACCGCGGTTGAAACAGTCAGCAATATGCGCGCGCAGGTGATGGAAAATCTGGACGCCATTTCAAGCGTGGCAGAAGAAAATGCGGCTTCCACCGACCTGATGACCGCCAATTCCAGTTCAGTGACGGATGCGATTGAAAATATTGCCAGCGTTTCCGAAGAAAACAGCGCGGCCACCGAAGAAGTTTCGGCTGCGACGGAAGAAATCAATGCCCAGGTCGAAGAGTTGACCGCAGCCGCCCATAATTTGACCGATATGGCGCGGTCGCTGGATACCATTGTAAAGAGGTTTACATTATGAATCAGGTTCTATCGTATATTCTCATCCCCCTGGTTGTGCTCGTTCTCTTCTTGGGGGCCTTCATCTTACTGCGCACAGCACGCTTTCCGCGGCCGGTGCCCAATATTCCACCGCTGGAGCGCGCTGAAGTGGATGGCGAAAAGGTGGCCCAGCACCTAGGAGAAGCCATTCGCATCCGCACCATTTCTAATATGGATCTGGCGAACAATAACGGCGGAGCTTTTTTTGAACTTCACCGCCTGCTGGAACGGCTGTACCCAAAAACCCATGCCGCTTTGCACAAGGAAGTGGTGAATGAATACAGCCTGCTCTATTCCTGGGTGGGACGCGACCCTGAGTTGGAGCCCATTTTGCTGGCGAGCCACCAGGATGTGGTGCCGGTGGAAGAGAGCAGCTTGAATGATTGGATTTACCCGCCCTTTGAAGGCCGGGTGGCCGACGGCTTTGTTTGGGGGCGCGGTTCAATGGATATCAAGTGCGGCGTCATTGGCATCATGGAAGCCGTGGAGCATTTGCTTGAGGCCGGGTTCCAGCCGGAACGCACCGTGTACCTGGCTTTCGGTCATGATGAGGAACTGGGCGGCAAAAACGGCGCTTCGGCCATTGTGCAGCTGCTTAAATCGCGCGGGGTGACCCTGGCCAGCGTGCTGGATGAGGGAACCGCGGTGATGGAAAACATGCTGCCGGGGGTGAAGGTGCCGGTGGCGCTGATCAGCACCGGCGAGAAGGGCTATCTGAGCCTTGAACTCAGCAGCGAGAGCGCCGGCGGCCATTCGGCCATGCCGCCGAGCCATACGGCGGTCGGCAAAATTGCCCAGGCCATCAACCGGCTGGAAGCCAACCCCTTCCCGCCGCACAAGCGCTTCATTGTAGATCTGTTCCGTTCGGTGGGGTCAGATTTGCCCTTCGGCATGCAGCTCATCTTTGCCAATATGTGGCTCTTTGGCGGGGTGGCACTTAAAAAATTGGAAGCTGCTCCGGCCACCAATGCCACGCTGCGCACCACCCTGGCTGCCACGATGATCGAAGGCGGCATCAAGGATAATATCCTGCCGCGCAAAGCTCGGGCGGTGGTCAACTGCCGCATTTTGCCCGGTGAGGATTTGCGCAGCACTTACGAGCATGTGATGGAGACGGTGAACAATGGCGAGGTGAGCATCAAGCCGCTTGGCAGCGACACGCTGGAAGGCATTTCTGGCTGGGACCCTTCTCCGGCGGCAGACCTGAACAACCCGATGTATCTCTGCGCGGAGCGCGTGGTGCGCCAGACCTTTCCACAGGCAGCCGTGGCGCCCTTCCTGATGCTGGGGGCCACCGATTCACGGCATTATGCTCACATCTGTCCCTGCGTGCTGCGCTTTGCGCCTTACCAGGTGACAGCCGATGATATCAGCCGGGTGCACGGCGTGAACGAGCGCCTTTCGATTGAAAATTGCGAGACAATGGTGGTGTTTTACATTGCCTACCTGCGCGAGTGCGCCGGCTAAATAGAGAAGAAATAAAACCGGTCCTCTTCCATTCAGGGAGAGGACCGGTTTTTGGTTGTGAGATCAGCGTTTGAAGACGGCAGGAATGAACAGACCATCGGTATAGGCTTTGCCGCTGGCCACCGGTGAAGGCGGCGACTCGCCGGTTTTGTTGGCTGCGAAGACGCGGTAGTCGTACTGACTGCCCGGAGCAAGGCCGCTGTCGATATAGGTTAACGTGTTGCCGGTCACCACGCTGAGGGTGGCCCAGGTGTTTTCGCCAGTTGGAGAGCGCTCAATGCGGTAGGTGGTTTCGTTGGGGGTATCGGTCCATGCAAGCTGAATGCTGGTAATGGTATGGGCGGCGGCGCTGAGGGCAGCGGGGGCCTGGGTGGGGGTGCAGAGGCCGGTGTTGGCGGCCACTGCGGCGCTGGGCAGGGATTCAAAAACGCCGATGCCGGCGGTCACGCGGTAAAAGTAACTCGATTCGCAAAAGGGGCTGGCATCGGTCCCGGCGGGCAGGTTGGCCGGGCTGGTGGCCACGGTTGTCCAGTTGGTCAGGCCGTCCACAGAGCGCTGGATGTTAAAATGGTCTTCGCTGTCGCTGGTGTCGGCCCAGGCCAGGCTGACAGAGGCTTCGGATGTGCTGATGACCTCCAGTTCAGCGGGGGGATGAGGCAGCAGCGGCAGGGCGGCACTGGCGGTGTTGCTGGTATTGGAATACCCATTGGGGCTGAAGGCATAAACCAGGTAATCGTAGGCGGCGCCGTAATTGACATTTGTGTCCACATAATGGGTGGTGTTGGGCGGCAGCACGGCCAGCAGTTGATAGATATGGGAGCCAGCCGGGGCACGTCCCAGGCGGAAGCCGGTTTCATCAGAAGAGACATCGGCCCAGCTCAGGTTGACCTGCTGCGGCGGGACGGCAGCCGCGCGCAAATCAACGGCGGCCGCGGGCGCAGGGCCGTCGCGAAAATTGGCGCAGACGGTGGCGGCATTGTTCAGCGAGAGGGCATTGTAGGCGGAATCGGGGGCGGTTTCAGAGATTCCCGTGGGCAGGCCGTTATAAAGCACGTTTGGGTTTGACCAGCGGTTGATGCGCGGGCAGCCGCTCAAACCGGGGCAGGGATAGGCCATGATGGTGCGAAAGGTCCGGCCGGGATCCTGATACCCGTAAGAATAAGGGAAGGCACCAAAACCGCTGCCGGCGGAGGCGCGGTCGTGGTGACTGCCCATGTTGTGCCCGGCTTCATGGGACAGGCTAAAAAAGCCGGTCATGCAGTCGTGGCGCACCACGTTGAGGGCCATGGATTCAAAATAGGGAGAGAGCGGCGCCATTAAAAAGGAATTGCCGCAGGTGCCGCCGGTGCCCACCACCACCATGCTGACAATATCGGCGGCGTATTGGTCGCGCAGGGGGTGGATAAAATCGAGAAAGCCGTCGGTTTTGTTGACAAAGCGGCTGGTGGTTTCATCCCAATTAAAACCAGATTCGTCCCAGGCGATCTCCGCCATATGCACCAGGCGCAGGCGCAGGTTCACCTGGCTCAATTCAAAACCGCTGTTGGCTTCAGCCACAGCCTGTTCAATGAGCAGCTGCATCGCCGCACCGCTGCCGTAGATATTTTTGGCAGCGCTGGTATAAACAACCATGATATCCACCTGGCTGCCGTCGTCATCACCGCTGATCACTGCCTGATCTGCCTGGAGGACCGGTGGCGCCGTCAGGGTGCGCTCCTCGGGAAAGCTGTTAAGATCCACCTGCTGAATCAGGATCAGGCCGTCAGCGGCGGGGATAAAAATGAAGCGCTGCCCGGGCAGGTTCAGGGAGCCGGCCAGCAGGCTGCCGTTCCAGGTGAGGGTCAGGTCGCTGTCCGGCACATCCGGCAGGTCGCCGTGGAAGATGGTGCTGCCGGAGGGGAGCCGCTCGCTGCGCAGAATGCGGGCAGTGTAGAGGTGAACGGGGGTCAACTTCAGGCTCAGCAAAGCGCCAGGGTGGGTCAGGGCAGTTTGCAGTGCCGGCTGGTTCAGGGCTGCTGTATATTGAAAGAGGGCATGGGCAGCAGCCGGAAAATCGGGCTGTGTTTTGATTTCCAAAAAGAGGGGCAGAATTTCGACGGCAGCCTGAGCCGACGGGCGTGAGGGCGGCAGGGTCAGCAGAGCTGCCAGCAGCAGGTTGAGCAGAAGGCTGAAGCGGGATAAATGGTGGATCATATCTTGTAGTGTAACGTACCCGGCATGGGCTGTCAATTATTAAACAAGCCTGCAGACGGGTGTCGAACGGGTCTGCAGGCCCATCCAGAAATTCCATTCTTCAGGTATGCTATGGGGAGATCATTATTGGAGGTGATGTGTGAGAATAATGAGACCTGCGCGAAAATTCGAAATGGATGACGGGTCTCCATCAAAGAGAGAAGCATAAATTTGCGATATAATCAATTTGTTTTTAGATTGATCCAAATTCATCATGAATTCATTTTTTCGGGGTCTGGAAGAGGATCCCAGAAACGTTTGGAGATGCGCTTAATGAAGACTCTGGAAGTATCCAATATCTATAAAAAATTCGGCGACAACCAGGCCGTGAATAATGTTTCGTTCAGCGTGGAAAAAGGCGAACTGTTCGGCCTGCTGGGCCCCAACGGCGCCGGTAAAACCACCACCATCCGCATTCTGCTGGATATTTTCAAGGCTGATGCGGGCAGCGTGAGCCTGTTGGGCGGGCCGATGACGGACGAAAAGAAAAACCGCATTGGCTACCTGCCGGAAGAACGCGGCCTGTATCAGGATATCACCGTGGAGCGCTGCCTGAGTTTTCTGGCATCTTTGAAGGGACTGGAAGGCCCTGAGGCTAAAAAACGGATTGACGCTTATATGGAGCGCTTTGACCTGACGGCGCACCGCCGCAAGAAGGTGAAGGAACTTTCCAAGGGCATGCAGCAAAAAGCACAGCTGATTGCCACCCTGGTGCACCAGCCTGAGGTGATCATCATTGATGAACCGTTCAGCGCACTGGATCCGGTGAACACGCAGATGGTGAAAGATTTGCTCAACGAAGAGCGCGAGAAAGGCACCACCATTGTGATGTGCACCCACCAGATGCACCAGGTGGAAGAATTGTGCGACCGGCTGGTCTTGATCAACAAGGGGCAGGTGGTGCTGTACGGCTCGCTGCAGGAAGTGCGCGCGCCTTTTGCCAGCCGCGACCTGCTGGTGCGCTCGCCTCATCCCTTGCCTGAAAAGATTGCCGGGGTGGAACGGGTGGAACCCAACACCAACCATGTGCGCCTGCTGCTGACCCCCGAGGCCACCCCGCAGAGCGTGTTGAAAACCCTGGTGGAGCTGAATGTGCCGCTGGAGTCGTTTGAAGTGGCTGTGCCCACGCTGGATGAGATCTTCATTCAGGTGGTGCAGCGCCAGGCGGAGACGGCTGCAGCATGAGCAAAATTCTTCACATTGCCTGGTTTGATTACCGGAAAAGGGTGTTCTCCAAAGGCTTTCTGATTGGCGTTTTGAGCGTTCCGGTAGCGATTATTGTGGTTATGGCGATCGCCATTATTGCAATGGTTGTTTCAGAAGATTATTCACCAGTGGGGTATGTGGACCTGGCGGGGATCATTAAGAACCCTGAGGTGGGCATCTGGGATGGCCCGCCCTTCGTGCCGCAGCCTAAATTTGTTGCCTATGCTTCCGCGGATGAGGCCCAAAAGGCCATGGATGCGGGCGCGGTGCAGGCTTACTATGTGGTCAGCGCCGATTATTTTACCAGCGGCCAGGTTAAACTGGTGCAAAAAGCCAAGTTCTCCTCATCTAATGCCGGCTTTTTCAAGGATATGCTGCGCCTGAACATGCTGGAAGCGTATCCCAAGAATGTGCAGGATTTGATGATTTCCGGCACGGATGTGGTGGTGCAGTCGCTGGACGGCCGTCAGGAAATGTCGCAGCGTGAATGGTTCAATTTCATTATCCCGCTGATGGGCGGCCTGCTGTTTTTCATTGTGGTCATTTCGGGCGGCAACTACTTGATGATGGCGGTGGTGGAAGAAAAGGAAAACCGCACCATGGAGATCATGGTCACATCGGCCTCGGTGGATCAGATGATGATTGGCAAGGTGTTGGGCAATTTGCCTGTGGGCCTGACCATGCTGGTGATCTGGCTGCTGCTGCCGGTGCTGGTGGTGATTTTTGGACGCAACACCTTTGAATGGATGCAGTACATCCGCATCAGCCC
Organism: Chloroflexota bacterium; assembly: GCA_029561345.1. GTDB lineage: Bacteria > Chloroflexota > Anaerolineae > Anaerolineales > Anaerolineaceae > JAKQJC01. The sequence continues at coordinate 12,521 of JAKQJC010000002.1, read as the reverse complement.
CGACTATATCCTGGTGGTGGTGGCCACGTTGATCCCGGCATTGGTGATGGTGGCGGCGCTGCTGGCGATGGTGGGCGCCACGGTGGCAGACGAAAAGACGGCCCAGCAAATTTCGGGTTTCGTATCCCTGCCGATCATGATTCCTTACTACTTCAGTTACCAGTTGATGATGGACCCCAACGGGCCGCTGGCTTTGGGGCTGAGCTACTTCCCGCTGACGGCGCCGGTGGCGGTGGCCATCCGCAGCAGCTTCACACCCATTCCCACGGTGCAGCTGATCACCATTTCGGCGGTGCTGATTGTTTGTGCCGGGCTGTCGCTGTGGCTGGCGGCGCGGGCATTCCGCCTGGGCATGTTGAGCTACGGCAAGCATATTTCGTTGAAAAAATTGTTCAGCAAGGCTGGTTGATGTCATGAAAAAGACTCTGCGGGTTTTTCTAAACGAACTGATCAATACCATCACCAAACGCTCTTTTATCATATCCATGGTGATGGGTCCCATCATTGGGGTGATTGTTTTTCTGGTGGTGAGCGCCTTGAACCAGGATTCGCCCAATATCGTTTCTGAAGTGTTCATGCCAGACCCCAATGCCAAAATGGTTATGCAGGGTTATGTAGATGAAGCTGGCCTGATCAAAGCAGTGCCAGAAGAAATGGGCAAGGGCCTGAAGGCCTATCCCGATGAAGCCGCAGCGCGAGCGGCGCTCCAGGCTGACGAGATCAATGCGTTTTACCGCCTGCCTGCAGATTACCTGGAAAAAAAGCAGGTGTATTACATCCGCGAGGATTTCAACCCCTTTGGCGGGATGATGCAGTCCGATTCGTTCATGTCTCTGCTGGATTACAATGTGCTGGGGCAGGATCCGCTCCTGCTGACGCGGGTGAGCAACCCACTGATGAACCAGGAAGTGGTGAACCTGGCCCCGGAAGATCCGCAGACACAGCGCAGCGAGGATAACATTATGACCTTCATGCTGCCTTATGCTGTGACCATGCTGTTCTACTCGATGATCATGGCTTCGGCCAGCCTGATGGCCAACAGCATCACCACCGAGAAGCAAAACCGGGTGATGGAAATTCTGCTGGTGGCGGTCACGCCGGCGCAGATGCTGGCGGGCAAGATTCTGGCTTTGGGGGTGGCCGGCCTGGCGCAGATGGTTTTCTGGATGGGCAGCGGTTATGCGCTGCTGCTGGTCAGTGGATCTGCCTTTAACCTCGGTGCTGCCTTCAGCCTGCCGCTTTCATTCCTGGCATGGGGGTTGCTGTTCTTCTTGCTGGGATATTTCCTCTATGCCAGCCTGATGGCCGGGGTGGGGGCCATGGTGCCCAACCTGCGCGAAACTTCGCAGGCGACAATGATCCTGGTGGTTCCGCTGATTATCCCGCTGGCGATGATCGGCTCGATCATCGAGATGCCCAACAGCCCGCTGTCCATTGGCCTGAGCCTGTTCCCGCTGACCGCGCCGGTGACGATGATGACGCGCATGGCGGCCACCCAGGTGCCGCTGTGGCAGCTGCTGGCGGCGGTGGTGCTGCTGGTGGGGACCATAGCCCTGCTGATCCGTGGGGTGGCGGGCCTGTTCCGCGCCCAGACCCTGCTTTCAGGACAGGCGTTCAGCATCAAGCTGTTTTTTAAGGCTCTGTTCTTGAAGGCATAAATTCAAACCGAAAGTGCAGCGATCAGGGAAGTTTCAGATGCAGTTGACAAAAATGAAGGCGGGATTGAAGAAAATCTGGCATATCGCCTGGTTTGAATATCGTAACAGAACCATCAGAAAGAGTTTTCTGGTGGTTCTGTTTGGTTTTCCAATTGTCATTGTGTTCGTAATGTTTTTTGGCGTGGCCTTATTGTACCTTTCAGTGCCGGAAAACCGGCCCATTGGCTTTGTTGATCTGGCCGGGTTGACTTCCTCAGTTGAAGAAACCTCAATATACTTTTCATCTTTTTTGACCACCTCTGAGATCAATATGTATGCAGATGAAACCGCAGCCTGGCAGGCCCTGGATGAAGAAAAAATTCAGGCATATTTTGTCATTGACCCGGATTATCTGAAAGATGGAAAACTGCGGCTGATCGAAAAAACGCCGCTTACAGATGCCGAAACGAGGGGGTTTTCATCCTTTCTGGCCGATCAGATTAATCAGTGGTTGATTCGCACCTACGATCCGGATTATGTCGCGCCTGAATTCGTGCAGTTGAAAGCAGATGAAGAAAAAAATGTTTCGAATGTGAGCATCTTCAATCTCATGGTTCCTGCGTTTGCTTACATGGGGTTGAACTATCTTCTGTATCAACTCGAAACTTATTTGCTGCTTGCCTTTCAAAAGGAAAAAGACAGCCGCACCATGGAAATGCTCACTTCATCGGTCTCCCTTCCGCAGTTGTTTGCCGGAAAACTGGCTGGCAACCTGGCAGCCGGCCTGACCATTCCTGCGCTTTGGGGTGGGGGGTTGCTATTGCTCGTTTCCCCGCTAATTCAATATATCTACCAGCACTGGTTTTTAGAATGGAACCCGGCTGCTGTTCTGGTGACCATTGTACTGTTCATCTCCAATTTGCTGACCGTTTCTGCCTTGTTAGTTGCCATGGGCGCTTTCATTAACCAGACTGATGTACTGAAAACACTTTCTGTCATTGTGATGTTTATTTGTGATTTGCCACTGGCGCTTTTCCCAATGATCATGATTGAACCCAACGGCCCCGTTGCGGTTTTCTTTACCTTTTTCCCTCTGGCTGCGATGAGCGTGTTGGGGGCAAGGATGAGCTTGACGGTGATCCCCTTGCCGGAGCTTCTGCTGGCTTGCGCCCTACAAATTTTCTGGCTCTGCGGATCGTTCTGGCTTTGCAACCGGCTGCTCAGGCTGAGCCTTTATAATTACGACAGCAACCTTTCCCTGAAGAAATTCTTTGCTTTCAGAAGAAAGGGAGTGGCAAAATGAAAAAGGTGATGGCGGTTTTTCGTTTTGAATTGATCAAAACTCTCACCAATGTTTGGTTTATTATCTCTGCATTGCTTCTTCCGGCTTTGGGAATATTGTTTTCGATACTGATCACTTCTGCTGAATATAAGACCCCGGCCGCTGAGATAATCAATCAGGCCATCACACCAGATGCGATTTCCACGGATACAGTTTTTCAACAGGGTTATGTAGATCAGGTGGGGGTGATCAAGGTTCTGCCTGAAGGATCTGAGGGACTGCATGCCTTTGCTGATCTGCCAGCCGCCATGGCGGCCCTGGATGTGGGCGATATCAACGCGGTGTATCTGATTCCAGAAAATTTTTATGTCAGCACAACCGTCTATGTGAGCCGGAAAGATTTCAACCCGCTGGGTGGCTTTTTTGAAGGAGATCAGTTTCGCGATGCTCTGGCATTCAACCTGAAAGGCGCAAATCAACCTGTCTGGAATTTAATGAAGAAACCGCTGGAACGCCTGCAAATAACCACCCTGTCTGCTGCGTCCAAACCGGCCATGAAAGCTACCGCGGCAATGTTTAAAAACCTGCTGCCTTTCATGATGATGATTTTTATGTTCATGATGATTATAACCACATCCACTTTCTTTTTAAACAGCCTGGCAGGGGAACAAAATTCGCGCCTGCTTGAGATGGCGATGACATCCATCAATCTTAGATCCTTGCTGCTGGGCAAAATTCTGGCCATGGGCCTGGTTGGTTTTATCCTTCAGGGCTTCTGGTTGGTTTGCGGCTCCTTGTTCTCCAGAGACAATCCGTTTATTCTGGATGTGACTCAAGATTTAAATTTATCCTGGTCGTTTGTTCTGTGGGTCGCCATTTTCTTTGTGCTGGGCTATATCCTCTACGGCGCGGCATTGGCAGGGATCGGTGCTACGACCTCCTTTGTTCTTGAATCGAGTTATTATGATGCGCTGTTCTCCATCATCGCCATTTTTGTTATGATCAGATTGTGGCCCATCACACAGAACCCTGACAGCACTACTGCGGTGATTTTGAGTTTTATTCCTCCCCTGACGCCAATGATCATGATCATGCGGTTGGCCATATCCGAAGTGCCGCTATGGCAGCTGGTGGTTTCGGTGATCCTGATGGCGGCAGCCATCTGGTTGACCATTTCTGTATCAGCGCGCCTGATTCGTGGCGAGGTGCTGTTTTCAGCGCAAAAATTCTTATTAAAGCCTATCCTGAAAGCTCTATTAATGAGAAAATAGAGGCATTGATTTTTTCTGAGGAGAAAAATTCGCCATGAAGAAGAATTTGATTTTATTGCTGGTGGCGATGCTGGTGATCAGCGCCTGCAATTTACCAGCCGCCAAAACCGGAACCCCTTACGTCAACGAGGCAGACCGGATCAACACAGTAGCTGCCAAAACGGTGGAAGCCATTGCCACCCAGCTTGCCGCGCCGGTGATTCCGCAGGCCACGCCCACCTTCCAGCAGCCGCTGGGCACGCCCCTGGTGGTGGTTTCCACGCCCACACTCACCCCTCTGCCGCAGCCCACGCGCACCATCACCCCGGTGCCGGTGCCCTGCGACCGGGCAGAGATGGTTTCGGAGACCATCCCTGACGGCACGGAAGTGGCGGCCGGGGCGGCTTTTACCAAAACCTGGACGTTGAAAAACACCGGCACCTGTACCTGGAATTCCGGTTATGCCGTGGTGTTCTTTGGCAAGGAAGCTATGAACGGCCCGGCTGCCCGCCAGCTCACCACCGGCACGGTGGCCCCCGGGCAGGAGGTGCAGATTTCACTCGATTTGAAGGCCCCGGCGCGCGCCGGCACCTTCAGAGGCGAATGGAAACTGCGCAACGCCTCCAGCGTGCTGTTTGGCCTGGGCTCCACCGCCAGCCAGCCTTTCTGGGTGGAAATTGCGGTCAAGGGTTCCGAATATAATTTTGTGGATAACATGTGTGCCAGTGGCGTGGAATGGCGCAGCGGTACGGGCGTTTTGCCCTGCCCGGGCAATGAAACCGACGCCAACGGTTTCGTCAAAAAGGTGGATAACCCCAAGATGGAAACCGGCGATACAGATGACGAACCGGCGCTGTGGACCAATCCCCAGTTTATTGATAACGGCACCATTTCCGGTAAATACCCGGCCATCATCATCACCGCTGGCAGCCGTTTCAAGACGGTGCTGGGCTGCCTGGCAGATGCGCCCAACTGCAATGTTAAATTCCAACTCAACGCACGCATTGACGGCGCCGCGGAAACCACTCTGGCAGAATGGACGGAAACCTCGGACGGCAAGTTCACCCGTGTGGATCTCGATTTGAGTTCGCTGGCGGGAAAGTCGGTGGTGTTTGTGCTGGTGGTGAAGGCCAACGGGCCTTCTGATCAGGACCGGGCCTTCTGGCTGCTGCCGCGCATTGTGGTCGAAAACTGATCATTATCTCTTTTGCTCATGAAAGCGCCCCGCAGAGATGGTTTCTGCGGGGTGCTTTTGCATAAAAGGCGAGAAGGGAAAAAATTAAAATGATATAAATTGATAGGTTTAACCTCTTGAAATTTGAAAAATTTTTGATATACTCATATGCTGAAAGCGATCAAGGTGACCTGGTTTTTTGTTGTACGCGGTTTCCCTGACCTCTGTGACGGGAAACTACGGGCCATTATGAGGCTTTGTACGGACAAAAAGACCAGGTCTTGCTATGTCTGAAACCTGAAAATAAAAAAGGATGATAGGAAAAATGGACGAACTTTCGATCATGGATATGGAAGAAAATCAGGATAACGATAAACCTCCGTCTCTCAGTCCGCGTCCGGTGAAACCCTGGCGGGTCGCCGTTATCGCGAATGTGAAGGGGGAGACAATCTTACCCATGAATGGACCTGCTGACGCCGGCGCGGAATTTGACCGTAGAGAAACCATCCAGGCTATCCAGGATGCGATCGAAACTGACGGTCATTCAACCATTTTCCTTCCCGCTGACTCCAATTTACCGTTTGCTCTGAGCCAGGTGCGCCCTGACATCTGCTTCAACATTGCCGAAGGCATTGCTGGCGACGGCCGCGAAGCCCAGGTGCCTGCCTTGCTGGAAATGCTGGGCATTCCCTACACCGCCTCACGCGTGCAGGCAAACGCCATTTCCCTCGACAAGACCATGACCAAGCGCATCTGGCGCGACAACGGCCTGCCGATCGCGGAATTTCAAGAATTCACTGATGTCAACGAGCCGCTTTCGCGCTCGCTGCACTTCCCGCTGTTTGTCAAACCGGCGCGCGAAGGCACGGGCATGGGCATTGATGACCGTTCGATTGTCTACAACATGCGCGAACTGCGCGAACGGGTTTCGTGGATTTTGAACGACTACCACCAGCCCGCGCTGGTTGAAGCCTACCTGCCCGGGCGCGAGTTCACCATCGGCGTGCTGGGCCGCAGCGACGCCGCTCTCTATTCGCCGAACCCCGAGCTCTACGGTTCTGACGGCTTCCACCAGTTCCCCGCAGAAGAAATTGACCATTTCCGCTGCGTGACCCCTGGCGTGTACAGCCACTACACCAAGACCCTGGCCCTGGATGAAGAAGGCGTGCCCCGCTTCATCTGCCCGGCGCCGATTGACGCCGAACTGGCTCTGACCCTGCACCGCCTGGCGGTGCGCGCCCACCAGACCATTGGCGCGGTGGATATTTCGCGCGTGGACATGCGCATGAACGAACAGGGCAAACCCTGTCTCATCGAAATCAACACCCTGCCCGGCCTGACCCCCGATTTCAGCGATCTGTGCGTGATTGCTAACGCCAGCGGCGTCAATTACCGCAAGCTGATCCTTGAAATCCTCTACCTGGGCGCTTCGCGCTACGGCATGATGGAACCGGCTGCCCACCCGATCCCGGTGATGCAAACCCGCATCCCCGAATATGTGGCATTGCGCAAGTAACCGTTTGAAAAAAGAAAACAAGAACGCCCCCTCCAACAGCTGGAGGGGGCGTTTGTTATTGTTTAGCCAGCGCTGCTCAGGGTTTGCTGATCAGCGGGGTGAAGATGGCGTAGAGATAGGTGCGGGCCTGCACCACAGGCGAGGGGGTGCTGGCGCCCAGTTTATTGACCGCGGAAACCCGGTAATAATACAGTGTGTTCGGGGTCAGACCGGTGTTCATAAAAGCAGTCTGGTTGATGGGCACGGTGAAGGTGGCGGTGAAGGTGGCGCCGTTGGTGGAACGTTCGATCTGGTAATAGCCTTCGTTGGCGGTGTCGCTCCAGGTGATCAGGTTGATGTCGGTGGCAACCGGCCGGGCCGCGGCCGTGGCCACCGGGCTGGTGGGGGTGCAGATGGCGGTGGTGCCGCTGGCCATGTTGGAGGGGGTGGAATTGGCGCCAGAATTGCTGGCCAGCACGCGGTAGTAGTAGGTGGATTCGCACAGCGCCGAGGTATCCACGCCGCTGGTGGCATTGGCGATGGCAGTGGAAACCGTGACCCAGCCGGTGGAGCCGTTGTCAGACCGCTGGATGAGGAAGCTGGTTTCGTTGTTGCTGTTATCGGTCCACTGCATGGTGATGGTGTTTTCAGCCTGACCAATGATGCTGAGGCCGCTGGGCGCAGTTGGGATGGCGCTGGGGCTGGCAACGGTGACCACATTGCTGAAGGCGGATGATCCATTGCCGTTGAAGGCATAGACGCGATACTGGTAGGTGGTATCGTAGGCAACAGAATTATCCACATAACTGTTGGTGGTGGTGGCGGCCAGCAGCGCCCAGCTGGTGGTGCCCTGGAGGGCGCGTTCGACGCGGAAGCCGGTTTCGTTGGTGCTGTTATCGGTCCAGGTCAGATTGATCTGCTTGGGCAGGGCAGGGGCGCCGCCCAGGCTGGTTGGGGCCGTGGGGGCGGGGCCATCGCGGAAGTTGGCTACGGTGATGGCGACGTTATTCAAAGACAGAGCGTTATAAGCTGAACTGGGTGAGGTTTCCACCACGCCGGTCGGCAGACCGTTGTAGAGCACATTGGGATTGGACCAGCGGTTGACGCGGCCGCAATAGGAGGAGCAGCCGCTGGCATAGGCCATGATGGTGCGGAAATTGCCGTTCACATAGAAGCCGTAAGAATATGAAAACACACCTTCATCCGATCCAGCGGCGTAGCGGTCATGGTGCGAGCCCATATTATGGCCCGATTCATGCGCCATGGAGTAATTATCAACAAAACAATCATATTCTGAAATGTTGAAGGCAGTGGCTTCATAATAAGCATTATTGCTGCCCATCAGATATCCCAGGCCGCAATAAGCGCCGTCAGCCATGACCATCATGCTGACCAGATCTGCGGCATAGGTATCGCGCAGGGTATGGACATTGTCGAGAAAACCATCGTTCTTGCTTCTCAGACCGGAAAGGGTTGTGTTCCAATCAAAACCGCTTTCATTCCAGACCATTTCAGCCATGTGTACCAGCCGAAAGCGCATATTGACCTGGCTGGCGGCGAAGCCGATGTTGGCATCATTGACAGCCTGCTGAAGTTCCGCTTCAACAGCGGCAGCAGAGCCGTAATGATTCTTGACTGCAGTGGTGTAGACCAGCATGATATCCACCTGCGAGCCGTCGTCATCGCCGGTTACGGCCTGGGCATCTGCGGGCCCGGTGAGGGGCGGGATAACGCCTTTTTCATCCGGGAAGCTGCCCATATCCACGCGGCGGATACGGTGCAGGCCGCCGGGCATGGGTTCAATGCGGAAACGCGCGCCAGGGAAGGTGATGGAGCCGGAGAAGGCGCTGCCGTTCCAGACCAGCGAAACGTCGCTGTCGGCGACGCCAGCCAGGCTGCCGGTGAAAATTCTGGCGTTGTTGAGCCCTGCGGATACATTGGAGAAGACCGCGGTGTAGGCGGCATCCTTGAACAGCGGCAGATCGAGGGTCAGGGTTTGCCCATCCAGCACAGGCTGGAGTGCATCTGCGTTCACCTGAACGATGCGTTGATCGAGGGTGTGGGGCGGGGTGGTGGCATCAGGCAGGGGGCCGGTAAATTCGATGAACAGACCGGGGCCCGATTGTTCTGCGGCAGGCGCAGCCTGGGCAGCGGAGGTGAACACGAACAGGCAGATGAGCAGCAGGTTGCCAATGATCTGCAGCGTTTTGATGCTTCTGGAGGACATAAATACTCCTTGGAAATGAAAAAAATATGGATTGGACCGATCAAATTCATTGTAAGTGAATGGAAAGAGCCTGTCAATGACTTTGGGAGATCTGCATGGCTTTAACAAGAATAGCCCAGGCAGTCAGGTTTTCGACATAACGGGAAAGGGCAAGGCTTGCCTCGCCCGAAGAGGTAAAAAGGGCCTGTCCTCGCTACTGCGGAGGCAGCCGCGAGGTCTGCCCTTACGAAGATGCCCTGTCCCATTCAGGCATGATGAACGGAAAAAGCGAGACAAAATTTTTGTCAAGTTTTCTAGTTGCAACCCTGGGAAAAGTTGTCAGATGGAGTGCTGATAAGACTATCCTTCTCTGGCGGGAACGTGTAAAATTAAGCCTGATGAAACACCTGAAGCCATTTATGATTTTTCCCATCCTTGTTTTGCTCATCCTGGGCAGCCTGCCCCAGACGGTGCGGGCTGCGCCTGCACGCCAGGCTACCAGCCAGCTCCCCGGCCTTTGCGGCGTGGTGCAAATGGAAAGCATCGGCAATTTAACTTACCCCGTGCTGACCACCTGCGCCAGCGGAGAACGCCTGCGCTGGATGGGACCTTTTACCGGCGGCATTGCCGGCAACAAGGTTTATCACCTCAAAAATCCGGTCATCCAGACGCTTGACCTGCCGATCAAGACAGAGAAGGGGCTGATCACGCGCGATATCACCAGTGTTTCGGGTTATTATGAAATTTCCGGCTGCGCTGCCTGCCCGGTTTCGGCAGCCACCGTCACCCCGTTTTCACCCACGGCTACCCCCCTGCCGACCCTTTTCCCAACCCCCACCCCCACGCTGACAGCGGCGCGGGCGGCTTTTAAGGTGAACAGCTTTGCGGATGCGGCGGACGCCGCCCCGGGCAACGGCGCCTGCGCAGCGGCCAATGGACAATGCACCCTGCGCGCCGCCATTATGGAAGCCAATGCGCTGGCGGGGGCCGATCAGATTAACCTGCCGGGCGGCACCTACACCCTCAGCCTGCTGGGTATAGATGAAGAACAGGGTGCAGCCGGCGATCTGAACATCAACGGCAGCCTGCTGATTGAGGCCGATAATTCGGTGCGGCGGGTGGTGGTGGATGGCGGCGGATTGGACCGGATTTTCTCCATCCGCCCGGCCGAAAAAGGGGCGGTGGTGCATCTGCACGGCCTGATTTTGCAGGGCGGAAAATCCATCCGCGAGGGCGGCGGGGTGCTGATTCAGCCCTCCGGGGCGGATGTGAAGGTGGTGCTGGATGAGATCTGGCTGCAGCAAAATGCGGCGGTTTCGGGGGGAGGCGTGGCGGTTTTAAGCGCCGCCCAGGTGGTGGTGCAGAACAGCACGCTTTCAGGCAACCAGGCCTTGCTGCGCGGCGGGGCGCTGTACAACCAGGGCGGCAGCCTGACCCTGGTGAACGTGACGATGGACGGCAACCAGGCCCAATTTGGCGGCGGGCTGTTCCAGCAGAGCGGGCTGGCTGCGCTGGCCAACCTGACGCTGACCCGCAACAGCGCCCAGGAAAGCGGCGGCGGATTGGACCTGGAAAATGGTTCAACCCTGGTTCGCAACAGCCTCATTTACGGCAACACGGCGCCCAACGGACCGGACTGCATTGCGCAGGCTGGCGGGCTGAGCTCGCAGGGCTACAACCTGCTGGGCAACCCCACCGCATGTTTATTCATGGCCCTCAACAGCGACCGCAGCGCGGTGGACCCGCTGCTGGGTGAGCTGCAAATGAACGGCGGGCTGGTGCCCTCAAGGGCACTGGATCCGGCCAGTCCGCTGGTGGATGGAGGAGACCCGGCTGGCTGCAGTGACGCGGCTGCCACGCGCGATGCGCGCGGCTCGTTCCGCCCGCGCGACGGCAATTTGGACGGCAAGCGGGTTTGCGACCCGGGGGCTTACGAATATGATGAGCTGGTGGTGACGGCCACTTCGCAGCAGCTGCCAGCCGTGCCTTGCCCGGCCAGCGGCATCACCCGGGCCATCTTTTTGCCTGATGCTCTGACCTCCTTCCTTTCCAACGCGCCGGACCCCGCCAAAGTGGAATGCAAGGCGCGCACCCAGGGCGAGGTGTGGATGGACGTGCTGCAAATGTTGAGCAGCCGCCTCGACCCGGCCTCGCCGGTGGGTCTGTACCTGAAAACAAAACTGATCCTTCCGTGGGATATGACGCCGCTGCAGTTAAACCCGGATGCCAGCGCCGCCAATACCTGCGATCATATTTCAGCCAGCCAGATCATGTCGCTGGATCATTTCTGGCGCACCCTGGTTTATACCAATGATGACTCTGCGCCCATGCAGCGCCTGAAACAGGCGGCGGAAGATTTGCGCGACCTGGATGTGTACCGGTCGTTTCTCGAAACCTGGTCAGCGCCAGGCGGGTTGACCCCCTTCCCCTATGACTGGCGCATGAGCCTGGAAGACAACGCCCGTCAGCTGGATGCCTACCTGGCCTGCAACCAGGGTACGCGGGTGACGCTGATTGCTCACGGCACTGGCGGGCTGGTGGCGCGGCAGTACATTTCTGATCCGGCGCGGGCCATCCGCATTGAAAAAATCATATCCGTGGGCACGCCTTACCTGGGCGATACGCTGACCGCCCTCGATTTGCGCAGCGGCAGCACGCCGGTGGAGGATATCAACCACCTGGTGGACCGCGATCTGATGCGCGCGGTTTACCGCAATTCACCAGGTATTATTCAGAGCCTGCCCTTTGAGGCAGCCTTCCAGCTTGAGCCGCGCGGCTACTGGTTTGCCGGCCGCTGGCTGGAGAGCTGGGCTGATACGCAGGCCAATTTCACCGCCAACGGTGAAAACGAAGCCCTCTTTGAGCAGGCGCGGCGGGCGCAGGCGCGCATCACCGGGCTGGGCGATGTCTATGGGGTGCCCGTTTATGTGCTGTTCAGCACCAACCAGATCACCCCGGCGGGCATTCGCGAGTTCACCTGCCGCGAAGATCAGAGCGGTCAATGTCTCTCTGTGGAACGCTATGCTGTGGGCGATGGACGGGTGACCTGGGCCAGCGCCCAGCTCAGCGGGCGGCCGGAATGGATGGGGCAGGCGGCTTTCTGCAATATTCGCACAGCCCAGGCAGATCATCTTCATCTAATGGCTGACCCGGCCGTGCAGACGGTGATCGCGGCCATTCAGGCCGGGCAGGGCTTTCCTCAGGGTCTTTGCGGCGGCAGTGCCGGCAGCGGGGCAGGGACTGCTGCGGCCGTTAAACCGCAAACTGTCCAGACTTTCACGCGCCTCAGCCTGTGGGGTGATGCGGCTCTGCGCATCAGCGACGCCGCCGGACGCACGGCTGAAATTGACGATTTGGGCCTGGTGATTAATACCATTCCCGGACTGCGTTATGATATTGTGCCGGGGGGCATGCAGGTGATTCTGCCCTCAGCAGGAACGGTCAGCGTGCAGCTGCAGGGACAATCCAATGCGGCGA
>JAKQJC010000013.1 GCA_029561345.1 Chloroflexota bacterium | reverse complement strand
AAACGACTGGTATGCTTATCCGCGTGGATCAGCCTGATCTTCGCGATGCGGAAGCTGAACCTGAGCGGCGGGCCAAGGTACTTGGTGGGCTATTATCCCCTGCTGGTGATGGGGTTGCTGCTAAGTCCTGTGCATTCGGGATTGGTCCGAAGAAACTGGTGGCGGGCTTGGGCGTTTTTTGCGTACGGGCTGGCCGGGCTATTGCTGGTCATTTCACCGGCCAGGCCGTTATGGCCGGCAGGCTGGTTTTTGCAGCAATACGGCTCCCGGCTGCAGTCCAGTCGGCTGGGCTCGCGCCTGCTCAACGCTTATACCACCAAAGGCTCGCGAGCAAATGTGTTCGCGCCAATCGTCGCTGCGTTGCCGGCCGATGCCTCCGTCCTTGGGTTCTATGCGGACGACTATCCGGAATCTTCCCTCTGGAAGCCTTTTGGAGCACGCCGCATCCTGCATGTAAAGCGTTCGGATTCTCCTGACGCAATCCGCCAGCGCGGCATCAAGTACCTGCTTTTGACAACGGACAGACTCCAGGAACCATGGCCGGAGTGGCTTCAGCGCATGGACGCGCGCGAGCTGAAAATGGTCAAGTTAAAGATACAAGGACACCTTCCTCCGCTTGCCTGGCACCTGGTCGAGCTCAAGCCGCATGGCCTCAACCAGAATCACCCAAATCCTGAGCTAAAGCATTCGTATGAGCCTTGAACCAAAAAGCGAAAGCCCCGCGTCCCAGTTGGTGGAATCGCCTGCCGCGCCCCTTGAGTTGACCATTGTTATGCCCTGTCTGAATGAGGCGGAAACGCTGGCTGCCTGCATCCAGAAAGCCCGCCTGGGCCTGGAACGGGCGGGCGTCCGAGGGGAAATCCTGGTTGCGGACAACGGCAGCACCGATGGATCCGTCGCCCTCGCGGAGAAGTTGGGTGCGCGCGTGTGGTGCATGTGAAGGAAAAAGGGTATGGCAGCGCGCTGCGCGGCGGCATTGAGGCCGCCCGGGGCAAATGGATTATTATGGGCGATGCGGACGACAGCTACGACTTCTCCCGCATTGAAGGGTTTGTTCAGAAGTTTCGCGAGCAGTACGACCTGGTTATGGGATGCCGGCTGCCCAGCGGTGGCGGCACCATTCAGCCGGGGGCGATGCCGTGGAAAAACCGCTGGCTCGGCAACCCGGTTCTTTCCCTGATCGGGCGGGTGTTTTTCAAATGCCCGGCACGGGATTTCCACTGCGGGCTGCGCGGGTTCACCCGGGAAGCCTACCACAAGATGGAGTTGAAGACCACCGGAATGGAGTTCGCGTCGGAGATGGTGATCAAAGCAACCCTGAAATCCCTGCGCATCGCCGAGGTCCCCATCACTTTGCATCCGGACGGGCGCTCGCGGCCGCCGCATTTGAAGCCCTGGCGCGACGGATGGCGGCACTTGCGGTTCATGCTGATCTACTCGCCGCGGTGGCTGTTTCTGGTGCCGGGATTGGTGCTAAGCGTGCTGGGAGGAGGGGTTGGGGCGGTGCTGGCGTTGATGCCGATTCACCTGGGCCGCATTGAGTTGAGCATCGGCACGCTGGCTGTGGCGGGAGCCTCGGTGGTGATTGGTGTTCAATTGGTTGCTTTCGCCTTCTTCTCCAAAGTCTTTGCCATTGGCGAAGGGCTCCTGCCCCAGGATCCGAAGCTCTCGCGGATGTTCAAAGCCTTTACCCTGGAAAAGGGAATATGCCTTGGCCTTGTCATCCTGGCCGCGGGGCTGGGGTTGCTGTTGCATGCCGTTTGGATTTGGAAACAGGCCGGCTACGGGGAGTTATCCTACGGCGAGAACATGCGGCGGCTGATCCCGGCGGTCACGTTGATTATGGTCGCGGTCCAAATCTGCTTTTCGAGTTTCTTTCTATTGAGACTCGCATAAATGGGTAACATTTGGTCACAAAGAAAGCTCGGCCTGTTGCCAAAAGGCGCGGATCAACGAGGTGCGCCGTTGACTGCGTCGGAGTTGTCGCCGCGCCTCCCGGCTCAAGTGGGGAATGTCCT
>JAKQJC010000066.1 GCA_029561345.1 Chloroflexota bacterium | reverse complement strand
GACCGCGCTGATCTGGATGCTGGTGAAAAGCGGGTTTGACACCTATATCCTGCGCATGACCAGCTACCAGAAATTTTACGGCACCCTCTCCGCCCTGCCCATCTTCCTGCTCTGGATCTACGTGAACTGGCTGATCGTGCTGAGCGGGATCGTGATGGTGGCGGTGTTTGAGAACAATAAACGCGGCGACCCGCCCCCCAGCGGTTCCGGCGAGATGATGCGCCTCACTTTGGAGGTTTACGGCCAAGGCAAACTGCGGCGCAATCTGGACAAATTCATCAGCCGGGACGAGCTGAAGGAGATCTTGGACGCGCCGGACGAAGAGGGGGAAGGGTGAAAAAACAGGCCCTGATCTCGGTTTCGGATAAAACCGGCGTGGCAGCCCTGGCGCGGGCGCTGGCGGAGCTAGGCTACAGCATCATTTCCAGTTCCGGCACAGCCGGATATCTGCGAGAGCAAGGTTTGGAAGTAACAGAAGTGGAAGCCGTGACGGGATTTCCGGAGATCCTGGGCGGCCGTGTGAAAACCCTGCATCCCCACATCCACGCGGGCATTTTGGCCGACCGCTCCACCCCGGAGCACCTGGAAACCCTGTCCCAGCTTGGCATCGGACGCATCGACCTGGTGGCTGTGAACCTCTATCCCTTTCGCGCCACCCTGGCCAGAGCGGGTGCCACCCAGCAGGAGATTATCGAAAACATTGATATCGGCGGTCCCTCACTGCTGCGGGCGGCGGCCAAGAACCACGCCGGAGTGGTGGTGCTCTGTGATCCAAAGGATTACGCCAGCGTTTTGCAGCAGCTTCAGAACAGCGGGGAACTGCCGCTGGAAAGCCGGATCCGTCTGGCGCGCAAGGCCTTCGCGCACGTGGCGGCTTACGATGCCGCCATTGCCGGTTGGCTGGCCGGCCAGGAAGATGCTGATTCGGAGCCGGAACTGCCTGATCAACTGGAAGTTAGCCTGCCCCGCGTGAGCACTTTGCGCTACGGCGAAAACCCGCATCAGCGCGCGGCGTTGTACGCCGCAGGCCAGGGCGGGCTGAGCCTGCTGCACGGGCTGGAACTTTCTTTCAACAACCAATTGGATATCGACGCCACGCTGCGGGCCTTGCGGCTGTTCACAGCGCCCACGGCGGTGATCACCAAACACTGCAATCCCTGC
>JAKQJC010000058.1 GCA_029561345.1 Chloroflexota bacterium | reverse complement strand
TGCCGGCAGGTCATTACCGTTTCCGGGCCGACTTCAACGGCACGCAGTTCTGGAGCAGCCCAGAGAACAGCTGCAGCGTGCCGGGCTGCAGCATGGCATCGGTGCGGGTGACTGCGCCGGTGACGGTGCTGGTGAAGGATGACCAAGGGGCTCCCAGAGCCGGTGTTCAGGTCTATGCCTTCAATGGAACGAGCTATACAGGATTTTACAAGACAACAGATGCGGATGGTCTGGCCATCTTTACTTTGCCGGAAGGCAGCTACCGCTTCCGGGCCGATTTCAACGGCACCCAGTTCTGGAGCGGAACCGGAAACCACTGCGATGTGCCGGGCTGCCTGGGGGCTGAAGTGACGGTGATGAATCCCCTGGCGGTGAGCGTGACAGACACGAACAACCAACCGCAGGCCGGCGTGACGGTATATGCATTCAACGGAAACACCTATGCCAATTATTCCCAGGTAACCGATGGAAATGGACAGGCATTTTTCACCCTGCCGCAGGGCAGCTACCGCTTTAGAGCAGATTTCAACGGCACACAGTTCTGGAGCGGAACCGGAAATCACTGCGATGTGCCTGGCTGCAGCAGTGCAACCATCACCATCACCCGCGCCCTGACGGTCACGGTTCAGGATGCAGACGGGCAGACCAAAGCGGGGGTGCGGGTTTATGCCTTCAACGGCGCATCCTATACCGGCTATTCGGGCACGACCAATGCCAGCGGACAGGTGACCCTGACCCTGCCGGAAGGCAGCTACCGCTTCAGAGCAGATTACAGCGCGGTGAGTGGGGGAGGGCTCACCCAGTTCTGGAGTGGAACAACCAATCACTGTTCGATACCGGGCTGCGGGAATGCCATTGTGACCGTGACGCATGCCACGGTTGTGACGGCGGCGGATACGGATGGGACGGCAAAGGCTGGCCTGAAAGTGTATGCGTTCAATAACGCCAGCTATACCGGCTATTCCGGTACAACTGACGCCAGCGGGCAGGCGGCTTTCACCCTGCCGCAG
>JAKQJC010000051.1 GCA_029561345.1 Chloroflexota bacterium | reverse complement strand
CCAGGGTCCGATCGTCCGGCCGCCGATGAAAAAATCCTTGCTGCTGGTATTGGCGCGCCGGGCGTAATAGAGGCCGATGAAGATGACCAGGGCCATGTAAGCGCCCATAGCAGCCAGCATTTGCATCCGCGCTTCCGTCATGACACCTCTCTTCGTGGAAGGGTTCCTTGTTTGCTCATATAGCCTGAGCATCGGTTTAAAGATATCAAGATTGACTCAAAAAAACAAGTATCAATAGACCATCAGGGCACCCCGAAATCCGGCCCCCACCGCCGCCCTGGCCTCCGGAAGAGCGGCAGCGCTGCGGCCGGTGTGAAAGGCCCCGATCCAACTCGTTAAATATTTTATTTTTTAGAAAAATATCTTGACTTGCTGCCTGTTGTTGTTTAATTTATGAACACGGGACCTGCTGTTTTCCTCCAGGAGCGGCCAGCCTGCGCGCTGCCGCGCTCCCCTGCCCTGCATCCTCGCGTCCCTCCAAATCTGATGCTTACGCTTCTCACTCCACACCCCTCCTGGAGGATGCCATGCCACGCAACAAAATGCTACGTCTTGTCGGCGCTGTGGTGGTACTTTGCATGACGGCCTTGCCGGCTGCCGCTCAGGTTTACACAGGTTCGCTGGGGATTTTCAACCAGGCGGATCTGCAGGATTTCGGGGACCATTATACCTCGATCACCGGCTATCTCAACATTCAATACGTCAACGACCTCACACCGCTGCGCAATCTGACCAGCGCCAACGGCTTGTACATCTCCTATTCCAGCATCACCAATTTGCATGGACTGGAGAATCTGGTGGATGCGGGCGGCAGCTTTGAGCTCAGCTCTAACAACTCGCTGATCTCTACAGAGGGACTCAGCAGCCTGCAGCATGCGGATATCTTTGAGTTCCTCGATTTGGCGAATTTGCAGACCATCAGCGGCCTGGACGCCCTCAGCAATGTCCGGGACATGATCCTGATGAATTGTCCGAAGCTGTCCGCCATCACCGGACTGCCCGCATTTGGAACGGCCAACACGCTCATGGTCAGTAATAGTCCGATGCTGGCCGATGTCAGCGGTTTTGCCCAGTTGGCGGTTTCCGGTTTTATCAATTTCCAGGGCTGCCCCGCCCTCGAGAACTGCTGCAATCTCTACAAACCGGTCAGCACTGCTATGAGTAGTATTTTTTATGCCTGCCCATGCACAGCCGATGAGATTCTCGCCTACGGACCCTGTGAAGCCGCCGATCTGCAAGTCGCCTTTCAGTTCAAGGATCAGGCCGGCAATCCCGTTGGTGATGTCCTCGCCCGGCTGATCATCCCCGGAGAGAAGGACTGGAAACAGCTGAGCGCCTATACGTGGCTTAACAACGGTGGTGAGAACTATAATGTACTCTTGAAGGGCCGGGTGGCCTGTTTCGACGGACCCTGGCGCTTCAAATTCACGGCCCCTGAAGGGTGGCGCTTCCTGGGACCGGATTCCCTGATTGCAGAGAAAACCGGCTGTGAGGGCTATTTTTCCACCTCCGGCAATCATTTCCTCCTCGAGCGCAGCGATGGTTCCACCGCACCCTCGACGCCTCCGATCGAAGCGGCCTGTCCGCCCGAGAACACCGCGCCCTACGCCCTGGCTTTTCTCAAGGGCACACCCTCCTGGCGTGAAGAGGGCTGGTGCAATGCAGTCGATGGAGATTATTTCGGCTGGGACGGCACGGCCACCGTACTTCCTGATGAGAGCGGCTTTGCCTGGGCGATCTTCAAGTTCGCCGACGATTCAACCAATATGGTCCGTCAGGTGGCCCTGCATGTCATCAATCTGGAAAATGACGAGGTTGTTGAACGCTGGACCAGCGAGTTCGAAGTCCTGGTCTCCACAACCGGACTGAATCCCGAAGATTTTACCTCCCTGGGCATATTCAAGATGGAGCAGCCCTTCCTGAACTGGTTCAATGTCCGGAATCCGCGCGAGGCCAAATACATCATGCTGAAGATCCTGCAGCCGCAGTGGACCAGCCGAAACTTCAAGCAGGTGGTCGAGTTCTGCGTCAATGAAGCCGCGCCGCTTGAAATTCCCTGGTTCAATGACGGTCCTGGCGGCCAGCCCGTAGCCGGCAACACCACCATTGCGGCGCTGCCGCAGCAGACCAATCTGGCCGGCAGCTATCCCAATCCCTTCAATCCGGTGACTACCATCGCCTATTCCCTGGCGGAGAGCGGACCGGTGGAGCTGACCATCTGCAACATGACCGGGCAGATCATTGCCACCCTGGTCGATGAAACCCAGCAAGCCGGCAGCTACCGGGTGCAATGGAACGGCGCCAGCCAGCCCTCCGGCGTCTATTTCTGCCGCTTCCAAGCTGGCGGCGTCCTTAAAACTTTGCGTCTGATACTGGTCAAATAAGGGACGGGCGTAATTCAGCAGCATCCGTTCGGTGTATAAAAAACGGCGGCCTCCTGTCGAGGCCGCCGTTTTTTTATGGCCTCCTTACCGGGTCACCGGCCCCTGTAAAA
>JAKQJC010000040.1 GCA_029561345.1 Chloroflexota bacterium | reverse complement strand
TGCGCTGCTTTTCGGGCAGTTCGCTGGCAGCGCTGATCAGTGCCGGTTGTTGGTGTTTGGTGTTTTTTCTGAACATGCTCTGATTGTATTAAACTTTCCTGCTTTTGGGTAGGTTTCTTACCTTTTTGCAGTGGAGTCAATCATACAATGGAAAATTTTTCATCAGAACATCCCTCAGAAACGATATTTTATGCCTCCGGCGCCAGGGTCTTCCGGCGCTTTATCATCCGGATGGCGCTGACCCTGGCGTTCATCATCGTTGTTGACGCCGTGGCATTACAGCTTTTAGCCTCGTTAGAGAATCTTCTTATCATGACCGGGCTTCTTTTTGCAGGAGCCACCTTGTACTACCTGACAGATTTTGGCTGGCTGATCACAGGAAAAGGCAAAGTTGTGGCCAGATTGTCTGCGACGGCTATTTTGGGGGAAGTGTTATTCTCCCGGGATAATTTTATTTCCTTCGATAACATCGATTATGCCTTCACCTTTAAGAAAAAATCGCAAGGTTTTTTGAAAACTTCCAGCACCATTTACGGCCTGAATGATGAAAGACAGATGAAGATTTCTGACGGGCTGCTTTCGGATGAAGACAGGGCTGCCTTCTGGAGCCTGCTGGAAACGCATTGGCAGGACAAGGATAAATATGAACAGGTCAAGGTTTTTCGCCCGGCCAAAGATGGCGACCTTGTGTTGTTGATTTTCTTTCTTCTGGCGATGGCTGTCTTCGGTTATTTTTTATGGACGTACAGCTACCTGGATGATTATCTAAAACTGCTCATTTTAGGGGTACCGACAGTTGTTATTAGTCTGCCCCTCCTTAAATCCATTCTGTTCCCCAAAGACCTGAACATTTATTTTACGCATGTATCCATTGCCGGCCCGGCTAAAGTTGGCAAGGGACATATTCTCCTCGATCAAATTGATTTTGAAAAAACCTATTTGAACAGAGGAACTACGGAAAGCTCATTCAGCAGAAATCCAACCACAGACAGCATCATTTACAGCAAAGGGTATGAGCAAATTTGCTTTCATGAACGCATGTTTTCAGATGCGGACCGATTGGAAATCTGGGATACCCTGGAAGCCTTCAGACAAAAGAAGCAAACCACCCCGCCAGCCTGCAAAGAAGGCGCAATGCGGGTGATCTTTCTGGGCACGGCTGCCGCCAATGCCTTTCCGGAAGCGTTTTGCCGGTGCGCCAACTGCGAGGCGGCCCGCCGGCTCGGCGGCCCCAGCCTGCGCAAGCGGTCTTCGCTGTTGATCAATGATGATTTGCTGATTGACCTGGGTCCGGATATCATGGCGGCGGCGCAGAAGCACAACTGCCCGCTAACCGGGGTGCGCTTTTGCCTGCAAACCCACCCGCATGCCGATCATATGGATCTGTCGCATTTGCTTTCGCGCAGTCCTGAATATGGCACGCTGGGCGCGCCGCTGCTGGAATTTTACGCCTCCGCAGAGACGATTGCCAAAGCGGATGAAACCTTTAAGCGGGATATGGCCGGTTTCAGCCTGCTGGATGGGGATGTGGAAAGGCGGTTGAACTTACGGCTGCGATCCGTGGCGCCGCTGACGCGGTTTGCATGCGGCTCATATGAGGTGATGGCTTTTCCAGCCAATCACAGCCCATCGCCAGGGGCGTATTTATACGCGGTGACCGACGGGCGGGTGAGCATTTTCTACGGCGCGGATACAGCCGTTTTACCCAAAGAAACCTGGGCCGCCTTCAAACGCTTTGACTGGCAGTTCGACCTGGTGATTCTGGATCACACCTATGGACCGGAACAGCCCGGCAGCGATCACCTGTGCGCGCGCGAGGTGAGCGAACATGTGGCGCGTATGCGCCAGGAAGGCATTTTGAAATCTGGCGGGCGGGCCTTTGCCACGCATATCGCCCACGAGGGCAACCCGGCTCATCCTGAGCTGGCAGCTTTTGCCGCCGGGCAGGGTTATGAAGTGGCCTTTGATGGGTTAATTGTGGAGGTATAAGCGCATTCATGGTCACTGCCAGGTGGAAACCGGTCTATAATAAAAGTAAATAAAGGCAGATTTGTCTTATAGATGGAGGTATATCCATGACGATGCAAAGCGAAATTGATAAGGCATTACTGGCACATGGGGCATGGAAACAGCGCCTGAGTTCTGCCATCAACAGCGGCAGCAGTGATTTTCAGGTGACCCAGGTGCAGGTCGACAATCTTTGTGAATTTGGCAGATGGTTTTACAGCCTGCCTGAAGCCAACCGGACATCCGCCGGCTGTCAGAAGATTCAAAAATTGCACGCAGATTTCCATGCTGAAGCAGCCCGCATTCTCGATCTGGCGATAACAGGGCGAAAAGATGAGGCGGTTGCAGCTCTGGCTCCGGGAAGCCGTTTTACCAGCCTCAGCGGACAGTTGATGATGGCGCTGAATCAATGGAAACGGGATTTGAACCAGCCCTGAAATTGGGTCTTTTTCCCGGTTTTGACCATGATGATGAAATATAGATGGGTAAATGGTTAAGTCATCGCCAATGAAGGATTGGCCAATCATCATTTCCAAGAATTTATGTTGACACAGGCAGAATCTGACATGGGGTTGTGGCAGGGAATTGGCTGGATATTTCTGGCAGGGTATATTGTATTTGCAATTTTTGTCACCCACCGCGGTGATTTTTATCAGCGGCGGCAATGGAAAGGGGCGATCTGCGAGAGTATCTTGATTCTGATGGCTTTGGTGACCGTGTTCATGCTCCAAGATGGCATTCAGTTTTTTATGGGGTTCCTGGCAGATTTAACCGGGCAGGCGCCAGTTGTTTTTCTGATACTCCTTCCATTATTGTTGATTATCCTGATGGGTTGGGCTGGAATCAGCCTGCTTGTGCCGGCGGTGTGTCTATGGGTTGGTTTTCAACCTGGCGTGGGCGTTGAGAATCTGCTTCAACCATTCGCCCCATTGATGGCAGCCGCACCATTCTATTTGCTGTTAATGACCCTTTTGCTTTTTTTGACGACATTATGGTTTTATCGTGACATGAAATGGTCAGTTCAACAGGAAAAATGGCTTGATGTGTTCTGGAAAGATCCCAACAAGGGTAAACGCAGCCCCATTGAATGGATATAAACACGGGATAGAGTAAACAAATGGGAAAATTTCGGCTTAAAAAAGGATAAAACCGATCTGCGCCTTGAAAATGAAAAATGGAATATTATTTGGGCAGGATTTTGGCAAAGACGCCAGCGTTCCGGATACGACGGCTGGGTGACCACGCTGTGTCCTTAAAGGAGGTTTGCCATGACATTATCATCAGATCAGGCTGCCGATTATTTGAAGGCGCTTCAATTTCAGGAAGGGGATGGCGCGAGCCATTACCGCCGCGTGTTTGCCCTGGAAACGGAACTGACGGAGAAATATGGCCGGGATGGATTGGCGATCCGGCTGCAGAACAAAGGTTATGATCCGCAGGGGGTGTTCGCCCTGGCAGAGGCGCCGGAAGGCTGCCCGTGGCGCGGGCTGGCGGGTTTGCCGCCGGATGAGGCGGTGATGGCCAATTTTGCGCCGCTGGCCGGCAGGCTGCCCAAACTGGTCGGCGCGCTAAAGGAGCGCTGCTCGGCTCTTTATGCGATGCGGTGGCAGGAACGCTGGTATCTGCTGTATATTTTGCGCAAATCCCTTTATGATGGGCAGCCTTACCTGGAAATTGCCGCGGGTGGGGCGCCGGAGCTGGAGCCAAAGCTGCCGCAGAAACTGCTGGACTTAAATTGGCGCCTGCCCGAGGCGCTGGGGCAGTTCTACGCGGTGCACAACGGCTTTGGCAACCTTTCGCAAAGCTATGAAATCTGGTGGGCGCCGTGCATTCACCCGGTGAACAGGCTGAACACGCTGAGCGAGGTGCTGGATCCGATCAAGGACCTCAAGGCAGTGGATTATGACTCGCGCGATCTGCTGGAAATTTGCCCGCACGGCGACGGAGATGGGGAGTATTTCCACCGGCGCAAAGTGAATGATCCGAACCCCAAGATTCGCTATTGGTGTCATGAGGGTTGGTGGTTGGGCGAGAGCAAGAAAGCCTTTTTTGCTTTTGTGGATGAGCAGTTCAGCCAGATTGATGAAGAATGAAGCTTTTTTAACCGCAGAGCGTTTAACCGCAAAGGGCGCGAAGGACGCCAAGGAAATCCGGAAGGAAGAAGAAAAGAGAAGAAGTAATGGATAGGAATGCGTTTTTTAACCGCCAAGGGCGCAAAGGACGCCAAGGAATTCCGGAAGAGAGAAGAAGGAATTGTTGATATGGATATTGAGGAAACGGCGGGAATAATTGTCGATGCTGCTTTAACGGTTCACCGCGCACTGGGACCGGGCCTATTGGAATCGGTTTATCAGACTTGCCTGGCACACGAGTTGAAAAGCCGGGGGTTGAAGGTTGAATGTGAAGTGCTGCAACCCATCCTTTAAACGAACGAATTGACGCAGGGTACCGCCTGGATATGCTTATTGAGGGGCAAGTTATCATCGAGAACAAAACGGTCGAAAATATTCTGCCCATCCACCAAGCGCAGTTGTTGACATATCTTAAACTGCGCGATTGCCGCCTCGGTTTCTTAATCAATTGGAATGTCATCCTCATTCGAGATGGCATAAAGCGAATGGTCAATCATATATAGGTTCAGGCCAATGACAGCATGTCTTTAAATGGCTATTCCTTTGCGCACTTCGCGCCTTCGCGGTTAAAAATTGTTTGCCAGCTCAATTTTCCTGAATGCCCTCCGCCGCTGGATCTTCCCACAGCTCACCCCGCTGCGCTGACATAATATTTGTAAAGCATCCAGACCGCAGCCGCGCCCAGCAGGTGCCAGGCGGCATGCCCCTGCAGCCAGCTCTGCGGGCTGCACAGCCAACCGGCCTGGTCGCTAATCCAGATGAGCCAGGCCAGGGCAAAAAGGGCGGTTCCGCCGGCCAGCCAGCGCCAGTTCAACAGGCGGCGGCGGGAGGCCAGGCTGAAGACTTCGAGGAGCAGGGCGGCAACGAGGACAAAGGCAAAAGCCCAGCGGCGCGTTTCTGGAATCCAGATCAGCATGGCGGTGAGGGGAAGGTTGAAGAGACCGTAGAGAGTCAGGGTCCGGGTTTTGGACCAGTCCAACAGGTTTTGCAGGGCCAGGGCCAGCATCAGGCTGCAGAGCAGGTTCATGCCGAATACATCCCAAAACTGACCGGTGAAGGTGAGGGAGGCGTGATAAAAGGCGCTGCCCAGGCCAACGATGACGGCGCCCAGGCCCATCAGGCGGGCTGACGCCGGCCAAAGAGCGGCTTTGGCTTGGCCGGCCCGGGCAAAGATCAACGCGCCGGGAAAAAGATAGGCCAGGGAAGACCAGGCATTGGCAGCCTGTTTTACCGGCGAGGCCGGGTTGGCCGCCTCGCAGAAGCAGCGCGTGGCCAGGCAGGTGGCGGGCCGCCAGCCATCCCAGATGGCAGCGGGCAGGGCCAGCAGCAAGGCCGCGCTCAGCAGCGAGATCAACAGGGCAGCCAGCAGGGGCAGGAAGGATTGAGACATGCGGTGCATCATTAAATTATATCAACTTTGTCTGCTTCCTGTTTTTTGACTCGCCAGAAAACAGGGAAGGGGTATATTTTCAGGGCGGTGATATAATCGACTCAGTTCACAGCAAACCACACAACCAGATGAGGAATTTGACCATGCTTTCCATTACAGCAACAGAGGATTGGAAAAAAGCCTGCCCCGGAGCGGCAATCGGCTATCTTGAGATATCCAACGTGGAGCAGCCGGCTCATTCCATTGAATTAAACGCCCGCAAGCGGGAGATCGAAGCCCGCCTGCGTGAACAGTACAGCGGCTGGACCCGGCAGGATTTTCTGGCTCTGCCGACGCTGGCAGCCTATAAGCAATATTTCAAACGCTGGGATAAAACCTACCATGTGCTGCTGCAGGTGGAATCGATTGTGCTGAAAGGCAAGAACCTGCCGGAGGTGACCCCGCTGGTGGACGCCAACTTTATGGCAGAGGTGGAGACGATGGTGGGCACGGCCGGGCACGATGTGGCCAAACTGCAAGGCGATTTGCTGATTGATGTGGCCCGTGAAGGCGACCGGATGCTGATGATGAACGGCACGCTCAAGGACCTTCCGGCAGGAGATATGCTGATGCGCGACGCACACGGGGTGTGCTGTACCCTGCTCTACGGGCAGGACAGCCTCTCGCCGGTGACGGCGGCCACCTGCCATGTGCTCTACATGATTTATGCGCCAGCAGGCGTGCCATTGGCGGCGGTGACCCGGCAGCTTCAGGATATGGAAGCCAATGTGCGGGTATTTGCGCCGCAAGCCGTGCTGGAGCAGCGCGGCGTCATTTCAGCCTGAATAGGCATTTTTATCTTAAGGAGCAGCCATGCCGTTGAAACAGGTACAAATCCCATTTACGAACAGCCTGCAGGCCAGGATGATCATGGCCTATTTCTCATTTCAGCGCTGGATTAACCCACCCAAGGATGTGCTGGATGTGGCGAAGGCGCGCAAAGATAACGCATCGCTGTCATCGATGATGAGCATGGCGCCGGATGCCGCCTGCCGCACGGTGAACGCGGGCGGGGTGAAAGCCGAATGGCTTAATCCCGCTGGAACAGACCCGCAGAAAGTGATTTTTTACCTGCACGGCGGGGGATATGTGCTTGGCACCATTGACGGCTACCGCTATATGGTGCATGAAATGGCGCGCCAGGCCGGCATGAATGCGCTGATGGTGGATTACCGCCTGGCGCCCGAAGCGCCCTTTCCGGCGGCGGTGGATGATGCGAAGGCGGCTTATTTGTGGCTTTTGCAGCAGGGCACTGCGCCGCAGAATGTGGTCTTTGCCGGCGATTCAGCCGGGGGAGGGCTGCTGCTGGTGTTGATGACCGCCCTGCGCGACGCCGGGCAGCCGCTGCCGGCGGGCGGAGCCTGCCTTTGCCCATGGACCGATCTGACGATGAGCGGGGAATCGATGGGCCAGAATGCCAAAAAGGACCTGATGCTGGACGACAGGCTGCTGGAGAATTTTGCCAGGTATTACCTGGGTGAAGGAGACCGGCGCGAGCCGCTGGCCTCGCCGCTTTACGGCGACCTTTCAGGGCTGCCGCCGCTGCTGATTCAGGTGGGCACGCATGAAATTTTGCTTTCCGATTCCCTGCGCCTGGCTGAAAAAGCCGCGGCAGCCGGGGTGGAAGTGACCCTGGAAAAATGGGAAGCCTGCCAGCACGACTGGCAGGTGGCGGTCAAATTTTTGCCCGAAAGCCAGATGGCGGTGGAGCACCTGGCTGCTTACATCCGTGGCCTGGCGACCCGGTGAGGGCATGGACGCGGTGAACCTGCCCGCGCTGCAGAAGGCAGTCTGGCGGCTGGCGCCGCAGGCCAGGCTGACCCGAGCCTGGGAGCTGAAGGGCGGTATTTCGGCACAGATGACCGCGCTGGAAATTGAAGAAGCAGACGGCAGGCACCGGAAAATGATTTTGCGCCGTCCCGCGCATG
This sequence comes from Chloroflexota bacterium, assembly GCA_029561345.1. Classification (GTDB taxonomy): domain Bacteria; phylum Chloroflexota; class Anaerolineae; order Anaerolineales; family Anaerolineaceae; genus JAKQJC01. The sequence goes on along the minus strand of JAKQJC010000040.1, from coordinate 10,133 downwards.
CTGAGGGGCAGGCAGCCTCAGCGATAGAACGCGAGTTCAGGCTGCTTGAACTGCTGCATAAAGAGGGCATGCCTGTGCCGCAGCCATTTCAACTGGACGCCAGCGGGGAAATTTTTCCAGAGCCCTGCCTGATGATGGCATATATCGAAGGCGAGCCGAATTTTGCTCCGCGCGACCCGGCCGCCGCCGGGCGGCAGATGGCTGAACAACTGGCGCGCCTTCACCGGGTGGACGGCAGGCGGGCTGACCTGGCCTTTTTACCTCACCTGGACCCGGATGTGGAACTCAAACGGGAACCTGGCGGGGTGGATGCGGCCCTGGGGGGAGGGCGGATCAGGGCGGCGCTTGAACAGCACCGGCTGGCGGCCTGCCCCGCGCCGGCCCTGCTGCACGGTGATTTTTGGCCGGGAAATGTGCTCTGGCGTGATGGGAGCATTGCCGGCGTGATTGACTGGGAAGATGCGGCGCTGGGCGATCCCCTTGCGGATGCGGCCATTGCCCGGCTGGACCTGCTGTGGATCTGGGGGCGCGAGGCATTTGAGGCCTTCACTGCCGCCTACCAGGGCCTGACCCGTGCGGATTTTGCCCGCCTGCCCGGTTGGGATCTGCGGGCCGCCTTGCGGTTGATCCGCCTGGCGGGAGCTGATTTACCCGGCTGGGCAGCCTTTTTTGCGCCCTGCGGGCGGGGGGATATCACGGAACAGACCATCCGCGACGGACTGGCGTTTTTTATCGCCCAGGCTCTGGAGCGGCTGGAGGAAAATAAATAGTAACTGCTTTGACAATGTCACATTAAAGATTGCCCACCCCCCTTTCCCCCGCAGTAGCGAGGGCAGGTCGGCGGGGAAAAAGTTAATTGAGGGGAGTTTTGGGCCCCAAACTCCCCATGCGGCGACCGTTTACTCAGAAAAAAGCTCAAAAAGCAGTTGAGCAGGTCTTTTGAGGCAATACCTGAGCAGGTACAATACATAAACGCTCTTCTCGGGTGAAAATCATCCATGCGATGGATTGCTGCGCTGGCGCAGGTTTTGAACTGGCGCTGATCTTTTATGAGGTTTGCCAGTAAAATAAAGGAGAAGGAGAACAAAACGATGGCAGATCATTTTCCAACCGTTAAAGCAGCCGTGGTGCAGGCCGCACCGGTGCTGTTTAATCGCGAAGCCTGCTTGGAAAAGGCTGTTCAACGGATCGCCGAAGCTGCGGCGCAAAAAGCCCAGTTGATCCTGTTTCCTGAAGCCTTCATCCCGGCTTATCCGCGCGGGCTGACCTTTGGAACGGTGGTGGGCAGCCGCGCCCCATCCGGGCGGGATACCTGGCAGGCTTACTGGTCCAATGCAGTGGACATTCCGAGCCCCGCCACGGAAGCCATTGGCGCGGCGGCGCGCCAGGCCAATGCGTATGTGGCCATGGGCATTATCGAGCGCGACAGCGAAACCAGCCAGGGCACGCTTTACTGCACCACGCTGTATTTCAACCCACAGGGTGAGATTATTGGCAAGCATCGCAAGCTCAAACCCACAGCAGCCGAGCGGTTAATTTGGGGCGAAGGCGACGGCAGCACGCTGACCGTGCTGGACACACCGCTGGGCAAGATGGGCGGGCTGATCTGCTGGGAAAATTACATGCCGCTGGCGCGCATGGCGCTTTACGGCAAGGGGGTGCAGCTTTACCTGGCACCCACAGCCGATTCACGCGACACCTGGCAGGCCACCCTGCGCCACATTGCCTGCGAAGGGCGCTGCTTTGTTCTGGGCTGCAACCAGTTTGTCACCAAAGCCATGTACCCGGCTGATCTGGCAGGCATTGAAGAACTGGCAAAGCAGCCCGAGGTGATGTGCCGGGGCGGCAGCGTGATCATTTCGCCGCTGGGCGAGGTGCTGGCCGGGCCGCTGTTTGATCAGGAAGGCATTCTCTATGCTGACCTGAACCTGGAAGAGGTGTTCAGGGGCAAGTTTGATTTTGATGTGACCGGGCATTACGCCCGCCCGGATGTCTTTCAACTGCTGGTGGATGAGACGCCGCGGCCTTCCGTGGCGCGCAGAAAATAAGGTGTCCATCAGCGAGGCTGTTCAAAAGCGAGCAGTCTCGCAGTTTATTTCTGCTCAACCCTGTTGCGCAGGGATCGGGTTACTGCTATACTGATGCTATCCAAAACATTTCGAAAGTAATCCAAGGCTGGAACCCCCCAGGGGCGGTTTTTGCATTGGAAGTATCCATTTCTGGAGATAATCCCATGATTAGAAAATTGTTGATCTTTTTGTCGTGCCTGGCTTTGCTGCTGGGGTGTGTCATCAACCAATCTGTTCAGGCGGCGCCGATTGAGATACCAGCTCCGCTTCCAGCGGTGGAAATGGATGGCTCTGGCATTGCTTATTGGGGCACAGATTTCAACCTGGGGGTGGATTGGAAAGGTAACATTGGACAGGGAAATGTGCTTGCCATTGTCAATGATGGCGATAACACATATATTGGCGGCGATTTTGATATTGCGGGCGACATTGCAGCCAACCGCATTGCCATGTGGGACGGCTACGCATGGCACAGCCTGGGTGAGGGGGTAAACAGCCGGGTTTATGCCCTGGCGGCAACCACAGATTATATTTATGCAGGGGGTTATTTCACCCAGGCTGGCGGTATTTCCGCCCCAAACCTGGCGCGATGGAACAAGGCCGCGCAAACCTGGGAAGCGATGGGAACCTTCACCATGACGGTAGTTTCTCCGAATGTGCAGGCCATTGCGATTGCAGATAACGGCGATGTTTATGTGGGTGGAAGTTTTGATGCGGTGAATGGCATTTCAGCCAAAAATGTGGCTTATTATAATAACACCACCGGCTGGCACGGCCTGGGATCGGGAATCACCTGCACCCCCACCCCCTGCATTTCAGAAGTGTATGCGCTTGCCACCAGCGGCAGCGATGTTTACGTGGGCGGAACTTTTAATCGGGCCGGCGGATTATCGGTCAAAAACCTGGCGCGCTGGAATGGCAGCTGGCAAGGCGTTGCCGGCGGGGTGGGCGGAATTAATTCAGAGGTGAATGCCCTGGCTGTGAGCGGCAGCAACCTGTATGTGGGTGGATACTTTACAGAAGCTTATAACAGCGGCACCACGGCGGTCAGCAACATTGCCATGTGGAATGGCGCCACCTGGAATACCCTCAGCGGGGGGGTCAATTCAGATGTGTATGCCCTGATGGCGCGTAATGACGGGGTTTATGTGGGCGGGCGTTTCTCAACGGCTGGCGGAACAAATATGAGAAATGTGGCGCGCTGGAGCGGTATTTCCTGGAACAAACTGAAAAGCTCAACTGACATAAATGACGGGGTCGATTCCAATGTGTATGCCCTCGGCAATGACAACAACTACCGTGTGCTGGTCGGCGGTTTCTTCAAACAGGCAGGGGATTACAGGGCCAACCACATTGCCGCCTTTGTGGCCGACCAGGAATGGACCGGCCTGGGCAGCAGCGTCAACGGCACGGTGTACAGCGTCTTTTCTCATGGGGATGACATCTATGTGGGTGGGGCGTTTAAATCAGCAAACGGTATGCTGCAATTCAAGCTCTCCAGATGGAATCCGGATGAACGCCGGTGGACGGCTGCCGCGAACGGTGCGGATTTCACCGGCTGTGTTGAATTGCTTTGCAAGCCAAAAATCACCGCAATTTATGTGGATGAAAATTACTTGTATGTAGGCGGCAATTTCACCAAGGTGGACCTGATGACCGCCAGGGGCATTGCCCGGTTTTCATTTGACACATGGAGCTGGGACAGCATGAACGGCGGCATGACCTGTACGGGAGACTTTTGCAGTTTCACCGTCCTTGCCATCACGGCCGCGGATGGAAAAATCTACGCGGGAGGGAGTTTCGACAAGGCCGGCGGTGTGACGGTGAACGGCGTGGCGGCATGGGACGGTGTCGGCTGGTCGGCACTTTCCTCCGGATTGAGCGGCGGGAGTGTGTATGCCCTGGTTCCACGCGAAGGCGGAGGGATCTATGCCGGCGGCAGTTTCACATCGCCGTACAGCTACATTGCCCGGTGGAACGGCAGCAGCTGGAGCGCGGTCGGCAGTGGCTTGAATGGCGCCGTGCTTGCCATGGCGGGCGGATCGCAGGGCCTGCCGCTGTATATTGGCGGCCAGTTTACCAGCCCGGCGCATATTGCCAGACTGAGCGGCGGCTCATGGTACAGTCTGGGAGATGGTCTGGATGGAAGTGTGATGGCCCTGACATTCGATTCGAGTAAACGTCTGTATGCGGGCGGCGCTTTTTCGGCCTCAGGCATCATGGGGCTGAACAACGTGGCTGCCTGGAACGGCACCAACTGGTCAGCATTGAACAACGGCACGGACAGTGCCGTCAATGCACTGCAATTCCATAAAAATTTCCTGTATATGGGGGGAGCTTTCTCGCTGGCGAATAATTATCCTTCACAATACCTGGCGCGCTGGGGCAGCTATCCGGCCTATATGCCTTTTGTGAGCAAGGGTAATTGAAAACGGCTTGTTGAAACGTATACTGAAGCGCCCCAGTCATGGGGCGCTTCGTTTCTGGGTCCAATTCATTTGAAAAACAAAAAAGGGATGGAATTATGGTAAAATCCCAATTATTCTTTTATGGGTCAGGTTAATATTGGAAAAAATCGCTGATAAAATCGAACAAAATTCCCTGTTGAAACATCTGTATTTTCTGGTCTGCGCCCTGATCAGCATTGTCCTGGTCGGTTATTATTTTGGTACGTTTGACCAGATCATTCATGTTCCTTTTCTCAAGGCATCGGTGGACCCCACCCTGTATCCCAATGACGCTTTCATTGCTTTGAAGGAAACGCATTATTCGTATTTCTGGATCTTCTTCCGGCCTTTCCTCAGGGCGGGCGTGCTGGAAATAGCCATGTTTATTACGCATATCCTGGCCACCTACCTGACCTTCTGGGCTTTGTGGCGGTTGAGCAAAACCCTGTTCAAGGATAACCTGGCGGCCTTCATCACTACCCTGGCCTTTGTGCCGCCGCACATTTTCTTCTCCGGTTTTCCGATCATTGAGTTCAGCCTGCTGAACCGGACCTTTGTGCTGCCATTTTTGCTTTTTGCCCTTGAATTTTATCTGCGGCGGCATTACACCACCGCTTTTTTGATGCTGGGCGTGCTGTACAACCTGCATGTGGTTTCGGTCAATTTTGCCATGGCCATGGTGCTGCTGGCCAGCGTTCTGGAAATCAGGCGCATGGGCTGGAAAAAACTGCTCAGAGGCCTGGTGCTGTTTGTGGTGGCGGCTCTGCCTGTGCTGATCTGGAAAGGGAAAAGCTCGCCGGTGGATCTGTCTCTGCGCCCGGAGTGGCTGGACGCGCTGACCGACGGCCAAATTTACCACCTCTTTCATCTCATCGGGCCGGCGCTTTATGCCATGGCCATTGGCCTGATCAATTTCAGCAGCCTGGCCCTGGTCCTGATCACCTATATTGAAATGCTGCCTGCAGCGGTTGGAAAAACCAGCCTCTGGCAGCGCATCAAGGCGGATCTTAAAAGATATATCAGCCTGGATAATGATGATCCGGTGCGCACCGGGTTTATCTTCATGGCAGCGATGCTGTTGGTGATTTTGTTTGAGGAGATTTGCGTTTATCTGCTGCCGATGACCATTGTAGTGCAGTCGCAAATTTTACGCGCCGGGGTATACCTGACCCTGCTGACTTACATCTATTTTGCCCGGCTGCTGGCCCAACGCTACCGCAGTGCGGTGGAAAACAGAAGCGCATTCAACCTGCTGGCCTTCTCCACCATTGTGGGCACTGTGGCCATCTGGCCGGTGGTCACCTGGCTGGTTTTGAAACGGGTGCAGATCACAAAACGGATGCAGCTCTGGGTGGGGGGCACGATGGTCGCCCTGCTGCTGCTCAGCTATGTCATCGGTTATGTGGGCAACCTGTGGGGGCCAGGATTGTATATTTTCGGACCGGGCAACGCCTGGCAGGATGCCCAGGCCTGGGCGCAGAAAAACACGCCCAAAGAGGCAGTATTCATCACCCCGCCGGAAATCTGGTGGATGTATGAATCAGACTGGCGGGTGTTCTCTGAGCGCAGCACGGTTTCAGCGCTGGACGAACTTCTGGAAGCGGCCTTTGACCCGGCCTATTACGAGATCTGGAAGGTACGGTTTGAGGCGATAGCTCCGGGCGCGCAGGCCAAATTCACCGGCGATTTTCCGGCCAATATCAGCATCACCCATGATGCATATTACAGCATGACCACAGAACAGCTTTTGAAGGTGGCCAAAGATTACGGCGCCAGTTACCTGGTGGTGGAGAAATCATATACCCACAACCTGCCCGTGGCCTATGAGAACAGCCAGTACCGGATTTACGAGATTCCGGCAGAGTCGCTCAGCCGCTGAAGCCCAGGATAAAACGAATGACCGGCAAAGCAGCGTACGGGCTGCTTTGCTTTTTTAATGCCAAAATGAGGATATAATCAAGCCAGCAAGCAATTTCAACACATGGCAGGAAAAACCGGATGGATTTACATTTATCGGATAAAAAAGTCCTGATTACAGGCGCTTCAAGCGGCATTGGCGCAGCCTCGGCGCGGGTTTTTGCTGAAGAAGGCGCCGATGTGATTCTCTCTTATCATCGCGGCCAAACCGGCGCAGCGCAGGCTGCAGAAGAGGTGCGCCGCCTGGGGAGGGAGGCGCGCCTGCTGCAAATGGATTTGAGCAAAGCGCAGGCCATCAGCAGCGCCGCGGAACAGCTTAAAGCCGATGGGGTGGAACTGGATATTCTGGTTTTGTGCGCCGGGCTGAATATGCTGACCCCTTACCAGGAGATCACCCCGGAAGAATGGGAGAAGGTGCTTGGCATCAACCTCAACGGCTCTTTTTATGCCATTCAGGCCTTTGCCCCGCTGATGCGCGACGGGGGCGCGATTGTGACGGTGGCCAGCGTGGCTGCGCAGACCGGGGCGGCGCACCATATGCACTATGCGGCCGCCAAAGCCGGGCTGGTGAACCTGACCAAGAGCGCGGCACGCGCCCTGGCACCGCGGCTGCGGGTCAACTGCGTGGCGCCGGGCATCACCCTGACGCCCATGGGCGAAGATACCATCGCCGCCATGCCGCCTGACTATGCCCAGAAGAAACTGCTGGTGCAGCGCTATGCCACAGCTGATGAAATGGCGCGCTGTATTGTGTTTGTCGCCAGTCCGGTGGCTGGATTCATGACCGGAGCCACCGTGGATATCAACGGCGGACGGGAACTGCGCTGATCAACGTGATCGGAAGTGAGACCATATGGAGAAAATTCTGCGTTTCAAGAAAATCGATGCCTTCACCAATGGTGAATCGGTGGGAAACCCGGCCGGCTATGTTTTTATGCCGGGAGATCGTTTGCTGAGCGATGTGGAAATGCAGCGATTGGCAGCTGAGTTAAAGGGTTTTGTTAATGAGGTGGGATTTGTTTATCAGAAAGAGGATGATCTCTATTTGCGTTTCTTTTCATCGGAATGCGAGGTGGCGTTTTGCGGGCATGCCACCATTGCCATTCTTTACGATTTGATGAGCAATGCGGAAGGTTATGGGCCAACTGAAGTAACCATTCATGTGAACGCCGGACCTTTAAAGGTGTATGATTTTATCACCTCCGATCAGGCTGTTTATATCACCGCGCCCCGTCCGGCCAACCTTCCCTGCAGCATCCATCGCGAACAGGCTGCCCGGGCTTTGGGTTTGCTGCCGGAGGATTTAAATCCGGCCTGGCCTGTGCGTTTGGTGGACGGCGGGCTGCGCACGTTGATTGTGCCGCTGGCCAGCCTGGACCGCTGTTTGGAGATGCATCCAGACCAGGAAGCTCTGCGGTTGTTCTGCCTGGCCCATGATTTTGATATTGTGCATGTGTCGGTTTTGGAAACCAGCCAGGCAGATTGCCAGTTTCGCACGCGCGTCTTTGCGCCAAAATACGGTTACCTGGAAGACCCGGCGACCGGTTCGGGCAATGCGGCTTTTGGGTATTACCTTACTAATGAAGGATTATGGACGGGAAACCTGACGGTGGAACAGGGGCCCAGCCGCGAGAAACCCAACCGGGTGAAGCTCAGAAAGGTTGAGCAGGATGGAGAGGTGCGCATGCTTTTCGGCGGCTGCGCCACCACCCGCATTGAGGGCAATTATCATCTGTTCTGTTGAAGAGTCTGACAGGGAGAAGTATTATGCGCAGCGATCAGGAGATGTTTGAGCTGATTTTGAATTATGCCCGGCAGGATGAGCGTATCAGGGCGGTGATGTTGAATGGGTCACGGGTGAACCCCAATGCGCCAAAAGATCCTTTCCAGGACTTTGACGTGGTCTATTTTGTCAAAGAGGTGGCGCCTTTTGCCCGCAACCGCGCGGTGGCAGATTATTTTGGCGAGATCATGATCCTGCAAACCCCGGAGGATATGCAAGGCTCGGATAATGACGGGCATTACTGTTATTTGATGCAGTTCATGGACGGCACGCGCATTGATTTGAGCTTTTATGCTCTGGAAGAGATTCCACGCCTGACCGCCGACAGTCTTTCACTTATTTTGCTGGATAAGGACGGCATCATCCCGGCGCTGCCGCCAGCCAACGACAGCGGCTATTTGCCCAAGCCGCCAACAGAGAAGCAGTTCTTTGACTGCTGCAATGAGTTCTGGTGGGTAAGCCCTTATGTGGCCAAAGGGTTGTGGCGCGGCGAGCTGACCAACGCGCATTATTTTTTGGAATTGATTCGCGGCGAGCTGATGGAAATGGTGACCTGGGCTTTTGGCGTGCGCAGCGGTTTCCAAAAATCAGCGGGTAAGGCTGGAAAATATCTGAAAGGCGGTTTGACCAGCGAGGAATGGACCCTGCTGGAGCAGACCTATGCAGATGCGGCGCCGGAGCACACCTGGGATGCCCTGCTGGCCATGGGAACCCTGTTCCGTCAGATGGGGCATCTGGCGGCGGAACATTTTGGCTACACTTATCCGGAGCGCGAAGACCAGGCGGTGATGGCTTTTCTGAAGCGCATCCGCCGGCTGCCGCCGGACGCAAAGGAAATTTATGACGCTGAGCCTCAGACAAAATAGGCGTGAACGGTTGGTCTGGGCATCTTTTATTCGGGCGAGCCGTTATCCTGATTTGCAGATTTGATGTCAGCATTTCAGGCAATCATATTAAATTAATTTACCTCAGTCATAACCTTTTCTGTTTTGCATTGATTAACGGCTTGGTTGAGCCACGATAATTTATTTTATAAAAGGAGTGTACCAATGCGCCAGATTATTGCGATGGGTGGGGGTGGTTTTTCAATGGAGCCGGATAACCTTGCACTGGATCAATATATCCTTGACCAGAGCAGCAAACCCCGGCCAAAGGTGTGCTTTGTGCCCACCGCCAGCGGCGATGCGGACGCCTATCTGCTGAATGCATACAAGGCCTTCAGCAAACTGGACTGCCGGATTTCCCATCTTTCTCTGTTTCGTCCGCCATTGGGCGACCTGGAAAGCTATGTGATGGATAAGGATGTGATTTATGTGGGGGGCGGCAATACCCGCAACCTGCTGGTGCTGTGGCGGGAATGGGGTCTGGATGTCATTTTCCGCAAGGCTTATGAAGCCGGGGTGGTGCTGGCTGGTATCAGCGCGGGAGCAAACTGCTGGTTTGATGTTTGCACCACCGATTCGGTGCCAGGGCAGCTGCGCGCCCTGCCCTGCCTGGGACTCTTGAAGGGTAGTTTCAGCCCGCATTATGACGGCGAGGCGGAGCGCCGTCCGACCTTGCATCAGTTGATGCGGGAAGGGAAGATTGCCCCCGGATGGGGTTCAGATAACAGTTCGGCGCTGCATTTTGTAGATGAGCAGCCATTGCGGGCTGTTTGCTCGAAACCGGAGGCGAAAGTATACCGGGTGGAACTGGATGGCGGCGAGGTGGTTGAAACCGCGCTGGAAATGATGGATTTGACCGCAAAACCGCCCAAAAGCGATGTTGAAGTGTTAACGTAACCGTTGTGCAATCAGTGGCCGAATCGTGAAAAACGGCCACAAAGTGCAAGATTTTTGAACCTTACAAACTGAACACGGATCCTGTAAGCTCAAAGCCATCCGAGCGGAACAAGGAATGGCGATGAGCGAAAATGAA
>JAKQJC010000062.1 GCA_029561345.1 Chloroflexota bacterium | reverse complement strand
AAGATCGAGTATATTTCACTCGGGGAACTGTGCGAGGCGGACGATATCTGGCAGAACACCCACCTGGCGTTGACCTCGGCCGAACCGCAGACCCGCGAACGCATTGCCAAGGTGCTGCTGGATTATATGCGCCGGGAACTGGCGATCAAGGTGGATTATCTGGACCCGGCTTTTCAGGAACAGATGAACCAGCTCAGCAACCAGCACCTGATTTCCCCCTGGGCGATTGATGAAAACGAAGCGAAGAGCCTGGATCATGCCAGAATCCTGTTTGCCAGGCCAAAAACGAGCAATCAGGATGATTACGGCGGCAATCTGTATATTACGCCGCGCGGCGGTTTTGGACAGTTTTTGCGGCGCAATTCCACTTTCCCGAATTACCATGACCGGCTCACTCTCGAAGAGACTGAGGAAATTATTGCCCAACTCCTGGCTGCTTTGAAAAAGGCCGGACTTTTGGAAGTGGTGGTGGACGAGAAAGCTGACCAGGGAAGAAAGCCGGGGTACCAGCTTCTGGCATCGGTGATGATCTGGAAGCCGGGCGACGGCAGCCAGGCTTTCCACGACCCGATCCGCGTGCCGCGCCTGCCGGAAGAAGGCGGCAGAACCAACGATTTCTTCGTGCATTTCTACCAGAACGTGGCCGGCGAGGTGCTGGGGATTGAGGCCAGGGAGCACACGGCGCAGGTGCCTTCCTCGCAGCGCGAGGAGCGGGAGTCGGAATTTCGCAAGGGCACGCTGCCGGTGCTGTTCTGCTCGCCGACCATGGAACTGGGGGTGGATATTTCCGAGCTGAACGCGGTGAACATGCGCAATGTGCCGCCGACTCCGGCAAATTACGCCCAGCGCAGCGGACGCGCCGGCCGGAGCGGGCAGCCGGCCCTGGTGTTCACCTATTGCACCATTGGCAGCCCTCATGACCAGTATTATTTCAAACGGCCTGGACTGATGGTGGCTGGATCGGTGAAGCCGCCGCGCATTGACCTGACCAACGAGGATCTGATTCGCAGCCATGTGCAGGCGATCTGGCTGGCGGAATCGCACCTGAATTTGGGCACTTCCCTCAAGGATTTACTGGATCTGGCCGATGAAACCGGAGACCTGCCCTGTTTGGAGTCGGTGCGCGGGGCGCTGATCTCGGAGAGCAACCGGGCCAGGGCCAAATTGAAGGCAAGGGCGGCCCTGCTGGATATTGAACGCAGCCTGATGGAAGCCGACTGGTGGCAGGAGGGCTGGTTTGATGATGTGCTGGGGCATATTGAATTGAGCTTTAACAAGGCCTGCGAGCGCTGGAAAACGCTCTACCTGGCGGCCAAGCAGCAGCAGAAGGTGCAGCATGGGATTATCAACGACGTCAGCCGGCCAACGGCA
>JAKQJC010000060.1 GCA_029561345.1 Chloroflexota bacterium | reverse complement strand
CAACTCTGCCATATATTCGTGATTGTTGATAAACTTGTTCATTAAGCCTCGTTTTGGATATCACTGGTCGTGGAAAACCAAGTTTATCCTTTTCGAGGCCATTTTGCTTCTGCTTGTCCGAACTCATGTCCGAACATCAGTGTTTTTTTGCATTATGAATGATTAAAAAAAGAAGAGAATCCTCGCAAAGCCTCTCAAAAATGACAAAATGGCTTGACCATCCTTGATCCTGCGTTATAATTCAACTATTGAATTATGAACGACGAAACTGCCAGTCCCCACGATTTACTGCTCCTCGAACAAATTGAGCAAAACCCCGATGCCAGCCAGGCTTCCCTGGCGGCCTATCTTGGCGTGGCCATTGGCACGGTCAACTGGCACATCAAGCGTCTGATCAACAAAGGCTATGTCAAGGTCAAGCGCATTGAGCGGCGCAAGCTGCGCTATATCATCACCCCCGAAGGGCTCTCGCTGCGCGCCCACCTGACCATTGATTACATTCAAACCTCTTTCAAACTTTACCGTTATACCCGCGAACGCGTGCTGACCCTGCTGGAGCAGGTGAAAGAAGCCGGCTACACTCAGGTGCGCGTCACCGGCGACGGCGATATGGCTGAAATCTGCCGCCTGACCTGCCTGGAGCAGGCCGTGGCGGTCACCGAACAGGACGACTGCCCCACCCTTGAGGTGGCCGGCCTCAAGGTCATTTTGCACATGAACCACAATGATAAAGGAGAAGCATGACCACAGAGCATTTCTGGCAAGGAAAACGTGTATGCATTACCGGTGGCGCAGGTTTTTTGGGCTCTTTTCTGATTGAAAATTTACGCCGCCGCGGCGTGACGGACATCTTCGTCCCCACCATTGAAAAATACAATCTGACCGACCTGGCCGACCAGGAGCGCATGTTGGATGACGCCCGCCCCGATATGATCATTCACCTGGCTGCGCATGTGGGCGGCATTGGCGCCAACCGCGAAAAGCCTGCCGAGTTTTTCTACGACAACCTGATGATGGGCGTGCCGCTGATGCACAAGGCCTGGCAGCGCGGCGTGAGCAAGTTCGTCGCCATCGGCACCATCTGCGCCTACCCCAAATACACCCCCATTCCTTTTAAGGAAGATGACCTGTGGAACGGGTATCCTGAAGAGACCAATGCCCCTTACGGCCTGGCCAAGAAAATGCTGCTGGTGCAGGCTCAGGCTTACCGCCAGCAGTACGGCTACAATGCCATTTTCCTGCTGCCGGTCAATCTCTACGGTCCGCGCGACAACTTTGACCCGCGCAGTTCGCATGTCATTCCAGCCCTCATCCGCAAATGCGTTGAGGCGCAGGAACGCGGCGATGAAGAAATCGTGGCCTGGGGCGACGGCTCGCCGACGCGCGAATTCCTCTATGTGGAAGATGCCGCCGAAGGCATTGCCCGCGCCGCCGAGCTTTACAACGGTCCCGAACCGGTGAACCTGGGTTCCGGCAACGAAATCAGCATTAAAGATCTCACCGAAACCATCGTGCGCCTGACGGGCTTCAAAGGCCGCCTGACCTGGGATACCAGCAAGCCCAACGGCCAGCCGCGCCGCGCCCTCGATACCAGCCGCGCCGAAGCCCTGTTCGGTTTCAAGGCCCAGACCCCCTTTGAGGAAGGATTGCGGCGCGTGATCGAATGGTACCGCAGCCAAAAACATTGATCGCTAAAAACGGCACCACCCCCACTGTTTTCCTGCGCCCCAGCCACGGCTGGGCAGCGCTCAACTTGCGGGATCTCTGGCAGTACCGCGAGCTGGTTTACTTTTTAAGCTGGCGCGATATCAAAGTGCGCTACAAGCAGGCTGTGCTGGGCGCCACCTGGGCCATCATCCAGCCCCTGATGATGATGGTGGTGTTCACCTTCATTTTCAGCCGCTGGGCCAACCTGCCCTCAGGCAACCTGCCTTACCCCATCTTCAACTATTCGGGCCTCATGCCCTGGCTGCTGTTTTCCAGCGCCCTTTCGCGCGCCAGCATGAGCCTGGTGGGCAGTTCTAACCTGCTCACCAAGGTCTATTTTCCGCGCCTGGCCATTCCCCTGGCCTCGGTGATGGCGGCAGTGGTGGATTTTGGCTTCAGCCTGCTGGTTTTCTTCGGCCTGATGATCTATTACCAGATTCCCCTCACCTGGAACATTCTGGCTCTGCCGGTGTTCGTGCTGCTGGCGGTGCTGCTGGCCTTTTCCATCAGCCTGTGGCTCTCGGCACTCAACGTCATGTACCGCGACGTGCAGCACATGGTGCCATTCCTTATCAACATCTGGTTCTACATTTCCCCCATTGCCTACGGCAGTGAAATCATCACCTCCCCCACCTGGCAGTTCATTTACCAGTTCAACCCCATTGTCGGCATCATTGACGGCGTGCGCTGGACCCTGGTGGGGGGTGCTTTTCCGGGAACCTCGCTGCTGATCACCCTGGCCTTCATGCTGTTGGTGCTGGTCGGCGGCCTGTTCTATTTCCGGCGCATGGAAAAAATCTTTGCGGACATGGTGTGAGATGAGTGATATTGCCATCCGCGTTGAAAATATTGGCAAGCGCTACCGCATCGGCGCCCCTTCCCAGCAGTTCCGCACCCTGCGCGACGTGGTGGTGGGCGCCGCCGAAGCCCCGCGCCGCTGGCTGCAGGGCCGCGCTCTGCTCTCTGACCCTGTCAACACCATCTGGGCGCTGCGCGGCGTGTCGTTTGAAGTGCGCCAGGGGCAGGTGCTGGGCGTCATCGGGCGCAACGGCGCCGGCAAAAGCACCCTGCTGAAAATCCTCTCGCGCGTCACCGAGCCAACCGAAGGGCTGGGTGAAATTCACGGGCGGGTGGGCTCGCTGCTCGAAGTGGGCACGGGCTTCCACCCCGAACTGACCGGCCGCGAGAACATCTTCCTCAACGGTGCCATTCTGGGCATGAAGCGCGTGGAAATTGCCCGCAAGTTCGATGAAATTGTCGAATTTTCTGAAATCGGCAAGTTCATTGACACCCCGGTCAAGCGCTACTCCAGCGGCATGTACCTGCGCCTGGCTTTTGCTGTGGCGGCCCACCTGGAACCTGAAATTCTGGTGGTGGATGAGGTGCTGGCGGTGGGCGATGCGGAATTCCAGCGCAAATGTCTGGGCAAGATGGGCGATGTGGCCCAGCAGGGCCGCACCGTGCTCTTCGTCAGCCACAACATGTCGGCGGTGCTGCGCCTGACCCAGGAAGCCCTGGTGATTGAAAAGGGCGGTCTGGCTCTGCGCGCCCCCACCGCCGAAGCGGTGGATTACTACCTGAGCCGCGGCATGGCCCGCCAGGGCGAGCGTACCTGGGAAGCAGACGAACTGCCCGACCCCGCCTCGCCTTTCAAGCCGCTGGCTCTGCGCGTGCGCAACCCCGCCGGCAAAGTGGTGGACACCCTGCGCTCGGTGGAAGCCGCGGAAATTGAAGTGGAATACCAGCTCAGCGCGCCGGTCACCGGCCTGCGCATCGGGCTTTACCTCAACACCGGGCGCGGCGAGCCGGTGTTCACCTCATTCGATACGGACGATCCGGCGCTGTTTGAAAGCATGGAAACCCGTCCGGCCGGGCGCTACCTCAGCCGTTGCAAACTGCCCGCTGACCTTTTAAATGAAGGCCGGTTTGTCATCGGCCTCAATGCCAGCTCCTTCCGCATCCGCCGTTATTTTCAGGATGAGCAGGCGCTCTCCTTCACCGTTGACGCCGCCGGCGCCCCCGGCATGCACTGGCCCGAAAACCGCCAGGGGCCGGTGCGCCCGCGCCTTGACTGGCAGATTGACCGACTGGACAGCTGACCCTGCCCCACACCAAGAGAGGACACATGGACAAAAGAACCCTCAAAGAATTCCTCGGCAAAGTACCCTTCACGGTGGAACTGTACTGGCTGCTGCGCCAGCGCAACCAGCCCCCGGCCGGCCGCTTTAAGCTGAAGAACCTGCAGGCCCACCTGCCCGAAATGTGCCGCCAGGTCAGGCCGCACTACAAAGGAAATGAAAACGGCAAGAAGGTGTTCATTTTTGCCACCCTGCACTATTGGATTGAACACGCCGCCGCCCTGGGCCTGGCCCTGGCCGGCCTGGGAGACCATGTGACCCTCGGCTACCTGCCCTACGGCGAATGGGAAAAGCCCATCAACCGCTTTGACCTGCGCCGCCAGAATATCTACGCCTACCAGGTGCTGCAGGAAGCCCAACCCTACCTGAAAGCCATCTCCCTGCTGGATGTGCGCCCGGCGCATGAACTGCCCGAAGCGCTTGAAAAAGCCCTGCAGCAGGTTATCTCCTTCGACACGCAGTACACCCTGCAGGAAGAAGAGTTTGATCCTTCACATCCCGTGCATTTGCTGCGCGTGGAACGCGACCGCGCCGCCATGCTGGCCGTCTATGCCTACCTGAAAGCCAACCGTCCCGATGTGGTGATTGTGCCCAACGGCAGCATCCAGGAACTGGGCGTGGTATATTGGGTGGCCCGCCACCTGAACATCCCCGTGGTCACCTATGAATTTGGCGACCGGCGCGAGCACATCTGGCTGGCGCAAAACGCCCAGATCATGCGCCAGGAAGTGGATGCCCTGTGGGAAGCCCGCAAAGACCGCCCCGTGCGCGACCTGGATATGCAGCGTCTGCGCTCCATGTTCGCGGCGCGCCAGAACGCCCGCCTGTGGGAAAGCTTTGCCCGCCTGTGGCAGGGCGCCCCTGCCCAGGGCGGACAGCAAATTCGCGCCGACCTCAAGCTGGATAAACGCCCGGTGGTGCTGCTGCCCACCAATGTCTTTGGCGACAGCCTGACCCTCGGCCGCCAGGTGTTCAGCCCAACAATGAAAGAATGGATCACCCGCACCGTGCGCTATTTTGAAGGCCGCCCCGATGTGCAGCTGGTGATCCGCGTGCATCCCGGCGAACTGCTCACCCACGGCACCTCAATGGAAAGCGTGATCCGCGATCTGCTGCCCACCATCCCCGAACACATTCACCTCATTGCCCCCGGCGAAAAGGTGAACACCTACGATCTGCTGGAACTGGCCGACCTGGGCCTGGTATATACCACCACCGTCGGCATGGAAATGGCCATGACCAGCATTCCCGTGGTGGTGGCCGGCAAAACCCATTACCGCGGCCGCGGCTTCACCCACGACCCCGCCGATTGGCCCGAATATTTCGCCACCATTGACCGCCTGCTGGTGGATCCGGCGGCGGCGCGCCTGACGCGCGCCCAGGTGGAGACCGCCTGGCAGTATGCCTACCGCTTCTTCTTTGATTTTCCCCGCCCCTTCCCCTGGCACCTGGTGGGCATGTGGGATGACATGAAAGCGCGCCCGATGTCATACGTGCTGAGTGATGAAGGCCGCCAACTTTACGGCAAAACTTTCGGCTACCTGACCGGGGAGCCGCTGGATTGGAAAGCGATAGAGTGATGCCTGATTCTTCTGAAGTCAAACAAAATGTGCGCCAGTTCTACGATGAAATTGGCTGGCAGGTGGAAGGCGACGGCTATTACCAGAACGCCCGCTATGAAGATCTGCGTCCGGTGGCGCATGAATATATCCACCGCTGCCACCTGCGCGTGGGCCGGCACATCCGCCCCTCAGGGCACATGCTGCTGGATGCCGGTTCCGGACCGGTGCAATACGCCGAATACCTGACCTACTCAAAAAATTACACCTACCGCGTGTGCGCCGATATTTCCATTGTGGCCCTGCAGGAAGCCCGCACCCGCCTGGGCGAAAAAGGTCTGTATGTGGTGGCCGATGTGGCCCACCTGCCGTTCAAATCAGAGACCTTTGACGGCGTGGTTTCGCTGCACACCCTGCACCACCTGCCCCCTGAAGACCACAAACCGGCCTATGATGAGCTTTACCGTGTGCTGACCCCCGGTTCCAGCGCCGCCATTGTCAACGGCTGGACTGATTCGCCGCTGATGCGCGCCGCAGGCTGGATGATGAGCCTGATGGAAAGCGTGCAGGGCCTGGCCGCCCGTTTGCGCGGCCGCAAAGCACCGGCCAAAAAAGCCGCCGCTGCTGCCAAACCCACCGGCACCTACATTCACAAATTTGACCCGGCCTGGCTGGAAAAGACCCTCGGCGGGCGCATGGATTACGATGTGCGCGTCTGGCGCAGCGTCAATGTGCGCTTCCTGCGCGCAATGATCCACCCCTGGCTGGGCGGTAAATATTGGCTGCGCCTGCTTTACTGGCTTGAAGAGCGCTTCCCGCGCTTCTTTGGCGAAAAAGGGCAGTACCCGCTCATCATTCTCCGCCGAGGCAGCAATGACAGCCAATAAACCGGTGCCGCAGCGCATCCTGATTACGGGCGTGAGCGGGCTGTTGGGAATTAACCTGGCCCTCGAAGCCGTGAAACAGGGCCGCGAAGTGGTGGGACTGGCCAACAGCCGCACCCTGCAAAACACCCCCTTCGCGGTGCGCGCCTGCGACCTGACGGACCTGTCCGTCATTCACCCCCTGCTGGACGAGCTGCGCCCCAACGCCGTGGTGCACTGCGCCGCCCTGGCCAACCTTGAGGTGTGCGAAAGCCAGCCCGACCTGGCCCAGCGTCTGAACACCGAAACGCCCGGCCGCCTGGCTGCCGAAACAGCCCGCCGCCATATCCCCTTTGTGCACATATCCACCGATGCGGTGTTCAACGGCGCCAGCTGCAATTACCTGGAAACCGACCCGGTTTCGCCGCTCAGCATTTACGCGCGCACCAAGGCCGAAGCTGAAAAAGCCGTGCTCGAAGCCCATCCCGACGCCCTGGTGGCGCGGGTCAACTTCTACGGCTGGAGCCTGAGCGGGCAGCGCAGCCTGGCCGAATGGTTCTTTAACAACCTTTCTGGCAAACGGCAGGTGAAAGGCTTCACGGATGTCTTCTTCTGCCCCATGCTGGTGAATGACCTGGCCGGCATTCTGCTGCGCCTGCTCGACCTGCACGCAGGCGGCATTTACCATGTGGTGGGCAGCGAGTGCCTCAGCAAATATGCCTTTGGCGTGGCCGTGGCCCGCGCCTTTGACCTGGACGAAAACCTGATCACCCCTGTGACGGCGGAAACCGGCGGCCTGGTGGCGCGCCGTTCGCCCAACATGTGCCTGAATACCGAAAAGCTCGCCCGTACCCTGGGCGGGCCGCCGCCGGGCCTGGCTTCTGGCATGGAACGCTTTACCCGGCTCTACCGCGAGGGCTACCCTGAAACCCTGCGGGCATTCAACCAACCCGGTTCATGAAGATTGCGAGGTAAGGATGGACATCAAAATCGGTTCTCATATTCTGGGTGAAGGTCACCCGACCTATTTCATTGCCGATATTGCCGCCAACCATGACGGCAGTCTGAAACGCGCCAAGCGCCTCATCCGCCTGGCCAAAGAGGCCGGCGCCGATGCCGCCAAGTTCCAGAACTTTCGCGCCCGCCAGATCGTCTCTGATTACGGCTTCAGCCACCTGGGCGGCCAGCTTTCGCACCAGGCCGCCTGGAAAAAATCGGTGGTGGAAGTTTATCAGAGCGCCACGGTGCCCTTTGAATGGACCCCCGAATTAAAGGCCACCTGCGACGAAGTGGGCATTGACTACTTCTCATCACCCTACGATTTCGACGCCGTGGATATGTTGGATCCCTACGTGCCGGCTTACAAGATCGGCTCGGGCGAAATCACCTGGCTGGAAGCCCTCGAAGCCATGGCCCGCAAGGGCAAGCCGGTGCTGCTGGCCACCGGCGCTTCGACCATCGGAGAGGTGCAGCGCGCCGTGCACACCATCCTGGCTATCAACCCCCAGCTGGTGCTGATGCAGTGCAACACCAACTACACCGCCAGCCTCGAAAACTTCGATCACATTCACCTGCGCGTGATCAACACCTACCGCTCGATGTTCCCGCAGGTGCTGCTGGGCCTTTCAGACCACACCCCCGGGCACGAGACCGTGCTGGGCGCGGTGGCCATGGGCGCCTGCGCCATTGAAAAGCACTTCACCGACAGCACCAAACGCGAAGGCCCCGATCACCGCTTCTCGCTGGATCCCAAAGCCTGGGCGGCAATGGTGGAAGCCACCCGCCGCCTGGAACGCGCCCTGGGCTCGGCCGATAAATTCGTGGCCGGCAATGAGCGCGACACGGTGGTGGTGCAGCGCCGCTGCCTGCGCGCTGCCCGGCCGATCAAGGCTGGCGAGGTGTTCACCCGCGAGATGATCGATGTGCTGCGCCCGGCTCCCCGCGGCGCCGTGATGCCCCATGAGATAGACCTGGTGATCGGCAAGAAAACCATGATCAACCTTGAGGCCGGCCAGGAACTGCGCTGGACCCAGCTCACCGACGCGGATTAATGCGCGTTCTGTACTTTACCAGAGACCACACCCCGCACGATCAGCGCTTCCTGACGGCCCTCAGCCAGACGGAACACACTGTTTCGCTGCTGCGGCTGGAGCGGCGCGGCCCGCAGCTGGAAGACCGCGCCCTGCCCCCGCAAATCACCCTGCTGCCCTGGCGCGGCGGTTCGCGCCCGGCCCGTCTGCAGGACGGCCCCGCCCTGCTGCTGGACCTGCAGCGCGTGATCCGCGAAGTGCAGCCAGATGTGATTCACGCCGGCCCGCTGCAAACCTGCGCCTTTCTGGCGGCCCTGGCGGGTTTTCGCCCGCTGGTGAGCATGTCGTGGGGCTCCGATTTGCTGCGTGACGCCGACCACAGCCGCGCCTGGCGCTGGGCCACGCGCTTCACCCTCAGCCGCTCGGATGTGCTGGTGGGCGACTGCGATGCCGTGCGCCGCAAGGCGGGCAGCTTCGGCTTTCCGGCTGAAAAGGTGGCCCTCTTTCCCTGGGGCGTGGATTTGCAGCGTTTTGCGCCCGGCGCTGAGCCTTCGGCGCTGCGCGCCCGCCTGGGCTGGGAAGAAAACTTTGTCATTCTTTCACTGCGCTCGTGGGAACCGCTCTACGGCGTCGAGGGTGTGGTGCGGGCCTTCATCCAGGCCAGCCGCCAGAATCCAGACCTGCGCCTGCTGCTGCTGGGCGCAGGCTCGCAGGCAGCCCTGCTGCACGAAATGGTGCTGCACGCCGGGCTGGTGGACCGCGTTCACTTTGGCGGGCAGGTCAGCCAGACCCACCTGCCAGATTATTACAAAGCCGCCGATCTTTATGTCAGCGCCTCGCACAGCGACGGTTCATCGGTTTCACTGATGGAGGCCCTGGCCTCGGGGCTGCCCGTTCTGGTGTCGGATATTCCCGGCAACCTCGAATGGATCACCCCCGGCGCGCAGGGCTGGCTCTTCCCCGATGGCGATACGGCAGCCCTGGCTGCCGGCCTGCTGCAGGCAGCCGCAGACCCAGCCCGCCTGGTCGGAATGCGCAGCGCCGCCCGCGCGCTGGCTGAGGCGCGCGCTGATTGGAATAAAAACTTCAAGGTGCTCCTGCAGGCCTATGAGATGGCCCGCGCGGCGCGCCGTTAACAGGAACTTATGTCAGAACATCATCAGGCAACCATTTTTATTCAGGCCCGCCTCAGCTCCAGCCGTTTGCCCGGCAAGGTGCTGCTGGACCTGGCCGGCATGCCGGCCCTGCTGCGCCAGGTGCGCCGCGCGCGGCGCGCGCACTGCGCCGGCCAGGTGGTGGTGCTGACCACCAGCGACCCCAGCGATGATCCCCTGGAAGCCTTCTGCCTGAAGCACGGCCTGCCCTTCTTCCGCGGCAGCCTGCACGATGTGCTGGACCGCTACACCCAGGCGGCGCGCCTGTTCCGCGCCGGGACCATTGTGCGCCTGACCGCTGACTGCCCCGCCATTGACCCCGGCGAGATTGACCATGTGGTGGCCGAATTTGAGGCCAGCGGCGCCGATTTTGCCTGCAACCGTCTGCCGCCGCCATTCACCCGCTCATACCCCATTGGTCTGGATACCGAAGTGATCCATGCCAGCGGGCTGGAACAGGCCTGGCGCGAGGCCAGCAAGCCCTACCAGCGCGAACATGTGATGCCCTTCTTTTATGATGAACCGGGGCGCTTCAAGGTGCTGCAGCTGCACCACCAGCCCGATTACGGCAAACTGCGCTGGACCCTCGACACCCCCGAAGATTACGCCGTGCTGCGGCGCATTTTCGAGCATTTTGGCGGGCGCGACGATTTCTCGTGGCTCGAAGTGCTGGATTTTTGCCAGCGCGACGAAGCCGCCCGCGCCAACACCGGCGCGCACCACAAAACCTATCTGGATGTGGATGAGCGCGCCTGGAAGAAAACGGAGATCAACTGATGCCGCCCTTGCTGACCCTCTTTACGGCCCCCAAGCCGTTCACCAACCCGCACATTGCCACCATCCAGTGGAATGCGCTCCAATCGTGGAAGCAGCTGGGGGACGAGGTGCAGGTGGTGGCGGTGGGCGAAGAAGAAGGCCTGGCCGAAGCCTGCCGCGAAACCGGCGCCCTGCACCTGCCGCAGGTGAAGCGCAATCAGCTCGGCACCCCCCTCATCGACTCGATCTTTGAACTGGGGCGCAGCGCCAACCAGTCGCCCCTGCTGGCCTATATCAACGCCGATATCCTCCTGCTGCCCGATTTCACCGAAAAAGTGCGCCAGGCCCTGGCCTGCTCAAAGCAGTTTTTGCTGGTGGGCCAGCGCTGGGACCTGGAAGTGACGGAGCGCCTCGATTTTACCGCGGACTGGGCAGCCAGCCTGGATGCCCGCCTGAAGGAAAACGGCAAACTGCACCCGCCGGCCGGCTCCGATTATTTTGTCTTTCCACGCGCCTGCTTTACGGAGATTCCGCGCTTTGCCATCGGCCGGGCTGGCTGGGACAACTGGATGATCTACGAGGCACGCCGCCGCGGCTGGGATGCCATCGACGCCACCCCCAGCATTCGCATTGTGCACCAGAACCACGATTACAGCCACCTGCCCAACGGCCAGCCGCATTACCGCCTGCCCGAATCGGGTGAAAACGTGCGCCTGGCAGGCGGCAAACGCACCATGTTCACCCTGGCCGATGTGAGCTGCGCGCTGCGCGGCGGCAGGCTGGAAGCCCTGCCCTTTTCGTGGCCGCGCTTCTGGCGCAGTATGGAAACCTTCCCCATCACTGCCCTGCGCGCGCCGCTGCTGCACCAGCTTTCCTTCGCCCTTTTCCACCCCACCAAAGCCTATTGGGAGGCGCGGGTGGCCTTTTCGCAGTGGCGGCGCGGGATTCGCGGCTGACCTGTGGTAAGATTAACAGTTCGAAACCGGAACACGGCTTTTTAGGAACCCTGATTTATGCGTATCGGTCAAAACCCCGCCAAATTTGTCAAACAGGTGGCCCGCCCCGAAGCGGTGACCCTGGCTGTGCTCACCTACATTCCCGCCCTCAGCGGTTTCTATGCCGAAACGCTGGAAGTGCTGAAGCTGTGCCTTAAAAGCCTGTGGGACAGCACCGACCAGCCCTACGACCTGATGATTTTCGATAACGGCAGCTGCCCCGAAGTGCAGGATGTGCTGCTCGATTACCAGCGCCAGGAAAAAATCCAATACCTGCTGCTCTCCAGCAAGAACCTGGGCAAGGGCGGCGCCTGGAATATCATCTTTGATGCCGCGCCGGGTGAATTTCTGGCTTATGCCGACAGCGACGTGCTGTTTTACCCCGGCTGGCTGACGCGCTCGCTGGAACTGCTCAACACCTACCCCAACGTGGGCATGGTCACCAGCCGGCCTTTCCGCACCCCGCCGGCCTACTACAGCCGCGGCCTGGAATGGGCGCGGAACACCCCCGGCGTGCAGGTGGAACAGGGACAGTTCATTCCCTGGCAAACCTTCCTGGAGTTCGATCTCAGCCTGGGGCAGGAAGAGGCGGAGATTCGTCAGCATTATGAAGCCACCCAGGATATTCGGGTGACCTACAACGGGGTTCCGGCCTTCCTGGGCGGCTCGCACTGGCAGTTTGTGGCGCGCAAAAGCGTGCTGAAGCAGTTTTTACCCTTCCAGATGGACCGCCCGATGGGCCAGGTGAAACAGCTCGACCAGCGCATGAACGACGCCGGTTACCTGCGCCTGATGCCCACCGACCCGCTGGTGATGAACATGAGCAACACCCTGCTCAACGTACCGGGGGCCGGCAAGGCCAGCACCCCGCCCCGGCAAAGCAGCCTGGCTCGCCGCTTCCTGCAGCTCGGCCCGGTCAAACGTTCTTTCTTATGGTTATACGACGCCATTTTCCGGTGGTATTTTGTGGAGAAATAGTTTGAACAAAAAACGTATCTTTATCAGCGCCGATCACGGCCTGGCAGTGGTTTATTTTTTGCAGAGTGATGTGGTGCCCACCCTGCTGGATGCAGGCGTGGACGTGGTGGTGCTGACCGACGACAGCCTCAAAGAGCAGATCACGCGCCGCTTTGGCCGTCCGGGGCTGACGGTGGAAGGGCTGCGCCTGCACGAAGCACGCCATTACAGTGAAACGGTGGAACGCGAGCGCCAGTGGTGGCTGCAGTTCCTGCGCCGCGTGGGCAGTTCCAACCGCATCAACACCGAGGCCATGGACAGCTACATCCGCCAGGTGGCGGTGGAAGAATCGAACCGCCGGCGCGTGTTCATGCCGCTGGCCTGGGGCATGATCGGCCTGCTGCGCCGCTCGCCGGGCATCCGCCGCCGGCTGGTGGCCTCGCAGCAGCGCTACATCACCCACATTTATGACGATCTGTTTGATCAATACCAGCCCGACCTGGTGGTGGCCAGCACCCCCGGCTGGCGCTTTGACCGCTACCTGCTGCGCGAAACCGATGCCCGCGGCATCCGCACGGCGGCCGTGGTGGTAGGCTGGGATAATCCCTCCAGCTACAGCCTGCCTGGCGCGCGTGTGGATTGGATCAACTGCTGGTCGCAGCTCCAGAAAGACGAACTGGTTTTGGGCTCCGACTGGGATCCGGCGCGCGTCCACATTGGCGGCATTCCCTCCTATGATGGTTATTTCCGCAAGGAATGGCTGATGCCGCGTGACGACTATTTCCGCCTGCACAACCTCGATCCGCAGCGCAAACTGATCTCGTTTGCCTGCAGTTTCGTCTCCTTCTCGCCCAATTTGCAGGATGTGGAAGCCCTGGCGCGGCTGGTCAGCGGCGACGCCCTGGCCGAACCCGCGCAGCTGCTCATCCGCCTGCACCCCAACCACTTCTGGAATGTGCCGCTTTACCAGAAGGAGGCCGATGAAATGCGCCGCCTGGCCCGCGAACTGCCCCATGTGCACCTGGTGGAACCGGTGCCGCTGGGCGGCGAGCTGGGCTACTATTCCGGCGAAGATATGCCGGAAAAAGCTTCCATGATGGCCTATTCCGACGTGTTCACCACCGTCTATTCCACCATGGTGGTGGAGGCGGCCGTGCAGGACCGGCCGATTGTCAGCGCCTGCATTGACGCCCCCGGCGGCTGGAACACACCGCGCAAATATTCCCTGCCGCTGTCGCAAATTGGCAACTGGCCCACCCACCAGCGCTTCCGCGAGGCGCGGGCCGGGCGCGTGGCCACCACCGAAGCCGAACTGCGCGAAGCCCTCAACATGTATCTGAAGGACCCCAGTGTGGACCGCGAACAGCGGGCCGCCTTTATCGCTCGTGAATGCACCCATGTGGATGGCAGCGCCGGCCGCCGTACAGGCGAATACCTGGCCGGGCTGCTCAAACTTGATAAACCAGGAGCCTGATATGCGATTTTTGATTGCCGGTCTGGGTTCAATTGGCCGCCGCCACCTGCGCAACCTGCTGGCGCTGGGCGAAGAGGATATTCTCCTTTACCGCACCCACCGCAGCACCCTGCCTGATGACGAGCTGAGCCGCTTTCCGGTGGAGACCGATTTGAGCGCCGCGCTGGCTCATAAGCCAGATGCGGTGATCATTTCCAACCCCACCTCGCTGCACATGGATGTGGCTCTGCCGGCTGCCGAGGCCGGCTGCGCCCTGTTCCTTGAAAAGCCCATTTCGCACAACCTTGAGCGCATGGACCAGCTTGAAGCGGCCCTGCAAAACAGTGGAAAACCGGCCCTGGTGGGCTTCCAGTTCCGCTTCAACCCCGGCCTGCGGACCGTGCGCCAGATGCTGGATGAACAGCGCATCGGCCGGCCGCTTAGTGTGCGCGCCCACTGGGGCGAATACCTGCCCGGCTGGCACCCCTGGGAAGATTACCGCCAATCGTACAGCGCGCGCGCTGACCTGGGCGGCGGGGTGGTGCTGACCCTCAGCCACCCGCTCGATTACCTGCGCTGGCTGCTGGGCGAAGCCGAACTGCTGGCAGCGGTCACCGCGCAGCTGGGCGGGCTGGATGTGCAGGTGGAAGACACCGCCGAAATGCTCTTCAGCTTTGAAAGCGGCGCCCTGGGCAGTCTGCACCTCGATTACAATCAGCGCCCCGCCTCGCACTGGCTGGAGATCACCGGCAGCGAAGGCATGCTGCGCTGGGAAAACGCCGACGCCAGCGTGAAATGGATCAACCTCAAAACCGGGCAGTGGCAGACCGTGGCCGCGCCGGAGGGTTTTGAACGCAATGTGATGTTTTTGGACCAGATGGCACATTTCCGCGCCGTGGTGCGCGGCGAAGCGCAGCCCATTTGCACCCTGCAGGACGGCCGCCGCGCCCTTGAACTGGCCCTGCAAGTTCTGGATAAAGGAATAAAACGATGAGCACCATTCAAGAAAAATTTGATCTGAGCGGCCGCGCCGCTGTTGTCACCGGCGGAGCCGGCCTGCTGGGCACCGAATTCTGCCGCACCCTGGCCGAAGCCGGGGCGGGCGTGGTGGTGGCCGATTTGAATGCCGAAGCCGCCGAAAAGACCGCTGAAGGCCTGCGCCAGAAGGGTTTCAAGGCCGTTGCGGCTGGCGTCAATGTCACCGACCCGGCCTCCACCGCGGCAATGGTGGAAGCGACCCTCAAAGCCTTTGGCCGGCTGGATGTGCTGGTGAACAGCGCCGCCATGGACCCCAAGTTTGATCCGCAGAACCAGGACAAACAGGGCGCCAACGCCTTTGAAACCTACCCGCTGGAATCATGGAGCCAGGCTTTGCACGTGAACCTGACCGGCATGTTCCTCTGCTGCCAGGCGGCGGTTAAACCGATGCTGGCGCAAAACAGCGGCTCCATCATCAACATCTGCTCCACCTACGGCCTGGTGGGTCCCGACCAGCGCATTTATGAACGCCCCGGTCAGCCCAAATCCTTCAAGCCAGTCTACTATTCGGTCACCAAATCGGGCGTGATGGGCTTCACCCGCTACCTGGCCACCTATTATGCCGGCAAACCCATCCGCGTCAACGCCCTCACCCCCGGCGGCGTGTACAACAACCACGACGAAACCTTCACCGCCAATTATTCCGCCCGCACCGTCATCGGCCGCATGGCTCACCGCGATGAAATGAACGGCGCCCTGCTGTTCCTGGCCTCTGACGCCAGCTCCTACATGACCGGCTCGAATGTGGTGGTGGATGGAGGCTGGACGGCATGGTAAGCGGCAAGCGACCCGAAGTGCTGGCCATCATCCCGGCGCGCGGCGGCTCAAAAGGCATTCCGCGCAAGAATATCCGCGTCTTTTCGGGCGCGCCGCTGATTGCTTACAGCATTGCCGCCGGTCTGCAGGCCGAAACCGTCACCCGCACCCTCGTTTCGACCGATGACGAGGAAATTGCAGCGGTGGCCCGCCAGTGGGGCGCTGAAACGCCCTTTCTGCGCCCGGCGGAATTGGCCCAAGACCAGACCACCGACCTGCCGGTGTTTGAACATGCCCTGAACTGGCTGGCGGAACACGAAGATTACCACCCCGATGTGGTGGTGCAGCTGCGCCCCACCTCGCCGGTGCGCCCGGTGGGCCTGGTGGATGAAGCGGTGCGCCTGCTGCTCGACCACCCTGAGGCCGATTCGGTGCGCGGCGTGGTTCCGGCCGGGCAAAACCCGCATAAGATGTGGCGGGTGAATGAAACCACCGGGCAGATGATCCCCCTGCTGCAGGTGGACGGTGTGGCCGAGCCTTACAATGCTCCGCGCCAGATTTTGCCCCCCGTGTACTGGCAGACCGGGCATATTGACGCCATCCGCCCCGCCGCCATCCTCGAAAAAGCCTCCATGAGCGGCGAGGTCATCCTCTCCGTGAAGGTGGAGCCGCGCTTCACCGTGGATATTGACAACGTGTGGGACTGGCAGCGCGCCGAATGGCTGGTGCGCGAAGGCGGCCTCAAAATGGTGCGCCCGGTTTCGGGCTCGCGCCCCTGGCCGCAGAGACCCGCCCTGCTGGTGATGGATTTTGACGGCGTGCTGACGGATAACCGCGTTTGGGTGGATGAAAACGGCCGCGAAATGGTGGCTGCCAACCGCTCAGACAGCATGGGCCTCAACCTGCTGCGCGCCGCCGGCGTACCGGCCGTCGTCATTTCAAAGGAAACCAACCCGGTGGTGGCCGCGCGCTGTAAAAAAATCAACGTGCCCTGCCTGCAAAAAGTAGATGACAAACCCGCGGCGCTCAAAGCGTATCTGGAAGAGCACCACATTGCCGCGCAGGATGTCATTTATATCGGTAACGACACCAACGACCTGCCCTGCTTCCCGCTGGTGGGTTTTGCCGTCTCGGTGGCCGACGGCCACCCCCAGGTGCGCGCTGCTGCCGACCATGTGCTCAGCCTTAACGGCGGGCACGGCGCTGTGCGCGAACTGTGCGACCTGATTATGGAACGGATTAAATAAGGAGTTTAACATGGCAAGAGAAATTAAAATTGGCGACCGCATGGTTGGCGATGGACATCCGGTTTACACCGTGGCTGAAATTGGCATCAATCACAACGGCAGCCTGGACCTGGCCAAAAAGATGATGGCGGCCGCCTATCACAGCGGTCTGGATGCGGTCAAATTCCAGAAACGCACCCCCGAACTGTGCGTGCCGCCCGACCAGCGCGGCCAGATGCGCGATACCCCCTGGGGTTACATTTCCTACCTCGATTACCGTTACAAGGTGGAATTTGGCCTCGAGGAATACCGCGAAATTGACCGCTACAGCAAGGAACTGGGCATCACCTGGTTTGCCTCGGTGTGGGATGAACCCTCGGTGGAATTCATGGAGCAGTTCAAGCCGGTGGCCTATAAGATCCCCTCGGCTTCGCTGACCGATCACAGCCTGCTGCGCTGCCTGCGCGCCACCGGCCGCCCGCTGATCCTTTCCACGGGCATGTCGAGCATGGAACAGATTCATGCTGCCGTTGGCGTGCTGGGGCTCGATAACATGATGATCACCCACACCACCAGCACCTATCCCTGCGACCCCAACGAACTGAACCTGCGCATGATTCAGACCCTGCGCCAGGTTTTTCCCTGCCCCATCGGTTATTCCGGCCACGAAGTCGGCCTGATCCCTTCGGTGGTGGCGGTTTCCATGGGCGCCAGCCTGATCGAACGGCACATCACCCTCGACCGCGCCATGTGGGGCTCTGACCAGGCGGCCTCGGTGGAACCGGGCGGCTTTGAAAAGCTGGTCAAATACATCCGCGTCACCGAACAGGCGCTGGGCGACGGGCAAAAAGTCGTTTACGAAAGCGAAAAGCCCTCCATGCGCAAACTGCGCCGGGTGCAATAAGCCGCATGCTCGAAAAGATCAAGTCGTTTACCCGGGGACATCTGCGCTGGCGCTGGGTGCGCTGGCAGAATGACCGGCGCATCGAAGCCCTGGCGGCTCAGGTGAAGTCTGCCAGCCAGCCCGCGCCGGATGTACGCCCTGTGGTGTTCTTCAACGCTTCCACCCGTCTGAGCGGCCTGAGCCTCAACGCAGCCTACAACCTGCTCACGGCCTGGTCGCTGCGCCTGAGCGGCGTGCCGGTGGTGCATTTTGCCTGCCGCGCCGGGCTGGAGCAGTGCGTTCTGGGTCTCAACCGCGAAGATCTGGCGGCGGCTCCGCCCTGCCGCGCCTGCCTGGCGCAGTCGCAGGCGGTGTATGCCCACGCCGATGTGCGCTGGCTGGAAAAAGGCCGCGACGCTGCCCTGGAAGCCGCCCTGCGAGACCTGCCGCTGGAGGCACTGCTGGCCTTCACCTGGCAGGAGGTGCCGCTGGGCGAGCTGGCCCTGCCGGCCCTGCGCTGGACCCTGCGCCGCCACCACCTGCCCGATACGGACGAGGTGCGCGGGGTGGCGCGGCGTTTCATGCTGGGCGCCTGGCAGGTGACCTGCGCCTTCAACCGCCTGCTGGATGAGGTGAAGCCGCAGGCAGTGGTGGTGTTCAACGGCATGTTCTACCCTGAAGCTGCCACCCGCCGGGCGGCCCGCCAGCGCGGACTGCCTGTGTTCTCGCACGAGGTGGGCCTGCAGCCTTTCAGCGCCTATTTCACCCCCGGCGAAGCCACCGCCTACCCAATTGACATTCCCGCCGATTTTGAGCTTTCGGCAGCGCAAAATCAGCAGCTCGACGCCTACCTGGCCAGGCGCTTCAAAGGCGATTTCAGCATGGCGGGCATCCGCTTCTGGCCTGAAATGACCGGCCTGAGCCCTGAATTTGAGGCCAAAGCCGCCGCCTTCCGCCAGGTTGTGCCGGTGTTCACCAATGTCATATTCGACACCAGCCAGCCGCATTCCAACGTGGTCTTTCCGCACATGTTTGCCTGGCTGGACGAGGTGCTGGCGCTGGCCGAAAGCCGCCCCGATACCCTGTTTGTCATCCGCGCGCACCCCGATGAAAGCCGCCCCGGCAAGGAAAGCCGCGAAAGCGTGGGCGCCTGGGCCGCTGAGCGCCAGGTGAGCCGCCGCGACAACGTGGTTTTTGTCGAGTCGAATCAGCCGTTCAGCTCGTATGAGATGATTCAGCGCGCCAAGTTTGTGATGATCTACAACTCCACCATCGGCCTCGAAGCTGCCATCATGGGCGCGGCGGTGCTGTGCGCTGGCAAGGCGCGCTTCACCCAGTACCCCACGGTGTTCTTCCCCGCCACGGTGGATGACTTCCGCCAGACGGCGCAAGATTTTCTGGCCGCCGAAAAGGTCAGCCCGCGCCCCGAATTTGCGCGCAACGCCCGCCGTTTTCTCTATTACCAGCTCTACCGCACCTCGCTGCCTTTCGACGCCTGGCTGGAAGAAGACGGCATCTGGCGCGGCTTTGTGCGCCTGAAGCCCTTCGGCATCAAAGAGCTGCTGCCGGGCGCTTCCAAAACCATGTCGGTGATTGCCGACGGCATTTTGCGCGGCGGAACTTTCCTGCTGGATGAGGAACCCTGCGCCAAGGAGTGATTCCATGAAACCTGAAATTGCCGCCCTGGTGCCCATGCGCCACCATTCGGTGCGCGTGCCAGGCAAAAACTACCGCCCGCTGGCAGGCAAACCCCTCTTTCACCACATTATCCACACCCTGCAGGCCTGCCCGGAGATCGCCAAAATTGTGGTGGATACCGACAGCCCTGAAGTGATGGACGGACTGCGCCAGCACTTCCCCGAGGTAATCATCATTGACCGTCCGGAAGAGCTGCGCGCCGACACTCTGCCGATGAACGAGATTTTGCTCTACGACACAGGACTGGTGCAGGCGGATCTCTATCTGCAGACGCACAGCACCAATCCCCTGCTCAAACCGCAGACCGTTTCGCGCGCCATTCAGACCCTGTTGAAAGATTACCCCACCTTCGACTCGCTCTTTTCGGTGACGCGCCTGCAAACCCGCCTGTGGGACGGCCTGGTGCGTCCGGTGAACCACAACCCGGCCATTTTGCTGCGCACGCAAGACCTGCCCCCCATTTACGAAGAAAATTCGTGTCTCTATATCTTCACCCGCCAGACCCTGGTTTCGCGGCGCAACCGCCTCGGCGAGCGCCCCTATATGTTCGAAATGGACGCCGACGAAGCCTGGGATATTGACGATGAGCTGGATTTTGCCATCAGCGACTTTTTGCTCAGCCGGAGTGAAAAATGAGCCTCACTGTTTTGCTTTCTGCCCCCTATATGCTTCCCTTTGTGGATCGCTTTAAGCCGCAGCTTGAAGGCTACGGGCTTAACGTGATTGTGCCCGAAGTGCACGAACGCCTCGGCGAAGAAGAAATTCTGGCCTATGCCGGCCAGTTTGACGCCACCATTTGCGGCGATGACCGCTACACCCCGCGCGTGCTGCAGGCCTGCGCCCCGCGCCTGAAGGTCATCTCCAAATGGGGCACCGGCATCGATTCCATTGACCGCGAAGCCGCGGCTGCCCTGGGTATTCAGGTGCGCAATACCCCCAACGCCTTCACCCTGCCCGTTTCAGACAGTGTGCTGGGCTACATTCTCAGTTTTGCCCGCCGCCTGCCGTGGATGGACCGCGCAATGAAAGACGGCGTGTGGCAGAAGCTGCCCGGCCGCTCGCTTTCTGAATGCACCCTCGGCGTGATTGGGGTGGGCAACGTGGGCAAGGCCGTGCTGCGCCGCGCCCGCGCTTTTGGCCTGAAACTGCTTGGCAACGATATTGCCCCCATTGCCCCCGATTTTATCCTCGAAAACGGCATCGAGATGGTTTCGCTGCCCGAACTGCTGTCGCGTGCTGATTTTATCAGCGTCAACTGCGACCTGAACCCCACCAGCCGCCACCTGATCAACCCGCAAACCCTGGCGCTGGTGAAGCCCGGCGCGGTGCTGATTAACACCGCCCGCGGCCCAATTGTGGACGAACCGGCCCTCATCGCCGCCCTGCAGGAAGGACGGCTGGCCGGAGCAGCCCTGGATGTATTCGAGGTGGAGCCTTTGCCCCTCGACAGCCCGCTGCTGAAGATGGACCAGGTGATGCTGGCGGCGCACAACTCCAATTCCAGCCCGGCCGCCTGGGAACGCGTACATCTCAACACCATCAAAAACCTGCTTGAAGGCCTCTGCATTCCTGCCTAGAGACCGCTGCAACCCAAAGGAGAATCTCATGCAAACTGAAACCGAAAACCGCTCTGTGTTGATTACCGGCGTCGGCGGCGGCATTGGCCGCGCCACCCTCAAACTGTTCTCAGACGCAGGCTGGTATGTCATCGGTGTGGACCGCAAGGATTTTGGCGAGGGTTTCCCGGCGCGCGGCCACTTCATCCGCGCAGATATTTCCAACCCGGCGGATATCCACCTGATCTACGAACAGGCGCACACCTGCGTGGAAAAGCTCGACGCCGTGGTCAACAACGCCGCCGTGCAGGTGGCCCGCCCGCTGGTCGAAACCACCATTGAAGAATGGGATATGGTGATGAATTCCAACCTGCGCTCGGTGTTCCTGGGCGCCAAGCTGGCCTTTCCCCTGCTGAAGGCAGCCGGGGCCAGCGCCATTGTCAACGTCTCGTCGGTGCATGCCGTGGCCACCTCGGCCAACATCGCCGCCTATGCCGCCAGCAAGGGCGGCCTGCTGGCGCTCACCCGCGCCATGGCCATCGAATTTGCCCCGGATAACATCCGCGTCAACGCCATTTTGCCCGGCGCCGTGGATACCCCCATGCTGCGCGCCGGTCTGGACCGCGGCCACCTGGGGGGCGAGAGTGTGACCGCCCGCCTGGACAACCTGGCCCGCAAGACCGTCAACGGGCGCATTGGCACCCCTGAAGAAATTGCCCACGCCATCTACTTCCTGGCCGACAACACCCAATCCTCCTTCATGACCGGCCAGGGCATGCTGATTGACGGCGGCGCCACCGCCCGCCTGAGCACGGAATAAACCGCATGGACCGCCAGAAGTACAAACGTTACGTGCCGCGCCCGCTTTGGAAGCTGGGCTCAGATGCCTACTGGTGGTGGCACAACCGCGGCCGCCACGAAACCGCGCGCATCTTCTCCGGCGAATGGTCGCAAAATGTGGCCCGCCTGCGCGCCTACAAGGATATTCACGCCGGCAAACGCTGCTTTCTCATCGGCAACGGCCCCAGCCTGCGCCAGACCGATATGAGCCTGATTAAGAATGAATATTCCATCGGACTCAACCGTCTCTATATGGCTTTTGAAGAGCTGGGCTTCAGCACCACCTACCTGGTTTCGGTCAACGACCTGGTGCTGGAACAGTGCGCGGCCGATTTTTCGGCCCTCAAAATGCCCTGCTTCTTCTCGTGGCGCGCCCGCCGCTGGCTGAAAGCCAGCCCCACCCTGCATTTTCTGGATACCGATTACACTGGCCCCGAAAATTTCAGCGGCGACGCCACCGGCCGCCTGTTTGAAGGCTTCACGGTCACCTATGTGGGCATGCAGCTCGCCTTCTATATGGGCTTCACCGAGGTTATCCTCATTGGCGTGGATCACAATTTCACCACCAAGGGACCGGCCAACACCACCGTCACCTCGCAGGGCGATGACCCCAACCATTTCTCGCCGGGTTATTTCGGCAAGGGGTTCCGCTGGCAGCTGCCTGACCTGGAAGGCTCGGAGCGCGCTTATATCCTGGCGCGTGAAGCCTACGCAAAGGCCGGGCGGCGCATTGTGGATGCCACTGTGGGCGGCAAACTGACCATCTACCCAAAAGTGGATTACCTGGGCCTGTTCAATAAAGCAAAGTAAACCTTCGATGCGGAAATTAAAGGGCTGCCTATGTGGGTGATTTTGCCGGCTGCGTTTTTTGCGCTGCTGTGGCTGCACTGCACTCGCACGGATGGCTGGCGCGCGGCCTGGCTCAAAGCCGCCGCAGTGACCGCCGCCTGGGCAGCCCTTTCCGCCGAGGGCCTCAGCCTGCTGGGCGCGCTGCGCCCTGAAGGGCTGCTGGTGGCCTGGGCGGTCCCGCTGGTCAGCCTGGCTCTGGCCAGTTTCAAAATGGGCGTGCCGCGCCTGCGCTGGCCAGTTTTTTCCCGTTGGGAGAAATTTCTGCTGGCCGGGCTGGCACTCTGGCTGGGGGCAGTGCTCACCGCCGCCCTGCTGGCGCCGCCCAACACCAATGATTCCCTCACCTATCACCTGCCGCGAGTGATGCACTGGCTGCAAAACGGCAGCCTGGAGCACTACTTCACCGGCAATGACCGCCAGCTCTGGAATCCGCCGGGCGCTGAATTGTTGATTCTGCACCTGGTGGGCCTGAGCGGTGGGGATGCGCTGGCCAACCTGCCGCAGTGGTTCAGCCTGCTGGGCATTGTTCTGGGCGCCAGCCTGCTGGCGCAGGAACTGGGCGCCGGCCGGCGCGGCCAGTGGGCGGCGGCCCTCTTTGCCGCCACCCTGCCCATGCTGATTTTGCAGGCCAGCAGCACCCAGAACGACGCTGTGACGGCCTTCTGGGCGCTGGCCCTGGCCTGGTGGGTGGTGCGCGCCCTGCGCGGGCCGCTGAACTTCAGCGGCTGGCTGCTGTTTTCGCTGACCGCCGCGCTGGGCGTGCTCACCAAGGGCACCTTCTATGCCTTCGCCGCGCCGCTGCTGGCCTGGCTGCTGCTGGGGCTGCTGCGCCAGCGCCGCTTTGCCGAGCTGCGCTTTGTGCTGCTGGGGGCGGCCGTGGTGCTGCTGCTCAACGGCGGGCTGTGGTCGCGCAACCTGCAGTTGTATCATTCACCGCTGGGGCCGGGGGTGAGCGACCTGGGCAACGAAGCTCCGGGCCTGGCCTCGCTGGTGTCCATCACCCTGAAAAATGCCGCCGCCCAGAGCGCCGCGCCCCTGGGGCGCATCAACCAGGCGGTTTACAGCGCGGTGGAAGCCCTGCACAACCTGCTGGGCATGGATTTGAACGATCCGCGCACCAGCTTTCGCGATTTTGCCATCCAGCTCAACCTCACCAGTGAAGATTACGCGGTCAACCCGCTGCATTTCTGGCTGCTGTGGCTGGCCTGCCTCAGCGCGTGGCTGAAGCCGCGCCTGAAGGACAATGCCGCCTGCGCGCTGGCGCTGCTGGCGTGTTTCCTGCTCTTTTCGCTGCTGTTCAAATGGCAGCCCTGGGGCGGCCGCCTGATTCTGCCG
Source organism: Chloroflexota bacterium (assembly GCA_029561345.1). Lineage (GTDB taxonomy): Bacteria > Chloroflexota > Anaerolineae > Anaerolineales > Anaerolineaceae > JAKQJC01. The sequence continues at coordinate 44,361 of JAKQJC010000060.1, read as the reverse complement.
TTTTTTGTGCTGGGGGCGCCGCTGGCCGGGGCCGAGCTGGAACGCCGCACCGCAGGAAAGCGCGCCGCCGCAGCGGGCTGGGCCGGGCTGGCCCTGCTGGCGCTGATCGGCCTGCAGCCGCTGCTTTATAACAGCGCCCGTCCCCTGCTGCCCGCCGGCGAAAACCGCCTGACCGTGTTCAGCGCATCGCGCCAGGATTTGCTGTACATCAATGCCCCCGAGCTGCGCTCATCCTATGAGGAACTGGCCCGCTGGGTGAAGGTGACGCGCTGCGACCGCCTGGGGCTGCTGCTGAACCCTTCAGATAATGAATATGTGCTCTGGGCGCAGCTTTCACCGGGCGCGCAGGGCGTTGAAATCCGCCATCTCGACCCGCCTCAGCCGCTCAACGGCCCCTGGCAGCCCTGCGCCGTGATGGTGGCAGATACGGAATTCGATGAAACCCGCCTGCCGGGTTATGGACTGGCTGAATCCCGCCTGGGAGTCCGCCTTTTTGTTCTGAACGAATTATTACCTTTAATCCGATGAACCAACCCCTTGTTTCCATTATCACCCCGTCTTACCAGCAGGCGCGCTACCTTGAGCAAACCCTGACCACCGTCCTGTTCCAGGATTACCCGCGCATCGAATACCTTGTGGTTGACGGCGGCTCGCGCGACGGCAGCCCTGAAATCATTGCCCGCCACGCCGACCGCCTGGCCTGGTGGGTTTCGGAAAAAGATAAGGGGCAGGCCGATGCCATCAACAAAGGCTTCCGGCGCGCCACAGGTGAAATTGTGGCCTGGCTCAACTCGGATGACCTTTATTACACGCCTCAGGTGGTCAGCCACGCCGTGCAGGCTCTGCTGGATCACCCCGAAGCGGGCATGGTCTACGGCGATGGGGTGATGGTGGATTCGGAAGGCTGCCTGCTCGACTGGCATCCCTACCCGCAGTACACCGCCCGCGACCTGCTGGGTTTCAACGTGCTGCTGCAGCCGGCGGTGTTCATGCGCAAACAGGCGCTTGAAGACGCCGGCTACCTGCGCGACACCTCGCACTGCGTGTTCGACCATGAACTGTGGATTCGCATCGCGGCGCGGCGCCCGGTGGTGCATGTGCCCGAAACCTGGGCTGTGGAACGCACCCACGCCGAAGCCAAAACCGCCGCGCAGCCGATGGCCTTTGTAAAGGAAGCCCTGCGCCTGGTTGAAATAATGCGCGAAGAGGAAGAATTCAAGCCTATTTTTGCCCGCGAGGGACGCGCCATTGACGCCGGACTGCACATTTTTGCCGGCCGGCGCATGATTGACGCCGGGCTGTTCCGCGAGGCGGTGGGCGAATTTGGCCAGGCCCTGCGCCTGGATGCGCCGCGCGCCCTGCGTTTCTGGTACAAAATGGTGCAGGCCGCCGGCGGATCCATCGGGTTGGGAAAGCTCTTCCTGGCCTACCGCAGCCTGCGCCGCAAAAGCCAGCACGGCGGGCAGCGCCTTTCGGTCACCCCGCAGGGCATCACCTGGGTGCAGGATGCCGGAAAGGACGCCCAATGAAAACCTTACTGGCCTGGCTGCGCCGCCGGACGGTGCCCCTGCTGGCGGCCCTGATTCTGTTGATTGGCCTGGGCGTGCGCCTGGTGGATGTGACCGATGCGCCCTTTGATTTCCACCCCACGCGCCAGCTTCTGGATGCCATCATCGCCCGCGGCATGTACTACGCCATGCAGCCCAACGCCGATCCGGCTCTGCGCGATGCCGCTGTAGGCATGTGGCGCTCGGGCGAGGTGTACGAGCCGCCCATTTTGCAGGGCCTCACCGCGCTGAGCTACCTGGCCGCCGGAAAGGAACTGCTGTGGCTGGGCCGGGTGTGGACGGTTTTCTTCTGGATGCTGGGCGGCCTGCCGCTTTTCTGGCTGGCCAAAAAGCTCAGTTCTCAGGCCGGGGCGCTGACCACCCTGGCAGTTTATGCCTTCCTGCCCTTTGCCATCACCGCCAGCCGCTCCTTCCAGCCAGATCCCTTGATGGTTTGCTGCGAGCTGTGGGCCATCTGGGCGCTGGTGCGCTGGGGGCAGCGCCTGAGCTGGCGGAATGCCGCTCTGGCAGGCGGGCTGTGCGGCCTGGCCCTGCTGGTGAAAGTCACCGCCGCGCCGCTGCTGATCGGCGCAACTCTGGCAGTGATTTTCTTCGAGGCGGGGCTTAAAAAAGCCTGGCAGAGCCGCCAGCCCCTGCTGGTGGCCCTTCTGGCCGGCCTGCCCGCTGTGATCTACTACCTGATCGGGCTGGGCAGCGGCTCCACCGGCTATTTCAGCTATTGGACGCTCTCGCTGTTCCGCATTTTTCTCACCGGCTCCTTCTACGGCGACCTGATCAAGCTGCTGGGGTCGCTCTTCCCGCTGATCATGCTGGCCGCCGCTTTTGCCGGGCTGTGCCTGGCGGCAAAGCCGCTGCGCCGCCTGCTCTGCGGGCTCTGGCTGGGTTACCTGAGCTATATGCTGCTTTTCCCCTACCAGATCACCACCCATGAGTATTATCACCTGCAGATGGTCCCGCTGGTGGCGCTTTCACTGGCGAGCATCGGCGAGGCCGTTTGGGCGCGCCTGCAGCAGACCGAATGGATCTGGCGGGCGGCCTGCCTGGGGGTGATTTTGCTGTTTGCGGCTTATTCGCTGTATCTCAATGTGCGCGTGCTGCAGGCCTTTGATTACCGCGGCGAGGCCGCCGGCTGGACGCGCATGGGTGAGGAACTGCCGCGCGACGGGGTCATGGTCGGGCTGGTGCATGCCTACGGCTTCCCGCTCAATTATTACGGCTGGGTGGGGGTGCGCAGCTGGCCCACGGTGGCCGATATGGGCGTGCAGACCCTCACCGGCAGCAGCAGCGCCACCTTTGAGGCGCGCTTTGCCGAAATGACGCGCGGCGCGCGCTACTTCCTCGTCACCCTGAAGGATGAGTTGGACGCCCAACCCGAGCTGAAAGCCTACCTGAACGACCATTACCCGCTGACGGAAGGCGATGGATACTGGCTGTATGATCTCTCAAAACAGAAATAGCAGCGCCATTGCAGGAAATGATTTCCACCATGCGTTTGAAGTTAACTTTTAACCGTTTTTTGTCCGCCCTTCAGCATCCAGCCTTCTGGGTTTATGTCATCCAGGCCATGCTGATCTCGGCGGTGTTTCTGCCCAACCTGTGGGAGATGAACCTGTGGGATGAATCTGCCTATATCTACAGCGGTTATACCCTGCTCACCAAAGGCTACCTGACCATTTATGCTTTCAGCCCGCTGATCAGCATGTTCTATGCCCTCACTGGCCTGCCCTTCCTTTCCAGTCCTTTCTGGCTGGTGTTGAGCTGCTCGCTGGGGCGCTTTTTGCTCTTCACCCTGCTCTTCACCGGCGGCTACCTGGCGGCCGCCAGCCTCAAGCGCTACGGCAGCCATTGGGCTGTGCTGGGCCTGCTGGCCGGCACGCCCATCCTGATGGAAATGTACAACTATCCCACCGATCCGCTGTTTGCTTCCATGTCAGCGCTGGGGTTCTGGCAGTTCATGACCTGGTATCACAGCCGCAAAACCCAAAATCTGGCCCTGGCATCGACCTTTTTGGGGCTCAGCGCCCTGGCGCGCAACGACGGCCTGGTGATTTTTGCCGCCATGAGCCTGGCCGTGCTGGTTTTCTCGTGGAAACAGCCGCGCCGCTGGCAGAGCTGGCTGGCTGCCGCCCTGCCTTTCCTCGTGCTGGTGGCGGGATATATTTTGCTGCGCGGCGCCGTCACCGGCGACTTCAACCCCGGCACCCTGGAGCGCACCTACGATAATTTTGAATCCGGCCAGGAAATCATCCTTTCCTCAAAAGGTGAATATTCAGCCACCATTGAAGCCTACCTGGCGGCACGGGAAGCCTTTGGCACACCCGAAGAGAACCATTACAGTGTCTTCAATGCCATTCAGCGCAACCCGCCGGTCTATCTGGCGCGCATGCGGGCGCTGCTGGCCAGTCTGCCGCTGACCGCGGCCCGCGCCTACGGGGCGCGCTTTGTGCTGCTGCTGGGAGTGCTGGTGCTGCGCGGGGTGATCCACCTGCTGCGCCAGCGCAAAGGCGTGGTGCTGCTCATCTGTCTCATCTGGCTTTCGCCGCTGGCGGTGGGCCTGGTGAACACGATGATCCGTGTGGGCTACCTGCGCCTGCCTTATTTTGTGCTGATGGCCCTGGCCAGCCTGGGGGCGGGCGCGCTTCTGAGCGACCTGGCCAGCCGCCGCGGGCAGGTCATTTGGGGCGGGCTGCTGCTGGGGCTGGTGGCCTTCACCCTCTGGCAGGATGCCCTTTCAATGCTCACCGGCCTGCTGGCAGCGGCTGCAGGTCTGATCCTGCTGCGGGTCTTTCAATTCCGTTGGCAGGGGCGGCGGCTCTGGCCGGCCCTGGTGCTGCTGGTGGTGCTCGGGTTGGGCTGGGGCCTGCACGGGCCCTTCCCCGGGTTTAAATGGCGCACCCTGGGCGAAGCCGGTCCTGAGGTCGCCTCAGCCTTTCTCTACCGTCTGCTGCCCGAAGATTCACTGGTGCTTTCAGGCGTGCCGGGGCCGGTGTGGATGGCGCGCATGACCTTTGCCGGGCTGAACGCCACCGATGTGCCTGATTTTGCCTCAGCCGGCGAGTTTTTGACCTGGATGCGTGCCCAGGATATCAAAGCAGTCTATGTAGACCCCTCCATGTCTCCGCATTTCAGGGAAATGGTGGACAACCTGCAGGGCAATGGATTGGAACTGGTCTACACCACCGACCAGCGCTATTACCAGATTTTACTGGTCAAATAACCTGCCAGGGATTAGAATCAAGCGAAAAGGCGCAAAATTCACCCGCCGTCAGCGCCGCCCGGCCAAACAGGAAAACAGTTAATTTATGAATCAAACCGACCTTCCGCTGGTATCCATCATCACCCCCTCGTATAATCAGGCGCGCTTCCTCGAAGCGACGATAAAGTCGGTGCTGGAGCAGGATTATCCCAACATCGAATATATCGTGGTGGATGGCGGCTCAACCGATGGCAGCACGGAGATTCTGCGCCGCTATGCAGACCGCCTGGCCTGGTGGGTTTCGGAAAAAGACAAGGGGCAGACGGACGCCATCAACAAAGGCTTTGCCCGCGCCAAAGGCAGCATTCTGGCCTGGCTCAACTCGGATGATGTTTATCTGCCAGGGGCCGTGCGTGAGGCAGTGACTTACCTGCAGGCGCACCCTGAAGCCGGCATGGTGTACGGCGACGCCAACTTCATTGATGAAAACGGCGTTGAAATTGGGCGCTTCCCCGGCGCGCAGACCGATTACCGCCGCCTGCGCCAGGGATATGTGCATGTGGCCCAGCAGTCATCCTTCTTCCGCGCCAGCCTGTGGCAGCAGGTGGGTCCGCTGGACCCCAGTTTCTACTTTGCCATGGATTACGACCTGTGGGTGCGCCTGGCTGCACGCGCCCCGCTGGTTTACCTGCCGCGCCTGTGGGCCAGTTTCAGGCTGCACGGCGATGCCAAGACCATTGCCGCCGACGCGCGCTGCTGGCCAGAAATGCTGCGCGTCCACTACCGCGACGGGGGCAGCTGGTTCTCGGTGATCACGGCCAAATACGTTCTGCGCAAGCTGGCCGCCCCGTTGATCAACTGGCAGCGCCGCAAACTGATCGAAAAAACGCGTAAAAAATGAAGCTTTTGCCCGGTTTTGACGTATACTAGATTAACAGGCCCCGTTGAAGGGTTTTTTGCCCTGCTGCCAGGGCATCCCATATGCAGGAGTGTGTCTGATGGCCGATCAAAAAAACAACCGTTCGATTCAAAACTATGGGCAGGGCTTTTTCGGTGGCATCACCCAGGAAGCCAAATTAATTGTGCGCCTGATGGGCGACAAAAGAGTCAACTTGCTGCTCAAAGCCATGCCGGTGGCCACCCTGGCTTATCTGATCATTCCCGATATTCTCCCCGGTCCCATTGATGACGCCGCGCTGATCTGGCTGGGTTCCTATCTGTTTGTGGAACTCTGCCCGCCGGATGTGGTGGACGAGCACCGCCAGCGACTGCGCGAGGAATGGGAATTGAAAAACGGCGTCACCCCGGTGGATAAAAAGGACAATCCCGATGAGGATGTGGTGGATGCCGAGTACCGGGAGATCAAATAAACCATGAGCGTCTTGAGGGAAAGCGCGCGCCAGTTTTTCACCCTGTTTGACGCCAAACAGTTTGCAGCCGCCGGCGATCTGATGCAGCCGGAGGCGACCATCTGGCTGCCCAACACCCGCGAGGTGTTCCGCGGGCGCGATAAATATATCCATTTTAATGAAGCTTACCCCGGCCACTGGCGCTTCACCATCGAAAAAATGTATGAGTCCGGCCAGACCGTGATCACTGCTGCGCGGGTTTTTTCAGCCGACAATCCGCAATGTTTCCACGTCACCGTGTTTATGACCTTCAAGGACGGTCTGATTGCCGACATGAGCGAATATTGGGGCAATGACGAAGAACCGCCGGATTGGCGGCTGGCAGAGCAGCTTTCTGAACGTTACTGATTTGATATGATAAAACACCCTCCCCCGACCATACATTAGTCGGGGGAGGGTCTTAAATCCCTGTGTCAAATATCATCAACTCGGCGTATAATGACATTATCGTCCCGAATTTAAACTGCATACCCTTTTCAAAACCCGATGGGGAAATGAATCCGTCTATGCCCTTTTTGCTGAAGCGATAAGGAGCTTTCAGATGAAACACAATTTTTCCTGCCGTCCACTGCATCTCGTTTTGAATTTGATTTTGTGTACCGCCATGGTGCTGGCCATGCTGCAAACCGCCCCCCTGCCCGCCCAGGCGGCCGGGAACGTGACGGATATCACCGTTTCACCTGCCAGCATCCGCCCGGGCGGCACGGTGGCCGTGAACGCCTTCAACCTGACCGCTGGAGCTGCCTATCAGGTGGGGCTGGCCAGCGGCGGCAGCTATATCAACCCGGTCAGCGTCACCGCCAATGCCCGCGGGCAGGTGTCCACCCGCGTCCCCATCCCCGTGGGCACAGCCGCAGGCGGCTATGTGGTCGGCGTGGGGGTGTATTCTGGCGGTGCCTTTGAGCGCCAGGCAGCGCTGACCGTGCAAAACGGCATCAGCATCGCCCTCGATAAATCCCATGCCCGCCCTGGCGAAACGGTCAGTTACACCCTGGGCGGCCTTACCACCGGCACCGTGCAGCTCACCCTGGCCGGTTTGCCCGTCGGGCAGTTCAACGCCAGCGCCAGCGCCGCCAGCGGCAGCTTCATTGCGCCCAATCCGGATCTGGTTGGCCCGGTGACCTTCAAGGTCACTCTGCTCAACAATGCGCGCGGCATGGTGGCGGGAATTTCGCAAACCAGCTTCACCCTCGATGCACCCCTCGCCCCACCCACGCCGGTCATCAGCGGCCTGGTGATCACGCCCAACCCGGTGATGCCCGGACAGTCCTTCACCATTGACGGTACGCTGTGGCCCCTGCCTGAAGAGCTGGCCAGCGGCGGGGTCAAAGATGCCCAATCCATGCTGGCCGCGGGCTCCGGCTTTTTGGTCAACCTGGTGGATGGCGGCGGCCATTTCTCAGACGCCGGAGCCACCCTGGAAACCTTCAACAGCAGCAACGGCAGCTTTCGCCTGCGCGGCATCGCGCCCAGCATCCTCAACGGCGCACCCATCTCCATGCGCGCCAGCATGACCGCCGAGGTCAAGCTGATCACCCGCAAAGAAAAATTGACCGCCAACGCGGGCGCCAATGGGCCGCTCAACCTGCAGTTGCACATTCGCACGGTTGATAAAACCGGCAGTCCCATCGGCGGCATCCGGGTGGTGGCCACGGATATCAGCAAAGGCGACGCAGCCAGCCTGTCATCCGTCACCCCCACCGCGCCGGCGCTGGAAGCCCTTATCTGCGGGGAACTGGCTCTCACCCAGCCCGGCGACGGCCGCCTGTCGCTGGATGTCAATTTTGACGATCAGACCCTCACCCACCCGCTGGAGGAGATGTTTACCAGCAGTTCGCTTTACAACCAATCCATCAATGTGGTTGAGCCCCTGGCGGCCGCCGACAGCCAGGCCGCCGCCACCGCCTGGCAGCCGCCAGGCTGGCCGGCGGATTCCTGGGCTCAAATCAAAGTGCTGGCCAACGGTCTCAGCAACAATTATTCCTATTACACCCCATCCAACCCCTGGACGCCCGGATCGCCTCTTAAAATCTACCGTGCCACCCTCTGGTTCGATAAAATTCACGGCAATGTCTATGATATTAACGGGAACCTGATCAACACCACCAATGACATGGAGCTTGCCTTCGAGTATGTGGGGCAGGAAGAAGCCGGCCCCGAAGTGGCCATGACGCTGACGCACGGCATCCGCCTGGGGGAAGATCCCGTCCTCAGGGGTCCGGAATACATCGGTTTTTTTGACCTTTCGGCATTCGGCTACTCAGAAAAATTGGGCTTTCCCGCCACCTTCGGCGTTCAGTTTGCGCTGGACACCGATAAATGGAGTCCGGTTTCGGCAAGCGTGGCCGTGGATGGACAGATTGCGGCCGTCCAGAGCCTGACTGAAAGCAGCAGCACGCCCCTCTGCGGCGTGCACGATTCATCCGGCCCCAGTCAGGCAGCTGCCGGCATCCAGCAATATCTCATCAAAATGCCCTTTCCGGCACATTATTCTACTGGCAGACACCTGATGGAGGTGCGGGTTTATCTGGCTGGCGGCAGCAGCTTTGTCCGCAGGCTGGCTTTCTTTGTCAATGAAACGCCTTCCTGGGTTCTGAATCCCAACTATGCTTATAAAAGCGTCCTGTACGGCACAGATATGTACACATTTTCGGCCACCGCGCTCAGCCCCTCGCAAAACGCATATGGCAAGGGAGAAAACCAGGCCTCAGTCAACATCCCTGAAACCGGCCCCCTCAACAACGAGGTGAAACCCAATGCAAAGATCATCCAGAAAATCCGGCCTTCCGCCACCTCACAGGGCGAGGTGATTCCTTCCAGCGCTGATTCAAGCGCAAAGGCCGAGGGCACGCAGGCCATGTCCAACAAACCTTCCACGCAGGAACCCGCCAAAGTGCAGGATCCCACGGATCCCCTGGTGGTGGATATCCCCGCCGTGACCGAGCAGCTGGCGAAAATTTCCATTCCCCTGTTCGTAACTGCCTTTGCTGATCCGTACGGCGGGGCCATTGTCAGCGGCACAGCCGGCGCCAACATGGAATCCAGCGCCAGCGTCACCACCAGCGGCAAAATCTCACCAAGCTATGTTGAGTTCACCATCAGCCCGACCGCCTCCGTTGGCATCCGGATGTGGTTAAACGTCAATGTGCTCTACGGCATCCTGGCGCGGGCCAAACTGGCCATCACCCCCAGTTTTGGCCTGACCATGCCGGTGATCTATAGAAATCCCGGCGGGATGGATACGCAGGACGTCTGTTTCTCGTACCGCGCTGATGTCTATTATTATTTTGGCTTCCTGTGCGTGCCCATTCTGGGATGCGCCTACGAGCATGAAGGCAACTCCAATATCTACAATGATGAAAGGCCTGACGGCTGCCCGCACGGCCTGCTGGCACAGAAAGCTTACGGTCCGCAGGCCGAACAGGACCCCGCAGCCCTGCTCGCCCAGGGGGGGCCCATCTTTATGGATATGGGGCTCACCAGTGACCCGAAAGGCAAAACGCTGGGCATTTTCCAGCTTGAAGACAGCCGCGGCGCCCTGAACATCCGCACCCTGGAAGACGGCGCCTGGAGCGCTCCGCTCAGCCTGACCACATCACCAACCGGCGGCAACAACCCGGCCATCACCGTGTTGAGCGATCACCTGACCCTTGCCGCCTGGACCGCCTCAGGCTATGCCACCGACACGGTGCCGGCGCCCACCCTCACCGCGGTGGCTCAGTCGCAATATATTGAATACGCCTTCATTGAAAATAACATTCCCGGCCCCTATGCCACGCTCACCGCGCCCTTCTCCGGCGACGGACAGGTTTCGCTAGAAGCCTGCCCCTATCACGAAGCCGCCTGTCCGAGCGGCGGGGCAGCCACGGCAGCCTGGCAGCGCATGAAAACCAGCGATCCTTACAAGGGCGGAACCCGCATTCATTACCGCACCTTCATGAGCGGCCTGTGGCAGGCAGAAGCCGCCATCCCCGCGCCGGCCAGCAGCAGCGACGCCCAGGCTCAGGTGTTCTACCAGGGCACGCAGGCCACCATCGCCTTTGTGCGCGATGCCGACGGCAGCGGCTTCACCACCGCTGACCGCCGCCTGTATTTTTACACCCTCGGAGAAGCCAGCGCCACCCTGGTGGATGAAATTCCAGCCGGCGTGGTGGAATTCACCGTAGAAGTGGATGACGAAGGCACTCCGCACATCGCCTTCACCCTCATCGACGGCGCCAACATTGGCCTGCTGGATAACCGCCACGCGCTGTACGGCGGGGTGCAAACCTGCAGCGGAACCTGCACCTGGGAAATTGAGAAGCTGGTCGATTCGCACGGCCGCGCCATCTACGCGGAAAGCCCCGTTTTGACCATTGACCCGCAAAACAACATGCGCGTGGCTTACCGCGCCCTGGGCATGAGCGCAGACACGCTGGGCAGCCATGAACCTTACCTTGAAGACACCATTGGCGTGGTCAACCAGACCGGCGATCTGGCGGTGTTCAACCTCAGCAGCAATCACCATGCGCCGCTCTATCTGACCAGCGACGGCGCGGTGAACTGGGGGGTGCGCGCCATTTACGACCAGAACAGCGGCGCGCATGTCGTCCTCGCGGTGCGCACCGCTTCCCTGGCGCAGGATGCACGCCAGAGCGCGCCCCGCCTGGTGCAAAGCCTGGACGCCGGCTCGCCCATCGTCTTTTCCATCCAGAGCAGCCTGCCCAACTTCGTCATCGACGCTGTCACTCCTCATTTCACCAGCCTTTATGACTATGGGGACGCCGAAACTCTCACCGTCACCCTGCGCAACGCTGGAGACAGCTGGACGATGAGCGCAGACCAGCCGCTGACGGCGGCAGCCGCCTGGGATGCTCCTTACGGCCAAAGCCCGCTGGCAGGCAAGGCCACCCTCACCGCCCTGCTCAGCGGCCAGGTGAGCACGCTGACGCTGGATATGAGCATGCCTCCCCTCGGAACGCGGGACATCAGCCATGTGCTCTATCTCACCCTCATCCCGCCAGATAACAGCCCCGAAACCAGCCTGCTCGATAACAGCTTCTCCGTCGAGCTGGGCGGCCTGCCGGCCCCGCAGGGCGTGCATGTGATGGGTCAGGGCGGGTTTGCCCCGCCGCTGATCACCTGGGATGCGGTGGAGGAATATCAGATCAGCGGTTATCATATCTACCGCGCGGAGGGCAACGGCCCGTTCAAAATTGTCGGCGTTACCGCCAGCACCCAATGGCTCGACGGCTCTGCTCAATTCGACACGCTCTACACCTATGCCGTTTCGGCTTACAATGCCAATGGCGAATCGCCGCTGTCCATCGTCACAGCCATCCAGCCGCAGCGCTTCAGGCTGATGTTCCCATTGGTACTGAGACAATGAGCCCGCCCGGGTCTGGAACGTTCAGGCAGGCGGTATCTGAAAAAATACTTTTGACAGCGCCATTCAATGGTAGAATTCTGGTAACGATCTGCTCCATCAGGCAGTAAAATGCCGCCGGGTGGCCGAAAGATGACCCTGTTTAAGCAGTTGCTTACTTTTAATTTCTGTTAGAGGTGACCCATGACTTTGCTCACGTGGCAGGCCCTCACCCTGCAGCTCGTCAACCCCTTCCGTGTCTCCTACGGCTCCAGCGACACACGCCAGGCCTTCTGGATTCGCCTGGCCGGGGATGAAGGCTGGGGCGAAGGCACCATCCCCTTCTATTACAATATCCCCAACGAAGCAATGACAGCTTTTTGGGATGAAACCGCCCGGCGCAGCGGCCCCCTGCCCGATGACCCGGCGGATATTCCGGCCTGGGTGGGCCAGGTGGGCCCGTCGCCGGCGCGCTGCGCGGTGGATATGGCCCTGCACGACCGCATCGCCCGGCAGCGTGGGCTGCCGCTTTACCAGCTTCTGGGCCTGCCCGAACCCAAACCCATGATCTCATCCTTCACCATCAGCATCGCCGAGCCGGACGAGATGGCCAAAATGGCCCTGGATATTCCCCAGTACAGCATCATCAAAATCAAGCTGGGCGGCGATAACCGTGATGAAGCCCGCCTGGCGGCCATCCGCGCGGCGCGCCCTGATGCCCGCCTGCGCGTGGATGCCAATGCCGGCTGGGATGCCGAAGGCGCGGCGCGCCTGGTGGAACGCCTGGAACAGTATGACCTGGAGCTGGTCGAACAGCCGGTGGGCAAGGATGATTTTGACGGCATGGGCTTTGTGCAGAAGCACACCCGCCTGCCCATCGCCGCCGATGAATCGGTGCGCACCCTGGAAGATATCGAAAAACTGGCAGCCGTGGGGGTGAAAGCCGTCAACCTGAAGTTAATGAAGGTCGGCGGGCTGGCCCCGGCGGTGAAAATGCTGCGCCGCGCCCGCGAACTGGGCATGCAGGTGATGCTTGGCTGCATGATCGAAACCTCCATCGGCATCACCGCCATGGCCCACCTGATGGGCCTGGCCGATTGGGTGGATCTCGATGCCCCCATTCTCATCTCCAATGATCCGTTTGACGGCGCGCACTTCAGCCCGCAGGCCGAAATTTCGCTGCCTGCCCGCCCCGGCATTGGCGCCCTGTTGAAAACAGCCCCCTAGAAGGAGTTTTTATGCTGGAACTGACCACCACTCTTAAAAATGTCAACGCGGCGGTTGAAAATGACGACCGCGTGCAGCTCTGCAAGCTGACCGTCGCTTCGTGCGAGGGCAGTGCGGTCAACCTGGCCGGCGAAGTGCTCGACGCCGCCACGCTGGAACAGGCCGTCCAGCAGCTCAAGGCAGGGCAGCCTGAATTGAGTTTTGTGACGGACGGCGTGACGGTGCTGCGCAATGCGCAAACGCGCAGGCTGGCCGTGGCCACCAATCTGTTGAGCCTGCACCGCGAGCCTTCGTGGCTGGCCGAACAGCTCAGCCAAAACCTGAACGGGGTGGTGTTTGAAATTCTGAAGGAAAACGGCCGCTGGGCCTTTGTGCGCCAGCCCGATGGCTACCTGGGCTGGAGCTACCTGCCCTACATGGGCGAACCCGGCCCCGAGCCCACCCACCTGGTGAGCGAGCCGGTGGCGCTGATGCATCAGGAACCGCAGGCTGGTTCACCCGCCGCCAGCCGCGTGCTGGGCGGCACCTTTGTGACCCCCGGTGAAACCAAAGACGGCTTCACCCACCTGACCCTGTTGGGCGGCCGGGCCGGCTGGGTTGAAACCAGCGCCCTGCGCCCGCTTTCCGCCATCCCCGCTGATGCGGCGGCGCGCCGCAAGCAAATGATCGCTGATGCGGTCCGCTGGATGGGCGTGCCTTACCTGTGGGGCGGCAGCAGCGCCTTCGGCATCGATTGCTCGGGCCTGGCCCAGCTCACCCACCGCCTGAGCGGCATGACCCTGCCGCGCGACGCCGACATGCAGTGCGTGGCCGGAACCGAAGTGGCTTTCCCCTACCAGCCGGGCGACCTGCTGTTCTTTGGTGGCGAAGGTGATTTCCGTAAGATCACCCATGTGGCGGTCAGCCTGGGCGGATGGGATATCATCCACTCTTCCCGCTCCAACAACGGCGTGTACCTGGATAATGTGCAGAAGGTGCCGCATTTGAAGGATTCATTTGTGGCCGCGCGCACATTTTTGAAATAAAGCGCTGAACTCCTATGGCAGCAGCGCGCAGCTGCATGAAAGATATAACAGGGAAAGCCCGGCGCTTTCCCTGTTTTGTTGCCAGAATAGGAAATAAAAGCAGGTATAATTCCGAAAAGCGTTAACCATGCCGCATAAAATTTACCTCCACCTGGCCTCCGCCCAGGTGAGGGCAAAAAAACCACCTGCGGCGTAATTGCTCTGCATAATGCATAGGTAAAAAAACATGACCCATCCTTTCCAGATTCGCATGGCCACCATTGAAGACGCCCCGGTTTTAATGGCCTTCAATGCCGCTTTTAACGATGTTCACGAAACCGCCGAAGCCTTCCGGCAGCGCTTTGCCGAGGCCAGCCGGGTTGAAATGGCTCTGCTGGCCGAGCTGGACGGCCAGCCCGCCGGGTTTGCCTGCCTGCGCCTGCTGCCCTGCCTGTGTTACGCCGGGCTCTATTCTGAGCTGACCGAACTGTATGTGGACCCGGCTTACCGCCGCCTGGGGGCTGCCCAGGCCCTGATCACCGCAGCTGAACAGATCGCGCAGGAACGCGGCGCCCCGCAGATGGTGATTCTGACCGGCATGGATAACCTCCCTGCGCGCGCCCTCTACGGTCGGATGGGGTTTGCAGAGCGGGACGTGGTGTTAAGCAAGGATTTTTAAAGCACAAAACCCTCTGGGGGCTTTCATTTTTCAAATCATATCAGAAACAGGGCGGTTATTCCGAAGGAATCACATCCAGCTTGCCGTGCAGTTCTTCTTCAGCCAGGGTGAGGATATGGCGGATGAATTCCGCCTTGGCGCTGGTATAGGAAGGGCGGTCGGCGCCGTAGCGGGCAGCCAGCTCGCGTTTGAGCTGCACATAGGCCTGAGCCTGCTCGGGATGCGCGCGCAAATATTCGCGGAAGAAAATGTGCCGTTTCCAGAATTCGCTGGTGATTTCCACCATGTGCAGGTGATGGGTATGTTCTTCGCCTGAGGCGCGGTAAAAATAGCGCCGCCCAGGCAGGTCGCGTTCAAACTCCGGCACATACACATAGCCAATTTTTTTCAGCGGCTCGATGCATTGATCCGTATCGCTGAACTGGCGCACCCCCGCAGCCAGGTCAATGATCGGTTTGGATGCCAGCCCGGGCACCGAGGTGGAGCCAATATGCTCCATCGCCAGCACATATTGACCGATGGCTGCCAGCACGCGCTCTTTTTCCTTCGCGTATTCCAGCGGCCAGCGGGGGTTGTAGTCGCAGATGACAATGGGTACGGGCATCGCCGTTTCTTACTCCACTCTGATGGTATGGTCTGGAGTCCCAAACCTTGATCCACTTTTTTATTGTAGATCAAAATAGGGCTGCGGGCAAGTGCGCAGCCCTGTTTTACAAAACAAACTTTTTTTGCCGCCTCTGAAGACGCTCAGCCAGCCTGGGCTTTAAGCACTGTTTTGCCCGTTTTGCCGCCGCGCTTGCGGATGGCTGTCCGCATATCCGGGTGCCGGTAGCGGTCCATGGGTGTTTCTTTATTATCATTCAGCGCGTTGACTTCCGCGCCCTGATCAATCAGGTAATTGAGAATGTCCATGCACTCCTGCTCATGATTGGGTTCATAAAGACAGTAATGCAGCGGGGTGTTGCCGTATTTATCGCGGTGGTTGATGTCGGCGCCGGCCTCCACCAGCAGGCGAATGCCAGCCAGATTGCTGCTGGAAACAGTTTGGCCCAGCGGTGAGCTTTTCCGGTCGTCTTCCACGTTGACTTTTGCTCCGGCTTCCAGCAGCAGGCGAATGCATTCCGCGCCGTGCGCCACCAACAGCGGGGTTGATTTTGTCCTGTCGCGAAGATGCACATCCGCGCCGCGTTCCAGCAAAAAGCGCACCACTTCGGGTTGGCCGCCAAAAGCCGCCATGTGCAGCAGGGTGCTGTTGCCGGAATTTTCGTCTTTTGAATTTACATCATAACCGGCTTCCAGGGCGGCGCGCACCCGTTCGAGCATGCCTTTGCTGGCAAATGTGTTGACAATGGATGGATCCAGCCATTTTGCCCCTCGCTCAATCAACACATCCACCACAGCGGGGCATTCCGCCTCAATGGCGCTGCGCAGGGGCATGTCGCCCCAATGCGACCGTGCGTTGGGGTCCGCGCCGGCATCCAGCAGCAGGCGCGCCATCGCCGCATCTGCACGGCGGTTATGCTTTAAATAAGCGGTGAGCGGCGTTTCTTCCAGGCGGTTCAGGCTGTCTACCACGATGCCGGGTTCAGCCAGCAGTTCGCGCACCACGGCCAAACGGTCCGTCACCGGGTCAGCAGAGAAATCATCCCAACGCACAGCCAGGTGCAGTGGGGTTTTCTGGTCGCCGTCATCTCCCTGGCCGTTGAGGCCGAAACTTTCAATGGCGCGCGCCACTTCAAAGGCGCTGAGCGCCTTGAGCCGTTCCACCAGCGAAGCGCCAGCCGCTGGCGCGTCCTGTCCTTCGCGCACGCTGGCCTGCACAATCTCAATATCTTCATGGCCCACTTTCACGCCGCGGCGCAGCAATTCAGCCATGACCTTGAACGCCTCGCTGCCGGGCTCCAGGCGGAACAGACTGTAGAGCGATACATCCTTCAGGGCCGGCAGGTCCAGCAGCGGGGTAATGTCGCGGACCCTGGTTGAACTGAGCATGAGCTGCGTCAGGGCGGGCAGGCCGCGCAGTGGAGTAATATCTTCAAGCTGGTAGTTGGAATCGAGGTTCAGAATGCGCAGCTTGCGGCACGTGCTGAGCGGGGTCAAATCGGAGACGGCGCTGCTGACCAGCCAGACTTCTTCCAATTGGGCGCAGTTTGCCAGGGGAGAAAGATCGCTGATGTGATTGCCGTCAAAAGATAAAATCTTCAACGCCGTGCAGGCCTTCAACGGCTCAATATCTTCGATGGCCCCCCAGGGTTCGCCTGCTTCAGCGCGGTATTCGCTCCAATCCAGCTCGGTGATTTCCGCCAGATCTTCTTCCGAAAATGTTTTCTTGCCCGCGGCTTCCTGCAAAGCCTTGCGCAGCCATTGATCCTCTACGGTCAGTTTTGCCATGTGTTCAATCCTTTATGGGTGGTATGTACATTTCAACATTTGATGTAACTGTTCAGGCATGGCTCAAAAGACCAGCCAAACCGATCCCTTCGACCCTCTGGCGAGGGCGGCTTTTCTTTCATCATGCCTGAGAAATCTCAGCTAATTATACAATGGCGCTGGATGAAACAGCCGCTGCCGGGGCTTTTTCTGTGCTGATTTTCCACAGGTGATAAGCCGCCCAGACCATCAGCGGAATCATCAGCAGGTTCGGCAGGCTCAACGGTCCCCAGATGGGCTTGAAATCGCTGCGTAAAAATTCCAGCAAGAAACGCTCGGCGCCAAAGCAAAAAAAGTAGCTGTTACTCACCAGACCGTCGCGCAGCAACCAGGCAGGCGCATGGGTCGGTTTTTGATCCCGCCAGGCGTTAAAGGCGCTCAGACCCCAAAACAGGGCCAGTTCGCTCAGCCCGCTGAGGAGTTGGGTGGGGTGGCGCATCAGCCAGATGCCAGATTCATCAGGGGTGTACATGCCCCAGAAAGCATCGGTTTCGGCGCCGCCGCAGCAGCCGTTGGCCAGGCAGCCCAGCCGGGCAATGGCAAAGCCCAGGGCAAAGGCCGGCAGAACCCGGTCGCCCAGCAGCCGGCTAGAGATCTTGAGCCGGTGCGCATAAATGCGCGCCAGCACCACTGCCAGGGCCAGCCCGTAATACACGCGGATGGTGGCGGTCTGCGGCTGGCCGGTGATCAGGTAACCCAGCCCGGCCTCAGCCCACGCCAGCAGGAGCATGCCGATCAGGATTCCCGGAATGGTGAGCAGCAGACTGTTGCGCAGCACCTCCGGGCGTTCCACCGCCCGGCCCAACCGGTGGTAAGCCAGACTGCCCCCAATGACAAAAGCCAGGGAATAGATGAGCGCATAGGTGCTGACCGACCAGGGGCCAAGTTGAATAAATGGCAGCATGGCCGGGGTTATCCTGCCGCCTGACCGTCAGCGGACGCCGCAGCGGTTTTGGGGCTTGAGGCCACCTGCCAGAAGCCCCAGGCCGACCAGACGATCAGCGGCAGCATCAGAAAATGAGGCAGGCTGAACGGCCCCACAATGGGTTTGAGGTCGTAACGCAAAAACTCCAAAAGAAAACGCTCCACCCCAAAACCGAAGAAGTAGGCATAGGTGATCAGGCCGTCGCGCAGCAGCCAGGCCGGAGCCTGAGCCGGCCTTTTGGTGCGCCAGGCATCAAAAGCCATCAGGCCGCCAAAAAGCGTCAGTTGCCACAGGCAGCTGATCACCTGCGTGGGGTGGCGCATCAGCCAGTGGCCGTCCACATCGGGGGTGTACATGGCCCAGAAAGCACTGGTTTCTGCGCCGCCGCAGCAGCCCGCCGCCAGGCAGCCCAGCCGGGCAATGGCAAAGCCCAGGGCAAAGGCCGGCAGAACCCGGTCGCCCAGGCGCAGCAGCGGCAGCCCCTTGCGGTGGATATACACGCCGCCCAGCAGCAGGCCAAAGGCCAGGCCGTAATAAACGCGGATGAACACCACCTGGCCCTGGCCGGTGATCAGAGTCACCACCCAGGCTTCCAGCCAGGCCAGGGCAAACAGGCCAAAGGCAATGCCGCCGATGGTCAGCAGCAGACCGTTGCGCAGCACATTGAGATTTTCTCCACCGCGCACCAGGCGAAAATAGGCCAGGCTGCCGCCGATCATGAAGGCCAGCAGGTAGGCGGTATAGTAGGTACTGAAAGACCAGGGCCCAATTTCAATGACAGGCAGCATCCAACCTCTCTTAATCTACTGGCGAATAATCATCAACGGCATGAACACTTTTGTGGCTGCAATGATGATGTTCACCGCAGCGCCGCTGTCTGATACGCCGTTGCCGGTGACCACGGTGTAGGTGGTGTTGCTGATCTGTGAACCTGGCGGCAGGGCCGAATCGGGCTGCACCGTCAGCAGGAAGACATGCGTCTGCCTGGTTCCGAGGCTGGCCAGATTCCAGGTGATTTTACCAGCGCTGAAGGCGCAGGAATCGCCGCCAGAGCAGGCTGTATAGGCGGTGTTGAGCGGCAGGGTGTCCGTCACCACCAGGCCGGTGAGCGGCACATCGCCGGTGTTGGTGACGGTGAGGGTGAAGGTGGCCGGGCTGCCGGGGTTGATGGTGCTCTTCACCGCGCCGCCGGTGATGGTCACATCAGGCGTCGATGAGGCGATCGGCGGCAGACCGTTGACCAGGATGAGCGGGCCGCCGCTTTGCGAGGTGGGGGTGGCAGCGCTGCATGCGGCGGTCAGCGTCACGGCATATTGCCCGGCGGCCACCGAGGCCGGCATGCTGGCCACCAGGTGCATATAGTTGGTTGAACTGGTTGCCACGGTGGTTTGGGTGCCCACCGGCCGGGTGAAATCGGGCAGAGCAATAGGCTGGGTGGCATCGCCGTAATACAGCGTCCAGGTGGCGCCGGGAAGGCTGGAGATGAAGGACAGGTCAAAGGTGCGGGCGGTGGCGGTGCTGTAATTGGTGATCCAGTATACCGCGTCGAGGGTATCTGTTGGCAGAGGATCAATCGTGTAGGTGTACGATTCGAAGCGCCAGTCGGTGCCGGAGGGCAAAAGCTGGGTATGGCCCGGCCCCACGCAGGTCGTGCCGTCGGCAAAGGTGGCCACTTCCTCGTCCGGGTTCATGCTCCGCAGCACCTGAGCTTTTACCATCTGCTGCAGGCCTGTGCCGGTGTCATAGCAGGAATAGCTGCTCAGATTGCAGTTGGTGCAGGCACCGGGCAGGTCGCCCAAATCCAGTGAAAAGACCGTGATGGCGCTCCAATTGTCACGGCTGAACACCGGGCAGGTGATGCTAGTGGTGGCGGGAACGCCCAAAGCCACCCACAGTGCGCCGTTCACCGCGGGCAGGTTGTTGTTGGCCCAGTTGGTGGCATCGTAGCGCACCTCCAGCGGAATGACCTGATTGAGAGGCCCGCTCGATAAAATCAATTTTGGGAATCTTTCCGGTGAGACGATCACCGGCAGGCGGTAAGGCTCGTTGGGCAGGGTTTGGGTGGCCACGGGAATCTGCCAGGTCATGAAGTTGCCGGCCGATTTGCCTTCATCCACAATCTGCTGGCAGAGGGTGGTATTGAGGGTGGAATAGATGTCCGTCCAGCGGACAACCTGCCAGACGGTGGTGGCGGCGCCGGGCTCTGCCGGCAGCGGGGCCACTGCGCCGTCATAAACCGGCGCAGAATCGGGTTTCTGGTAATCCTGAAAATGGTACAGGGTGGTGCCGTCTTTATATTCTCCCTGCTGAACACTGACATTGTCCGTGAACATACCCGTTCCAGCTTCAACGATACCGATTTCATAAGAGGCATTGAATCCGGTGCTGATCTGCGATGCAGATAAATTCTTAAACACAAAAGGCGGCCCGCCAGGTTCGGGGGTACTGCCCGGCGGAAAGGTGAAATTACGGGCACCTTCAGGGGGATACCAGACGATGTCGCCCTGGCCCGATGGGATGGCGCCCTGCAGTTTGATCTCCACCCGGTCGCCGGGTGGGTAGCTGATTTTTTTGTTGACTGTGGAGGGATTCGATTCGATGGGTACACGGGTGGCGCTTTGCGAGCCTGTAGACTGCGACTCGGTAGTGTTGGTGCTGCCGGTGGGGCAGTTGCCGTTGCTGTCGCAGCCCAAAATGGAGAACAAAGCAAAAATCAGAACGACGCAAAGCACCATCATGATGAAAAACTTGCCAAAACCGGCATCTCTGCCGGCGGGTGGCGGTACGGGGATGGGATCCATTGATTTACTTTCCTCCTGGTTCTTGCACTCCCGGGAATGATGATCGCTGCGAAATGGAAGCCTGAATCCGACACGTATAAATGAATCTTACAGGAGAGAAAATGAAAAGTCAAGCAGCATGACCGGCGTTCGCCCTCTTCACCGGAAAAAGTAAATGACCGCCACGGCCACGCCGATGATCACCACCACGCGGCGCAGGGTTTCGGGCTTCACCCGGCCGGCCAGCATGCCCCCCAGCATGCCCCCCAGCAGGGCGCAGATCGCCATCACCAGGGCCACACCCCACACCACCTGCCCCGAAAAAACAAAAAACACCGCCGCCGCCACGTTGACGCAAAAGGCCACCGCCTGCTTGAGTGCGTTGAGGCGGGTCAGCGAATCGTTCAGGGTGAGGCCCAGCACCGCCAGCACAATCACGCTCAGCCCGGCGCCGAAATAGCCCCCATAGACGGCCGCCAATCCCACCGGCAGCGGCGACCAGCCCTCAAGGCTGCGCCCGCTGCGCCGCGAGAGCCAGGCGCGCAGCGGATCGGCGGCGGCCAGCAGGCCCGAAGCCAGCAGAATGAGAAACGGCACCAGGCTGCGGAACAGTTTTTCGCCGCTGAACAGCAGCAGCACCCCGCCCAGCAGGCCGCCCAGCACCGATGCTGGAATCAGCCACAGCAGGCGGCGGCGCTGCGCCATGAGATCATCCCACTGGGCCAGGGTGCCGCCAAAATAGCCCGGGCAGAGCGCCACAGTGTTGGTGATGTTGGCGGCCACCGCTGGAATACCCAGCGCGGTGAGCACCGGAAAGGTGATCAGCGTGCCGCCGCCGGCCAGGGCGTTCACCGCCCCGCCAGCCAGCGCGGCCAGCCCGGCCAGCAGGTAATGCCAGATCGTCAGGTCAACGGCCATGGTTAAAACGACTCGTGCTCGGTGCGGGCAATGATCTCGTTTTGCAGGGCTTCCGAGAGATCACAGAAGTAATCGGAATAGCCGGCCACGCGCACAATCAGGTCGCGGTGTGCTTCGGGGTGGGCACGGGCTTCGCGCAGGGTGCGCGCATCCACCACGTTGAACTGAATATGATGTCCGTCCAGGCGGAAATAGGAGCGCACCAGGTGCACCAGCCCGTCCAACCCAGCGTCGTCTTTCAGCAGCGAAGGGGTGAACTTCTGATTCAGCAGGGTGCCGCCTGTGCGCACATGGTCCATTTTGGCCACCGAGCGCAGCACAGCCGTGGGGCCGCGGCGGTCGGCGCCCTGCACCGGCGAAACGCCCTCCGAGAGCGGTTCCCAGGCCAGGCGGCCGTCGGCGGTGGCGCCCGTCACCGAGCCGAAATAAACATGGCAGGTGGTGGGCAGCATGTTGATGTGATATTCGCCGCCGCGCGTGTTTTTGCGCCCGTCCACCGCCGCAAAGAAGGTGTTGAACACCTGCACCATGATCCGGTCGGCGGCGTCATCGTCGTTGCCGTAGCGCGGGATCTTGTTGAGCAGGGTCTGGCGGATGCGGCCAGCGCTGGCAAAATTGCCGTCCAATGCCTCCAGCAGGGTGTCCATGCTGAGAGTTTTCTCCTCAAACACCAGGCTGCGGATGCCGCTAAGGGCGTCAGTGATAGAGCCAATGCCCACGCCCTGCAAATAGGAGGTGTTGTAGCGCGCGCCGCCCTCATGATAGTCCATGCCGCGGGTAATGCAGTCATCGGTCAGCAGCGAAAGGAAGGGCGCCGGCATGTAGCGGGCGTAGAGCTGTTCGATGACGTTGCTGCCGCGAATTTTGATATCCACAAAGTGGCGCACCTGGCGCTCAAAAGCGGCCATCAGCTCATCGAAGCTGGCAAAACCGCGCGGGTCGCCGGTTTGCAGGCCGATCTGGCGGCCGGTGCGCGGATCGAGTCCGTTGTGCAGAGTGATTTCAAGCACCTTGGGCAGGTTGAAATAGCCCTGCAAAATATAGGCTTCCTTGCCGAAGGCGCCCACTTCCACGCAGCCGCTCGAGCCGCCACAGCGCGCATCGGTGATGGATTTGCCCATGCGCACCAGTTCCTGGAAGATCAGGTCGCAGTTAAAAATGGAAGGCTGGCCGAAGCCGGTGCGGATGATTTTGGCCGCGCGCTTGATGAAGCGGTCGGGACTTTTCTTGCTCACCTGGATGGAACTGCTGGGCTGCAGCAGGCGCATATCTTCAATCACATCCAGCAGCAGGTAGCTCACCTCGTTGACCCCGTCAGAGCCATCGGGTTTCAACCCGCCGATGTTGATCTGGGCAAAATCGGTGTAGGTGCCGCTTTCGGCGGCAGTCACGCCCACCTTGGGCGGGGCGGGCTGGTTGTTGAACTTGATCCAGAAGCAGTGCAGCAGTTCTTCGGCTGCATCGCGGGTCAGGCTGCCGGCAGCCAGCTCGCGCTCGTAGAAAGGATAAAGATGCTGGTCCAGCCGCCCGGGGCAGAAGGCATCCCAGGTGTTCAGCTCCGTGGTCACGCCCAGGTGCATAAACCAGTAATACTGCAGGGCTTCCCAAAAGGTGAGCGGGGCACGGGCCGGCACATGGGTGCAAACGCGGGCAATCTGTTCCAGTTCGGCGCGGCGGCGGGGGTCGTTTTCCTGCTCGGCCATGTCGCGGGCTTTTTCAGCGTATCTTTCGGCAAGGCGGACAATGGCCCCGGCGGCGACATGCATGGCCTTAAGCTGTTCCTGGCGGGCATAGGCGCGCGGGTCGTTGAGAAAATCGAGCTGTTCCAGAGCGGCTTCAATTTCAGCCTGGAAATCAAACATGCCCTTGTAATAGATCTTGTCATCCAGAACGGTGTGGCCGGGGGCGCGCTGCTCCATGAATTCGGTGAAAATGCCGGCTTCGTAGGCGGCATGCCACTCGGGGGTCATCTCGCGCAGCAGCAGGTCGCGCATGGAATTGCCCTGCCAGAAGGGGATGATCTCGGTCTGATATACCTGCTGCACCTCAGGACTGACCTTGAAGGGGATTTTTTCGCGGCTGTCGAGGATGGACAGGTCGTTGAGGGTGTGGCAGCACAGTTCGGGGAAGGTGGGCGAAGCCTTGGGGGTGGGGCCTTTTTCACCGACAATCAGCTCATCATCCAGAATGCAGATGGCCTTGTTTTCCATCAAATATTGGAAGGCCAGGGCGCGGCGCATGGGCGCCGAGAGGGGCTGCTGCGCGCTGGACCGGTAAAAGGCGGTCAGCAGTTCGGCGCGCTCGGCCGAAAGGGTGGGAACAGCATTCAGGCTTTGTTGGCGCAGTCGCGCCGCACGTTCGGTGATGGGCATGGTACTAACCTCCGATGAGAACATTCACCCCGGCGCTGTGGGCTTCCTCAGCCAGGGTTTGCATCCATTCTTCTGAAGGGGGCAGGGTGTCCTTCAGGCGGTAAAGCAGATCAAGGCGGGCATATTTTTGCAGGCCGGCGGCATGATAGGGCAGCAGGTCCACACGCTGAATTTGCGGCCAGCGCGCGCAAAAAGCGGCAATGGCGCGGATATCTTCCCGGTCAGCGTTCACTCCGGGGACCACCGGCACGCGCACAATGATGGGCTGCCCGGCGCGGGCCAGGTTTTCGAGGTTTTCAAGAATGGGCGCCAGCGGCACGCCGGTGAACAGGAGGTGCTTTTCGGGCGCCAGGGATTTCAGATCGTAAAGAAACAGGCTGGCCTCATTCAGCAGGGGCAGAAAATGCTCCCAGGGGGCATAGCCGCTGGTATCCACGGCGCAGTGCAGGTCGCGGCGCCGGCATTCCACCGCCAGGGCGGCCAAAAATTCCGGCTGGTAAAGCGGCTCGCCGCCCGAAAAAGTGACCCCACCGCCCGACTCTTCAAAAAAGGGCAAGTCGCGTTCTACCTGCGCCATCACCTGCTCCACCGTCATGCGGCTGCCGAGAATCTCGCGCGCGCCGGTGACGCAGGCTTTCAGGCACTGGCCGCACAGGCCGCAGCGGGCTGCATCCGTTTTGGGCAGGCCGCCTTCCTCCATTTCGATGGCGGTTTCAGGGCAGGCCTCCGCGCAGGCGCCGCAGCGGACGCAAAGGTTTTCGCGCACACTAGCCTGGGGCTGGCTCTGCTGGCTTTCAGGGTTGTGACACCACCAGCAGTCGAGCGGGCAGCCTTTCAGAAAGACGGTGGTGCGGATGCCGGGGCCGTCGTGCAGCGAATAACGCCGGATGTCAAAGACATCGCCGCTTATGCGCGCTGCGATTGAATCCATTGCGAAACCTTATCCTCCAGCACGCTCAGCGGAATGCCGCCGTTTTCGAGCAGGGCGGCGTGAAATTCGCGCACGTTGAAAGCCGGGCCCAGCTCTGCTTCGGCTTTCTGGCGCAGGGCGCGGATTTTCAGCTCGCCGATCTTGTAGGCCAGGGCCTGCCCTGGCCAGGAGATGTAGCGGTCCACCTCGGTGGCAATATTGAGCATGGAAAGGGCGGTATTTTCGGCCAGGTAGGCAATGGCCTGTTCACGGCTCCAGCCGAAGGCATGCAGGCCCGTATCCACCACCAGGCGGGCGGCGCGCCACATTTCATAGACCAGGCGGCCAAAATTGGTGTAGGGTGTGGTATAAAAGCCCATCTCGAGCCCCAGACGTTCCGCATAGAGCGCCCAGCCCTCCACAAAGGAGGTGAAATCGGCGTATTTGCGGAATTCGGGAATGCCGGTCATTTCGTACTGCAGGGCAATCTGCAAATGGTGGCCGGGCACAGCCTCATGCATGGAGAGGGCTTCATATTCATAGAGCGGGCGGCTGGCCAGGTCGTAAGTGTTGACGTAGTAAAAGCCGGCCGTGCTACCGTCGCCGGCTGGTGGAAAATAATAGGCCGAGGTGCTGTTGGGGGCGATATAATCTGGGGTTTCGCGCAGGCCAAAGGGGGTGCGCGGCAGCACCCTGAACAGGCGCGGCAGTTCGCCTTCGATGCGCTTCATCAGCAGGGCCACTTCCTTCATTAACTCTTCGGGGGTGTGGACAAAGAAGCGCGGGTCGCTGCGCAGGGAATCGGAGAAGGCGCGCAGGCTGCCGTTAAAGCCCACAGTCTTCATCACGGCTTCCATTTCAGCCCGGATGCGCGCCACCTCGGCCAGGCCGGTCTGGTGCACCTCCTGAGGGGTGAGGTCCAGCGTGGTGAAGCGGCGCACGCACCAGGTGTAGTAATCGGCCTGGCGCGGCATGGTGAAGCAGGCGCCGTCTGCCGCCAGTTTGGGCAGGTATTGGTCCTCCAGGTAGGCAGCCAGGCGCCGGTAGGCATTCTGCACGCCCTGCACGGCCAGGCGGCCGGCGGCGCGAAGGCCTTCGGGCTGGTCTTTGAAGGGCGCATAGAAAAGACTGTCTTCCGATGCGCCGGAGGCATGCCGGGTGAAGCCTTCGGTCACCCCGGCCAGGGCTGGGCGCGGCGCGGCGAAGCCTTTTGCCAGGCCTTCATCCATCAGGGCAACGGTCTCTTCAACCAGGCGCGGAAAGGCGCCGAGGCGCTGGATGTAATTTTGAAGATCAGCGGGGGTGTTAAATGGGGTAAGCAGAATGATGTCGGGCAGATACACGGGCAGCCCGGCTGATTTGGTGACGGCAAAATAATACGCGCCAAAGGTGATCTCATCGATTTGCAGGGTCAGCTCGCGCGCCAGCACGTCATAATTGAGGGCATCCGCCGGTTCCAGGGCGGCGCGTTCCACCTGGCGCAGGCGGGCCAGCAGGCCGCAGGCGGTTTGCTGGCGCCGTTCAAAGTCTGCGGGGGTCATGCCCGGCAGGCGGTCGTTGTAGCGGTGGTCGCCGCAGGCGGTGGCGAAGGTGGGGTTTTCGCGCAGGCGGTTTTCCCATTCTTCATGGATGATGTCTTCAAGTTGCTGGCGGGGTGTGGGGGGCATGGGGGATTCCTTTCAACAAAAAGCGGAGGGCCGGGTCCATCCGCGGCTTTGCTTATCCATCCCGGTGGGAGGGTGCAAGGAGCGTTAGAAGTTCTGTAAACCTGCCTGATTTTATCATATTTATCCCTTAACTTCGTCTGTGATAAGGCCATGCTTGGGGCGATGTTTGTCATGCCCAACCCCGCGAACTTCGCTCATTTGTGCTATAATAGCCGCATGGACAACACCGCACTCACCCTTTCCAAAACCACCTTGCGCCGCTTTGTGATGGGCAAACAGGGCCTGTGGCCGGGCCGCCGCTGGGCCGGGCTGGACGGCACCACCGCCGCCCTGACCGCCAGCGAAGCCATTCAGGAAGATCCCCTGGTGGTGGTGGCGCGCAGCCACGACCTGGCCCTGCAGAGCCGCGTGCTCGATTACCAGCCTGAACACCTGATGACCGCCATCCACCAGCAGCGCGGTTTTTTTGAATACGGCGACTGCCTGTACATTTACCCGATGCATGAGCTGCCCTGCTGGCGCACCCCCATGCGCCGCCGCCTGCTGGAAGGCCGCTGGGCCCGGCTGGCAGCCGAACAGCCTGCGCTTTTGGATGAAGTGCGCCAGGCCCTGAAAACCCGCGGCCCCCTGGGTAACCGCGATTTCAGCGAGCGCGCGGCCGTGCACAGCTACCGCGGCCGCAAGGATTCCGCCCTGGCGCTCTATGCCCTGTGGCTCAGCGGTGAGCTGATGATCCACCACCGCAAGGGGTTTGAACGGGTGTATGACTTCGATCACCAGGTGGCCCCGGCGCACCTGCTGGAGGCCGCCGCAGAGGCGGAGGCCGAGGCCTTTTTTGCGCGCAAGGCGGCGGCCCTGTGGGGCGTGGCCCGCGAACAGAACTGGCGCCTGACCTATGCCGATTACATTCACCGGCGCGTGACCCCCGAAGAAGGGAAAAAGACCCTCGACGGCCTGTTTGCCCGGGGCGTGCTGGCGCCGGTGAACGTGGAAGGCTCCAAAGACCGCTGGCTGATGCTGGCAGAAGACCTGCCTCTGCTGCGCGAGGTGGAGGCCGGGCTGGTTCCTGCCGCCTGGCAGCCCCTGGGCCCCACCACCTGCGATGAGGTGACCCTTCTGGCGCCGCTGGAAATGGTCAGCGCGCGCGGGCGGGCGAAAACGCTGTTTGATTTTGATTACGTCTGGGAGGTCTATAAACCGGTCCAGCAGCGCCGCTGGGGTTATTACACCCTGCCGGTTCTATATGGCGACCGGCTGGTGGCCCGCCTTGATCCGCGCCTGGAACGGGCGCAGGGCACGCTGCGGGTGATGGGCTTCTGGCTGGAAGATCCCACCTTGGCCGCCGACCCGGCCTTCGCCGCCGCCCTGCAAAAAGGGCTGGCACGCTTCGCCGGTTTCCTCAATGCCCGCAGCATCAACCTCGATGCGCTGGATGAGCCGGGCCAGGCCCTGCTGGGCGGCAGCAATTGAACCGGCAGCAAAGGCGTTGATTGGGAAAGTGGAAACCAGACCGGCCGCAGATATACATGCCGCGGCCGGTTGTGCGCTAAGGGAAGGTTAGGCCAAATCAGCTCAAAGGAGGGGGAAAAGCCAGCGGCTCATCCGACCATCTCTGGCGCAATATCTGCAGGGCCTGCGGCGGAGGGCCGCTTTCCACATAGGCCTGCACGCGGGCGGCCGCTTCATCCGGGCTGAGCTGCGAGGTATCCACCTCCAGATCATAAATTCCGTGCGCGTGCACGCGGTCAAACTGCAGGCGGGCCTGCCCCAAGGTGCGGTCCTTGCGGTCTGCTTCGCGCTGTTCCAGCACATCCAGCGGGCAGCGCACCCCCACCAGCCAGGCCGGCAGCCCGGCCAGCGCCTGCGCGCAGCCGCCCACCCAGGCGGGCTCCACCAGCACATGATCCATCAGCACGTTCAGCCCGGCGCGCGAAAGAGCTGCTGCCGCAGCATGCATGCCGTTCACCAGGCTGTGTCCCTCCGGTCCGGCGCTGGCGGCCAGCCCCAGCACCCTGTCCCACAGCGGGCGGTTCAGGTAGCGGCGCGGCATCATCCAGATGAAGCGGTCAATGCCGGCATCCAGCCAGGCTTCCGTTTCCATGCGGTTTTGCAGGGCGCGCAGCAAACTGGTTTTGCCCGAGCTCGAAGTGCCGTTCAGAATGATGATTTTTCCCGGTGCCGCCGTCATCATCCCAGCTGCTCCTCCAGCCAGCCCTGCAGGTGCGCCGAGAAAAATATCTGCTCGCGCCAGGGGGCGTCGGTAAAAAATTCAAAGCTGTCGATGCGGAACGTGACCACTTCAGCGGCGCTGGCCACATCGTTCAGCAGTTTTTTGGCATCCAGAAACACCGGGTGATTGAAACGCGGGCCGGGGTCGCTAATTTCATCCGCCTTGAGGCGCGCCAGCAGCACTGCCGCCAGCACGGCCTGATGAATGAAGATGCGGTAAAGGCGGTGCTGTTCGTAAAACGGGGCAAACACAGGGTCCGGGTACAGGCGGGCGAAATGGCCGCACCAGGCCCGCAGCAAACCGCGCTCAGGGCGCAGGGCCAGCAGCCCGGCATTGTACTGCGGGCGGATGGGCACGCCATCTACCAGGGTGGCGCAGGGAGGCAGGTTTTCCAGCGGGGTGGCGCAGGCCGCAAAAAGCGCCTGCCAGAAGGGATTCACCGGCTCGGCGGCCAGCGAGCTGATGTTTTTTAACATCACCGGACGGCAGGCCAGGGCGCAGCCCGGCTTAAGCGCCAGGGGCGAGGGATCGCCGGCAAAAAGCGTGTCTGAATCCATCCAGACCAGGGTCTGGCAGCGGCCTTCGGCACGGGCTTCAGCAGCGGCAGCCGCAAACACCTTGCCGCCAAAAGGAAATTCGAGCGCTGCCTGCGGTACCTCAAAGGGGATCACTTCGGCATTGAGTCCGGCCAGCGACCGGCAGGCGGCCTCTGAAAGAGGCTCCTGGCGGGGTGTCATCACCTGCACAGGCGCGTCTTTTTGCGCGCCGCCAAAACGGCGCAGGCTGCGGACCATCAACAGGGTTTCGTTTTCGTCGCTGCCGCGGGCCGGCATCAGGGAAAAAAGCAAATCAGGCGTCATTTTCCACCTCTCTGAAACGCGATCTGGCTCGAAAAGGACGGTTTCAGCGCCGCCCTGACCATTCGATCATCTTTTTTTGTAACTACTTCGATAATGTCACATTAAGAAGCCCACCCCCCGGCCCCCGCCCGTGGGCGGGGGTGAAAATTAATGGAGGGGTGTTTTTGTCCCGCAAAGCGGGACAAAAACACCCCTTGCGGTTAATTTCCTGATCGAAAATAGAGAAAAACCAGGAAGAATCCAAATGTGACATTGTCAAACTACTCAAACATGGCGCAAAAGGCCGGCCAAACCGCTCCCTGGGCGCTTGCCCTTGCTACTGCGGGGGCAAGCAACATCTACAAGATTTTCACGCTGGCTGAGCCTTTGCTTTTTTTTACCGTTTTGCAGCAGGGAGGGTTATTTCGGCATCAGCTCATCCATCAGCGCTTCGCCCTTCAACCCCTTATCCAGAGCCGCCTGCACCTCAGGCATGCGCCGCCAAAAGTTGAAATCGCTCCTGCCGTCGCTGAAATTGAGTCCCAGATAACCCCAGCCGTTGCCCATCACCTCGGCATCACCGGGGAAGGTTTTCAAAGCTGCCATCACCTGTTCAATCAGGGCGCCGGCGGCAGCCCGGTCGTTCAGGTCGGTCAGGGTCAGGTTGACATAAAGATCGGTGTACATGGCGCCAAAGCCGCGGTTTACCCCGCTGGCCGTGATGCAGTTCTCGCCAAAAGCCGAGGCGCGCACACTGGTGAAGGGCAGCTTAAGCTGCTTGAAATGCGCGCCCAACTGCAGACTGAGCGCGGGGACCTCCTGGTTGGCCCAGACAAAAGCGCAGGGCTCCTCGGTGGGCTTCGGCGTGGAAGCGGCGGTGGCTGTGAGTGTTGGAAGGGGGGTGGGGGTCAGGGCGGCCGGGTTGAATAAGCCATTGACCACCTGGCAGCCTGCAAGGGCCAGCAGCAGGGTTAAAAGCAAACAAACAGCGCAGATGCCGTGCTTTTTCATGTTGAAGCGGGTTTGAAGGAGGGGTCGCGTTCCCAGGTGAGGCGCAGGCCGGTGGAGAGGGGAATGAGCGGGGTGTAGTTGAGCTTTTCGCGCGCCAGTGAAATATCGGCGCACATGCGCGTGGAACCGCCTTCCACATGGGGGTTGTAAACCACTTCGGGCTTGCCGCCGGTGATTTCAATCACCTGGCGGGCCAGTTCGCGGATATCCGTCTCGGTGCCGGAGCCAACGTTAATGACCTGCTGGTCCACGCCGGGGGCGGTGGCGGCGGCCACCATGGCATTCACCACATCTTCCACGTAAACGTAGTCGCGGGTCTGGTTGCCCTGACCGTAGACCACCAGGGTGCCGTTTTGCGAGGCCTGGCGCAGAAAGTTGGGGATGACTGGAGCATGGGTGGGGGTGTAAATTTGCCCGGGGCCGTAGGCATTGAACACGCGCAATGAAACGGTTTCGATGCCCACCGCGGCGCCGATGACGCGCACAAAATGTTCCGAGGCCAGCTTTGAAACCGCATAGGGCGAGCGCGGGTTGGGGGTGGCGGTTTCGCTGATCGGCTGAGTACCCGTGTTGCCGTAAACCGCGCCCGATGAAATGAACACCACGCGGGGGATAATTACATCGCGGGCCGCTTCCATCAGGGTCACCGTTCCGCCCACGTTGACCGTATTGTAGTCGCGCGGGTAAAGGATCGATTCAGGCACGCGCACGCGCGCCGCCAGGTGATAGACCACGTCCACATCCTGCAGCAGACCCCACAGCTTGGGCCGGTCGTTGACGTCGCCGCGGGTGAAATGGATGTCGGGCAAAAGGGATTTGGGGTCGCCGGTGGATAGATCATCCAGCACGCGCACATGATGGCCTTCGCGCGTCAGGCGGTTGGCCAGCGCGGACCCTAAGAAACCTGCTCCACCAGTGATGAGGAAATTCATACCCCCTTATTATAGCACAACAGATGCAAGGCAGTTCGCAGCAGTTTTGGTAATGTCTTACGGCATGACTTTCCAGCTTTCGCTCAGCGGCCGGTCAAATTCTCCAGGTTTTCCGGATAGCGGGCTCCCTGCACCTCAATCTGCGCGGCCGCGCTGTCGATCTCGCGCAAATCTTCTGCTGTGAGCGTCACCATGGCGGATGCAATGTTCTCTTCGAGGCGTTCCAGTTTGCGGGTGCCCGGAATCGGTACGATCCACGGTTTTTGCGCCAGCAGCCAGGCCAGGGCAATTTGTGCCGGGGTGGCGTTCTTTTGCCCGGCAACCCTGCCAAGCAGGTCCACCAGCGCCTGATTGGCTTTGCGCGCCTCTGGCGTGAAACGCGGGATGGCGTTGCGAAAATCAGATTTGTCAAAGGCGGTATTTTCGTTGATTTTTCCCGTCAGAAAACCCTTTCCCAGAGGGCTGAAAGGGACAAAACCAATGCCAAGCTCTTCCAGAGCAGGCAGCACATCCTTCTCAGGGTTTCTGGTCCAGAGCGAATACTCGCTTTGCACGGCGGCAACCGGTTGGACGGCATGGGCGCGGCGGATGGTTTGGACGCTGGCTTCAGACAGGCCAAAATGGCGAACCTTGCCTTCCCCAATCAGGTCCTTAACTGTGCCAGCCACATCTTCAATCGGCACCTGCGGGTCAACCCGGTGCTGATAAAACAGGTCAATGGCCTCCACCCGCAGGCGTTTCAGCGAAGCTTCAGCCACCTGCCGGATATGCTCAGGGCGGCTGTCCAGTTCGCTCCAGCGCGGTTCTCCGCTGGAAGCCGGCTTGAAGCCGAACTTGGTGGCAATCACCACCTGCCCGCGGAAGGGCTCGAGGGCTTCGCCCACCAATTCTTCATTCTCATAGGGGCCGTAAACTTCCGCTGTATCAAAAAAGGTGACGCCGCGTTCGACCGCGGCGCGAATCAGGGCGATGCTTTCCTGCCGGTCAGGAAAAGGGGCGTAGGAAAAGCTCATGCCCATGCAGCCGAGGCCGATGGCTGAGACTTCAAGACTGCTTTTTCCAAGCTGACGTTTCTGCATGTTTTCCTCCTGTTGATCATCAATCGGATGAAAGACGCGAAAAATACCTGCAAATTGGCAGGGGTTAACTGCAAAAGCTATCGGTCAAAATCTACAGCCGGCGCACCCGCGGGAAAACTGGAGGTGCAGCTCCGGCTAATCTGATTTCATCAGCCCTTCGCGCCAGGCAAACACCGCCGCCTGAGTGCGGTCCACCAGGTGCAGCTTGTTGAGGATGTTGCTGACATGCCCTTTGACGGTTTTTTCGCTCAGCACCAGCTTGTCAGCAATCTCGGCATTGCTCAGCCCCTCGGCCACCAGCTTCAGCACTTCCTGTTCGCGCTCGCTCAGCTCGGTGAACAGGTTCACGCCGGGGGTTTTTTCACCGCGCATTTCCAGCACCAGGCGCGCTGCCACGCGCGGATTCAACACCGCCTCGCCATGGGCTGCCGCGCGCACCGTTTCAGCCAGGTCTTCAGGGCTGATATCCTTCAACACATAAGAAAGTGCCCCGGCCTTGATGGCCGGAAACACATGGGCGTCATCGTGGAACGAGGTGAGCACCACCACCTGGCTGCGCGGGCTCACCCGCCGCACCCGCCAGATGGCCTCCACCCCGTCCATACCGGGCATCATCAGGTCCATCAGGATCACATCCGGAACGTATTCCTGCGCCAGTTTGATGGCTTCCATGCCAGAACCGGCCTCGGCCACCACTTCCAGATCGGGCTGCGTATCCAGAAAACCGCGCACCCCGCTGCGCACAATTTCATGATCATCCACCAGCATGACGGTAATGGTATTGTTCATGCGATCTCCTTTTGAATTTCGGGCAGAGGCACAATCACGTTCAGGCGCGTGCCGTTGCTGCTGCTTTCAATGGCCAGGCTGCCGCCCACGCTCTGCACGCGTTCCTGCATGGAATGCAGGCCCAGGCCGCGCGAAGGCTGACTGGCATCAAAACCGTGACCGTTGTCGCTGATTTGCAGGCTCACCTGGCCAGATTGGGCCTGGAAGGTGACGCTGACGGCGCTGGCCCCGCTGTGACGGGAAATGTTGGAAAGAGCTTCCTGCACCATGCGGAACAGGGCCTGTTCAATGGCGGCCGGCAGCGAGGCCTCGTTCTGAATCTGGCTGACCACGGCAACGCCGCTCTGCTTTTCCCAGCTGGCCAGCATTTCCTTGATGGCCTGGGGCAGGCCCTGGCGGGTCAGTTCCACCGGGCGCAGGGTTTGAATGAGGGTGGTCAGTTCCTGCTGCGACTGGCGCGAGATGCCCAGCGCCATATCCAGGCGCTTGCGGGCTTCTTCGGGCTTGCGCTCAAAAAGGGTCTGCGCAGCGGCCAGGTTCATGCTGATGGCAAACACCTGCTGCTTCACGCTGTCGTGCAGGTCGCGCGCCAGGCGGTTGCGCTCTTCAAGGGCGGCCAGTTCCTGGCGGGTTTGCATCAGGCTGCGCAGCTCATCTGCCATCTGGTTCAGATCCTGGGCAAGCTGGCCAATCTCATCTTCCGTTTTATCATTCAGGCGCACCGAAAAATCGCCCTGGCCCCAGGCATCGGTGGCTGCCATGGCTTTTTTCAGGCGGCGGGTCAGGCCGCGCGCCATCAGCGCGCCGAACACCATGCCGATCAGGCCGGCCAGGATGGTGAGGAACATGATCACCGGGATGATGGACAGCACCGATGAAACCAGGGTTTCGAAGCGGTCGGGGAGCTGCAGCACCAGCACAGCCATGCCCACCATGCGCCGGCTGTCGCTCGAAAGAATGCGCGTGACGGCAATGGAGCGCACCTCGTCATGGCCAAGAAACTGGCGCGCCTGGGTGTCGGGCTGCAGCGCATCGTTAATCAGCGATTTGACCTGGGGATGCAAAACTTCCGGAAAAACCTCGCCTGCCGGGGTCAGCTCAGGATGGTTTGAAATCAGCACCCGGCCATTTTCATCCAGAATGAGCAGCAGGCTGCCGCTTTTAATATTGGAGGTGTAGGTGAAGATAAATTCGCCTTCCGACGTTTGAGAGGTGTCTTCCCCCTGGGTGAGCATGATTTCGTTTTCAGAAATCGTTTTGTCCATCCAGGCCTGCAGGGCTGCCGTGTCTGGCGGATCCGCTTCGAGGGCGGGGGTCAGGCTGCTGGCTGAGGCGGTGAGCGCCTCGGCCATGGCCAGCTCCATTTCGGGCATGCCGTAAATCATCTGGCTGCTGATGATCATCAACACCAGCAGCAGCAGCGACAGCACCAGCACAGTGATGAAAGTGTAAGCCACGGTCAGCTTCCACTGCAGACGCTTAAAAGGGCGCAGCGCGCGGGAAACATAAGGAACCCAACCAAACCAGCGTTTAAATCGGCTTTTCATACCATCAGCGCCCTTTCAATCTAAAGCAAGCTGTAATCACTTTAACATAACCACTTCGAAAAAAACACATTAAAAAACCCACCCCCGGCGCCCGCTTCATGGGGATCATAAAAACACGTGCGGGGTTTATTTCCGGCTCAAAAGGAAAAACACCGCAGGACGGGTCGAAATATGTGATTGTCAAACTGCCGGTCAAGCCAGAAAATGCCGCTGCCTGAACCGTTACCATTTATTTATACCACAGGTTGCAGCCAGCTCATTCAGCCGCATCCACAATCGGGTCGCGCTCGCGAATGACCCGCCAGGCCTGCACCGCCATTTGGAAACCCAGCACCAGGAAGCCCAGCATGCCCAGCAGCGAAAGCCCCGAAAAAAGCGGATATAAACCCGTCTGAAAATCCACCTGGGGCAGGGCAACATGCGTGCGCACGTTGAGGGTGATGAGGGTCTGGACTTTCAAGGAAACGATCACCATCAGCAGGCTGGCCAGGCCTGAAGCCCAGCTCAGCAGCATGAAACCCAGCAAAACAGCGCGTTGACCGTTTGAACAAAGCGCGGCCAGCGCCAGGCCCACGGCGGTAATTTCCACCGTCAGCATCAGAATCTGGATGACATAGCCGGCCTGGGCCAAAAACAGGCTGCCGCTTCGGGTGAAAGCGATGCTGAGCCCTGAAGACACCAGCAGCAGCAAAAACTCGCTGATAAACAGGCCCAGGGCCAGGCGCGTCAGGCGGCGGTGAAGCGGCGAAACCTGCGCGCCATCGTAAACCAGCATCACCAGCGCCAGCAGTTCCAGCAGGTTCACCAGCGGGTTGGTGCAGCTCAAAATGCCATACAGGGCCGGGGCGGAACCGCCCAGCAGGGCTTCCACCTTCAGCGCGCCGGTGATGTAACCGCCGAAGTAGATCAGGCCAATGATCAGTGAAAGACCAAAGGCGGCGGTCATCAGGCTGAGGGCCAGGGCGGTGACAGAAGTGAAATTGCGCTGCTGCATGGCATAACCCCTTTCTGGAGATGAAACCGGGGTGGAAGGCCTGTTGAAGGGAACCCTTCCACCCCAAAGCCATCCGGTGAAATCTACACCACCGAATCGGTGAACACTTCGCGGCTGCGCATCACCTTCCAGGCTTCAATGGTCAGCAGCAAAAAGGCCAGGGCGCCGATGGCCGCGCCGCCCATGGCGGCATAGTTGGCCAGCAGATACGGCAGGCTGCTCATATCTATGCCTGGCACGGGCACATAGGTGGTGATGCCGGAAATGGTCATGGTCTCAATCTTCAGGTTGTTCAGCGCCATCAGGCTGGAGACCACCCCCCCGCCGGTGGAGAGCAGGCCATAGAGAACCAGCAGGCCGCGCTGCAGCAGATTGGCAATGCCAAATGCGCTCAAAATGGGGGCAAGGGTTCCCAAAACAGTAGCGGCTATTTGCAGGTAATAAGTGCTGCGGGCGGCATCCAGACTGCCAGTGGTGCCCAATTCCATGCCCACGACAGCTGAGAGGATAATCGGCACCAGGCACAGCACGTAAAGCGCCAGGCCGGCCCAGCTGAGAACTTTGTGCAGGCCGCCCACCTTGCCGGCATCGGTGACGATCAAAATCAGACCCACCAGCTGCAGCAGACCGGTCAACAGGCCCAGGCAGCTTACCACCAGGCTGAGCGCCATCATATTTCCCTGCATCATGGTTTGATAGTCGGCGTCTTTAGGAATAAGAAACTGGGCGATCGCCAGCACCACCAGCGAGAGCACGAAGGCCGCCAGCAGGGTGGTCATCCCGGCGGCGGTTTTCTTGGAAACAGGGTATTGATTCATGAGACATCCTTTCACAAAATAATGATCTTATGCGGCCGGATCAACGATCGGCTCGCGTTCGCGAATGATTTTCCAGGCCTCCACGGACATGCGGAAAAACACAGCCGTCATGACCAGAACGCCCAGCAGGGAAATGACCGAAACGGTCAGGTAAAACGGCCCCCGGAAATCCATCATGGGCACCGCCACATAGGTTTGCACATTCATCACCGTGACCATTTTCATCTGCAGGCTGGCAGCGCAGACGATCATGCTGGCAGTGGTGGCCAGGGTGCTGGCCGCCATCGAAACTGCAATCACCAGGCGGTGGCGGTTTGAAGCCAGTTCAAAGGTGCCGAGCACGATGGCCAGGGTTTCCACAATCACCATCAGCGACTGGAGGATATAGGCCGCCTGAGCCAGGGCCAGGCTGCCTGACTGCGTGGCGGCAATATTGAAGGCCGAAGCCATCAGCAGCAGCAAAACACAGCTGGCAAACAGGGCCACGGCAATGCGCGTCAGGTTCTTTTGCGCTGGCGAAACCTGGGCGCCATCCGAAAACAGCATCACCAGGCCCACCAGTTCCATCAGCATGACGATGGGGCTGAGACAGCTCAACAGACCATAAAAACCGTTCGAAACCCCGGTCATCACATTTTCGATATCAATAAACCCGGTCAGATAACCCGCGGCAAACACAGAACCGGTGATGAACGAGAGGCCAAAGGCTCCGGTCATCAGGCTGAGGGCCAGGGCGGTGACAGATGAAAAGGTGATACGCGGCTGCATGGCTGTCTCTTTTCTTCCTGCAGGGCGGGGCTGCCCTGCAGGAATGGATTCAAGATTGTGAGATAAC
Organism: Chloroflexota bacterium; assembly: GCA_029561345.1. Lineage (GTDB taxonomy): Bacteria > Chloroflexota > Anaerolineae > Anaerolineales > Anaerolineaceae > JAKQJC01. The sequence continues at coordinate 6,858 of JAKQJC010000060.1, read as the reverse complement.
TGCTCAGCTGGCCAGGAAAGTTTTTTTGGGTTCCCGCTCCCTTCGAAAGGCTCAGGGAGCGGCTTATGGCCTTTGAGCCATGCCTGAGCAGGTGTGTTGTTCTTACTCCGAGCGCAGTGCTTCCACGGGGGTCAGGCTGGCGGCGCGGTTGGCCGGATAGAAGCCGAAGAAGATGCCGATGGCCGATGAGGTGAGCGTGGCCATCAGGATGGCATCGAGGCCGACGATGGGGGTGATGGCAGAGCCGCTGTTCTTTGAGATGACCATGATGGCGATGCCAATGCCCCAGCCCAGGGCGATGCCGATGGCGCCGCCCACCATGCTCAGCAGCGAGGCTTCGGCCAGGAACTGGACGAGGATATCGCGGCGGCGGGCGCCCAGGGCCTTGCGCAGGCCAATTTCACGCGTGCGCTCGGTGACCGAAACCAGCATGATGTTCATGATGCCGATGCCGCCCACCAGCAGCGAGATGGCGGCGATGGCGCCGAGGAAGAGGGTGACCATGGTGGTCAGGCTGTTCAGCGAATCGAGCAGGTCTTTGGCCACGAACACCATGAAATCGTCAATGCCGATGGGGGTGCGGTGGCGCGCCCGCAAAATTTCCTTCACCTGGTCGGTGGCCTGGTTCACGCGGCTGCTGCTGCGCACCACCACCGTCATGGTATCCACCTGGCCGCGCGTCTGGCGCACGGCAATGCGCTGGCTGGCCACCGAAATCGGGATCAGGACGGCGTTATCGGTGGAGGTGAACGAGACGCCGCTGGCGCCGCGTTCCTTCAGCACGCCCACCACGCGGTAAGGCTGACCTTCAATGCGGATGGTTTCGCCGACGATGCCGGTCTTGCGGTCAAAGAGGGTTTTGGCCAGGGTGGGGCCCAGCACCGCCACCGCCGATTGACCGCTGACCTGTTCTTCGTTGAAATAACCGCCTTCCATAAAGTCATAGTTGTTCAGCTCGGCATAGTTGCCGGTGGTGCCGTAAACCGACACGGTGGCTGCCTTGCTGCCAAAAATCACCTTGCCGTTGCCCTGCAAGTCAGCGGCCACGTCCTTCACATCGGGGGCCAGCATGATATCTTTGAGGGCTTCGGCGTCTCCCAGGGTCAGCGGCTTGGGGTCGGTGATGCCGGGGGCGTAGTTGGAAAAGACCATGATCTGGGCGGAACCCATGCTCGAAAACTGTTTGTTGATCGAGTCCTGCACGCCGCGTCCCAGCGAAACCATGGCAATGACCGCGGCCACGCCGATGACGATGCCCAGAATGGTCAGGGCAGAGCGCAGTTTGTTGGCTGTGAGGCTTTTGAGGGCCTCTTTAATCAAATGGGTCAGTTTCATGCCTGGGCCTCCTCCAAAAGGCCGTCGCGCAGGCGGATGGTGCGCTGGGCGCGGGCCGCCACGCCGGGATCGTGCGTCACCAAAATCAGGGTGGTGCCGCATTGGGCGTTGGTTTGCAGCAGCAGATCCATAATTTCCTTGCCCGAGCGGGTGTCGAGCGCGCCGGTGGGCTCATCGGCCAGGATGATGGCCGGGTTGTTGACCATGGCGCGGGCAATGGCCACCCGCTGCTGCTGGCCGCCCGAAAGTTCGTTGGGGCGGTGCTTGATGCGTTCGCCCAACCCCACCAGTTCGAGGGCAGCCTTGGCGCGCTGGGTGCGGTTTTTGGTCACGCCCGCATAGCGCATGGGCAGCTCCACATTTTCCAGCGCGCTGGCGCGGGGCAGCAGGTTGAAGCTCTGGAACACAAAGCCCACCTTCTGGTTGCGAATGTGCGCCACTTCGTTATCGCGCAGCTTTGAAACCAGCACCCCATCGAGGGTGTAGTCGCCGCTGGAGGGCCGGTCGAGGCAGCCGATGATGTTCATCAGGGTGGATTTTCCGGAGCCCGAAGGCCCCATGATGGCCACCACTTCACCGGCGCCAATGTTCAGCGAAACGCCGTTCAGGGCATTGACGACAACCGTTCCCATCTTATAGCGTTTGGTCAGGCTGTCGGCTGTAATCACCCAGTCGCTCATGTTATTCACCTCCGCTGACCGACATCTGCATCTGCATCAGGTTATCGGGATTGGTGACCACCAGGTCGCCTTCGTTGAGGCCGCTGAGCACCTGGCTCATGCTGCCCGATGAAACGCCCAGGGTGACGGCCACAGGCTGGGGCAGGGGCATGCCGGCGGTCTTGACGAACACCACGCGCTGGCTGTTGAGCACGCGCACGGCCTTATTCGGCACCAGCAGCACATCCTTCACTTCACGGGTCTGAATGCGCACGGTGGCGGTCATGCCGGTTTTGATGGAATCATCGGCTTTGAGAATTTCCACCACCACAGGGTAGGTGACCGAGCCCTGCTCGCGGCTGCCGGTGATGCCAATTTGCAGCACCTGGCCTTCATATTCCTTGCCAGGGATGGCGTCAAAAGTCAGGTTCACCTTCTGGCCGGTTTTCAGGTCGTTGACGTCAATTTCTGACAGGTTGACATCCACAAAAAGGCGTGAACGGTCTTCCATCTGCATGGCCATGCTGCCCGCCTGCACCTGGTCGCCGGCCTGCACGTTCAGGTAGGTGATGATGCCGGCAAAGGGGGCTTTCAGCACAGTCTGATTGAGGGTGGCCTGGGCGGCATCCACGCGGGCCTGGGCGGCGGCAATTTCGCCGGCCGGGGTGCCGTCTTTGATGTTGGCGTAGGTGCGTTCAGCGGCGGTCAGCTTGGCCTGAGCCATTTCCAACTCCACCTGGGCCTTGTCAATATCGGCTTGAGCCGGTTTGTTGGTCAGGTAATTGAGGTTGTAGAGAGTCTGGTCGCGGCGCTGGCGGGCGCGGGAAACTTCCGCCTGGAACATGATGCGCGTGCTGCTGTTGGCGGGCTCGTTTTCGACCATTTTGAACATATCCTCGGCGGCTTTCAGAGCCTCTTCGGCAGAGGTGTAATCGGCGCGGGCAATATCAATGTTGGCCTGCGAACCGGTCTGGGTGATGTGGCTGAGGTTGGTGGCGCGCTTGAGGGCCTTGTCGTAATCCTGCTGGGCGGTCACCAGGTCCAGGTGGGCCTGGGCAATTTTGGTTTCCACATGCTGCAGATCGGCCAGCGCCTGCTGGGCCTGCCACAGGTCCGCCTGGGCCAGGATCACGCTCTGGGGCAGGCTGGTGCGGTCCATTTCGGCCAGCACGTCGTTGACCGCGACGGTATCAAGCATTTTCACATTGAGGGTGCCCACCTGCCCTGAAAGGCTCCAGGTGAGGGTCTGGGCGCGGTTGGCGCGCACCGAACCGGTGGTGATGATGTGGGCGGTCAGGTCGCCTTTTTTGATGGCCTCGGTGGGCATGCTGGATGATGCCGTATCGGTGGCGGTTGAACTGGCGCAGCCCGCCAGGCTCGCCAGAGCCAGGCTGAGCACAATAATCAAGCTAATCCATTTGAATACAGGTTTCATTGTTTTCTTCCTCCGGTTAATTTTGTCCCTCATAGGATACCTGAAGAACCGGTTTACGGGATGGGCCTGCAGACCCGTTCAGCACCCGTCTGCAGGCCCGTTTAAAGAGGGCGCCAGCGCACCCGCCGGCGGGGAAAATCACCTTCAGAGGCGGGCCAGGATATGCTATAATAGCCGTGTAACGCCCCAGTAGCTCAACAGGAAAGAGCAGAGCACTCCTAAGGCTAAGGTTGAGAGTTCGAGTCCCTCCTGGGGCACCTTTCTATAGGCATAAAATCTTTATAAAATACCACGGTTCCCCTGAGTATGTCCCCCGTTCGTTCAACGACAACTGACTCACACATGCTGTGTATGATGCTTCTTTGAGTTTCCCTATCAGCCTGATCTATGGTCTCCATGGCAGTGTCAAGGGCGGAGAGAATATCTTCAGGCGTCATAAAGTTTTGCTGCGGTTCCTGTCCAGTCATCAGCTTAAGCTTTCTCTCCAGGACAGCTGCTTCTGAATCCAGTTCAGACAATTTGTCCACCAACGATAGAACCGTCGTGCCCTTTGATGCAATGATGTCTGTCAGGTTCTTGCGTTTGGTATTAACTTCTTTCAGTCTGGCAACAAGAATGGATCGTTCAGACACAACTTCAGCAGCATAGTTATGCTGCTTTTTTCTTATGGCTTCCACCAGTTCGATCCTCCGGTCTGGTTCAAACAGATAACCCTTTAAAACATCAATGACCGTTTGTTCTAATATTTCTTGTCTGATCTTTTGCGCGTCGCACATACCCCGGTAAATGCTTGGGCAATAATAGTAGGTGTATCTATACTCCGGTGTTTCTTTGAATGCCACGACCGTACCATTCAGAGGGGAATTACATCTCGCACAGCGCACCAATCCAGAAAGGATGAAAGTGCTGCTATATCTTCTGGGGTGATCGCCTTGAAAAATTTGCTCTGATTTTGATTTTTTGTTCAGGATCTGAACCGTGTTCCATGTATCAATATCTATGATCGGTGTGACATATTCCTCATAAACTTTTCCGCTGAAAACCAAATCACCAATATAAAGCCGGTTGCGAAAAAAGGTTGGATAAGCATTCAGGCTGTTGAAGATATTCAGCTCATCGTGGATTGCCCGGTATGATGCGCCAGCGGCTCGCATTGTCCAGGCTCGTTTTACCGTTTCAACTTTATCTGGATCCACCACCCACTTTCCAACCATGCGCGGCCTTCCATCTCGCCGCTGCCCCGCTTCAAATTGCAATCTCATGAAACCATATGGCGGCTTTCCCCCGATTACCCCATGCTCATCCATCATGTGATGCTGTCCCCTCTTAATATCAACCTTCATATCTTCCAGGTAACGTGCATTCATCCAGTCAATGGCGGCCTCGAAAAATCGACCATCCAGACCATCTGGAACGCTGTCGTTGATGCTGAAAATTTTGTACCCGCGCCGCCGCAAATCCGCTTTGAAAAATTGGGCATCATCTATATCACGGGCAAAGCGGTTGTACTTCCAGATGACCACCCCGGCATCTGTCGACCCGGCCCTTAAATTTGCCATCATTTCTTGAAAGGCATCTCTGCCAACGGTGGTGGATCCAGGCCTGGCTGCATCTGCATAAACACGCGATAGCACAAGACCATTGGCCAAGCACCAATCACGAATGGCCTTCTCCTGTTGATCGATGGAGGTTTCCTGATCTTCGTGGCCAGAGTCACGAAGATAGGCGCAGACTGAGGTTCCATGGGGGAATGGGGAAGGGTTCATAGTTTGGTTTTATCCTTACGTCAGGGAGGCAGGGAAGCGCGGGAGGCTAATTACAAATATATATACATCATCAAGGATACATGTAAAAAGTTTATAACATTGCTTCCCATGCCTCCCGGCCTCCCGTAGAAGTCAGAAAACAATGTCATCCCGAAAACAATAATATTGTTCGCCCCATTTTTCAGAAGCAATGCGATAAGCTTTTAGTTTTTCATCCATATCTTTCCAGGCATCGGTCCGCATATTAAGCCCTTTGACATAGAGCGCCAGGCCAACAAACATGCACACGAAGCCCATGACCATCAGAAAAGTCCCGCATCTGAACTGCCAACATAACAAGAAGAACGACAAGCCGATTGCAAAGAACGGAAAACCAGCCCAAAACACAAACCGCGATGCCCGTTCAACAGGCTTTTTTGGTGGTGCAAATTTTTGGGCAACATCCATTGGCGCTGTCGCATAAATTGCAGACAGCTTCTGAGCCTTATCCATTTGTCCACAGATCGGACATAACCTAGGCCGTTCCATATTGTGCAATCCTGTATAGGATGATGTTGACGCTAACCCCGCCGCCTAAAGCGATTGGCAGAAGTAATTCTGGATGTGTCATGTCTCGAATACAATATCCAATCATGGCACAGAAAATAGATGAACTTAGGGCAAACAAATAATAAAACAGTTTTTCAGAAGACAACTTTTCAAAGTAATGTCTGCCTATTGCGAGGTACAAGAGCATCTTTCTTTTTCTTGTGCATAAGGCTTTAACTTTATGTTCATCGATTTGGGACATTCCCCCGTTTCCTTTCCTTTTCTGATAGAAAGTCCAAGAAATCCAGAACTTGTTGTTTTCCTTCCTCAGAAAGAGTGTTGAAATAGTAAGATACCTGTCTGGTCAGTTCATCATCAACGGTGCTTGTCAAGATACCGGCTTTTTTGAATACAACTTCTTGTGGAAGTCTAAGTGCTTTGGCAATAGCAGTGGCAACATCTTTGCCAACCTTTCTATCACCAGTGATAATACGCGATACAGTTGCCGTGGTTATGTTACAGGCACGAGCTAAGTCGGACTGTGACCAATCACGTAAGCGCAATTCATTTCGTAACCAATCAGCGAAAGTTTCAGTGTCCATAGTAAATAATATATTATCACCCTGGTAATACCAATGTTGAATAATTATTGTTCTTATTTGGTAGTGCCTAAATGTTGAATAATGCTACCTGTTGACAACGCATAACAATTGTGCTACTATATGGAAGTAAATCTATACCAATTGGAAACAAAGGAAGTTTGATGGACACCAACATTTATTCACAATTATCAATCAGCATGAACAGCGAAACCCTTCAAATGCTAGATTGGCTCTGTGAACAGGATCAGAACAACCGTTCACAGAAAATACGTGTCCTTATCCGCAAGGAATACAAGGCACGGCGTCATGGGGCTTCAAGTGGTGCTGATGGTGAAAAGAAAGATGGTGATGTCCTCAATGGCAGTCAGGTTGGTATCTAACTCAGTATAACACTAGGGTGGATAAGGATTTTTAGACACCCAAAAGGGTCACTTTAAGGTGCACTCCTTTGTTAAGGTTGATTGTAACATATTACCGGCGGGGGGCGCGTAGATTTCCGCCGGTGTTTTATAGTCCAGAGATTGATGTGGGCG
>JAKQJC010000059.1 GCA_029561345.1 Chloroflexota bacterium | reverse complement strand
CGCTATTCCGGCTTATTTGTTCTGCTCAAACAAAAATGGTCCCTGTCCCAGGAACAGAAAACGGCTGTCCTGCAGACCGCCCTGGCTACCTTTCGAGCCTTGATTTACCCCAATGTCCGATCTTTTGTCTGAACCTCAGTTTTGCCTTATTGACACCCGCGATTCATGACGGTATAATCAATCCAACAAATCAATCTCTCATCCTCACCTGGAGGAGTAAGCAGCTTTCGAGTTGTCAGAGAAGGAGGCCTTGGCTGAAAGCCTCCCCAACCCACCGTTGCTGAAGTCGCCAGGGTCGCTGCCGAAGAAATCTTCAAGAAAGTAGACCGGCACGGGTAAGCCCGTTACAGCGCAGCCCGGATGTTGGTCCGGGAAAGTGCCCCACCGGGTAACCGGTGATGGTATGGAGGTGGTACCGCGGAAGGCTTCCCCTTTCGTCCTCTGCGACGAAAGGGATTTTTGTTTTTATCCATCTTTTTACTGGAGGCGTCCTATGACACACGATCTACCAAAAGCATACGATTTCAACGCCACTGAACAGCGGCTTTATCAGTGGTGGGAAGAATCGGGTTTTTTCAAGCCCGATAACGATCCTTCCAAACCCAATTTCGATCCCAGCCGCAAACCGTTCGTCATCTCCATCCCCCCGCCGAACGTGACCGGTGAATTGCACCTGGGCCACGCCATGTTCGTTTCCATGGAAGACCTGATGATCCGTTATCATCGCATGAAGGGTGTGCCCACGCTCTGGGTGCCTGGTTCTGATCATGCCGGCATCGCCACCCAGCTCCAGGTGGAAAAAGACCTGGCCAAAGAGGGTCTGCGCCGCGAACAGCTCGGCCGAGAAGCCTTTGTTGAACGCACCTGGGCCTGGAAGAAAAAATATGGCGGCATCATCACCCGCCAGATCCGCCGCCTTGGCGCCTCTTGCGATTGGGATCGCGAACGATTCACCCTCGATGAAGGCCTATCAATAGCCGTGCGTGAAGCCTTTGTGCGCCTCTATGAACAGGGTCTCATTTACCGTGGCCCCCGCCTCATCAACTGGTCGCCAGGTCTGCGCACCGCCGTCTCAGATCTCGAGGTGGAATACAGCGATGAAATGGGAACCCTTTTCTTCTTCAAATACCCGCTCGCTGATAGTGATGAATTCATTCCGGTGGCCACCACCCGCCCCGAAACCATCCTCGGCGATACAGCCGTGGCAGTGCACCCTGAAGATCCCCGTTACCAGGCTTTTATTGGCCGCAAGGTGCGCGTGCCCATCCTTAATCGCGAAATTCCTGTTATTGGCGATGCCTATGTGGATCGTGAATTTGGCACTGGCGCCCTGAAAATCACGCCCGGCCACGATCCCAATGACTACCTCATCGGTCAGACCCACAACCTGCCCATCATCTCCATGCTGGATGAATCCGCCCGCGTCACCGCTGTCGGCGGCCCCTATGCCGGCATGGACCGCTATGAATGCCGCAAGAAGCTCTGGGCGGATATGGCAGCTGCCGGCCTGGTGATCAAAGAAGAACCCTACCGCATGAGCGTGCCCCGCTCTCAGCGCGGCGGCGAAATGGTGGAACCCATGGTGTCCACCCAGTGGTTCGTGCGCATCAAAGATATGGGCAACGCCGCCCTCGAAGCCGTCAAAGACGGGCGCATTCGCATTGTCCCCGAGCGCTTCACCAAGGTCTATTACAATTGGATGGAAAACATCGAGGATTGGTGCATCAGCCGCCAGCTCTGGTGGGGCCACCGCATCCCCGTGTGGTACTGCCAGGATTGCGGCAAAGAGACCGTCACCCGTGAAGATCCCAAAGCCTGCATGCACTGCGGCAGCGCGCGCATCGAACAGGATCCTGACGTGCTGGATACCTGGTTCTCTTCCGGCCTCTGGCCCTTCTCAACCCTCGGCTGGCCTGAAGAAACCCCCGATTTCAAGTACTTCTACCCAACCTCAGTGCTTGAGACTGGCTATGACATCCTCTTCTTCTGGGTGGCGCGCATGATCATGGACGGCCTTGCCTTCACCGGCCAGGCGCCCTTCCATACCGTGTATCTGCACGGCTTGGTGCGCGATGAACACGGTCAAAAAATGAGCAAATCGAAGGGCAATGTGATTGATCCCCTGCTGACCATGGATCAATACGGTACCGATGCCCTGCGCTTCACCCTGTTGGTGGGCTCCACCCCCGGACATGACATGAACCTTTCCGAAAAGAAGGTGGAAGGCAACCGCAACTTCGCCAATAAAATCTGGAACGCCGGCCGCTTTGTCATCGGCGCCCTCGATCAGGCACCGGCTGCGCCGCAGGCTGCGCCGCAGTGGACCCTGGCCGATTCATGGATCTGGGCTCGTCTGCAGGCGCTCACCGCCGAAGTGACCCGCCTCTTCGACAACTATCAATACGGCGAAGGCGGCCGCCAGATTTACGACTTCTTCTGGAGTGAATTTGCCGACTGGTACCTTGAAATTGCCAAGCTGCAGCTGGCCGAAGGCGGCGACCGTGCCCATTACACCGCCTATACCCTGGCCCGAGTGCTCGATACCTGCCTGCGGTTGCTGCACCCTTTCACGCCCTTCGTCACCGAAGAGCTGTGGGGGCATCTCAAGCGCGCCTGCCAGGAGATCTCACCCCTCTACGCGCCAAAGAACGGCTGGGAAGAAGCCCTCATTATTGCCCGTTGGCCCGAAGCTCAGGCTGTCGAAGGTTGGGAAGAACAGAAGATTGCTGATTTCAATCTGGTGCAGGAAGTGATTCGCACCATTCGCAACTTGCGCTCTGAAAAGAAGGTCACCCCCGGAAAGCGCACCGCTGCCACTCTGACTGCTGGTGAAAAACTGCCCCTGCTGCAGCAGCAGGCCAAAGTCCTGGCTGCCCTGGCCTATATCGACCCGGCCCAGTTGACCCTGACGGCCAGCCTGACCGAGAAACCCGCCGGCTGCACCTCGGCGGTGATCTCCGGGGTGGAAATCTTCCTCCCGCTCGCCGGCCTGGTGGATCAGGAAGCTGAACAGGCCCGCCTGCAAAAAGAACTGGCGGATATCCAGGTCCAAATTGCCCGTCTGGAAACCCTGCTGAGCAGCTCCTTCGCTGAAAAAGCCCCGGCAGCCGTGGTGGATAAGGAACGCGAAAAACTGGCCTCCTACCGCGCCTCTGCTGAAAAGCTGCAAGCACAGCTTGGTTAGAATCTTAAACCCAAAGCCGCCCTCAAATCGAGGGCGGCTTTTTGATCCACTTCACACCTACGCAATTGTAAATGAAGTCATCGTCAGGGACCCAGCCAGGGGTTTGTCATTGAAAAAGGTCAGCGTCTCCTGCGGCTCCTGCAAAGCCAGGGCATATAACATGGGCAGGTAGTGTTCTGGGGTGGGTACGGCCAGTCTGACGGCTTCGCCCAGGCGGGTGTAGTCAGCCAATTCCTGATGCTTTCGTTCACAGATCAGGCTTTTGAAAAGCTCGCTGGCCTCAATGGCCCAATCAAAAGCGTAGGGTTCGTTAAAATCGCTCAATCTTCCAGTAGGTAATGTCAGAAGACCAAGGTTGTGAACCATGTTCCCACTTCCCAGAATGAGTATGCCTTCCCTGCGCAAAGGCGCCAGTTGCTTTGCCAATTGATAGTTTCCTGCCGCTGGAAGAAAATGATCCAGGCTGAGCTGCACCACGGGAATATCGGCCTGTGGATACATATTTCGGAGCACGCTCCAGCAGCCATGATCCAGACCCCATTTCTCGTCCATGATGATGCTATGTTCAGGAAATAAGCCTTGAACCCGCCTGGCCAATGCAGGATCGCCAGGAGCCGGGTAGACCACGCGATATAATTCGGGCGGGAAACCGCCAAAATCATAAATTGTGCGCGGTTTTTCCATGCTCGTTACGGCGCTGCCGCGCGTCTCCCAGTGTGCCGAAATGCAAAGAATGGCTTTCGGTCTGGGCAGCCGGGCGGCTGCCTCACGCCAGCCCAATGAAAATTCATTTTCCTCAATGGCATTCATTGGACTGCCGTGACCAACAAAAAGAACAGGCATGTCCTTTCGGCTGCCATTCATTTCAAGAGACTCAGGACTCATGGTTATGCTCCTTTCAAATCTTGCTTCTCTACCATTATAACTATCCTGGAAAAAATTCCTCGCCCAGCATCAAAAAGTGTATAATCAATGACATATATCCGGATAACGATTATGGAGTAACCCATGAGCCGTACACTGATTGCCTATACCTCCAATGCTGGATCAACCGAGGGCATTGCCCGCACCATCAAAGAAGGCCTGCTAACGCCCAACTCAACTGTGGATATTCTGCAGTTCAAGGATGCAACCTCCCTCGAAGCCTACGATGCCGTGATCGTCGGCGCCCCCATGATACTCGGTTGGCACGCCGATGCGCTGAAATTCCTCAAAAAACATCAAACAGCCCTCGCTGTGAAGAAAGTGGCCTTCTTTGCCGCCGCCATAAGCCTCACTTATGAAGATCCAATCCAGTTTGCCCCTTTAAAACTTTTCTTTGATCCCAATCTGGCTAAAAAACCCGCAAAAGCCCTTCCATCCGGACTGCGGGAAAAATATACGGCGGTTTCTAATTATCTCAACCCCATGCTTAAAGCAGCGCCTGATGTCAAACCGGTCAGCGTGGCTTTCTTCGGCGGCAAGCTCGATATGTTCCGCCTGAAGTGGTGGCAGGCCATCTTTGTCATGCTGGTCGTCCAGGCCAAACCAGGCGAATTCCGCAATTGGGATTACATCAGAAGTTGGGGATCAGCCCTTCAAGACCTGCTGAAATAGAAATTTCTTATTTGAGCATCTGTGATTGTGGTATACTTATTCTTGTACGCGCTGTTACCATAACGGATTAAACTTTCTCCATCCAGGGGGTCATCGCCATCTTCCACCAACTTTGTTAAAAATTAAATATAACTCTTTGACCATATCACATGATAGAATACCGCCCCAGCCCGTGGGAGGCAAAGACGGTTAATTGGGAGTTTTAGCCCTCAAAACCCGGGAAAAACTCCCCATGCAGTTACTGTGCTGAGTAAAAACATTGAAAAAGGTACGAAAGGATACTATGCAGAAGAAATCCATCAAAATCGTGCTTCTGGGTCTGTTTCTTATCTCTCTGATTGCCCTCATAGCATATATTCCCAATTCCAGGGTGAAAGCAACTCAAGCCGCCGGCAGTGCCCACACCAGCATGAAATTCTTTTTACCCTTTATTCCAATTGCATGGCCGCCAATTCCTTCCGCCCCTCAATTCAATGCAGTAGAAAATGATGATCAGGACAATATATTTACAATTTCGTGGAAAAGCGTGCCCAACGCCGAAACCTATCGTCTAGAGGAATCTCTCTTTCCTGATTTTCACGTCACATATTTACGTTACTCTGGTTCCGATCTTTCATGGACTTCCCCTGATCCAGGTAAAGGCGCTTCAACTTATTACTACCGGGTGAGAGCATCCAACACATGGGGAAATAGTGAGTGGGCGACCCAAACTGCCACTATCTATCCTCTTTTTGTGGGACTGAAATTGCAGTGGGATGGAACAGAAATTGGAACCGGGCCTCATTTGAGTGGTTCCTATTACACCAGGTGGAAGAAGGATTTTAACACCCTGGTCGCGCCTGATGTGATCCAAAGCACAAACACCTACTGGAGTGATACCAGCAGCCCGCCAAGTTCTCAATGGTATGATGAATATGTCATTTCAACGGGAGAATGGCTCAGATCTTACGAAGCAGATGCAAACGGAACTTATTTTTGGGGAGCCCCCTGGAAATTGGGTTATACTGACCAGTTCTATGTTGGGCAGATCGTTTATATCAACGATCAGGCTTTCACTGTAACTGAATATGGGAACGATTTTATTCGAGTAGGGAAATCACTGTATTACTGGGAATTCAAAAATCGCGACGATTTTCTTTATTGGGAAGAAAAGCCCGGTCAGGATGGCCTGAAGATCCGTTGTCACCCTGGCGAAGTCATTCTTCGTTACGATGCCGGAATGCCCGGCAGCAACACCCGGCTCCTGTATTACACAGACATGACAACCAGATACATTTACAACCGTGAATATACCAATGATTATGTTCGGTTTATCGAACATCTCACCGCCGCAAATTCGTTTTATTATCCAGAATATGGCCTGCTAGATCAGACGCCATATTATTCGCTTCCAGCCCCTGAGGTGACGATTTCCGCTGTTTCCTCAGGTGAAGAGGTCTTTCACCGAAAGGTGATAAACCCTTTCACTGGCATGTCACCTTCTGGCGTTTCCATCCCATAACGCCATCAGGCTTCAACAAATGAGCTTCCTTTCTCGTGTGAAAGGAAGCTCATTTGTTTCCCTGCCAGGACAATTCTTTATGGTATTTTGATATATGTTTCGCCGTTGAAAATCACGGCCGCCCACTGGTTGGGGCCGATCCTCGCCCAGGTATCCTTGCCATCCGTCCAGGTATCCAGAATGGTGACTTCGTTGCCTTTCACCAGGCCGCCAACGCTCTTTGCGCTGGCAGCGTGGTCTTCGCGAATGTTCAGCGACGCCACCTGAACCACGCCCGTTTTGGGAGCGCCAACGCCAATGACTTTATCCACATTTTTCTTGTCTTCCGCCATTTCTTCCTCCGTTTTCTGAACTGGAACACTTGATGCTTAATGATTATAGACCCGGTGATGCTTGTGTCAAGAGCAGTGTACAGTTTAGTTCTGTAGAATTCCGGTCACAATCTTCTGCATAGGGGTTATCTTAACATTATCCATTTTGACACCATTAAACAAGTATTGGATGCCATTCATTAGCAAAAGGCTTCCTATCTGGAAGCCTTTTGCTAATCTTATTCACTCGGTGTCTTTCGATCACTCGATCTTAATGTACGTTTCCCCATTGTAGATCATGGCAGACCATTGGCCTTCGCCAATGCGCGCCCAGGTGTCTTTGCCGTCTGTCCAGGTTTCATAGACCAGCACTTCGTTTCCAGCCACCAATCCGCCCACACTCTTTGCTTTGGCGGAATGATCAGCGCGAATATACAGGCTGCGCACCTGAACCACACCCTTCTTGGGTGCAGCCGCCGCGGCGGCTTCAGCTTTGGCTTTGGCTTCAGCGGCAGCCTTTTCAGCAGCGGCCCGTTCAGCGGCAACCCGATCTGCAATTGCCTTCAATGATGCCCCTCTTTCAGCAGCGGCTTTTTCTTCAGCAGCCTTGCGCTCAGCAGCAGCCTTTTCTGCAGCGGCCCTGATCGCGGCAGCTTTCTCAGCTTCAGCCTTTGCAGCAGCTTCTGCGGCGGCTTTTTCTGCAGCAGCCTTCGCGGCCGCAGCTTCAGCAGCGGCCCTCTCAGCGGCAGCCTTTTCAGCGGCAGCGCCAACCAAGTTGCCCAGGAAATTCTTCTTATCGTCGCTCATTTTTTTCACCTCTTTCTCAGAAAATAGTCAATTACTATCATTATAGACCTGAAAAAATGCATGTCAAGCCAATGCGGTTCAATGCCAGATGAATATGACTGATTCCGTCATGTTTCTAGCAACCCTCCACGAAAAAAAAATGAAGTGCAGCCGTTCACCCAACGCCGTTAAATTGCCTGTTTGGAAGGGTTCGTTTTTGACGGTACAATCGAAGTATCACACCTTTGCTTCTTCAATCGTATCGCGCTTCAAATGACCAATCTTTCGGTTGGAGGGTGTTTCGCAGAGCATCCTGGCTGTGATCACCAAAATGGAGGCGTTATGAAAAATTTACTACTACTGCTGCTCTCAGGTCTGATTCTAATCGCCTGCACCATTTATGGCGCCCAGGCCTTTTCTCCGACCCTCACCCCGAACACCCCGGACCTTACAATATTTGGCTCTGAAGGCCAAACCCCTGAACCGTCATCTGAAAAAGCACCCACAGATGCTGAAAATGGAACCCTCTACCTGCTGCTGACGACCCAAACCTGACCGTCTGAAGGGGGGCGCTTATCCAGCCTTCCGGCATCACCTATCTGGGGGCTTTCCGCCTGCCCGGCGAAACCGACAACCCCACCCCAAACCTTTGCATACGGCGGCACGGTTATCTTATTATTTTGGAACGATCAGATGGTGGTGCCCGGCCGGTGATCCATATCTGAAAGAAGGGATTGTTGATTTAATGTCTGACCAAGGGCTGCGGAATTGAGAGCAGGGCGCCCCAACCCTGGTGTCCTGCGCTTGCCTTGCCACAATAGGTCATACCAACCCATTAAGCCCGGTTAACACTTCTTCAGGCGTTAGTGGAAAATGATCAAACCAGACTCCCGTGGCATCATGCACGGCCGCGGTCACAGCCGGGGCGAGGCACATGTTCATGACTTCGCCCAGGCCTCTCGCCCCCCAGGGTCCCCGTGGATCGGGGATCTCCAAAACCTGAATGTTCATTTCGGCTGGAATATCCAGCACCGTCGGGATCAGATACGTGGAAAGGGTTTTGCTGAGGACATAACCATCTTTTTCGACAAAATTTTCCATCACCGCGTAACCGACCGATTGCACCAACCCGCCTTGAATCTGACCAATCACCTGCTGTGGATTAATGGCCTTGCCCACATCGATGGCGCAGTAAATTTTTTCAATCGTGACCTGGCCGGTCTCCACATCCACCACCACTTCGGCCGCCTGGGCGGTGTAGGCATAGGCCACATTGGGGTCGCACTGCCCGTTTTCCGGGTCTGGCGCCGTGGTTTGGTGCGGCCAATAGGTGTGCTCCAGGTGCACCGGGCGATCCTCGTTTTGCCACATGGATAACGCCTTTTCAGCGCCTTCTTTAATCGCATTCCCGATGAAAAAAGTCATCCGCGAGGCTGAAACTGAACCCGAATCTTTCACCCGGGCAGTGTCTGATGAAACCAGCTCAATTTTTTCCATGGGCAGGCCCAATGCGTCGGCCGCCATCTGGGTGATCACCGTATGCGCCCCCATGCCCACCTCGCTGGCGCCGTGCCGAATGACGGCCCGTTCAATGTCAGTCTCTCCATACAGGTCAATCCCAACGGTGCAATTTTCCGGATAACCATAAGAGAAGCCCACATTTTTATGCGCGCACGCCAATCCCAGGCCGCGCCGCAGATGAGGCTGTTCAGGGGCCGCCTTCTGCCGGGGCTGGGCAAGCAGCCAGCCGTTGGCCGCGGCCTGCCAGCCTGCTTCCCTGGCGCAGGCTTCGGTAACCTCTCGAATGGTGACACCTGGCGGATACGGCGCGCCAATGGTCTGCAAAGAGCCTTCCCGGGCCAGGTTGCGCATCCGCAGTTCCACAGGGTCCATGCCCAGGGCCTCTGCCAGTTTATTCACCATCTGTTCAGCGCAGTAAACCGCCTGCGGGCCGCCAAAACCACGAAAAGCGCCGCGCGGCACATTGTTGGTGTACACGTCATAGGCATCCACTTTGACGTTGGGGATTTCATAGGGTCCCAGCGAATTGATCACCGCGTTGCTTGTCACAATGCTGGTGGTGAATTTATAAGCCCCGCCATCTGCCAGAAGCTTGACTTCAGCGGCCACAATCTTGCCTTCTTTGGTCGCGCCCCAGCGAGTGAAAATGCGGAAAGGATGGCGCTTGCAATGCCCCAGGATCGATTCTTCCCGGCTCCACACGACTTTAACCGGGCGGGGTTGGCCCATCCTGGATAATTTCAGCGCCGCTAGTGCAACTATAATCTGGACGGAAATATCCTCGCGGCCGCCAAAAGCGCCGCCGGTCATCGGGTAAATCACCCTCACCTGCTCCTCGGTCAGGCCGAGGGCATGAGCAATTTGCTTGCGATCCTTGATCCCCCACTGTCCGGTAGTGACAACCGCAAGGCGCCCTTCTTCATCTATGTACGCCAGGCCGCTCTCGGTTTGCAAAAAGGCATGTTCCTGGGCCGGAGTGTTCAGCACCGCCTCCACAATCACATCAGCCTGCTCAAAACCGGCTTCCACATTCCCGTTGTAAAGCTTGTGGTGGCCAAACACATTGCTCCCCACATCCGGGTGAAGGACAATCGCGCCGGGCTGCATCGCCGCTTCCACATCGCACACAACCGGTAAATCCTCGTATTCCACCTCAATCAGGTCGCAGGCAGCTGCCGCAATTTCTGCCGTCTCAGCCACAACCGCGGCAACCCGGTCGCCCACATAACGCACATGATCTGTGTAGGGTTTTTCACCTGGACCACAAAGCACGGGCTGGTCATATGAATAATAACCAAACTCATTAAATGGCACATCCTGTGCGGTCAGCACCGTGAGAACACCCGGCACAGCCTCAGCTCTGGATGTGTCAATTCGCCTCACAATGGCATGAGGCCGCAGGGCCATTCGCATCTTTAAGTAAGCCTGTTCAGGCATCACCATGTCAGAAGCAAAAATAGCTTCACCTTTAACTTTCGCTTCCGCATCGACCCTGGGTACTGATTGGCCAATATATTTCATGTGCTTTTATCCGATCTCCTGATTGTCTGATAACCACTTTTTAGTTATAATCTCAATTCGGGCAAAAATCAATAGAGATGAATGTGAGGCGGTCATCAATTCCGGAGCCGGTTGTCACAAATCATAAAGGGCACGGCCCGCTCTCCAAGAGACCAGACCATGCCCCTCTTTCCCCCTCCACGTAAAACCACATTTCAGATCAGCATATCACATCAGCACCCGTCTGCTGTGCCCTGAAAATGGCCTACTTTTGTCCATAAGTGGCATTTTTGCCATGTTTGCGCAAGAAATGCCTGTCAAGAAGTTCTTTTTGCATGCTGGAGACCTGCGGATTTATCCCCGCAGCATGGTACTGCATGAACGCAACTTCCTCCAGCACCACCGCAGCTTCAACCGCTTTTCCAGGCGTTCTGCCCCAGCAAAATGGGCCGTGGCTGTGACATAGCACCGCCGGGATTGCATCTGGATCACGGCCTCCGAAGGCCTCAACGATCACTTTTCCTGTATTCTTTTCGTAATCGCCAGCAATCTCTTCGGCTGTCAGCAGGCGCGTACAAGGGATGGCTCCATAAAAATAATCTGCGTGGGTAGTGCCGGTTGGCTCAATGCCCCTGCCAGCCTGGGCAAAACTGGTTGCCCAACGGCTGTGGGTGTGAACTATCCCGCCAATATTGGGAAACGCCCGGTAGAGCTCAAGATGGGTTGCCGTGTCAGAGGATGGTTTTAATGTCCCTTCAATGATGTCGCCATCCAGATTAACAAGAACGATATCCGCAAGGGTCATTGTCTCATAATCCACCCCTGATGGTTTGATTGCCACCAGGTTGCTTTCGCGGTCAATCCCCGACACATTTCCCCAGGTGAAAGTGACCAGCCCGAATTTGGGCAAGGAGAGATTAGCCGCCAGCACCTGTTGTTTGAGCGAGTCCAGCATTTTAGCTCAACTTCCAGAGCAAATCGTTGACGCGCAGTTCTTTTTTCAATTCTTCCGTGGTCAGGCTCTCTGAAAGGTGGACAAATTCAATATCCATCATCTCAGCCCAATCTGCAAGCATTTCCACGGTCGCGTCATAGGTTAACACTGTGTGATGTGCGCCGCCAGCCACGATCCACTGGCGAATCCCTTCGCGAAAATCCGGTTTGATCTTCCACATCACCCTGGCGACCGGTAAATTGGGCATTTCCATGACTGGTTTGACGCACTCCACATCCTGAACAATCAGGCGCAGCCGGCCGCCCATGTCAATCATCGAAACCGCCAGCGCCTTGCCCGCATGTCCTTCAAACACCAGGCGGGCCGGGCTTTCTTTTCCACCAATACCAAGCGGGTGCACCTCAATGCGCGGCTTTGTCCCGGCAATCGAAGGGCAAACTTCCAGCATGTGCGCGCCTAACGAATATTCATTGCCCTTCTCATAGTGGTAGGTGTAATCTTCCATGAATGAGCTGCCGCCGCCAAGACCCTGCGTCATCGCTTTAATAATGCACAGCATCGCCGCGGTTTTCCAGTCACCCTCGGCGCCGTATCCGTAACCCTTTGCCATAAGGTGCTGAGAGGCAAGGCCCGGCAGTTCTTCCATTCCCCACAGGTCCTGAAAGGTGTTGGTGTAGGCAGAGGCATGTTCTCTTTCAAGAATCCGCTCCATGGCAATTTCCTCTCTTGCCTGGTAATAAACCGCATGGAGGTCATCGGTATGAATGTCGTAGGCCGCCTTATATTCACTTACTTTGGCCTCAACCTCTTCATCCGTGACCTTTTCAATCACCGCCGCCAGCTCACCCACCGGCCAGGTGTTGACCTGCCAGCCCAGTTTGATTTGCGCCTCCACCTTGTCGCCTTCCGTCACCGCCACCTCGCGCATGTTATCCCCAAACCGCACAATGGACAGCCGCTGGCTGAATGAGAAAGCGGCGGCCGCTCGCATCCATGCCCCCAATTCCTTGATGACGTTCTCATCCTTCCAGTGTCCCACAATCACTTTCCGGTGCAAGCGCATTCGGGCGCCGATGAATCCATGCTCGCGGTCCCCATGGGCAGCCTGGTTCAGATTCATGAAATCCATGTCAATTTCGTCGTTCGGAATTTCAACATTGTATTGGGTGGCAAAGTGGCAAAAAGGTTTTTGCAAATGGGTCAGCCCATTGATCCACATTTTGGATGGCGAAAAAGTGTGGCACCAGGTAACAATGCCGATGCATTTCTCATCGTAATTGGCCTCCCGGATAATGGCGCTTACTTCATCATTCGATTTAATCGTCCCCTTGTAAACAAATTTGCAGGGAATGGCCTCATTTGCATCCAAATAAGCCGCCATTTCTTTTCCCCGCGCGGCCACAATATCCAGGACCTTAGGACCATACAATAATTGCGAGCCAACCACAAACCAGATTTCCTGTTCTTTTAAGTTCAACATTTTTATCTCCGTTTTGAGTGTCAATTTCTAGCGCATGTGAAAAGTCGTCACTTAAGCGCACTTATGGC
Organism: Chloroflexota bacterium; assembly: GCA_029561345.1. Lineage (GTDB taxonomy): Bacteria > Chloroflexota > Anaerolineae > Anaerolineales > Anaerolineaceae > JAKQJC01. The sequence goes on along the minus strand of JAKQJC010000059.1, from coordinate 178,532 downwards.
GGCGCTTTCAATCGTCAGACCTTTTTTATATCGTGTCATAAAAGTGGCAAAGCCTTCCATGTCCTTGGGGTCTGGGTTGACCGTTGCTGTATCAGCCGCTGCGAACACCTGCCCGGCCAGGTAATCTTCAAGCGATTCCCCGTGCTTTTTCTGGACCATGAAGGCTGCCAAAAGGGCAATTCCCCAGGCTCCGCCTTCGCCGGCTGTTTCCATCACTGATACAGGCACCTTCATGGCCGTGGCCAGCATTTTCTGACCGACTTCCTTTGTCTTAAAAAAGCCGCCGTGGCCCAGCACCCGATCCACTTTTACCTTTTCTTCATCCATCAGAATATCCAGGCCAATCTTCAAGGTGGCCAGGGCTGAATAGATGTGGGTTCGCATGAAGTTTCCCAGGGTGAACCGGCTTTCAGCCGATCGAGCGAACAGAGGCCGCCCCTCCTCAAAATGAGTGATCGGCTCCCCTGAAAAATAGTTGTAAGAAAGCAGCCCGCCCCCATCTGCGTCGCCTGCCAGCGCCTGTTGGTAAAGCGTCTCAAAAAGGCTCGCCTGACTGATCTCCACGCCGATTGCCTGAGTGAATTCGCGGAAAAGGTCAATCCAGGCGTTAAGGTCCGAAGTGCAGTTATTGCTGTGCACCATCGCCACCGGTTTTCCAGATGGCGTGGTCACCATATCAATCTCCGGATACACCTTTGATAATCCATCTTCCAGCACAATCATGGCAAAAACCGATGTGCCCGCAGAGACATTTCCCGTGCGCGCCGCCACGCTGTTTGTCGCCACCATCCCCGTGCCGGCATCGCCTTCAGGCGGGCAAAGGGGAATGCCTGCCTGAAGTTGCCCTGTCGGGTCCAACAACCCGGCGCCTTCTACGGTCAGGGTTCCTCCTGCGCATCCAGCAGCCAGCACGCGAGGGAGAACATCCTGGAGCCTCCAGGGAAGGTTTCTTTCACCAAGCTGTTGGTTAAACAATGTAACCATGCGCCCATCGTAATCATTGATCTTGCTGTCAATGGGGAACATGCCCGAGGCTTCGCCCACCCCCAGCACCTTTTGGCCGGTGAGCTTCCAATGCACATAGCCGGCCAGTGTGGTGAGGTGATGGATTTCCTCGATGTGAGCTTCTTTGTTCAAAATGGCCTGATAAAGATGTGCAATGCTCCAGCGCTGTGGGATGTTGAACTGGAACAATTCGGTAAGCTGCTCCGCGGCCGCCCCGGTCATGGTATTGCGCCATGTGCGAAACGGCGTCAGCAGTTGGTCATGCTGGTCGAAGACCAGATAACCGTGCATCATGGCGCTGAACCCCATCGCTCCCACAGTCTTGAGTGAAATCTGGTACTTTTCCAGCACTTCAGCTCTGAGTCCGGCATAGCAGTTTTGCAATCCCGTCCACACGTCTTCCAGGTGGTAGGTCCAGACCCCATCCTCATAGCGGTTTTCCCATTCATGGCTTCCCGCGGCAACCGGCGAGTGATCCTCTGTGATTAAAACAGCTTTGATCCGCGTTGAACCCAATTCAATGCCGAGGAAGGTCTTCCCGCTCTCAATTGCTTTTTGAATGTCATTCTGGTTCATATGCCCATCCTGTGTTCAAGAGTGATTGCCTGTTTTCTTTTCATCAGGTTTCCAACCTTATTTATCCGTGATGTCAATCGCATAATTGACATATAGGCGCATCTTTTTGGATTCCACACTCAAAAGGACATAGCAATTGTTCACTTCCTTTGGCACACTGGCTTTGGTCACCCAGTCAATCTTTCCCGCCGCCGGCGTCAGCGGCGTTGAGGTCAAATCCATAATCTCGTAATAACCGTAGATGATGCCGTCAGATCCAATCACAGGCGGGTTGCCGATGTGGATCTTCAGGGCAAATTCTGTGGGATTCTCGTTCTGCCATTGGAATTCAAAGCCGTTTTCGGTGCGGGTGGTTTTCAACAGGCTGATGATGGTGTTGCTCAAAGCCGTGATTTTTACATCAGGCTTCAATATCAGGTCGTCCACAGGCTGATAAACCGGGTAAACCAGGCCAGTTTCAACTTTATCGAGCTGCAGTTTGATGGTGCCTTTGCTTTCACCCGCGTCCTGATGGTAATAATCCAGCTCGCCGCTGTAAGCCACATAATCAACAGCCAGTTCAGCTCCCGCGGCATCACCAATCTTGGCGCATTCCACGTAGATCAACTGGGTTTCCGGCTTGGCCTTTGTCCCGGCCGTATATCCGCGCATTTGAAAGCCCGGCGCCAGGCGGTGGCCGCCTGTGCCAACAAAAACGGTCTCGCAGGGTTGCACCTTGCCATCTTTGGTAGTCAACAACGCCGGTTTGCCCTCCACCGCTTTCATCGCGCTCCAATCCCCGGTTTGATTGCGGATGGTGATATCAATATGCAAATTCCCGGCATCCGTCTGACTCACGCCTGTGACAGCCCCGCTCCAGCCCAGGTTGTTTTTTGTCTCAACCGTTTCCAAACCTTCTGGCAGCACAATATAAACGCAGGCTGAGAGAAACAGGTTGAGGATGATGAGGGTCGGAAGCAATATTTTTTTCAATCGCATCTGATTTTCTCCTGTAAGCTTTCACCTGCCGGCTAAGGCGCAGCCGTAAACTTGGGAACCAGTCCCTTTACCAGGGAAATGATTTGCCAGTAAACTGCCGGGGCATCCGTGCCGCCGTCCACACCTTTCACCGTCTTCTGTTCGCCGTTATTGACCACGGTGAGGTAGTAACCGTAACACTGCCCGCACGGGGTGTGCCAGGTGTTGTAAAGTTCGTCGGTAAACCAGCCCCTTTCAAGGATGCCTGTCATCACCTGATTTAATTCATCGCTGGTCACCTGTTTTTCAACATTCTCCGTTCCATCATTCCCTGTAATACGCCCATCCGGGTAAATGGCATATAACTCGTCAATGCAGTCAGGCCCGCCGTTGCGTTCATAAACCATCACTGCGCCGCCTTCCACCAGGCTGGCCGCCAGATCCTGTCGGTAGGGTTTCAAAGCACAACGCTCCGCTTCGGGGGTGTTAACAGCGCTGTTCAGCCTGCCGCCATTGATAATCAACACCACCGCCAGCACCCCCACCACCAGGGTTGCCGCCCCGCCATAGATCCATCTTTGCCGGCGCGCCTGAGGGCTCAATTCCCTGGCTTTGCGCCCACCCTTGCGGGCAACCAGCAGGCTCTGCACCCCAATGAAAATGAGGGTCAAAATGCCAATGACGATTTTTGTCCACCACGAGCTGAGAGAGCCGTTGAATTGGATCAGGGTCTGCGTGATGCCCAGGATAAGCACGCCGAAAGGTGTGCCAAACAGGTACCCTGAACCGCCTGTCAGCATCGTGCCGCCCATCACCACCGAAGCGATCACATCCATTTCATAGCCATTGGCATACAGCCCATGCCCTGAAAGGACGAAAATGCTCAGCGCAATGCCGGCCAGGCCTGAGCAAAATCCGCTGAATGTGTAAACCATCACCCGGGTGGCATTGACCGGAAGCCCCATCAGACGGGCCGATTGTTCGTTGCCGCCAATCGCATAAACGTTGCGCCCGAAGCGGGTGAAATGCGCGATGTAAATAGCCAGGGCCACCATCAACAGGGAAACAAGCACCGGAATGGTGACATAAGGCGCGGCGCGGCCCTGCGCCCAGGCAATTTCAGCCAGCCCGGGAATGAGGATTTTCGTTTGTCCCAGCAGGGTATAGACCGGATGACTGATGGAAATGGCATCGTCGCTGATGAAAAAGCACATGCCGCGGGCAAACCACATGCCTGCCAGCGTGGCAATGAAAGGCTGCACCTTCAAAAAGGCCACAAAACTGCCCATAACGGCGCCCAGCGCCGCGCCCATCAGCAGCATCAGCAAAAAGACCAGCCAGGGATTCCAGCCTGCCCGGATCAATGCTGCCGTGGCCACCGTGGTGAGCGCCACAATGCCGCTGACCGATAAGTCTATGCCGCCGGAGAGAATCACAAAGGTCATGCCCACCGCGCTGATCATCAGATAGGTATTGTTGCGGAAGATATTCAAGAACACCTGAATATCTCGCATGCCCGGATACAGCATGGCGCCCACAATATAAGCGAGGAAAGCCAGCAGAGCAGTGACCGTTAGGGGAATAAAGCGGCTGTTTCTGGAAAGAAAAAGGGTGAGTTTATTTTGCATGGTTATGCTCCCTTCGGCGCGCTGAGTTTGCGCACAAAATTGCGCGCCTGTTCAGAGTAGAGCAAGATCATGATGATGACAAAGACGCCTTTAATCGCCTGCAGTGCGAAAGCCGGCACCCCCACGGCGTACATGGATGTGGTGATGGCCTGAATGACCACTGCGCCAATCAGGCTGGCCAGCAGGGAAAAACGCCCGCCCGACATCAGAGTGCCGCCTATAATCACCGCCAGAATGGCATCCAGCTCAAGGCCAATACCAATGTTGTGGGCGTCAGATGTTTTAATATTAGAAGACGCAACCAGCCCTGCCAATCCGGCGCAAAAACCGCTGAAGGCATACACCAGCATCTTGATCCGTTTTTCATTGATGCCGCTGTAAAAACTGGAGCGGAAATTGATGCCAACCGATTCGATAAACAGGCCGATTGCCGTTCTGCGGGTGAAAAGCCAGGTTGTGGTGTAAAGAATCGCCACCAGGTATAGAGAGAAGGGCAGAATAATCCATCCTTGCCCCAAAAACGCATAGGGCTCATAGAAAATCTGGATTCGCACCCCATTGGTGATCAGCTGGGCGATCCCCCGCCCTGCAATCATTAAAATTAATGTAGCCACCATGGGCTGAATGCGGATATATGCCACCAGCAGGCCGTTCCACAGACCGCAGATGGTGGTCACAATCAGCGTCACCGTGATCACCTGCCATAATGGGGAATAGGTGAAATAAGGATCATTGATGAATTTCATCAAATCAGGTGGAAGTTCCAAACCAATGATGACCGGGTTCATCATGATCGCTGCGACCGACGCTGCAATGGCCATAACAGCCCCAACCGAAAGATCTACCCCGCCGGTGGCAATCACCAGAGTCATGCCGATGGCCAAAATCATCACCGGAGAAGCATTGCGCAGAATATCAATCAGGCTGCCGTAGAGATTTCCGTCGCGTACCTGAATGGCAAAGAAATTGGGGATGATGATCAGATCCATCAACAGAATGATGGCCAGGGTGAGCAGCGGAAAAAACAGCTTGCTTTCCGTGATTTTTCGTAAGTTAACCGATTTGTGTTCTTTTGACATTATTCACCTGCCATAACCCGCATGATTTCATGCTCGCTGGTGTCGCCGCTGAACTCGGCAATTTTCCGGTGGTCGCTCATCACCGCAATGCGGTGGCTGGTGCGCAGCACTTCCTCCAGTTCAGAGGAGATGAAAATACAGGCCTTTCCTTCATCAGCCAGCAGCAGCACCAGTTTCTGAATTTCCGCCTTCGTGCCCACGTCGATGCCGCGGGTGGGCTCATCCAGAATCAGAACCCGCGGGTTGGTCGCCAGCCAGCGCGCCAGAATCACCTTTTGCTGGTTTCCACCGCTCAGGTTCTTCACCTGCTGATCTGCGGAGGGGGTGGCAATTTCCAGCAGCTTCATGTATTTTTCGGCAATTTCATATTGTTTGGCCAGATTGATATATTTAAACCAGCCCTGGCCAGCCTGCAGCGCCAGAACGATGTTTTCACGGACCGTCAATTCGTCCACAATACCCGCAGCTTTGCGATCTTCGGGCAAAAGGGCCAGCCCGCGTTTAATCGAGTCCAGGGGAGAAAAATGACGCACCTTTTTGCCCGCCACGCTCATCTCACCGCTGTCGGGTGTTTCCAGACCGAAAATGAGTCCCACTGTTTCTGTGCGCCCGGCTCCGACCAGACCAGCCAGCCCCAGCACCTCGCCGGCATGCAGCGTCAGGCTGATCGGTTCAACCTGTCCGCTCTGTCCTAAATCTTGCGTCTCAAGCACCAGATCTCCGCTGATATGCTTGCTGATATTCGCTTTTATCCGCGAAAGATCTTCCAGCTCAATAATGGTCTTGCCGATCATTTTTGTGATCAACTCCAGCCGGGTCATGCTGGCCGTCTCAAAAGTGCCGACCAGCCCACCGTTGCGGATGATGGTGATCCGGTCGGTAATTTCATAAACCTGATCAAGAAAATGAGTAATGAATATAATGCCAACGCCTTCGCTTTTTAGCCGGCGCATCACCTCAAATAATTGCTCTGTTTCGCGTCTGGATAAACTCGATGTGGGCTCATCCAGGATCAATACCTTTGCATTGCCAATTTCAAGTGCGCGCACAATGGCCACCATTTGCTGAATGGCCACCGAATAGGAACCCAACATAACGGTGACATCAATTTCCATCCCCAGCACGCGGTTCATTATCTCCTGCGCCTGGGCATTCAGTTTCTTCCAATCAATGCTTCCCAGGCGCATCGGCGCCCGACCAATGAGGATATTTTCCGCCACCGTCAGGTTGGGGCACAAATTCACTTCCTGATACACCGTGCTGATTCCCAGGGACTGGGCATGCTGGGGAGAACGCACATGCACTTCTTTCCCCGCCAGAAAAATGTGCCCACTGTCAGGGTGTTCTACGCCGGTTAGAACTTTGATGAGGGTTGACTTTCCGGCCCCATTGCCGCCCATCAGGGCATGAATTTCGCCATATTTCAGGCTGAAATCCACGTTCGTCAACGCCTGCACGCCAGGGAACACCTTGCTGATCCCTTGCATGGAGATAAGTAAAGTATCGCTGTTTGTTTCTGTCATGCAAACCATCCAGCTTTCAAAAATGGAGGGGCGGAAGTGATATCCACCGCCCCTCACTTGTTCCAATTTCTTATTCAGGGGGAGAGGCTGAACAGATATGATTTCAGTTCAACCAGGCCAGAAAAATGAGCCGCGATTAATATTTGCGGCCGTCGGCAATTTGCTTGAGGTTGGGATCCGTGGCACGGAACACGCCTTCCTGAGAAGCCACCCACTTGGGCAGGGTTTCGCCGTTGGCAGCTTTCAGTGCAGCTTCATAAACCTGGGGAGCCAGCAGCGGGTTGCATTCCACCGTCACATTCAGAGTTCCAGCCAGCATGGCTTTGAAAGCGCCGGCAGTCGCATCAACAGAGAGCACATACACATCCACACCGGGTTTGAGGCCAGCTTCTTTCAAAGCTTCAATGGCGCCGAGGCCCATTTCGTCATTCTGGGCAAAAATGGCCTGAACATCCTTCGATTCCTTCAACCAGGCTTCGGTTACCTGCTTGCCTTCGGTGATGCTCCAGTTGGCCGTCTGGCTGTTGGTGATGGTGATACCGCAGTCAGCCATCTTTTCACGGAAGCCCTGACCGCGATCCTTGGCAGCTGATGAACCCACATTGCCAACCAGTTCCCACACATTTTTCTTGGCGCTGTTTTTCAGCAGAGCGCAAATTTCATCCGCAGACTTGCGGCCTTCTTCAACAAAATCGGCGCCAATGTAGGTTTCGAACAGGGTATCCGGAGCGTCAATGCGGCGGTCCTGAATGACAACAATTTTGCCGGCAGCAGCGGCATCTTTCAAAACCTGTTCCCAGCCGGTGGTCTCAAGCGCAGAGAGAACAATCACATTCACCTGGGGATCCTGAATAAACTGCTGGAAGCCCGCGACCTCTTTGGCCAGGTCATTTTGCGAATCGTAGAATTTCAAGGTCAGGCCAAGCTGTTCAGCAGTTTCCTTGAAGGAAGCGGTATTGGCAGCGCGCCAGCCGCCTTCAGAACCAGTCTGAAGGAAACCAACCACCAGATCCTTATATTCACATTTCGGTGCACAGGCCAGGCCTTTTTTAGGCAGCTCTGCCGGCACGGCAGTGGGCTCTGCTTTTGGTTTTTCAGTCGGCGCGGCAGTGGGCGTGGCCGCCGGGGTGCAGGCAGCCAGGATCATGGACAGGATCACAATCAACGCAAGAAACTTAGCACGAAACATGTCATCTCTCCTTCTTACTAATTGATATTTTGGCAGTTGAATTGGTTATGGTAGAATAGAATAGAGTATGGTCCCATCATTGGAGGCCCATTCTCTCGACTTGAAGTGCTTGCTTTAGGGACGCCAATCACTGAGCAGGCACTTCATTTATTTTTCTAATTGAATAAACCGGAATCACCTCCTTCTAATGCACCTGCTGTTTCAGCGAACTCTGCCGCACAACCAGCGTCGGCGTCAGCATGATGGGTGTCGGGTGATCGCTTTCCTGTTCTTGTTTTTTACCCGGCTCAATGATTTTGATCATTTCTTCAACCGCCATTCTGCCCACTGTATATTGTTCAGATTGGACCGTGGTCAATGCCGGGCAAAAAAATGGCGATTCCGAAATATTGTCAAAACCCACAACACCAATATCCTGCGGGATGCGTTTATTTCTTTGATAGGCCGCTTGAATAACGCTCAGTGCCATTTGATCATTAGCTGCAAAAACCGCGTCCATCTCCGGATATTGTTGGAACAGCTTCTCGATGGCCTGGGCGCCGCTGGCAGAAGACCAGTTGCCTTCCACCCAGTACGACTCCCTGACCTCTATATTATTTTCCTGCAGGGCATCCTGCCAGGCGGCTTTTCTCTGGCGGGCTTCCCACCAATCCAACGGACCTGATATATGTCCGATGTGACGGTAGCCCTGGTCCAGAAGGTGCGACATTGCCATGCGCCCGCCCTGGTAATTATCAATGGACACCACCGGAATGTTTTCCCGTGGCTGCATGGTCAAAAAGACCATCGGAACTTCCAGGTCAGCTGGCGGCTGGTTCAACCACTCGCGGTTATCACCCACTTCGGGCACTGCCCAGATCACCCCATCGGCATGATGAGAGATGAATTCTTGCAAAATAGGCAGCACATGCGTAACATCAAACCTGGGAAGTTCTTTCAACAGAAGAGAATAGCCAAATTCCTCAGCCGCATTGGTGATGCCGCTGAGTGTGCGCGCCGGTCCGATATACTTCAAACCCGCAGTGACCACTCCCAAGGTGTAGCTGCGCTGTTGGATCAGGCTGCGCGCCAGTGCGCTGGGCTGGTAACCCAGATCTCCAATAATTTTTTGCACCCGTTCACGGGTTTCAGGGGAAACATCCGGCCGGTCATTCATCACACGTGAAACGGTCTGCGTGGATACGCCTGCTGCCAGGGCAACTTGTTTGATGTTTGGCCGTTTGTGTTTGATCATATTTGTTATCGTTCCCGTTATCGTTCCCGTTATCGATAACATTATGATACAACAATCAAAACTGAAAGTCAATAGGTTTTTCCAAATCATTTAATATGGCTGGCGTTTTTCTTTCATTACGGCGGTCGAAAAAGGCATGTCAGTGAACCAGAAATCAAAAAACGCCCTTTTAGACGGTTTTGTTCCACCACAAAGGGAATTTAAATTTTGTGCTGCCGGCCCCAACGGCCTGAATGGGCTGGTTTACCCCGCCCCACACCTATCGCGCCGCCAGAGCTCAACAGCATATCCGCTCACCCCGCCGCAAAACAGCAAAATGACGCTGATGACCGGTGCGTTGTAACTCAGATGAGAGATATCAACCGGGGCGGCCACAGCCAGGCTGCCGTTCAGGCTGGCCCAGGCCACGCAGAAAACCACCCCGGCCGCCAGAGCCGCAGCCGCCAGCCCTGGTTTGCTTCCAAAAATGCAGGCCGTCAGCATCACAGGCAGCAGAAAAGCCATGGCGGATGGTGATCCTAAGCCATAATAAGCCACGTCAGCGCTCACCATTAAAAACAGCAGGCCTGCCAAAATCCCTGCCGCCCATTCAGGGTATTTGCGCCGCGCCAATACGGCGAGACCCGCCAGAATGGCGATAAAAATCACCCCGCCGGCCACTGTTTCCCAATCGGTCAGTGTGCCCGTCACAGCCCACCCGCCAATCACGGCGATGACTACCAGGCTCAGGCACAGGCAGGCTGCCGTGACGATGCGCGCGCGAATCTGCTTTTCAGTTTCAGAACTGAATTGTGTCTTCATCTTCAAACCTACAGGGCAAAAACAAAAAAACGCATCACTTCAAAGAAATCAGCCTCTTCAAGCTGCACCGTGCAAGGGTCAATCTGGCGCACACCCGGGAAAAAACCGAATTGATAGGCGCGTTCAGGCCGGCGGAAACGCACTTCCACGCTGAAATGATCCGGAAGCGCCAGCAGGCACTGTCCCGCATTGGCCACTCCCCTGGCAACCCCCGACCGCATCTGTTCAACGACCGCCTCAGGGTGAAGGTTGATGGTGGAATTTCCCACTCCCTCCTTGACTGCCAGGGTTGTGATGTTCGGATTGAATTGGCCAACCTCATCACATAATCCCCTATCACCCGAAACAAACACCAGTGGAACCTGTGTCAGGGCTGCCGTGTATGCGCACAATTTAAATTCTGAAGCTGGTTCGCCGTTGATCTTGACCCAGGTCACGTTCCCTGACATGGTGTGGGATAAGGGATTACCCGCTGAACCCATCCTGGAGTGATAACCAATCAGAGCTGCTGCCTTGAAAGTGGCATCGAGTTCCTGCATCATCATGAATGGGTGCCCGCTCCAACCGCGAATCAGACGAGCCTCGCGGGGCAGGCGGTCGGCAATGATGTTCCGCGCGCTGTCATGCGCATCTTTGACCCATATTTCGGTTGCGCCTGCGTCCAGCGCGCCTTCGCAGGCCGCCGCCACCTCCGCCGTCATCTGCTCGCGGGCAGCCTCGTAATCGCTTTTGCCAGCCTCGGTCTCATCCCAATGGGTGACCCCCGTAACGCCTTCAATATCCGCACTGATATAAACTTTCATCGCAAGCTCCTCACATCTTGGATTAAACCCTTTCACGATTATATACCAACCTCTCTCAGAGGAAAAATGAAAACCTGGCAAATGCCCTCCTTTTCTGCCAGCCCGGCAATCTTTTCCCTGGAAAAAAATCCAGTCTTGACAGAGAAAACGGAAAGGTATAAACTCTCTTCCCGGTGCAAGAAATTGACACCGAAATATTCAGAAAGATGGAGTGTAAGTCATATGTCGGAACGTTATGTAGGAATCGTGCGCTGGTTCAACGCCGCCAAGGGTTATGGTTTCATCGGTCGTGAAGATGGCGATGATGTATTTGTTCACTTTTCCGCTGTCAAAATGGATGGCTACAAACGTTTAAAACAGGGCGATAAAGTTGAATTTTCTATCGAGCAGGGCCCCAAAGGCCTTCAGGCCGCCGAGGTTCAACCCCTTTAGGCAATCCACCGAAAAAACAAAACACCGTTATCTTCACAGGTAACGGTGTTTTTTTTCATAAATCATTGTCCCGAAAAAATGTAGAGAGCAATCTTGGCATATTCCGAAAAAGTCTCTCGCCAGCCGGCCAGGCTCAACCACCAGGTGGTGGATTGATACCAGTGGCCCGGCACCGGCCGCACGATAATTTTGACGCCCATCGAACCAACCTCACGCAGGAAAATCAAGCGGGTGCGCTGGGTGTGAAAACCATCCGTGACAATAATCAAACTTTCAATATTCTTTTCCTGCGCCAGTTTGCGCACTGCCTGTGCTTCACCAATTGTGTTGCTGGCATGGCCGGGTGCCAGCCAGACATCCTCTTCGTCCACATCCTGACGCCAGGCTTCTCGTTCATCCGCGCTGCGAATGCCTGCCAATCCGGTGTCAGTGATCACCACGGCCCCGGCGTAACCTTTCCTGTACAGGTCAGCGGCATAGGCCAGCCGCCCCTCCCCACCGCTCAAAACCACCACCGCATCCGCATTGGTGAGCGGGTCGGCAATAATCAGCAATCCACCCGCCCCCCAAAGGGCAAAAAAGCCGCCCGCCAGCACAACCGCCAGGATCAATATTCCCTTCAGGCAGCCAGATCTGCGGTTATTATCTCTCATGCACCGCCTGTCTGATCCGTTTCAGGCTTTCCTCCACATAGGCCGTTGGGCAGCCAAAGTTCATCCGCACAAAACCTTCGCCGCCCTTGCCAAACACCGCGCCTTCATTCATGCCGACCCGCGCCTGCTTCACCAGAGCTTCGGCAGGTTTGTCGCCCAGCCCGGCGTTCCGGCAGTCAATCCAGGCCAGGTAAGTGCCTTCCGGAGCGCACACTTTCAATTCTGGAATTTCTTCCGTGATCGTCTTGCAAATCAGGTCGCGATTCTTCTCCAGGTAAACCAGCACTTCACTCAGCCAGTCCTGACCATCTTCGTATGCAGCCAGTGCAGCCACCTGGCCCATCAGGTTCACACCGCCCACCATGCCCTGCCGGGCGGCCTGGATCTTATTGCGCAAGGCTTCATTTTCCACCACAGCAAAGGAGCATTCCAACCCGGCAATATTGAACGTTTTACTGGGCGCCATCAGGGTCACCGTTGAACGGGCCACCTCAGGGCTGAGCGAGGCGATCGGAAGGTGCTTATGGCCCTTGAAAATGAGATCGCAGTGAATTTCATCCGAGCAAATCAAAACATCATGCTTCAGACAAATTTCAGCCATTTTCACCAGTTCATCCCGCTTGAACACCCGGCCAACCGGATTGTGCGGATTGCAAAGCATGAAAATCCGCGTATCATCCGTGAAAGATGCCTCAAAGGCGTCAAAATCAATGCCGTATGAGCCGTCAGCCCGCTGCACCAGCTGATATTCCTGACGCACCATACCCGCATTGGTCGGTGCTCCAAAAAACGGAAAGTAAACCGGCACCTGCATCAAAATGGCTTTCCCTGGCTGAGCCATGGCATGGCAGGTCAGGTTAAAGCCCGTCACCACCCCCGGCATGAAAACAATCATTTCTGGTGAAATTTTCCAGTCATAAAGGCGGTAAAGACGCTCTACAATGGTCTCGCGAAGTTTGAACGGGTCTCCCGGATAACCAAAAACCCCATGGTCAACCCGTTCTCGCAATGCCTGAATGACCGCCTCTGGAGAACGGAAATCCATATCCGCCACCCACATCGGCAAAACGTCCTTATCATAAACATTCCATTTGATGCACTCTGTACTGCGGCGGTCAATAATTTGATCAAATGAAGAAGCCATTGCGTTGTTTTCCTTTTTGTTCCAGCCAGTTTGATATCCCTTCTATTATACCCCCAAAAAGTCAAGCGGGTTCCGGATTCATAAATCAATTAACTTTTTTCACCCCTCTGATGCCCTGCTTGATGGTAAAATGGATTAACAAATTTTTATGAAACCCATCATCTCCATTCCGCGCCTCACTTATTTTCTGGATGACCGGCATGAACCGGACAGCCGCCGGATTGATATTGAATCCCTCGATATATTCCCCGGCGAATGGATCGCTGTCGTTGGTGCCAACGGCGCTGGTAAAAGCACCTTTGCCCGCCTCATTTCCGGGCTCCTTTTACCCCACACCGGACAGGTGCTGGTCAACAGCTGCGACACGCGCCTGAAAGCACATCATGCCCAACTGCGTGAGACCATTGGCATGATTTTTCAATTTCCTGAGGACCAGATCGTCGCCTCAACCGTTGAAGAAGATGCTGCTTTTGGGCCTGAAAATTTGCGCCTGCCGCAGCCTGAAATCATGCGGCGGGTAGATGCTGCTCTTGATCAGACGGGCCTGTCTGAATTTCGCAATAAACCCCCACACCTCCTCTCAGGCGGACAGGTGCAAAGGCTGGCCATCGCCTCAACCCTGGCCATGCAGCCGCGCTGTCTCATTTGCGATGAAGCCACCACCATGCTTGATCCTTTCACCCGCCGCCAGGTTTTTTCTCTTTTTAAAGAATTGAACCGGCAGGGCATGGCTGTGGTGTTCATCACCCACTTTATGGAAGAAGCAGCCCAGGCCAGCCGGGTGCTTGCCCTGCGTGATGGCCGGCTGACCTATGATGGCCCTCCAGCGGAGCTCTTTAGGAATGAAACCCTGACCCAAAGCCTGGGACTGGAACCTCCGGAAGGCCTGAAGTATGCCCGTCTGCTCCAGCCGTTGTTGAGACTGCCCGCCCAGCCGCTGCTTCTGGATGATCTGCTCAATGCCATTGAAACCGCCTCTCTGCCTGCCCGCACGGCCTTCTCAGGCAGCCAAGCACCCACGGGTTATCCAACTGACGCCATTGTGCAGGTGAAAAATCTCAGCCACACCTATCTTCAGGGAACCCCGCTCTCCAGCCTGGCGCTGGAAAACATTTCGCTCACCCTCCCACGGGGCGCCTCCTTGGGCCTGGCCGGCGCCACTGGGTCCGGAAAATCCACCTTCCTTCAGCATCTGAACGGCATCCTGCGCCCGCAGTCTGGCCAGGTTCAGGTTGGATCCTTCAATTTCTCAGCCAGCAAACTGGATCGCAAAACCATCTGCCAGTTCGTCGGCCTGGTCTTTCAAAATCCTGAAGCCCAGTTCTTTGAGCACTTCACTGGCGATGAGATCGCTTTTGGTCCGCGCCAGATCGGCCCGCTTCCCAATGGAGAAACCCTTAAAGAACGGGTGAAATGGGCCATGGCGCTCTGCGGCCTCGATTTTGCCACCTATAAAGACCGTCCCCTGGTCTACCTCAGCGGCGGGGAACGCCGCAAGGTGGCCCTGGCGTCCACCCTGGCCCTCAAACCGCGCATGCTGCTGCTCGATGAGCCCACCGCCGGCCTCGACCCACAGTCGCGGCTGGATCTGCTCCAGCACTTCCATGCTTTGCAGGAAAACGGCATCACCCTGATTCTTTCCTCCCATCACATGGAAGACCTGGCTTCTCTGGCTTCTCATATGGCCGTGTTCAACCGCGGGCGCCTGGAACGCTTTGGCCTGGCCCAGAGCATTTTTTCTGACCTGCCCCTGCTGGAAACGGCCCACCTGGAGCCCCCGCCCGCCACGCGCATTTCTCTTGCCCTGCAGCGCCGCGGCTGGGATCTGCCTCAAATTGCCCTGACTTACGCCGGCCTTGAGCAGGCCCTGGAGGTCGGTCATGAATGATTTTGAGCTCATGCGCTCCCTGCCCACCGGGCAGTACCTGCCGCTGGATTCCCCCATCCACCGCCTCGACCCGCGCATTCGCCTGCTTTGCAGCCTGTGTTTGATCAGCGCGGCCATTTTCAGCACCCAGCTCTGGGGGCTGGTGGCTGGATTCTTTATCCTCCTGTTGGGTTTCAAGCTGGCGCGGGTGCCCTTTGCCCTGGGTCTCAAATCTCTCCTCGTCTCCATCCCTTTCATCCTCCTCCTGGCCCTGATGCAGATCGTCTTCAATCCCTATGTGGATCGCGGCATCCTGTTCTCCCTTGGTCCGCTCGTTTTATCATGGACGGATCTCTACATTGCCGGGCTGCTGATCCTGCGCTTCGTTGTGCTGATGATGCTGCTGAATCTCACTTCTTTTGTCCTGTCGGCTTCTGATATCACCGTGGCCCTGCAAAGCCTGCTTTCACCGCTGGCAGCCCTGCGCATTCCGGTTAACGATCTTATCCAGATCATCCAGGTCACCCTGCGTTACCTGCCTCTGCTCACCCAGACCGCTGAGCGCATTGCCCGCGCCCAGGCTTCGCGCGGCGCCGCCTGGGGCGCCAGCCAGGGCAGCCTGATTCAGCGCGCCCGGCAAATCATTCCCCTGCTCATTCCCCTGCTTACCATCAGCCTGCGCCGCGCTGAAAACCTGGCCCTGGCCATGGATGCCCGCGCCTACGGCATCCACCCTCAGCGCACCTGCCGCAAGGTTTTGACCCTGAAAATAAAAGATGCCGCGGCCCTGGTCCTGAGCATCGCGGCATCTCTGGCAATCCTAATTCTCTAAAATAACTTCCAGCTATAAATCAGAGCCTGCCTTTTTTCGCAAATTCATCCGCCACCAGGCTCCCATCACCAGCACCACCACCAAAGTGGAAACAAACATTTCCGGTATGCCGTTGGTCACGGCGATACCCGCCAGAACCTCAAAACTGGGCAGGAAACCCAGCACGCCGATCATGGTCAGCACCAGAATCGTATTGGTCAGGCTGCCTGCCAGACCGGCGGCAATGATCCCAGCCACCTTCCAGCGGCTGAGAGCTTTCCAGGCCAGCCAGGCAGCCGGGCCGATGAAAAGCCGCGGCAGCACAGATAGCAGCGGATTGGTAAACCAAACATCCGCTGGAGCGGTTGGCGCAACCGCTGCCTGAATCAGGCTGAACAGGCCAAAAATCAGGCCAATCACCAGGCCAACCACTGGCCCCTCAAGGATGGCGCCAATGATGACCGGCACATGCATGATGGTCAGCGAAATGCCGCCAAACCAGGGGATGAAGCCCCAGTGCGTGATGCCCAGAAGGACGCTGACCGCGCCCAGAATACCGGCAACAGCAATTTTACGGGTACGATTTTGTGGCATGGGTTCCTCTCTCAATCAAGAAACAGTTAATGTTTGAACTATTTCTATGATTATACCTTATTTTTGCGCGCTTGTGTTAAATCAGGTACAATTGGTGTATGAATCAGGCAGATCTACCTCTCTCCGGCCAGACAGCCCTCATCACCGGCGGTGCGCACCGCGTTGGCAAAATTCTGGCCCTTGCCGCTGCAAGGGCTGGCGCAGATATCATCCTGCATTACAGCCGCTCTCAGGCTGAAGCCGAAGAGACCGGCCGCGAAATTGAGCAGCTTGGCCGTAAAGTGCATTTGCTCCAGGCAGATCTCAGCCAGCCGGAAACCGCCCGCGCCCTGATGCCCCGCGCCTTTGCCATCAGCCCACCTTCCATCCTGATCAACAGTGCCTCCATCTATGAAACCCACTCGCTGGCCGATACCTCCCCCGAAGATTGGGAAAACACCCTCAACCTGAACCTCAGCGCGCCGTTTTTCCTCACTCAGGCTTTTGCCCGCCTGCTGCCCGAACCCCAGACCGGCCGCATCCTCAATATCCTCGATTGGCGCGCCCTGCGCCCGACGGCAGATCATTTCCCCTATACCATCAGCAAAGCCGCCCTTGCCGCCCTCACCCGCTCCTCAGCGGCAGCCCTGGCCCCCCGCATCACGGTCAACGGTCTGGCGCTTGGCGCCATTCTGCCTCCGGCCGATGGTCAGTTCAGCCCCAACCTGCTCAAGCTCATCCCCGCTAACCGTTGGGCCGGCCTGGATGAAGTTGCCCAGGCCGCCCATTTCCTCCTCACCGGTCCTGCTTATATCACAGGTGAAATCCTCCACCTCGACGGTGGACGCCACCTGATTTAACCTCAAAATGGATAAGGAAATTGTTATGGATCAAACCATCATTCGTGATTTGCTCATCCGCGGCATCATCGGCGTCAACGACTCGGAACGCACCCACACCCAGGATATTCTGGTCAACATCACCATTTACACCGATGCCAGCACTGCCGGACAAAGTGACAATATCGAAGACTGCGTCAACTACCGCACGGTCACCAAAAAAGTGATGGCGCATGCTGAAACCGCCCACCGCTTCACCGTTGAAGCCCTGGCCGAAGATATCGCCAAAATATGCCTGGCCGAGAAAAACGCCCGCGGCGTGCGGGTACGCGTTGAAAAACCCGGCGCTGTGCGCTTCACCCGCTCGGTGGGTATCGAAATCACCCGCGGAGAGGTATGAAAACAGCCATGCACCGCGCATACCTCCTCCTGGGTTCCAATATCCGCCCCCTCGAAAACATGCGCGCTGCATACCGCTTGCTTGGGGCTGCCGGTGAGATCACCGCCTGTTCACGCCTCTGGGAGACCATCGCTGTTGGTTCCAACGGCCCCAATTTCTTAAATGCCACTCTGTGTTTTCAAACCCCGCTGTCAATGGATGAATTGAAGGACACCATCATCCATTCCATCGAAAACCAGCTTGGCCGGGTGCGCAGCGCAGATAAAAACGCTCCCCGCACCATGGATATTGACATCATCCTTTACGATGAGCAAATTGTGGATGAAAATCTCTGGAAGCGTCTGCACATCGCTGCACCGCTGGCCGAACTGACCCCCGACCTCCAGAATCCCGTCACCTGCCAGAAACTGGACGAGGTTGCTGCCGCCCTCCTCAGGGAGGGTTGGGCGCAACCTCGTCCAGAGACGCTGTGCTGATCAGCGCAGATTAGAAATGCAGCGGTTCTGCGCTGCGGGAAATATTATCGAGAAATTCCATGCGCGTGGCCTGATCTTCCTTAAAGGTGCCCAGCATGGTTGATGTGGTCATGCGCGCATCATGTTTGCGCACCCCGCGGATCATGGAGCAGAGATGCAGGGCTTCCACCACCACCGCCACGCCTTCGGGGTGCAGCAGTTCGTTAAGAAAATCAGCGATCTGCCGGGTCAGCCGTTCCTGCACCTGCAAACGCCGCGAGAACATATCCACAATGCGCGGGATCTTCGAAAGGCCAATCACCCGCCCTTTGGGAATGTAAGCCACGTGGGCCCGGCCGATGAAGGGCAGCATGTGGTGTTCGCACAGGCTGTAAAATTCGATATCCCGGACAATCACCGTCTCCTGGTAATCCACCTCAAACAAAGCTTCGTTCACCAGTTCCGCCGGGTCTGTCCGGTAACCGGCCAGCAGTTCGCCGTAGGCCTTGGCCACCCGCTCAGGGGTGCGCAGCAGCCCGTCGCGTTCCGGGTCTTCGCCAATGGCTTTGATGATGGCATGAACGGAGGTTTCAATCGTTGGGTTGTCTATCTCCGTCCCCAAAAACAGATCTGCCACCTCATAAACGCAGGGGTCGTAGATTAATTTTTCTTTCATTTTTTTATTCCTCGTCTGAAATCTCAACATAAATGCGCTTGTTGATCTTGCCTTTGCTTTTGTAATCAACAATCCGCATATGCCCAACCTCTAATGTGTTCTGGACGTGCGTGCCGCCGTCCGCCTGTAAGTCCAAACCCACAATTTCCACCGTTCGGATGACCATGATGCCTTCCGGCAGCAGGTTGATTTTGGTGCGAATCAAGTCCGGAATCTGGAAAGCCTCTTCACGGGTATGCAGAGCAATTCTGACATCTCGCGCGGCTTTGATTTCCCGGTTGACGGCTGCCTCAATCACCTGCACAAATTCTTTTTGTAAAGATTCAAATTCAAAATCCATACGTCCTTTAAGGGGTTCCATATCCCCACCCGTCACCAGGGCGCCGTAATCGCGGTACACCACCCCGCAAAGGATATGCATGGCCGTGTGGGTGCGCATCAACTGGTAACGGCGCGTCCAATCGATCTGCCCGTTGACCTTCTGCCCAATGGCGGGCAAAGGAACCCCCAGGTAATGCCAGATATTTCCTTCGCGGTCCTTCTGCAGCCGGGTCACGGCCTGCGGGCCGGTTCCCCAGTCCAGGGCACCCTGGTCAGCCGGCTGACCGCCTCCGCCCGGATAAAAGGCGCTGGCGGCCAGTGCGATGCAGTTGTCTTGTTCGTTCACCGCAGTCACTTCAGATTGAAATATCTTCAAGCTGCTGTCAGCGGCATACAACGCTTCAGTGCTCATGCTGTCTCCTTGCCTGGCTCCTGGTCATTTTGCCACCACGGACGCGATTGAGAAATTCGCTTGCCTTCCAGAGCCTGTCGCAAATCTTCGTGGTTTTTGGCCACAAAACAGGGAATGCCGTGAAAATGCAGGGTGGCTTGAATTTCATCTGCGCCCTGCGGGCCGCCGAAAGTGCCCGGGTCAACCAGAATCACCACCGGTTTCATCCCGCGCAGGGTGATTTCATCCACTGCCTGGACCACTTCCTGATGAATGCAGGGGGTGATCATAATGACTGTGCTGCCGCGCGTCATCTGGTCCAGATGAGCCGCCACCAGGCCCAGCAGGGGCAGTTCCCCGTCATCCTTCACCAGGGCCAGGGTTTCCAGCAGCTTGCCCAATTGCCGCTCGCCTTTTTCCGGCGGCAGCAGGGTCACCGATTGCCCCATGCTGATCAGGCCGACTTCGCGGCCCAGCTTGACATAATAATTGGCCACCGATGCCGCCGCGCAAACCGCATATTCAAAGGTCGCGGGCGGAATGGTCAATTTCGGCGCCCGCTTCATCCACCAGAAGGCATCCGCCTTCCCGCGGGGTTTTTCCGTTTCCTGAGAGAATTGAACACCCTGGTAGGCATCCATCACAATCCACACCTCAGCCCGCGGGTCCAACTCAAATTCTTTAACCATCAGCTTTTCGCGCCGTGCGGTGGAAGGCCAATGAATGCGGTTTAACGGGTCGCCTGTGGAATACTCCCGCACGCCGGCCGCATAGGGGGTCACTTCAAGAGTGCGGCGGCGCTGTGCCTTACCGCCCGGCAGAAGGCCATGCGGAGAGGGAAATTCGTCCAGGTCCACCATGTAAGGGAGCACCAGCAGCGTTTGCTGTTCATTCTTGATCTGCACAGAGCTGCGAAACAGGCCAAAAATATCGCCGGTGGTGATGGTGGTGGGTCCCAGGTTATACAAACCCCGCTGGCTCAATTCGGTATAGGCCAGGTAAGAACGGGACTGTCTCCGACCGATCCAGGTCATCACGCGTGACCCGCCGGTTCCAGGCAGGCTGGATTTGTCGTTAACCTCTATCCACAGCTTGGAAAACCAGGCATTGTTGATGATTTCAAAGCGTTCCTCAAAAATCTGTCCGACCTGCTGGCGCAGAGTGCGCTGGTAACGCCGGACGCTCATCCCGCGGATGCTGATGACCGTCCATACCCATCCGACCACAATCAATCCCAACCACAGGTAAAACAGGCGGTAATACAGGGAGGTTGAGGAAATGCTGGGAATGGTGGATGCCAGAAAACTGGCAGCCAGCAGAGCCAGCACCACCCAGAAAGAACGCCCGATCTTCATTACCGTGCCGTACCCCGGGAAAAATCACCGGTCGGCACAGGAACGCTGCCGATAATCTCCTGGGCCACCTTGTCAGAGCTGAGGTTGCGCAGACGGGCTCCGGCGTTCAGCACCAGGCGGTGCGCCAGCACATTATTGGCAATGGCTTTGATATCATCGGGCAGCACATAGTCGCGGTTGCTCATGGCGGCTTTCACCTGCCCGGCTCTGAACAGGCCCAGGCTGCCGCGGGGGCTGCAGCCGAGGTAAACATCAGCGTGTTCGCGGGTCTTGCGCACCATTTCAACCACATAACGCTTCACCAGACCCGAAACATGCACGGTCTTGATCGCTTCCTGGGCTTCGCGCAGCTCTTCAATGGTGATCACAGCATCAATATCCTCAATGGGGTGCTTTAATTGCTGCAGTTCCAGCACGCGGATTTCTTCATTCAAACCCGGGTAACCCAGGCGCACCCGCATCAAGAAACGGTCAAGCTGGGCTTCTGGCAGCGGGAAGGTGCCTTCATATTCAATCGGGTTCTGGGTAGCCAGCACCATGAACGGTTTGGGCAGGCTGTGGGTGGTGCCGTCCACTGTCGTCTGGTGTTCTTCCATGGCCTCCAGCAGCGCAGATTGCGTTTTGGGCGTGGCGCGGTTGATTTCATCCGCCAGCACAATCTGCGCCATCACTGGCCCCGGGCGGAATTCAAATTCACGCGTGATCTGGTTGAACATCGAAACGCCCGTCACATCGCTGGGCAGCATATCCGGGGTAAACTGGATACGCTTGAAGGTGCAGCCCAAGGATTTGGCCAGGCTGCGGGCCAGAATGGTCTTGCCGACGCCAGGAACATCTTCAATCAGGATATGTCCCTGGCAAAGCAGGCCAATGACGGTCAGTTCAAGGCTCTGGCGTTTGCCAACAATAACCTTTTCAAGATTGTTGAGTAATTGTTCGGTAAAGGGTTGAATGCCTGAAATGTTCATCTTTTTATCACCTGTTATTGAATTCGCAATGGTTTGATTCTACCATAGCCGGAGAAAATTCCCAAACACATTAACCCGGCTATTGTAAATAAACTGATGGCCGCGCCTCCATACACACTGAGCGGTTTGTAGGTCAGGACTAAGGAGTGGTTGCCTGAATCTTTGATTTCCACGGCCATTTCAACATAATTGGCGCGGTACAACTCCACTTTGTGTCCATCGAGCCATGCCTCCCACCCCGGATACCAGCTGTTGGCGATCACCAGCCAGCCCGGTTTGCTGTTAGAAACCTGATAACTTTCCTCACCAGGAACTGCCCTGATCAGCGTTGTTTCACCTTTGGAGCCCGGCTCGCAGTGCTTCGGCCCGTCATAACCCTCCAGCAAGGCGATATTCCCTGGCATGCTTTCCGGTTCATTCAGGTAAGCGGATATTTTTTCCCACGCAGACGCTTCATCCGGCACACCCTCAATGCAGTCAGCCCAGGCTATCTTCTCACGCTCCTCAAACTCTGCCCGTATCACCTCTCCGCCAGGTTCAAGAATGGCAATGGTATTCACTGCCATCATTTCCAGCATCCTGCGCCGGGTGGCTGGCTGCCCTGTTTCCAGCAAAGCCATCCATTTCGCCATCCGCCCGGGTACCAGCGGGTCAAAGTTGTTGACCAGGCTCACCCCATCCAACATGCAGATATTGGGCAGACAGGCTGCCCGCATCTTCGTCATGTCAGGATTGGATTTAAAATTGGTGAATTCAAAGAAGCGGTCAAATTTGAGAAATCGCTCGGTTTCCGTCTCCATCCAGATGCGTTCCGCTGATCCACCTGGTTTCCACGCATACACCTCCACAGCAGTTCCCATGTGAAAACCCCAGCTCGCGGAGATCAAGTCGAGCATCAGTAAACCGCTCACCAGCCAGGGCCAAAGCCTTGCCGGTATCGCCTTCTCGCCAGCCTCTCCCTCCGGCTTGAACAGCATGAGCAATCCCACGCCCAGGGCCATCAATCCGGCCCAGGCCACGCCCAAAACAAGTTCAGCTTTGGCGCCCAAAATCAGCCAGCCTGCCCCGGCGCCCACCGTCAGGGCAAATCCGCCCATGGTGGCCAGCCGCGTCCAAAAAAGGGCTTTTTTGACCGGGCGGTGCAGGGCATCCACCGCCAGCCCGCCCATTACTGCCATGGCCCATACCCCCCAAAGGCTGAAACGGGTCGGCGCCTGGAACATGTCAAAGCCCGGAACTGTATGATAAAGGAATGGGAAAATGGGCGTGTTGCTGCCCAAAGCCAGCGCAAAGGATACCAGCCAGACTTCCACCAAAAAACACACCAGGCAGGTGCTTTTCGGTCTCCGCCGCAAAACCACCACCAGGAAAATCACCCCCAGCAGCAGCGGCAGCAAACCCACATAAATGGCTCCTTCCCAGTAGTTATCCGCCTTCAATAAATAAGACCCTGCTGCCGGCGAACCAAACAAATTGGGCGCCAGCAGGGTCAAAAACCGCATCGGGTGAAAGGAATAGTTGACCGCAAAAGCAAAGTCAACCGCATCACTTCTTTGAGATTGCTGTAAATACTCATAGGTCGGCCACAGCTGAACCATGGCTGTCAGCACGGCGGCGGCCCCCGCTGCGGCTATGCGAAAAACACCTTTTCCTCGCCCCTGGAACAGCACCCAGGCGCCCATCAACACCAGGGCGTAAGCTGCCGTCTGCGCATGCCCCGCCAGCAACATCAGTGCCATGCAAGCCGTCAGGCGAATGAACGGCCCATAAGATCCCTTCTCTTCACGCACCACATCCCATCCATAGGCCAGCAGCCAGGGCATCCAGGCCACCGTGGCATTGATGCTGAAGAAACCAGCCCGCGTCACCAGGTAGCCTGAAAGCTCAAAGGCCAGCGCCATCACCATCTGCCCCAGCGGCGATAACCCCATCCGCCGCCCCAGCACAACCATCCCCATGCCGGCCAGAATCAGGTGGAATATCACCAGCCAGGTATTGCTCCAGGCCATCCAGCCCGTGCCGCCGGCCACTTCAAACAAGAATGGAATCCAGTTGGGCGGGTAAAACAGCGCCGACTGGTAATTGGCCGCCAGCGGGGCCCCCAACCCCACCAGCGGATTCCACAACGGCATCTGCCCGGCTCTGATCATCTCCCACGCCCACAGCCGCCAGGGGACAAATTGCAGAGAAACGGTCCCCCAATAAAGCGCCTGGCCGGTCGCCCAGACCGGCGCAAAAAGAATCACCGGTCCCAGCCACACCGGCAGCAACGGCAGTTCCATCAGGCAGCGCAGGCGCGCAAAAAATCGTTTCATCGCTTCGCCTTTTTCCAGCGCCGGAAGCCCCAGAGGAACAAAATCGCCGCCGAGCCCCCCCAAAGTCCCCAACCCCATGCCAGGTTTGGACTCTGGAAAGTGAACCGCACTTCATGAAGTCCTTCACTCAAATTCACCCCCATCAGCACATCATTCACCCGTTCCAGAACGCCCTGTTTTCCATCCACCGAAACTTCCCAGCCGGGATAGTTCATTTCTGACAGGGTCAACAGACCAGGGCCTTCTGCGGCCAGCTGTACCCGTCCCGGCGCCCAGCTTTGAACGGCCGCCGGTATAATGGAGCCATCCAATCTGGTGAGCCACGCCCTGGAGCGGGCTTCCGGGTTTTTATAGATTCTCACATTCCCAATCACCTGCTCCAGCACCAATCCGCTGCTTTCAGGCAGGTCGAAGGCCGCCGTCACATAAACAATATTCAACAGGCCAAGTTTTTTTGCATCCGGCGCAGCGCCGGCATTATCTGTTTCAGGGTTGCCGCTGACAAAAGGCGGCAGGGTCACGCTGTATCCTTCGCTCCCCGTTCCCAACGCCTGGCCAAGATAGGCCGCATAAGCTGCCATTTGCATGGGATCAATGCCATCAGCCAGCTGCAATCCGGCCTGTACTGCTGTCTGTTGAGGAATGGCATAGGAAAGTGAGACCACCCGGCTCAAATCATCCGTTTTCACGGCCTGGGCAACCGCTTTCCCTTCGGCCAGAACCTCATCCACCGGCCGCCCTTCCAGCATCGCCAGGTTAATCCCCCCCAATTGAATGACCAGAACGCCCAGCACGGCCCAGGTGAAAGCCTTCACCTTAATTTTGCCTCCCCAGCGCAGGCTCACCAGCAGGGCTGCCGCCATCAACCCGAGTCCCCCCCACATCAAGCCCCAATCCCATGTGCCATTCAGCGCCATCAATCCGCCGGCCAGGGCCAGGCCCAGCACCGCCAGGGTAAATTGACCGAGGGTTGGCCTGACCCACACCTTGAAAATATCTTGCGGGTTTTCTTCCAACAGGGCATCCAGTCCCCAGGCTGCCGTGGCGCAGGCTGCCAGGCCGCTGATCATCAGCCAGCGCGGCGGCACGCGCAGCCAGCTCACCACCGGCAGTCCCGTCAGGCTGCTGGCAAACGGCAGGTTTTCGCCCAGCGCCAGAACCACGCCCAGGAGGGAAAGCGCCAGCCAGAACCAGCCGCGCTTCAAAAGTCCCGGCGAAAGGATCATCAAGCAGGCAATTGAAACGGCCACAGCGCCGCCGTAAAACACCCATTCTGCACTACCGCCCGCCAGGGGCAGAAAACCGCCCAGCAGACGCAGCGGCGGCATGGATAGGGTCAGAACATCATTGCCCGTCATCAGGCTGCGCGTTGAAAGCCCGGCATACTGCCACAGGGGCAGCAGCAGCGGCGCAGCCAGTCCGCAGGCCAGCAGAACCTGTATGGTGAGGCCGGTGATCTTTTGCACTGCAAAAACCACCCAGAAGCCCGCACGCAGCACCCCCTTTGGCAGCTTACCCGTCACCAGGTTGAGCGCACGCACCTGATCAAACCACAACACACCTGCCCACAGCACCCCGGCATAAAAAGCCCAACGCACATCCGCCAGCAGAATGGCTCCCAGCATCACTGCCGGCCACTGCCAGAAACGCCACGAGTGCGTCCGCTGCCATTTCTTCTCACTCCACAGCAGCCAGGGCGTCCAGGCCAGAGCATAAATCAAGGTCACATGCCCGGCCCCAAAATGGGCCGCTGTGGACGGCAGCAATTCAAACATCACCCCCGCCAGAAGAGCAGCCGCTGGTTTCAGACCTTCCTGTTTGAGCCAGAAAAACACTCCCATGCCGCCCCAAAGCAGGTGCAGCAGCATCACCAGGTTAAAACCCCAGGGCAGCGGCAGCAGCAGCGCCAGCCATCCGGGCAGGTACCAGAGCCCGGACAGCGGGTTGGCATGAAATGGGTAACCGCTCAAAATATTGTTCGCCCACAAGGGAAATTGGCCAGCCGATAGCGCCTGCCGGATCACCTCTGCATTGGGATAATGGCTGATCAACAAATCTGAATGCGCTGAACCGGCAAAAAAAGCCACCTGCCCGGGAAATAGGTAAAGGATAAGGGGAATGATCAGAATAATGAAAAAACTTTTCTTCATGGCTGTTTCACCCGGTACACGGCAACCTCTCCTGATTGAAAAACAAGATCCCGGTCATTCAATACGGCCGGTCTGCCGGCTTCTTCTGCGTGCGGGTCATAAAATATGAAATCCACGCCCCGCTCAGCCAGCGCCTGCTGGCTCTCCTCAAAGCTCATCCTCCCAGAAAAGAAGGCGGTTACAAAAGCCTCCTCTTTTTCAGCCTGAATGGTCTCAAATGGATGGCCGTAAATCACTCGCCGCCCCGTCCAGCCAGGCAAGCGCAGCCCGCTGGCAGGATCCGCCAGCACCAGCGCATTTGGGGGAGTGTTTTCATCAATCCACCGGTAAACTGCCGCCTCATCTCTACTCAGATACAGGCCGGGATGATGCCCAAGGATTCCCAGGCTGGCGCCGGTCAGGCCGAGCACGTTGGTCAGCAGGCCTGCTGCCAGCAGGCTGACAAAAGCCAGCCGCCAGCGGCGCTCTGACGAAGCCACCAGTTTTTCCAGCCCCAACATGCCCAACCCGGCCACCGGAATCATGTAACCCATCATAAACCGGCGCTGCAGACTGAAAGGCACATAACACAGGACAATCCCCGCCAGCAGCCAGACCACCAGCAGCCGCGCCGGGCTGGCCTGTTTGGCGCGCAGTTCAAAATAAGCCCCTACCCCGGCCAGCGCCAGCATGGGAAGAAATGAAATGATAAAATCCCACAGCGGCGGCGAGACCGTCTGGTTCTGTGCATTCCAGGCCTGAAAAACCGGATCAAACTGGTATACCCAGAATTGATAACCCAGCATGGGCGCCGCCCCCATGCAAACCCAGGCCAGGCGCATCAGGTGCCTTCGGCGGTCCCCTTTCCAGTTCACCCCCAGCCAGACCAGCAGCAGGGCTCCCGCCACCATCCAGGCAAAAGGCAGCACAGTGACCAGGCCCAGGCTGAGCCCCAATAGGCGTAAACCCTGACTTAAAGTCATGGGCGCGCCATCATCCGTAAGCAGGCAGAGGATTAAACCAAGCGCCAGGGGAAAATGCGGGTTGGCATAGCCTGCCAGGTATGGATAGGCTTCTGCCACCCAATAATCCGATGTCATCACCCCACCCGGCAGCAAAATCCAGCCCATCCCGCCGCTCAGCAGGGCTGTCAGCATCAAAGGATTTATTCTCTTTTCCATCTCTGGCAAAGTCTGGCGGTAAAAACGCGCCAACGCCCAGGCCATAAAACCAGCGCCCGCCACCCGCGCCAGGTGAAACACCGCCAGCAGCGGCAGGCCGGTCAGGCGCGCCAGATGTCCCAGCCCAAGATAAAAAAGGAAAATGAAGGCCCCTTCACCTGGCTCCGCTGAAAACGGCAGGTGAAACAACCACGCGCCTTCCCATCCCTGCCGCATTTTTGCCAGATAGGAATTTCCATCCGCCACATTCATCAGAAAGCCCCCAAACACAAACTGATCTCCCTGCATTCCCCAGGCAGCCAGGTACGGCAGTGTGATCAATAACAAAAAAATTGCAATTGGAATCCAGCGCTTCATGTGGTTTACCCTTCAGAAAGTATACTCGAAAAAACCTCCTGAGCCAAATTGCCTGAGGGAGAAATCTCAGGTCAGGAAAATAATCCTGATCTTGCGGTATTTCTGTGCTAAAATAATCTCACTATTGATGAAGGAGTACCGGAATGAAACCCATCATTTCCACTGTAAAAGGATCACGCGATTTTTACCCCGAAGAGATGGCCGTGCGCAAGTGGCTTTACGGCCGCCTGCAGGAAGTTTCTGAGACCTTTGGTTATCAGGAATATGACGGCCCATTTCTGGAGAAAATTGACCTCTACGCAGCCAAATCAGGCGAAGAACTGGTCAAGGAACAGGCTTTTGTCTTTCCCGACCGCGGCGGCGATTTAATCACCCTGCGCCCTGAATTGACCCCTTCTCTGGCCCGCATGGTGGCGCAGAAGCAAGGTGAACTGGTCTTCCCGCTGCGTTGGTGGTCCTTTGGCCCCTTCTGGCGCTACGAGCGCCCTCAGAAGGGCCGTTCCCGCGAATTTTTCCAGTGGAACATTGACCTGATCGGCGCACTTGGCCCGGAGGCCGATGCTGAACTGGTGGCAATTGGCGCTACCTTCCTCAAGCAGACCGGCCTGAAATCTGACGAAGTCACCATTCTGGTCAACAACCGCCGTTTGATGGAAAAAGCTCTGCTGGATATCGCCATCCCGCTGGAACTTCATAAATCCGTTTTCCGCCTCATTGACCGGCGCGACAAGCTCAGCCCTGAAGCCTGGGAATCTTATGCCCTCGAACTGGGCCTCACCTCCGAGCAGTTTATGAACCTGGTTGGTCTGCTCGGCAACACCTCGCTCTGGGAGCAATCGGAAGAGCTGCGCCGTTTCTTTGCCGCCCTCGAAGTGATGGGCGTGCGTGAATATGTGCGTTACGACCCGCAAATCATCCGCGGGCTCGATTACTACACCGGCACGGTGTTCGAAGCCCGCGACCGCGACGGCGAATTCCGCGCCATCCTCGGCGGCGGCCGGTATGACAACCTGGTGGGTGATGTCGGCGGCAGCCCGCTTACCGGCGTTGGCTTTGCCATGGGTGATGTGGTGGTCAGCCTGGTGCTTAAAAAATACGGCAAGGTTCCCGCCTTCCAGCCCTCTCCGGCACCCATTCTGGTCACTGTGTTCGATGAAGAGCGGCTTTCTGTTTCCACCGGCTTTGCCGCGCGCCTGCGCGCTGCCGGCCTGCGGGTGAACTGCTTCACGGATGCCACCAAGCTGCAAAAGCAGCTCAAATTTGCCGATAAAATGGGGTTCCGCCTTGTGGCCATCATCGGCCCTGAAGAAGCTGCGCAGAACCAGGTCGCTATCAAAGATCTGGTCTCTCGCACCCAGACCATTGTGCAGCAGTCCGAAGCTGCCACCGTCATTCAACAAATCCTTGCCGGTGGATAGCGCCTTCTGGTCAAGTTTCTGCCATGCCTTCATCCGCTTCAATCTGGAATGAACGCTACCAGCTCGACTGGTATTCCAAATTGACGACCCCGCGCCGCCTGCTTGTGGAGCACGCCCATCTCCTCCCGCCAGGCGGCGTGGCTTTTGAAGCCGCCATGGGCATGGGCGGCAGTGCAGGTTTTTTGCTCAGCCGAAAGTTTAAAGTGCTGGGGGTTGATTTTTCTGAGGTTGCCGTGCGTCAGGTACACCGCCGCTTGCCAGCACTTTGGGCTGTAGTGGCTGATCTGGATCATTTTTACCTGCCCCCGGCCTATTTCGATGTCATTGATAATTTCTACTATCTGAACCGCGCCCTCTGGCCCAAATACCATGCCGCCCTAAAGCCCGGCGGCCTGATCTTTTTTGAAACACTCACCAAACAGATGCGCCAGGAAAAGCCCGGCTTATCGCCCGAAAGTTTGTTGGATCCGGGCGAACTGAAGGATGCATTTTCAACCCATTGGGATATCATCCATTATCACGAAGGTTGGATGGAGTCGGAACGAGGTGGACAAAAAGCCGTGGCCAGCCTGGTGGCCCGCAAAAAGGAATGATGCATGAAACCTGCTCTATTTTTCGATTGGGGCGACACCCTCATGGTGGACTATAAGGAATTCAGCGGGCCAATGGTCACCTGGCCTAAAGTGACCTGCGTTGACGGCGTTGCCAATGTCTTGCCCGGTTTACAGGCCGGTTATGATCTCTATGTTGCCACCAATGCCAGCGAATCGGGCAAAGCCCAGGTGCGTGCAGCCCTCGACCGCGCCGGCATCGGCATTCATTTTTCAGAGATTTTTACCGCCCGTGAATTGGGATTGACCAAACTTCAGGAGCCGTATTACCCGGCAATCCTGTCGCTTCTGGATGAAAAACCCCCGTTTCAGGTCATGACCGGCGACCACTACACCACAGATGTGCTTAACCCACAAAAAGCAGGCTTCCTCACCATCTGGTTTAACCCAGGCTATAACCTGCCCCCTGACCTGCCCTGGCATAATGCTGAAATCCATCATTTTTCGGAACTGCCGGCTGCCCTTTCACAGATTAACCAACCCGATATCCCTTCCTGCCTTGCCTGGTTGAACACGCAAGAAATGCCGGTTAATTTGTTGAAACACAGTCAGGCAGTGGCCCAGGTGGCTTACCGTCTGGCCCTCTGGCTTAAACAAAGCGGCCTCAGATCGTTGAATCCTGTTCTGGCTCACCGCGGGGGTCTGCTGCACGACCTGGATAAATTATCCAGCCGCGAAACCGGCGACAGGCATGGTGAACTCTCGCAGCGCCTGCTGGATAACTGGGGCCAACCCGAGCTGGGTCTGATTGCCCGCCGCCACCTGATGGATCGCATCCTGAATCCGGAAGAAGCCCCCGCCACCTGGGAAGAAAAATTGGTCTTTTTTGCCGATAAACTGGTTGAAGGATATGCCGTTGTTCCCCTCAATGCCCGCTTTGAAGCCCTCACCACCCGCTACGCCAGCCGGGCGGAGCAAATTTGGGCCTGCCTTCCCGCAGTGGAAGCTTTGCAGACAGACATCTGCTGCCGCCTGGATTGCTCACCCATGGACCTTATCGAAAAAATTAAATCAAAACCCCTAATATTTGAATAATTCTAATTCAATATTTAGATTTCCTAAAATCCATATTGACATTTCTTAATTTTATTGTTATCATAAGGTTGTCTTTGATCGAGAATCTAGCCTCTAAAGGAAGGTTGATATGGTACAAAAAACAATTTCCAATTTCGGAACTTCATCGCGCCTGATCATCAAAAGCATCGGCGATCTTTACCTGACCGGCAGCGATTCCCCCGACATCGTCGTCGAAAGCGAAAGTGAATATGGGGTGAAAATTCGCCAGGAAGGAGATGCCTTCCTGGTTTCTCTGCTTGAAAACGCCAACATCACCCTCCCCCGCGCTGCAGCCATCACCATCGAAAAATGCAGCGGCAACCTGTCGCTGGCCGGCTTATCCGGGCCGGTCGCCATCATCAAAGTCAGCGGCGACCTTACCATCGGTCAGATCGGCCAGGTCAACCTTGAAAAAGTCAGCGGCAATCTGGTTGCGGCTCCCCTCAACGGCGGAGCCCTGCAAATCGCCAAGGTCAGTGGAAATGCCTGCTTTGATGGTGCCGGAAACCTTTCCATTGAAAAAATCAGCGGCGATTGTCTTTTGAAAAACCAGCAGGGTACTTTCAGTGTTGCACGCATCAGCGGTAATCTCATCGGAAAAAATCTGAGCGGCGACCTCAATGCCAGCAGCATCAGCGGCGATTGTTCACTGCAGACCGTTGAAAGTTCTCAAGTCAATCTGCGCTGCAGCGGCAACATGCGCCTGGGTTTCTCAAACACCGCTGGAAACCATAACCTTGCCGCTGAAGGTGACCTGGCTGTGTACATTCCGCCACAGGCAGCCGCCGCAGTGAAAATCACCAGCGAAGGTGAAGCCATTCGCCTGCGCCTGGCTGACCAGACCAATACCCTGCGCCAGCGCCAGCACACCCTCCAACTGGGCCTGGGCGGCGGCACGCTCACTCTGGCCAGTGACGGCAACGTATTGCTGTCCGATCAACCCTGGATGGATAATCTCGAAAAAGACCTGGACCGCGCTTTTTCCGGCCAACAGGCTGAGCCCGTCCGGCTTCACTCCGGCGGCCGTTCCGGGTTGAATATCACCATCTCCACCGATGAAATCATGCAAAGGGTCACCCGCCGCGCTGAAGAAGCCACCCGCCGCGCTGAAGAACGCATCAATTCAGCCTTGAATCGCCTTGACTCCATGCCCATTCCCCCGGCTTCGCCTGCATATTCCAATGATTCAGGCTATAATGAATACAGCCAACCGGATGAAGCTGAGGTTGAGTTTGAAGAAATGCCTCACGAGGCTGTCTCTGACGAAGAACGCCTGATGGTTCTACGCATGATCCAGGAAAAGAAAATCTCCGTCGAAGAAGCCGAAAAACTTCTCGAAGCCATGGAAGGTAAAAAATACTGATCCCGAAAGGAAAACCTGGTGATGGATGATATGCGCATCGATATTTTACGAAAAGTGGAAGCCGGAGAGCTGACCCCCGAACAGGCTCTCATCCTGATGCAGACCCCTGAAGAAGAACAAGCACAGGAAACCCAGGAAGAACAGGTTGACTATAACGATGAAAATCCTGTCCCTGGCTCTGAAGCCTACTATCATCAGGAACATAAGCCTGAGCCCGCCCTTGAAGAAGACTTATCCCGTCTGGCGCAATGGAAGCAGTGGTGGGTGTATCCTTTCTGGGCCGGCATTTTCATCATGGTGGGCAGCGCTGCACTGATGTACTGGGGGTACACCTCCGGCGGTTATTCCTGGGGGTTCTTCCTTTCCTGGATTCCGTTTTTTATCGGTGTGATCATCATGCTGTTGGCGTGGTGGAGTAATACCGCGCGCTGGCTCCATGTGCGCGTCACCGAAAATAAACGCAGCAAACGTCCGCATCATATCGCCATCAGCTTCCCCCTGCCCCTTAAACTGGCTGGTTTTGGCGTGCGCCTGGCCTCCAATTTTTCCCCCGAGTTGAAGGAAAAACACGTTCATGAAATTCTAGATTCGGTGAATGAATCGCTGAATGCCAACGAACCCTTCTACATTCATGTAGAAGAGGATGACGAAGACGTCGAAGTATATATCGGTTAATTTACTGTCCGGTCGAATTGTAGAAGTTATAGATCGCCCCTGAAAGTTGGGCGATCATTAAGTTTACCGGGTCGTAGAGCACCTGCACGGGGTCGTGAACAAATATGGTCAGCACATAATCGGCCTTGGGGGTGTAAACAATGGATACATCCCCCATGGTATGAATCACACCATCTGTTTCGTTGGCCCAACCGTGTTTGTGTGCCACCCGCGTGCCAGCTGGCACGCCTGCCTGAATCAGCACAGCAATTTTGTTTTCAAGCAGAAAAGAAACCATCTGCTTGCATTCATTCTGGGTGATTTCACCCGGGTAGGCTGCCACCAGACTGCCGCCGCCATATTCAGCGCACTGGTAGATGTCTTCCATCAGCATCCCCATATCGCTGACTGTGGTCTGATCATAAATATCTGGTCCGGTATTGACATCTGTGCGCGTATTAGCCGGCGTTTCATACCGCTGCAGCAGCGGTGCGCCGGGGTAGAAATATCCTGCCCAAAAGGTGTTGACCAGGCCCAGGTATTGCATATCCTCCGTCACCCAAATCGGCGCAAGGTTTTTATCAATTGCCAGCTGTGCCAGTTTATCGGTGGAATCGTTGTCTGAACGGTCAATCATCAATCCCATCAAACGCAGTTTTTCTTCATCACCTGGTTCATCCATCCGGCGGAAAGCTGAAACCATCACCGGAATCTTAATCGTGCTCCAGCTCGAAAAGGCGATATCTGGTTTGGGCGCTTCCTGCCCCGCCTGATAGGTGAAATGCAGCACCTGGTATGTGGATAAATCTTCCAGGTACAGCTCAACAATGCCCTTGAAATCAGAGACGTCAATGATTTGCTGCAGCATGATCTTCAAATTTTGGTAAGAGGCCCGGGGCGGCGTGGATCCCTTCAAGGGCAATTCAACCACGCGCTGCGTTGGCGAGCGCATCGCTTCCAGCAGCAGCGGCACCGCGGCATTCACATCCAATGTGGATCCTGGCTGTCCAGGGCTAAAATTGCTCGTTCCGGGAATGGGCTGCGGCGCTGATGGCGGCTGATCATACCGCAGGGCAATTTCCTGGAGGTAATTTTTTGCCCGGGTTTCATCCATTTTATAAGTCAACGGCACAGGCGACACAGGCTGGCTGCGATTCCACAGATAATCCCAAAATCCAGCCCAGAAGGATTGATCTTTGCGCTGCGATTCAGCCGCTGCCAGCATGGTTTCCAGTTCTGCTTCTACGTCAAAACCGAGCTGATTGGGCCTCACCTGAATGACCGCAGTGCCGTAGTGCAACTCGACAAGGGTATAGGAGTAGGCATTCAAAATTCTTTTCGCTGCATTTTCCTTGTTCAGGTTTCCCACCGGAATACCCGCGATGGTTAATCCATCGGGATAGTTTGAACGCACCCGACTGTAGGTGACCAATTGATAAATCGTCAGGATAATGGCAGCAAAGGTGAAAAGCAGCGCCACCCAGCGCAAAATTGAAATATTTTGTCTCATAACTTCTAATTCTACCAGAAAAAACCCGCTTCCATGAATGGTTCAGCCTCTGTTCATGACTTCATCCAGCTTGTTTCAAAGCAGCCTGGCATTTGCTGGTATAATACAAGTTTTCCGCCCAATTCTGCGAGGGTAAGCATGCGACTTTTTCTAAAAATTCTGAGACTTTCCTTCCGCCGTCAGCTCACCTACCGAACAGCCACCTTGGCTGGGCTGGTCACCAATCTATTTT
Organism: Chloroflexota bacterium; assembly: GCA_029561345.1. GTDB lineage: Bacteria > Chloroflexota > Anaerolineae > Anaerolineales > Anaerolineaceae > JAKQJC01. The sequence continues at coordinate 144,026 of JAKQJC010000059.1, read as the reverse complement.
TTGGTGTCCTGCGGGCATCTGTGCTGATCGCCCTCTTCAATGCGCAGCCCTCGGTCAATGGTCTCACGGTAAAGGGGGCGGTCACCTTTGCCGGCCTGACCCAGGGGGTGATCGCCTACCTCAGCATTTTTGGCTGGTGGGATATCATGCAGTCCATCGAAAAGGGCAGCATCGGCGCTGACCTGTTAAAGCCAATGAATTTTTTCACTTACTGGCTCGCCCAGGATATTGGCCGGGCTGCCGCTCAGTTCGTCACCCGCGGCCTGGTGCTGATGATTGCCTTTGGTTTCCTTTTTCAGATTACCCTTCCCGCCTCTCCCGCTCAATGGCTGGCTTTCGCCTTTGCCCTCATCCTCAGCGGGCTGGTCAGCTTTGCCTGGCGCTTCATCATCAATCTGGCTGCCTTCTGGTCGCCCAATGCCATCGGCTTTGGGCGTTTTGCCTTCAGCCTCACCTGGATTTTTTCCGGTTTTGCCATGCCGCTGCGCCTTTTTCCCGATTGGTTTCAGCAATTTTGCGCCTTCACCCCTTTCCCTGCCATGATCAATACCGTGATCGAAATTTTTCTGGGCACCCTTACCCCTCCCGAAACGCTCCAGGCCCTCCTGCTCCAGGCCGCCTGGTTTGTAGGCTTGTCCATTCTTTCACAGTTCATCCTCAAAGCTGGCATCCGTCGCCTGGTCATTCAAGGAGGATAGCATGCTGCGCCGTCTGTTCACCACCTATCTGAAATTCATCCAAATTCAAATTCTTTCACAAATTCAGTATCCATTTTCCTTCCTCTTCGATGTGTTCACCAATGGCATCTCTTTGCTGATCTTTTTCCTATCCCTTTCTCTGGTCTTGCAGCGCTTTGACAATGTTGGCGGCTGGCGCCTGGGTGAAATCGCTTTTCTCTGGGGAACGGCAGAAATTGCCTTCGGCCTGATGGATATGATTTTCAGCGGCTTTGACCCTGATTCTTTCAGCGTCATGGTGCGCCAGGGAACCCTCGACCAGATGCTGCTGCGCCCTGCCAACATCACCATCCAAATTTTTGGCTCCCGTTTTATCCTCCGCCGCCTGGGCCGCATTGCCGAAGGGTTGATCATTTTCACCATCAGCCAGGTTCTTTCGCCCATTGTCTGGACCCTGCCGCGCCTCCTGTTTTACCCCGTGGTGATCTTCAGCCAGATCCTCTTCTTTGGCGGATTGTTCATCGCTGGCTCCACCATCACCTTCTGGACCATTGAACGAATCGAAGCAGTCAATATCCTTACCTACGGCGGCAATGAAATGATCTCATACCCGATGCACATTTATCCTGATTGGTTGATCAAGTTTTTCACTTATCTCATCCCGCTCATTTTCATTAATTATTATCCCGCCCTATTTTTCCTGGGAAAGCCGGATCCCTTTGGCATGCCTGCGTTTGCCCCTTTCCTGGCTCCCCTGGCCGGATTGGGAGTCTTTCTTGCCTCCCTCTGGTTCTGGAAATTTGGCCTGCGTTATTACCAGGGAACAGGATCATGAATATGAATGCCATCATCAAAGTTGAACATCTGTCTAAAACGTTTGAAATCACCCAGAGCCAGAAAGGCTGGTCTGGCGCCCTCCGCGGTCTGATAAAGCCGCTGAAAAAGAAAATTGCTGCCGTTAAAGAGGTGTCCTTTGAACTCAAACCTGGCGAACTGGTGGGTTACCTCGGCCCCAATGGCGCAGGAAAATCCACCACCTTGAAAATGCTGACCGGGCTCCTGGTGCCCACCTCTGGTGTTGTTCAGGTGAATGGTCTGGTTCCCTGGCGCGACCGCACCAAATACGTCGCCAGCATCGGCGCTGTCTTTGGCCAGCGCACCACGCTCTGGTGGGACCTGCCCGTTCAGGAAAGTTTTGACCTCATCCAATATATGTACCGGATTCCTGATAAACGATACCGTCATAACATGGATCTTTTCCGCGACATTTTAGGCCTGGACCCCTTCATCAATACGCCGGTCCGCTCGCTGTCCCTCGGCCAGCGCATGCGGGCAGACCTGTGCGCAGCCCTGCTGCACGACCCCAAACTGCTTTTCCTCGATGAACCCACCATCGGTCTGGATGTGGTGGCCAAGGATAAAATCAGACAGTTTATCAAGCATGTTAATGAAGAACGCAAAACAACCATCATTCTCACCACCCATGACCTGCAGGACGTAGAAAAACTGTGTGAAAGGGTGATCATCATTGACCACGGCCAGCTTCTCTTTGACGGCACGCTCGAGGCTCTCAATAACCGTTTTGGAGGTCAGCGCACGCTGCAGGTCGATTTTGCCGAAACCTACCCGGATGTGAGCATAGAAGGCGCCGGGCTGATCTCTCACGAGGGATTGCAGGCCACCTACCAGTTTGACCGCGACATCCTTTCGGCTTCCGATCTCATTTCGCGTCTCTCAAACCGCTACAAAATCAGCGATCTTTCGGTGCGTGAGCCCGCCATCGAAGACACCATCCGGCGCATCTATGTGGATAAACTTCTTGAAAACTGAATTCCAATAAAAAAGAGTTCGCCATCTGTGGAGGCGAACTCTTTTTCCATTCAATCCAATCTCAGGCTAGCGATCCATGCTGACCACCTGCTGTTCCCAGCGGTGCCAGTTGCCAAATTTGGCTGCCAAAATCTTGCGCCCTTCGCCCGGGGCCGGCTGGTGCTGCAGTTCCAGGTCTGCATCCACCATGATCCGCACCAGCTCACGGAAATGAATGCGCGGTTCCCAGTTCAGCACCTGGTGAGCATGGCTGGCGTCGCCCAGCAGGTAATCTACCTCAGTCGGGCGGAAATACCGCGGGTCAATCTTGACATATTCCTTCCAGTCCATGTCCAGGTAACCGAAAGCCTCTTCCAAAAATTCGCGCACCGTGTGCGATTCTGCCGTGGCAATCACAAAATCATCGGGCTTATCTTGCTGCAAAATAAGCTGCATGGCTTCCACATATTCCGGGGCATAACCCCAGTCGCGCTTCGAATCCAGGTTACCCAAATAAAGGGTTTTCTGCTTGCCGGCTTTAATGGCAGCCAGGGCGCGGGTGATCTTGCGGGTCACGAAGGTCTCGCCGCGCCGGGGAGATTCATGGTTAAAGAGGATGCCGTTGCAAGCATACATCTGATAACCTTCGCGGTAATTGCGGGTCACCCAGTAAGCATACACTTTGGCTGCCGCGTAAGGGCTGCGCGGCTCAAAAGGCGTGTGTTCATTTTGTGGTGGATGCGCACTGCCAAACATTTCGCTGGATGAAGCCTGGTAAAAGCGGGTATTAATCCGGCTCTTGCGAATGGCTTCCAAAATGCGGGTGGTGCCCAGTGCGGTCACATCGCCAGTGTATTCCGGCATATCAAAGGAAACGCGCACATGGCTTTGAGCAGCCAGGTGATAAATTTCGTCAGGCTGGACGTTATAAATGATATCCAACAGTGTGTCTGAAGCCGTTACGTCCCCATAATGCAGATACAGGTGCACCGGCTCACCGTTGCTGTGCGGATCATGATAAATATGATCAATCCGCCGGGTATTAAAAGTGCTGGCGCGCCGCATCAGGCCGTGAACTTCATAGCCCTGTGAAAGCAACAGTTCTGCCAGATATGAACCATCCTGTCCGGTGATACCGGTAATGAGTGCTTTTTTCAAGTCAACCTCCGTTCGAACTTGGTGTGACCGCAAGTATATCCCGTTCAGATGCCTGTGTCAATCATCACATCTTCTCCGGGCAATGGAGGGCTAAATCTCCCAAAAGTGATGATTAATGGCCTGTAAATTGCCTCCTTTTACCCTACGAAAATTCTCAACTCGGGGTTAAAATAGAAGAAATATAATTCAGAGCCATGAGGACATCATGAAAATTGTCGAGCTTGTCAAATTAGTTAATGGAACTGTCTTAGTTCAGGGGGATCGTCAGGACCGTGACATCAAGGGTGGGTTCGGCGCCGACCTTATGAGTGATGTTTTGGCATCCATTCAACCTGACGCAGTTCTATTGACCGGCTTGTGCAATCCACAGGTGGTGCGCACAGCACAGGTTGCAGATGTCGCAGCCATTGTCTTTGTTCGTGGAAAAAATCCTCCGATTGAAACCATCCGTCTGGCAGACCAGGAAGGCATTCCTCTCATCTCCTCACCTTACGGCATGTTTGAACTGGCTGGGCGCCTTTACAAGGCAGGCCTCCCCAGTTTTGAAAAATCAGTTGATCCAGATTGCTCCTGTGAATAAAGCCAAAGGCACTTAAATGGATACGGGATCTTCACCTAAAGAACGTGTGGTTACCGATCAAGATGCCCAAAATATTACCCGCGTAGAAGAACTTGCGTATGAACTGAAAATTTCCCAGGTCATGACGCGGGAAATACGTTCTCTGACTCCCGATATGAATATGGGAGATGTTTTGGATATTTTCCGCTCTCAGCGCGTATCTGGCGCCCCCGTTCTGGTGAATGGCGAGTTAGCCGGCATCCTCAGCATTGAGGATATCATCCGCGCTCTGCGCGCCGTTGACCTTGCCTCTCCGGTCAGCAAATATATGTCTTCACAGGTTATGACCATTCATGATTATGACCCGGTGATTGAGGCGCTGAAAGTCTTTGTCAAAAGCAACTACGGCCGCTTGCCAGTGGTGGATGAAAACAACAAATTGGTCGGCATCATCACCAAGGGGGATATCACTCGTGGCCTGCTGAACGCTTTGCAGCATGTCTATCACGAAGAGGAAGTCATTCGTTACCGCGCCAGCCACCTCTTTGAAGATATCATTTCTGACCGCACCAGCCTGATTTTACGCTACCGCATTAAACATGGCGATTTTACCCACGGCGGCAATGCCTCTGCCAATATCAAGCGCGCCCTGCTGCGCCTTGGCGCCAACCCGCAGATCGCCCGCCGCTGCGGCATCGCCATCTACGAAGCTGAAATGAACCTGATCATCCACACCAACAATGGTGGAACCATCCGGGTTGAAATTGAACCCCATCAAATATCCCTGGAAGCTTACGATGATGGGCCGGGCATCCCCAACATTCAACTTGCAATGCAGCCGGGCTATTCCACCGCAAGCGAGGAGGTGCGCGAAAAAGGTTTTGGAGCAGGCATGGGTTTGGTTAATATCAAACGCTGTGTTGACGATATGCGGCTCGAATCATCGACCATCAGCGGCACCAATTTGCGCTTGAAGATCTTCTTGCGCGAAAAGGATGCCTTTGCTGATGTCAGCCAACAAGGCAAGGAGACTAAGAAATAATGACCCTACAAGACATCATCCAACAGCTCAACCTCACCGTTCTCACCACCCCTGTTGACTTTGCTTCAGTTCAACCCGAAAATGGTTACACGTCCGACCTGTTAAGCTGCGTCATGTCCGGCGCTAAAAGCCGGGGAATCTGGGTTACTTTGCAGGCGCATATGAATATTGTGGCTGTGGCCGCCCTGCTGGAACTTGCCGCCATCATCATCACCGAAGACGCTCAACCCGACCTCGCCACCATTGCCAAAGCCAATGAAGAAGGCATTATCCTGCTGTCAACCGCACAATCCTCATTCTTCGTTTGCGGCAAGTTGTGGGAAATGGGCCTCCGCGCCGGTTAACCCACACAGAGAGTTTCGTTCTTTGAAAACCGTCCGCGCAGATCTTCACGTCCACACCCTCCTTTCACCCTGCGCCGACACGGAAATGATCCCGCCTCTCATTGTGTCTGAAGCACTCTCACGCCAAATTGACCTGATAGCCATCACCGATCACAATGCCAGTGCCAATGTTGGTGCAGTGATCAAGGCGGCTTCAGATACCGGTCTCACCATTCTGCCTGGTATGGAACTGCAGACTCGTGAGGAAGTGCATGTCCTTTGCCTGTTCGATACCCTCGAGCAGCTTGAAACCTGGCAGGCCGTGGTCAACGCCACCCTGCCGAACCTTGAAAATAACATAGAGCATTTCGGCGAACAATTTGTGGTCGATGAAACAGGCGACTTCATCCGACGCGAACCCCGCCTGCTGCTGACCTCCAGTTCATTGACCTTTAATGAAGCCTGGCAAGGCGTGACTGATCTGGGCGGACTGTTTATTCCAGCTCATATCAATCGCAGGCAAAACGGTTTGCTGGCAAACCTCGGGTTTGTGCCTCCAGAAATTCCCATCGAAGGATTGGAAATTTCCCGGCACATCAGCCCTGAAGAGGCGCTGAAGAAATATCCTTTCATCAAGCGCTACCCCCTGATCCAATCAGGCGACGTTCACCTGCTCGACAGCTTTTTGGGAAGTACCCACTTCACCCTTGAAGCGCCAACCATCGCCGAAATTCGCCTTGCCCTTAAAGGAGCCGGTCAGCGTACTGTCACCATTCACCCCTGTTGACAAGGCGCGCCCTTTTAGGTGACATTTGGTAATTGACCATCATGAGGGCATCACCTAAACTCATGATGACTTAAAGCAGAATCTGGGCAATTTATTTTGCCTAAAAATATCAACTTTGGAGCCTTTCATGTCCAATCTTCCCGAAAATGTCCCCTCTAACGATCCCGTTGCGATCCCTGAAAAGCGTGCGCTGATCGATCGCATTGTGGATGAAAACAAGCACCTCCCCGGTGCCACCATGGTGGTATTAAACGAACTTCAAAGCCAGATCGGCTTTGTTTCCGTCCCCATGCAGCAATATGTGGCCAAACGGATGGGCGTGCCCGTCAGCAGCGTTCATGGTGTCATCTCCTTCTATTCTTTCTTCACCACCAACCCGCGCGGCGAACACACCATTAAGTTCTGCCTCGGCACCGCCTGCTATGTCGGCGGTATCGACCAGGTCATCGAGAAGGCCAAGCAGGTTCTCAACGTTGCTCCTGGCCAAACCACGCCCGATGGCAAAATCACCCTCGAAATCTGCCGCTGCGTGGGCGCCTGCAGCCAGGCCCCTGTGGTGGTGGTGGATGATGAAGTGGTTGGCCGGGTGCGCCCCAACAAATTCCCGCAGCTGGTCCGCCCGCTTCAGGAGTAATCTGGTTTGAGAGAGCTGGCGCTGCATATCCTGGATATTGTGCAAAACAGTGTCTCAGCCGGCGCGCAGTACATTAAAATTACGGCTGCCGAAAACCTGTCCACCGATCGCCTATTCCTCTCTGTAGAAGATAACGGCAAAGGCATGGACGAAGCCATGGTTGCGCGAGTGGTGGATCCTTTTGTCACCAGCCGCACCAGCCGCAGAGTGGGCCTGGGCATTCCCCTCCTCAAAGCTGCGGCTGAAGCCTGCAATGGCTGGTTTAAGATCAGCTCCACCCTGGGCAAAGGCACCCTGGTTGAAGTGGAATTTCAACACAGCCACATCGACCGCATGCCCCTGGGCGATATGGGCAGTACCATCCTGAACCTGGTGGTTTCCTACCCTGAGATTCACTGGGTGTATGATTACAGCGTCAACGGCCGGCATTTTGAATTCGACAGCCAGCCCATCAAAGACGAACTTGGAGATGAAGTACCTTTCACAGATCCTTCTGTGCTGGCTTTCCTCCGCGAATATATCAGCACTGGCATTGCCAGTGTGCAAACCGACACAAATTAAGTCATTTTCATAACCTCAAATCAGGAGATAAAAAATGAGCCCGATCAAAAGCCTTGAAGATTTGAAGCGTGTTCGTGAAGAAGCTCTGGAAAAACGCCGTGTTAAAGCGAACTCCGGCGAAATCCAGATCATTGTGGGTATGGGCACCACCGGCATCGCCGCGGGTGCACGTGAGACCATGAAGGCCATTCTCGATACCATCGAGAAAGACAGCCTCACCGGCATCATCGTTACCCAGACCGGTGGTTTTGGCCTCGACGCCAACGAACCGATCATCCAGGTCATTGTTGGCGATCAGCCAAAAGTGACATACGGCAAAGTGACTGCCGAAGTGGCCCGCCAGATCATGAAAGAACATGTGGTGGGCGGTAAGGTCGTCCAGGAGTATGTCATTCAGGCATAACCTTCTATATTATTGGTCAGGAAACTTGAAATGAAATATTATCGTTCTCACGTCCTCGTCAGCGTCGATCCCGAATGTGTCAAGCGAGGCGCCCATGAAATCCTGGATGCTCTTCAGGATGAGTTGGTTGCTGAAGGCCTGATTGACGAAGTTCAGGTGCTTGAAACTTCCCGGATTGGCGACCCAGCCCAGGGCCCCGACATGATGGTCTACCCTGAAGGCACTCACTATATTGGCCTTACCGCCAATGATATTCCCTATATTGTCAAAGAACACTTCCTTAAAGGCCGCGTGGCTGCCAAGTTCGTTGCCCCTGAAAAGGCGGCGGTTGAAAGCGAACTTTCAGCTCCGACTATTAAGGAAATTCGCGTTGTTCTGCGCAATTGCGGCAAAATTGACCCCGAAAACATCGAAGAATACATCGCGGAAGATGGCTACATGGCCCTTGCCAAAGTGCTGACCGACTGCACCCCCGATCAGGTGATTGATATGGTCATGCGCTCTGGCTTGCGCGGCCGCGGCGGCGCGGGTTTCCCCACCGCCAAAAAGTGGTCCCTTGCTCGCGATGCCGTCCTTCCTGAAAAGTACATCATCTGCAATGCCGATGAAGGCGATCCGGGCGCATTCATGAACCGCCTGGTGCTGGAATCCGATCCCCACTCCGTGGTGGAAGGCATGATCATTGCGGCTTATGCCATCGGCGCCGTACGCGGATACATTTACTGCCGCGCCGAATACCCCATCGCCGTGCGCACCCTTAATCTGGCCATCCGCCAGGCGCGCAGCATGGGCCTGCTGGGCGATAACATCCTCGGTACCAATTTCTCCTTTGATCTGGAAGTGCGCATGGGCGCCGGCGCCTTTGTGTGCGGTGAAGAAACCGCCCTTATGTCTTCCATCGAAGGCAAGCGCGGCGAACCCCGCCCCCGCCCACCCTTCCCGGCAGTCAAAGGCCTGTGGGGCCGCCCCACCAACATCAACAATGTTGAAACCTACGCCAATGTGCCGCAAATCATCCTCAAAGGCCCGGAATGGTTCGCCAGCATGGGCACCGAAAAAAGCAAAGGCACCAAAACCTTCGCCCTGGCCGGTGATGTGAGCCACACCGGCCTCATCGAAGTGCCCTTCGGCATTTCCTTGCGCGAAATTGTCTATGATGTCGGCGGCGGCATCAAAGATGGCAAGGGCTTCAAAGCCATCCAGACCGGCGGTCCCATGGGTGGTTGTTTGCCCGCTCAGTTCCTCGACCTTCCTGTCGATTACGAAACCCTCGGCCAGGCTGGCTCCATCATGGGCTCCGGCGGTATGATTATCATGGATGATGAAACCTGCATGGTTGATATCGCCCGCTTCTTCATGGAATTCACCCAGGATGAATCTTGCGGCAAATGCACCCCCTGCCGCGTCGGCACCCGCCGCATCCTCGAAATCCTTGAACGCATCTGCGCTGGCAAGGGCAAGCATGGCGATATCGAAACCCTCGAAATGCTGTGCAAGGAAATCAAAACCACCAGCCTCTGCGGTCTGGGTCAGGGCGCTCCCAACCCTGTGGAAAGCACCCTCAAGCACTTCCGCCATGAATATGAAGCTCATATTTATGAAAAGCGCTGCCCCGCCAAGGTCTGCAAATCCCTTATTCGCTATGAGATCTCTCCCGAAGCCTGCACCGGTTGTACCGTTTGCGCGCGCAACTGCCCCGTCACAGCCATCACCGGCGAACGCCGCCACGCGCACATAATCAACCCCGATACCTGCATCCGCTGCGGTATCTGCATGCAGGTTTGTAACTTCAATGCAATTTCGATTAAATAACCCGGCGACTTATCCAGCAGGGGCCTGCTGAAGGCCCCTGCATCAATCACACCAACCTTCAGGAGGAGGCGCATGACAGGAGAAACGATCGATAAACAGACCGTTATGAACGCGGTTGAAAAAGCCGTTCAGCGGTACGGGGCCAGCCGTGACGAACTGATCCCGATTCTCAATGATGTTAATCGCTCACTCGGGTACATCCCAGCTGAAGCCATTGAAGAAATCAGCAAGCTGCTGAAAGTTTCGCGCAGCCAGCTCTTCACAGTGGCCAGTTTCTACCATATGCTCTCTACCAAACCACGCGGAAAACACGTCATCCAGTTCTGCGAAAGCGCCCCCTGCCATGTGGCCGGCGGCCGCGAAGTCTGGGTTACGCTGAAGGATACCCTCAAGCTGGAAAGCGGCGAAACCAGTCCCGATGGCCTGTGGACGCTCATCACCACCAGCTGCCTGGGGGTTTGCGGGGTTGGACCGGTCATCCTGGTGGATGACGACATCTACGGCAATGTCACGCCTGATCAAATTGCCGGCATCCTGGCCCGTTATCACTAAAGGAGGCACAAAACATGAAAGCCGTTCGCTCAATGGTGCTGGTCTCCAGCGACCCCCAAAGCATGAATCAGGGCGCGCAGTTGGTTTTTGACCGCCTCCAGCAAGAACTGAAAGCCTTTGGGCTGGAAAGTGAAATTTCCCTCTCGATGGTGGGCGATGTGGGTCGGCACGATGCTGTCCCCATGGTCATCGTCTACCCCGAAGCTGTGATTTATGGTCCCGTGAAGCCGGATGATGTGCATTTCCTTGTTGAAGAACATCTCTACAAGGGCCGCCTGGCCACCTCTTTGCAGGCGCCTGCCAAAGAACTGACCGGCCGCATTGCCTGGCTTTCCGCCCGGCGCGGCACTCTGCCCGCCGAACAGCGCGTGCTTTTGCGCCGCGTTGGTGTGATTGACCCCAACAGTATCGAAGAATATATCGTCCACGATGGTTATGCGGCCCTGGGCAAAGCCCTGACCGAAATGACCCCCGAACAGGTGATTGCTGAAATCGAAAAATCGGGCCTGCGCGGGCGTGGCGGTGCAGGCTTCCCCACCGGCACCAAATGGAAATTTGTGTCCAAGGCTGCCGGCGCTCGCAAATATGTCATCATGAACGCTGATGAAAGCGAACCTGGCACCTTCAAAGACCGCCTTCTGCTCGAAGGCGATCCGCACAGCCTGATCGAAGCCCTCATCATCGCCGGTTACGCGGTGGGCGCTCAGGAAGCCTACATTTACGTTCGCGGTGAATATATGCTGGCGCAGGAACGCCTGCGCACGGCCATCCAGCAGGCTCATGAAATGGGCTTCCTGGGTGAGAATATCTTTGGCACCAACTTCAGCTACGATATTCACATTCACTCCGGAGCCGGCGCCTATATCTGCGGTGAAGAAACCGCTCTGATCGAATCCATCGAAGGCAAACGCGGCGAACCCCGCCCGCGCCCACCTTACCCCACCACCAACGGTCTGTGGAACAAACCCACCCTCGTCAACAACGTGGAAACCCTGGCGAACATTCCCCCCATTCTCCACAATGGCGCCGCCTGGTACCGCACCCTGGGGACTCCCTCCAGCCCGGGCACCAAGGTCTACACCATTCTGGGTAATGTCAACGCCACCGGCCTGATTGAAGTGCCCATGGGCATCACCCTGCGCGAAGTCATTGCCATTTACGGCAAAGGCATGCGCAACGGCGCCACCTTCAAAATGGCCCAGACCGGCGGTTCATCCGGTTCGATCATCCCTGCTTCCCTGCAAGACACCCCCATGGATTTCGACTCGTTCAACAAAGCGGGCGTTTCCCTGGGTTCAGGCGCGCTGCTCATCTGTGACGACAACAACTGTGTGGTTGACCTGGCAAAAGTACTGCTCAACTTCTTCCGCGAAGAATCCTGCGGCAAATGCAATCCCTGCCGCATCGGCAATCAGCGCGGTTTCCAAATCCTCAGCAACATTGCTGAAGGTGTGGCTGTCCTTAAGGATCTCGATGACCTTGAACTGCTGGCGGAGAACCTCTACCAGCTGTCAAACTGCGGCCTTGGCCAGACCGCCGGCGCCCCCATCAAGGATGTCCTTAAATACTTCCGCGCCGAAGTTGAAGCACACATTCGTCTTAAAGTCTGCCCCAGCGGCGTTTGCCCCATGAGCGGCAAGAAGTATCACATCTGATCCTGGAATATTCTATCTTATAGACACGGAGATTGCTATAATGGTCCACCTGAAAATTGACGACAAAACAATTGAAGTACCCGAAGGGACGACCGTTCTGAATGCGGCAAAGATGGCCGGCATTGCCATCCCCACCCTTTGCGACCACCCCAATCTTGCACCTTACGGCGGCTGCCGCCTGTGCGTGGTCGAAGTGGAAGGCGCCCGCACCCTTCAACCCGCCTGCACCCTGCCAGTGTTCAACAACATGGTTGTCCGCACCGCCACCGAGAAGGTCCGCGGCGCCCGCAAGTTTGTGCTCACCCTCATCTTCAGCGAACGCAACCACTTCTGCCCCTACTGCCAGGTTTCTGGCGGCGATTGCGAACTGCAGAACGCGGCTTATGGCGAAGGCATGACCCACTGGCCTCTGCAGCCCAACTGGCAGAGCTATGCCGTGGATGCCTCGCATCCCTATTTCATTCTCGATAACAACCGCTGCATCCTCTGCCGCCGCTGCGTGCGCGCCTGCGCCGAAATGGTTGGCAACAACACCCTCGGCTTCGAAGAACGCGGCGCCCGCAGCTTCCTGGTGGCCGATTACGGCGTGCCCATGGGCGAAAGCACCTGTATCTCCTGCGGCACCTGCGTCCAGATCTGCCCCACCGGCGCCCTGATCGACCGCCAGAGCGCCTACCACGGCCGCGAAACCCAGGTTGATCGCGTCGACTCCATCTGCACCGGCTGCTCCGTCGGCTGCAACCTCGAAATCCTCACCCGCGATAACAACCTCGTGCGCATTGAAGGCAAATGGGAAGCCGCCCTCAATGGCGGTCTGCTGTGCGAAATCGGCCGTTTCCAGCCCATCGAAGACACCACCGAACGCCTCAGCACCCCGCTGGTGCGCAAAAATGGCGCCCTCAAGGCTGCCACCTGGGATGAAGCCCTCAAAGCCATCGCCGATCATTCAGCCGGTCTGGCTGCCCTGGCCTCCACCCACCTCTCTGCCGAGGCTCTCTATGCCTTCAAGCAGATCTTCGACGGCGGTTCCAGCCTTGAAGAAGGCGCTTTCACCGCCCTCGGCGCCGCCTTCGCTGAAGAAATCGGCAAATCCTTCGAAAGCAATCTCTCCGCCCTTAACAGCGCTGATTGCTTCCTGGTGCTGGGCGAAAATCTGGTCAAAGATCACCAGGTGGCGGGCTTCTTTGTCAAGCGCGCCCTGGTCAAGAACACCGGCCTGGTGGTGGTGGATGGTGCCGAAAACGCCCTCACCGAACTGGCTGATGTGGTCCTCAAACCCGGCAAAGGCAGCGATGTCGATGTGCTCAACGGCCTGCTGGCTGCCCTTGTGAAGCTGGGCCTGTCCAAGGCCGGCCTCGATGCCGAAAAAGTCCTGACCGCCGCCGTCGAAAAGACCGGCATCTCCGCCGACACCTTCCTCGATGCCGCCCGCCTGCTCGGCACCGCCTCTGCCCCCGCCATCCTCTTCAACGAAGCGGGTCTGGCCAAAGCTGGCAAGGTTGGTTTCAAGGCTCTCTCTGATCTGGCTCAGGCCATTGCCACCCCGGCTGTCATCGGCCTCAAGGGCGGCGCCAACAGCGTGGCCGCCTCACAGTACCACCTCGACAAGCCCATCTCCATCGAAGGCCACAAGGCTGTCTTTGTTGCCCTCGGCGATGAAAAACCCAGCCAGCGCCTGATCCAGCGACTCGAAGGCGTTTCCTTCCTCGCTGTACAGAGCGCCTATGCCTCCCAGCTTACCGCCAAGGCCGATGTGGTCCTGCCTGTTGCCAATTGGATGGAACAGGACGGTCACTATGTGAACCTGGAAGGCAAGCTGCAGGCGGCCCGTAAAGCCATCGTCCCTGCCGAAGATGTCAGGACCAATGAAGAAGCCTTGAAAGCCCTCGCCGCAGCCATGGGCGTCAGCCTCAATGATGATTGGAAAGCCGCGCTCACCCGGCGCGTTTCTGCTGTCGCGATTGAAGCCTGAACCCGATTTATTGGTTAACCAAAGGAGAAACGTATGACCAAACCTAAAGTTGCAAGTGACTGGATGTGCGGCTGCGCAGGCTGCCACATGTCTCTGCTCGATATGGATGAACGCCTGGTGGCTGTGTGCCAGCTGGCCGACCTGCGGGCCACCCCCATCACCGACCTGAAGGAACCGGATGAATCCGGTGTGGATGTGGGCGTCCTCGAAGGCGGCATCAACAACACTTCTAATGAAGAAGTGGCCCACCGCATGCGCAAGCGCTGCAAAACCCTGGTGGCCCTCGGCGATTGCGCCGTGTTCGGCGGCGTGCCGGCCATGCGCAATTTCTTCACCGTTGAAGAAGCCATGCGCCGCGCTTATGTCGAAGCGGAAAGCAATGATGCCAGCGGTCAGATCCCCAACGATCCGGAACTCTGCGTGCAGGGCACCGTTCGCGCTGTGCATGAGGTTGTCCCGGTGGATATTTTCGTGCCGGGCTGCCCTCCCGACGCTGATGTCATTTTTTATGTGTTGAGTGAGCTGGCGCAGGGCCGCAAGCCGGTGCTTGAAGGCGACAAGCTCCACTGGCATTAGGAGATAAAAATGGTTGCACAAAAAATCACAATTGAACCCGTTACCCGCATTGAAGGCCACGCCAAAATCACCATTCGCATGAATGATGACGGCACCGTGAACCATGCCTACCTGCACGTCAATGAATTTCGCGGTTTCGAAAAATTCTGCGAAGGCCGCATGGTCTTTGAAATGCCCCTCATCACCCCCCGCATCTGCGGCATCTGCCCCGTCAGCCATCACCTGGCTGCAGCCAAGGCCGGTGACGAAGTGATGGGCTGCCCGCCGCCCCGCCCCGCCGCCCTGCTGCGTGAATTGATGCATATGGGCCAGATCATCCAGAGCCACGGCATGCACTTCTTTGAACTGGCCGGCCCTGATTTGCTCCTCGGATGGGATGCCGATCCTGCCATCCGCAATGTGGTTGGCCTGATCGGCGCCGATGCCGCCCTGACTCTCAAGGCGGTTGAACTGCGCAAATACGGCCAAGAAATCATCCACACCCTCGGCGGCCGCCGCATTCATCCCGTGTTTGCCGTGCCTGGCGGCGTCAACAAAGCCCTCAAACCGGCCGAACGTGATTACATTCTCTCTGGCGTGGATACCGCCATCGCCACCATTCAGGTGGGTCTGTCCATCATCAAAGATTGGGCTGCCCGCAACATGGAAGATATCAACAAATTTGGCGTCTTCCCCACCGGCTATTTTGGCCTGGTGACCCCTGAAAACGGCCTCGAACTCTACGATGGCAATATCCGCCTGCTGGGCCGCGATGGCAGCCAGCTTGAAAAATTTGACCCGCGCAACTACCTCGACTATATTGCCGAGCATGTTGAAAGCTGGTCATACCTCAAGTTCCCCTACTACAAAAAGCTGGGTTACCCGGGCGGCGTTTACCGCGTGGGTCCCCTGGGCCGCCTCAACGCCTCTGACAAAATTCACACCCCGCTGGCCGATGCCGAACTCAAGATCTTCAAGCAGCTCAACGGTGGCGCCCCCGTGGAAAACACCCTCTACTACCACTACGCTCGCCTGATTGAAGCCCTCTTCGCGGCTGAAAGAGTGCGCGTTCTCTGCGATGATCCCGATATCCTCAGCAAGGACATCCTCAACACCCGCCACAACTTCCGCGGCGAAGGCGTGGGCGTCATCGAAGCCCCGCGCGGCACCCTCATCCACCACTACAAGACTAACAAGAATGCCCAGCTCACCAGTGTCAACCTGATTGTGTCCACCGGCCACAACAACTACGCCATGTGCGAAGCGGTTGACAGCGTTGCCAAAACCTACATCACCGGCCCAGAAATTCGCGAAGGCCTGCTGAACCGGGTTGAAGCTGCGGTGCGCGCTCACGATCCCTGCCTGTCCTGCTCTACCCATGCCATCGGCCAGATGCCCATGATTGTGGACATGATTGACTCCCAGGGCAATCTCATCCAGTCCGTCACCCGCGGCTGATCTGTTCTTACCCTTCGATTTCCCCTCCTTTCTCCAAAAGGAGGGGAAATTTTTAACTCCAGCGTATAATTAACCCTATGAAATCTACTTTAATTTTAGGCTATGGCAATCTCGATCGTCAGGATGACGGCGCTGCCTGGCATATCATGCGCGGCGTGGCCGAGGCCATCGGCCGCCCCCTGCCCCTGGTGCCCGACGAAATGCCCATCCCACCTGATGGCCCGCTGCCCCATTTTCTCTTTTGCCTGCAGCTCTATCCTGAATTTTCCGAACTGATCGGACAATATGAACGGGTGATCTTCCTTGACGCCCATACCGGCGCTGTGGCAAATGACCTCAATATCCAGAGCATTGAATCCGCCTACCAGGGTTCGCCGCTCACCCACAGCATGTCGCCGGCAGCCTGCCTGGCCCTCACCCAGACTTTGTATCATAAGAATCCTGAAACCCTGCTGCTTTCTGTGAGGGGCTATGAGTTCAAGTTCACCCAACAGCTTTCACCTGGAACCACTGCTCTTGTTCAGGAAGCGGTGAAAAAGATAGTCCATTGGATGAAGGAGGAACCGCAGCCATGACTTTGCCCACCCCGCCCGATGCCCTTACCCCTGCCGAAATTGCCGAAAAAACGGTTGCCACCGGCCAGCGCAAAGCCTCGCTCTCCACCGGCAAAACCCTGGCGCTGGCTTTTCTGGCCGGGACCTATATTGCCTTTGGGGCTTTATTTGCTACCACAGTTGGCGCAGGCGCAACCGGCGTTCTTTCTTACGGCCTCACCCGCCTGCTGATGGGCGTGGCGTTTTGTATCGGCCTCATCCTGGTCATCCTGGGCGGGGCGGAATTATTCACCGGCAATGTCCTCATCGCCATGGCCTGGGCCAGCAAAAAAGTCTCCTCCCTGCAGCTTCTGCGCAACTGGGCGCTGGTATATCTGGGCAACCTGGCAGGCTCCCTGGTGATTGCCCTGCTGATCTTCTGGGGCAGGCAGTACACTTTCGGCAGCGGCGCGGTTGGCACCCTGGCCCTTTCGATCGCCGGCAGCAAAACCCACCTCGAACCGCTGCAAGCTTTCTCTCTGGGTATTCTGGCCAACCTGCTGGTGTGCCTGGGGGTGTGGCTGGCCTACGGCGGACGCACCACCGCCGATAAAGTGCTGGGCATTCTCTTCCCCGTCACCGCCTTTGTGGCAGCCGGCTTGGAACACAGCATCGCCAACATGTATTTCATCCCCATTGGGCTTTTCATTAAAGATTTCGACCCTGCTTTCACCGCTGGCGTGGTCGCTTCAGCCGGTCTCAATCTTGACAGCCTCACCTGGGTCAATTTTTTCCTGGTGAACCTGCTGCCGGTCACCCTCGGCAACATTATCGGCGGCGCAGTCATGGTCGGCCTGGCCTACTGGTGGATCTATATCCGCAAGGTGCAGTAAAAATTGCGGTAACTCCTTTGACAATGTCAAAAAAGGTTTCAATATAGAAAGAAGGGCGTTGTGATCGCCCTTCTTTTGATTTAACAGGTCGAATAAACCTATTTTTTTGCCATCTTTTCCAGTGCGCTCTGCACTTCATCCACCGGCAGCATGCCCAGACCGCTCCATTTAAGCTGCTTGATAAAGAAATCAAAATCCGCCTGGGTCCAGCTTGCCTTGCCTGATCGGGTGATGCCGCTGGCATCATACGGTCGGTGACTATAGATAAACTGCTCAAAAAAGGCCTGGGCACGGGCATCTGGTTTTTGTTTGTTAAAAGTCATCTCCCAATCAAGATGCCACACTTTCAACCAGCGGTTGCTGCTCACGGTCACCAGGTTGCTGTATTCACCAAATGCCACGCCGCTCACCGGCCCGCTGTGAGCTTTGACCTTTTTCAGGCACATTCCTGAGGTGATATCCCACAGACGCAGCGTGCCGTCTGCCTCGCCCGAAGCCACGCAGCGACCATCCGGGGAAAAGGTCAGCGCGGTGATATAGTGCTCGCAGGGCAGCTCCTGGAAGCAGTTATTTTTGACCAGGCTCCAGATGCGAATCAGCTGGTCATGCCCGCCAGAAGCGGCCATCAATCCATCACTGGAAAGGGCCAACGCATCAATCACTTCCTTTGTTCCCGTCAAGACCGCCGTGCATTCCCCGCTGCGCAAATCCCAACGGCGCACCGTTTTATCCCAGCCGGCCGAAACAACCACCTGGGTGTCGGGCGTCATCGCTGCCGCGCTGACAAAATGGGTGTGGCCTTTCAGGGTGCGCAGGGTGCTGCCCTTCTGAATATGCCACAGGCGCAGGGTCTGGTCATTGCTGGCCGAAAGCCCCAGCATCCCGTCCGCCGAAAGGGAGACCGCATTCACCTCGCTGGTGTGACCCTGAAACACCTTCAGGCATTCTCCTGTGTCCACGCGCCACAAACGCATGGTGCCATCCCGGCTGCCCGTCAGCATTCTGGTGAAATTGGCCGTCAGAGCAGCTGCTTTCACACCGTCAGCATGGCCTTCATATTGCCGCACAGGGGCACCCGTTTCAAGGTTCCAGGCCGTCAGGTGGCTGTCATCAGATCCAGTCACGGCAATATTCCAGCGCAGCGGGAGAATCACCATTTTTACCGCCGATTTGTGAGTTTCAAAGCTCTGCACCATCCACATACCCCGCAAGTCAGCGCGCTGCCCCTTTGAGGCTATTTGTTCTCCCAGGGTGATCAGGCGCGGGTTTTGCTGATATCCGGTCACCTGGCGGGCAGCCACCACATCTGACATGGCGCCGGAGAAATCTCCAGCCTCCTGCTTGCTTTTGGCCGCCTGAATGTACCCTTCCACTTTGGCTCCCAGGCGCATCATTTCAGCTGCGCTTTGAGGAATGGCCGTCATATAGGGCGCGTGCGCGCCGGCCCCCAGGCGCCATAATCGCAGGGTCTGATCGTTGCTCCCCGAAACCGCCAGTGATTTGGTTGGACAGATGGCCAAAGAATTGACTGTGAATTGATGCCCGGTCAGGGTGCGCAGGCAGCGCCCGCTGTTCATATCCCAGATGCGCAGGGTGCTGTCAATGCCGCCTGATACCAGCCAGGTGCCATTGGGAGCCACTCTGATCATTGTCACCCCGTCGGTATGTCCACGATAGGAGCGGACTGGCTGTCCGCTGACCAAATCAATCATCCAGAGCTGGTTGTCAAAACCAGCCAGAATCGCTTTCAGACCATCCCGCGTCAGGCTCAAGTTGCTGGTGCACGAGCGGTTCCAAAGAATGCTCTTCAGGCATTCGCCCGTCTCCAGGTCCCACAGGCGAATGGTGTGGTCATAGCCGGCCGAAACAGCCGTGCGGTCATCCAGCGAAATGGCCGCTGACCGGATGGTATCCACATGGCCGTTAAAAACCCTCAGACATTCCCCGGTTTGCAAATCCCACAGCCGCAAGGTCCAGTCTGCCGAAGCTGAAAGGGCGCGCTTTCCATCTCTTGAAATGGCCATATCCTGAATAAAATTCTGATGCCCCTCCATCACCCGCACGCAGTGCCCGCTGTTCAAATCCCATAACCTCAGGGTGTTGTCCCAGCTGGCCGAAAGCGCCAGGCGGCCGTTTAGCAGGAAATGCAGGCTGCGCACCAGGCCAGTATGCCCCTCCATGGTTTGCAGGCAGTTTCCCGTGGTCACATCCCACAGGCACAGCTTGTGGTCATTGTCCGCTGAAAGCAGCCGGTCGCCCTGCGGTGAAATGGCCACAGCATTGATGCTGCTGCCAGCCGGAATGGTCTTGATGCACTCGCTGCGCGCTGAGGCGTATTTCTGAACCATCTGCGCCACCCCCAGAAGCGATTCAGAGGTGCCGTAACGCTGCACATCTTTCTTTAAAATGCTCAACGCTTCCTGGGTATCTCCACGTTCAAGGTGCAACAGGGTGCGGAAATAATCCGTTTCCCAGCGTTCTCCCTGCTCACGCAGCGGCAGCATATATTCCCGCAAGGCTTCCGTGTCTGTAATTTTTCCCCGGCGCCACAGGTACAGGCTGCGGTTATATAGTGAAGTGATATGGGTGGCATCTGCCCGGATCGCATCATCAAAATAATTGATGGCTTCTTCATACCGGCCCAGGTCAGCCATGGAAATGGCGCGGTTGTTCAATGTGTCCGCCAGCATTTCATTCATTTGAGGTCTAAAACGTGGATAAACCTCGCCGGTTTCCTGCTGGTAAATCGGCAGCAAAGCCTCCGCAATCACCGTCATATCCCGCGGCCGGTCATCCGGGTCCGGCTGAAAGCACTGGCGCAGAATCTCAGCCAGGCTGCGCGGCATCAACGGCGCTTTGGCATTGACCGGCCCGTTGATCAGGTATTTTTCCAGCGCCTCCCCTGCTTCCTCGCCTTTGGCCCAGGTTCGGCGGCCGCAGAACATCTCCAGCACCGAAGCAGCCCAGCTCCACACATCCGTGCGCCGCGAGAGCGGCTTGAGGGCCGCCTGCTCCGGCGAGCAATAGGTCGGCGTCATCCCCCTGGCGTTGACCATCAGGCTGGCATCTCCACTGAGCGCAGCAGGTTTCAGGCCAGCACTTTCCATTTTAAGGCCGGCCGCAGCCTTGGCCTGGGCCAACCCAAAATCTGTGACTTTGACAATACCTTCGTGGGTCATCATGACATTGGCCGGCTTGATGTCCTGGTGAACCAGGCCGCGCTCATGCGCGTAATCCAACCCCCAGGCAAACTGCACCGCCACATCCAGCATACGCTGCAACGCCTCCTGACCAGTACCGGCGTAAATGGCGCTGTTTTCAATGGCCTCTTTAAGGCTGCCGCCGTCCACATATTCCATAAAAATACGCGGCATGCTGTCAATGGCGCGAATATAGTAACAGCAAACAATGTAGGGATACAGCCCCAGGTTGACCCAGGTTTCAGCCTCTCTGATGAAGGCTTCCTTGCTCTCCTCAAACTGGATGATTTCTGCGCGCGGACTTTTCACCGCCAGTTCCATGTTCCAGCCGCGGTGGTACACGCGATACACCAACCCCATTCCCCCTGAGGTAAAGACCTGCTTCACCTCATAAGTGTCTAAAATGAGATCACCAACCTGCCATTCCAGCACTTTCGATGTCATCCTCTGGCTCCTGTGATTGCCTGATTGGCCCGCGCGGCGGGAAAACCGTTTTTCGCACGACTCTATTATACACAAGTGCAGCCAAAAACGAACCTTGACAAATCGAAATGCTCTGTCTATAATTGAAAACGATTTTCAATATCTATATCGAGGACCCTATGAAACAAACCATCATCAACCTGCTGCTCACCATCACCCTGCTGGCGCTCAACGCCTGCAGCGCACCCCCGGCTCCGGCCGCTTCCGGCCAGGCACTGGCAGTTGAATCATTTTTGGCAGATATCGCTCAGAATATCGCTGGCAACCGTATCACCGTCCAAACCCTTATTCCTCTTGGCCTTGATCCCCATGCTTTTGAACCCACTCCTCAGGATGTGGTCAAACTCACCAGCACCAAAATTCTCATTCTCAACGGCGCCGGCTTTGAAGAATGGTTGGAACCCGTGCTGCCCGAATCCCCCGCGGGGCAACTCCGCATTGAAGCTGCCGCCGGGCTCACGCCGCGCCAGACTGACCACAAAAATGAGGCCCAAGGACAAACTGATCATCCTCACGAACTGGGCGACCCCCATTTCTGGCTGGATCCCATTTCAACCATCACTTACGTCGAAAATATTCGCGATGGCCTGATCGCCGCCGACCCTGCTGGAAAAGAAACGTACACCCAAAACGCAGAAGCCTACATCCGCCAGCTTCAGGAACTGGATGCCTGGATCAAAACCCAGGTTGAAACCATTCCCCCTGAAAACCGCCTGCTGGTGACCAACCACGAAAGTCTGGGCTATTTCGCCGACCGCTATGGTTTTACCATCATCGGTACCGTTGTTCCCTCCGTCACCAGCGGATCCTCCCCTTCGGCTCAAGAACTAGCGGAGCTGATCAACCAGATCAAAACCAACAACGTCCAAGCTGTTTTCCTGGAAACCGGCAGCAACCCTCAGCTGGCGCAGCAAATTTCCAGCGAAACAGGGGTGAAGGTTGTGTCAGACATCTACACGCATTCTATTACAGATAAAAACGGACCCGCCTCCACTTATATCCTCATGATGAAGACCAATGTTACTGCCATTGTCGAAGCCCTGCGCTGAAAGGCTAACCGTCCATTCGTGAGGCCAGGGCAGCCAGAAACTGCGAACGCACCTGTTCGGTCGCCATCAGCCGCTTGACTGGCGGCAGATGCAAAATAACACCCAACAGCGCCCCCAATGCACGGTGGCTGAAGAGCACTTTGTTATCAAAAATCAAATCTTGCAGCTGACCACGTTCCAGCGCCATCAGCGCCACCCGGTGAATAGTGTTCACTGGCGTCACCATCCGGCTAGAGCGGTGCTCAAGCCGGATGCTTTTTGCAGGGCAGGCTCGCACGCACACGCCGCACCCCAGGCAGATGTTTTCATCCACCCGCGCTTTGCGCCGGTTGGGCCGTGCAGCATCGTTTGCCGAAACCATCCCCATTGCTTCCACCGGGCAAACCGCAGCGCATTTTCCGCATCCTGTGCAGGTATCCGCATCCACAAGCGGCATGAAATGACTGGTATGAATGGGACGCAAAAAGCTGAACCGCCGGGCAGCGATCATGGCCTCGCAGCAGCAGCCGCAGCAATTGCAAATAAAGCTGCCCCCGCGCTGTACGTTTTCGCCAAACTGCACCAGGTTCGATTCATAGGCTTGCTGCAGCAAATCCAATCCTTCAACCGGGTCCACCGCGCGGGCATAGCCCGCCCTGACCAGCGACTCTGCGCAGCCGCCAAAGGTCATGCAAATATGCATCGGCGCGCTGCAGGCCTGGCCAACATGGCCCTTTTTATGGCGGCAGTAACACATCCCCACCCCGCGATGAGAAGACGTTTTGATCAGGTGACTGGCACGTTCGTAATCCAGTACTTCGATTTCCGGGAGAACGGACTCGTTGACAAATACTCGCCCTGGCTTGGTTTCAGTGATGAACAGGCTGCGCATAAAATCTTCTTCCACCGTGCAGTATTGGTAGAAAAGCTCGCTGAGCAATTTTTGGTCCACATCATCCCGCAGCCGCATCAATGAAAATTCAAAAAAGCCCGCCATGGGCGGCGGCAAAACGTAAATCATCTCGCCATTTTTTTCAACATCCACCAGCAGAGCCCGGCTGGAAAGCCCATCCAGCACCTTGCGCGTTTCGGTCAGGTCTATTTTCCAGTTGCGGCTGGCCTGCTGTGCTGTGAAAGGCTTAATGGGCAGCTGCGACACCAGTTCAGCCTCTCTGGGCGTCATCAACACGCGCAGAATTTTCTGCAGGGTGGGTGAATCTGGCGCGCCTTGCGGGAAGCGGTTAAGCCGGTCAGTCAGGTGGTGATAGGGGGTGGCGTCAGTCATCATTTACCTCTAATAAAGATAAAACAAAAAAACCGCCGTGGGCAACCCTCCCACAGCGGTATTATACTGTTTTTTTAGTTCAGGCGTTTGAGAATATGCGTCACAATGTTGGAACCGCTGCCGCCAATATTCTGCGCCATGCCGTACTGCGCATTCTCCACCTGGCTGCCGTGGGCTTCGCCGCGCAGCTGCTGGACAACTTCCACAATCTGGTACATGCCCGTAGCGCCAACCGGGTGACCGCGCGCCTTCAAACCGCCGCGTGTGGCAATCGGAATGCGGCCTTTGGGAGTGATCTCTCCATCCAGTGCCAGCTGCGGCGCCCGTCCGCGTTCTGCAAAGCCGCAGGCCTCAAGCGAGAGGGCAGCCATAATTGTAAAAGCATCGTGCGCCTCAAACAGGTCAATTTGCTCAGGGCCAATGCCCGCCTGGGCATAGGCCATCTTCACCGATTTTTCCGCTGCTGTCAGCCACAGCGGGTCTGTGCGGCTGTGCACAGCGAGGCTGTCGGTGGCCGAACCCGAACCAACCACGGTGATCAACCCGTTGCGGTTTTTATTCAGTGAATCCAGCGGCACCATAACAGCGGCCGCCGCCCCGTCACCCATCGGCGAGGCGTCCATCAGGTTGATGGGATCGGCGATCATGCCAGCCTTGGCATACCCTTCCACCGTCAGGCCTTCCTGGAAACGCGCGTAGGGATTTTGTTTGCCGTTGGTGTGCGCATTGACCGAAAAAGCGCCAAAATCGGCATGTTTCCATCCATACTCCAGAATATAGCGCCGCATGATCAGCGCATTGAGCGCCACAAACGAAACCCCCTGGTCCACTTCCCAATCCGCGTCTGCTGCGGTGGCCAATGCTGCCGTCACCTCGTCGCCCGGTGAATCGATCATTTTTTCCACCCCCACCACAACAGCGCTGTCCACGGCGCCTGAGGCCACTGCCATCAGACCGGTGCGGAAAGCCGCCGAACCCGAAGAGCAGGCTGACTCAATCCGCATTGACTCGGTGTAACGCATGCCCACCCAGTCGGCAATAAATGCCCCCAGGTGCTGCTGTTTGTTCGCTGGACCCGAAAGCATGTTGCCCACATACATGGCGCTCACCGATTCACGCCCCGCGTCTGCCAGGGCGGCAAAAACAGCTTCACCCGCCAGCTCGCGCAGGGATTTATCCCAATGTTCATCAACCTTTGTCTGGCCGATGCCAATCACTGCAACTTCTCGCATGGTGTTCATTCCTTTCTGAAGCAGGTGGATGTCAGTAAGGTAACCGCTCGATCAGGCGCTACGGTTTCCTTCGCCGCCTGAGTGGTTACGATTTAATTATATTTTTTTTCTCTATCAGGAACTATCACCTTTGCCAGAATGGCGGATTTTTCACCTTTTGGTCATAATTCATCCCAATTTTATGAGAATTTTAATCTCCTTGCATTCAGTCTGTGCTCCGCCGATGTATAATATTGAAGAGATGTCCATCCATCCGCCCGGAGTATGGCTTATGAAAAGATTTGCCCGTGTTGTCATTATTTTACTGCTTCTGTTCATTTTTGTTTTTCCTCAGCCAGCCGCAGCAGCTCAAACCGTAACCAATGCGCCCGGCCAATTGGCCTATATCTCCAAAGATCAGGAGATCATCCTCCTGAATCTTTCTACCGGGGCCACGCAGCGTCTGGTTTCCCAGGGATACTATGTCCATCTCTCATGGTCCCCAGATGGCCGTTATCTGCTGTTTGACAGCCTGATTCCCAATGGCAGCAACCTAAAGATTTTGGATCTGCAAACCGGGGAACAGCGCACCCTCGCCGAACAGGCCATGCTGGGTGCCTGGGCTCCAGATGGCAGCACCATAGCCTTTCTGGGTTATAAGACCCCCGGCGATTTCACCTTTTACCTCGAAACCATCAAGCCAGATGGCTCAGAGCGCAAAGAGCTGGTTCTGCTGAACACCTATTTTGCCAGCCAAAAAAGCAAATACGGCATCTACGACGTGATCAGTTGGGCTCCAGATTCAAAGGCCATTTACACCTCCCTTGAAAGCAGTGGATTCAAACTTTTGAAGTGGGATCTATCTGCCGCTGCAATGACCGAAGAAAATCTTAATTTTCCTGAAAGTGCCGTTCAATCCTGCCGTTTCTGGCCGGCTTTCCATCCTGACGGCCGTATCGCTTTCACCTACGCTGAGAATTGCACATCGGGGGTGTTTTACGGCAGCAAAAAGACCACGGTCATCAACAAAGACAGCCAGGTGCAGTTCACTTTTTCTGATACTGCCAGTCCATCCTGGGCCAGCGACGGAAAATGGCTGGCCGTGGAACAATATCAGACCGGAGATAATTTCATCCGCCTGGGGGTTGCCATTCTCAACCTTGAGACGAATGCCATCACCATGGTCGCTGCTGACAGCATGGCGCCAGCCTGGCGGCCCTTTGCCATCGTCCAACCCACCTCACAGCCCTCTATCACTCCCACCTTCCCGCCGCCGCCAACTGCCACACCAGAGCAGGCCACCAACACCCCCCAGCCGCCCACCCCCACCACCGCGCCTTTGCCCTCTGACACGCCAGTTCCCCCCACGCAAACCCCTGAGCCTGTTCATGAAGCTTCTGCCACCCCCATGCAGGAAGCCACCCTGGAGCCCCTGCATAAAGCCACGCCAACACCGGAGCATGGGATCCTTGAAACCCCCACACATGAAACCTCTGGAAGCGGCACGGAAACTTCAGAGACCACCTCTCACGCCTCCACTTCAGAAGAAGTAAAACTATATGAACCTGCGGGATCTTTCCAGGAGATGTTGAATGGTCCATCCGCCGGTCTTTTAACCGCCCTTGGCGCTGGAGCTGCGGGTTCGGTTGCCTTGCTGCTTCTCTTCCTGCTGGGCCTCGCCATCCTCAGCCGGATTGTGAAATAATCTCTCTTATTTCAGCCCTCTTCACCTCCAATTAACAAAAGCGCAGGTTTCTCTGCGTTTTTGTTTCCATCCATATGGGAGTATAATCAAAGTGTGACGGGATTCAGCCAGGAAGTTTTGACCGGGAGTGGTGGCGCAGAATCCCAATGATTTTACGGCTGCATGAAAATAGAAAGGGTTTGGAAGATCCATCTTATGAATGCATCGTTTGTCACTTTTATTTTACCGGTGATCATCATTGTTTTTTTGATGTTGGTCCTGATAGCCGTTGCGGTATTTTTCTTGTTGATTCGCGGTTCAAAAGCCCCTTCACCGACGAAATCTCCCCAGGTGGCTGCCCACCAGGCAGGCAAACACGCGCCCTCCCGCGCACTAATGACCCTATCATGGCCGGAAGGATCCTATGCAGTGCAGCAGCTGCCCATTACGATTGGCCGCGAATCAGATAATGATATCGTCATCAACGATGCCACTGTCTCCCGCCGCCATGCCCGGATTTACTATGATAACGAAGAGGAAACATTCTGTATAGAAGACTTGAATTCAGATAACGGCATGATTATCAACGGACGGCCCTCCCGCCGCAATATTTTACTGGATCGTTATCAAATTCGCCTTGGCGAAACCATCATTAAAGTCAGCGGACTCACCCCCCGCAACCCTGCTTCTGTGGTTGAAAAGGAGCAAGCATGACGCTGAGCCCGGACTGCCATGAACCCATTGATGATGACATCAACCAAAGCCCCCATAGCCGTGAGGTTTTACCTCCCCCCGTTCCGGCGGCAGAACCCATTCCAACCGCCCCAAATCAGGCTGCCCCAATGCAAGACTTATCCAGTCTGGAAAACACTCAACCGGTTAAAACCAGTGCAGTTGCACCCTCGCCGGCCCAACCGGCAACCCCCGCTCATCCAGCCAGCGATGAACCTAAAACGGACCCGGAGCATACCCGGCCCAGCATCGTCACACCTCCCCCGCCTGCGGCTACAGATATGACCCGGCGCATTCAGGTGAAAGAAATTGACAGCCCCCGCCCATTGGGATCGATATGCGGGGAGCATTACCGAATCTTAAATTCAAATCCGCCCCTGGCCGGAAAAACTTTCATCTACACGATTTCCGAATGGAGCCTGCCAGCAGAAAAACGCTTGTCCCGGTGCACCAACCCGCAATGCGGCGTGCTCTATTCCTGGTGGAACAAATCCTACGAACCGGAAAAATTCTGCATGATTTGCGGCAGCGCGCTGCAAACCGACAACAGCCGTCTGACCATGCTGGAGTCGCTGGTTCCTTATTCTGCATCTCTGACAGCCCTCTTTGAAAAAGATATCAAGCACCCCGCTTTGAGACCCCCTCTGGCAAGCTTCCAGGAAATTCTCATCGGCAAGGTGCGTTATTGTCTCGTTTGCCCGCGCACCGCTGCCCTGCCCACCAACCTGGAGCTGGTTGAACTGCTTCAGCAGTGCAAGCGCATCTCAGCTGGTCTGTCTCATCTCCATTCCAAGGGATTTTCCTTCGATGGGAAAATTGATCTATCGCGCCTGGGCATGGATGGGAAAAACATGGTCTGGGTGGGCTTCCTCAACATGATTTACCCTTCCAAATTATCTGCTGAGCATCAGGCGCGTGATGTCAATGCGCTTTCAGCGCTGTTTGCCTCCTGGCTGACCCGCTGGCCCGACCTCAAAGAGAAAGGTCTTTCCAATCAGGATTATCAAACCCTGAAGAACGCTCAATTCAGCAGCGCCATTGAACTGGAAGGCCATCTCACCCGCATCCTCGATGCCATCCGCTCGCCCGCCTGCGTAGATTTCCGCATCGGCCGCCGCACGGATGTGGGCGCCATTCGCGACCTCAACGAAGACAGCCTTTTGACCATCGAAATCGCCCCCATAACCCAATCTCGCAGTCAGCCTTTGGGGTTGTTTCTGGTCTGCGATGGCATGGGCGGTCATGCTGCCGGAGAAATTGCCAGCGGCAGCCTGGTTCAATTCATCCGCGTCAAAGCCCTCGCCGGTCTGAGCGAGAAACTGCCGGATGACCCGAACAAGTGGCTGAAATCGCTGGTCGAGTCTGCCAACCAGGCTCTGGTGGATATCCGCCAGAAAACCGGCTCTGATCTGGGATCTACCCTGGTGGCAGCCTTGCTGGATGGCCTGAATCTACATATCGCTCACGTCGGCGACAGCCGCTGTTATAAGATCTCGGCAGGCGCCATCACCTGCCTCACTCAGGATCATTCTTTGGTGCAGGAACTCGTCAACCGCGGCCAAATATCTGCTGAAGAGGCACGCAATCACCCGCAAAAAAATGTCATCCTGCACACCATGGGTGATCCACATCATTTTTCTGTGGACCTGTCCAACCATGTTCTGGCACAGGGCGACCGTATTCTGCTCTGTTCAGATGGTTTGTCTGGGATGCTTGAGGATGAGGACATCCTGTATCATGTCATCCATTCTCCCTCCCCTCAAGCTGCCTGTGATGCGTTGATCAATGCGGCAAACGTGGCTGGCGGACATGATAATATCACCGCCGTCCTTATCGAAATCGTTCAGGCCTGATCAGACCCGGAGGTGAGTTTATGATATGCGCCTCTTGTGGAACCGATAATCGCAGCACAGCGCGGTTCTGCCGCGTGTGTGGCGGCAGCCTCCTCTCAACCCAGGCGACGGGCTCCAATCACCATGCAGCTCTGCCCGTCATCGCGTGTGAAACAAGCGAAGGCCAGGTGCGCGAGCTGGATGAAGACAGCCTTCTGATTCTCAACTTCACAGCCATTTGCGAGGGCAAAGGCCGCCCCGATCTTCAATTTCTGGCTGTGGCCGATGGCATCGGTGGGCATGCGGCGGGTGAAGTGGCCAGCCGCCTTGCTTTGCACCAGCTGGCCGCGTCCATTTTCGACCTGGTCTTCACCCCCATGGCGCACGGCGCCAATCTCACCTGCGATCAGCTCAGGCCTCTCCTGACACAGAGTGTTTTAGCAGCCAACAACGCAGTTAATGCCGAAAAACAGCGTTCAGGGCAAAGCTGTGGCTGCACCCTCACCTGCGCATTAATTCACCGTCCGCAGGTTCTTGTCGCCAATGTTGGCGACAGCCGCACTTATCACCTGAACGGCGGCAAGTTGGAACAGGTCAGCCGCGATCACTCAGTCATTTTTGAGTTGATCGCTTCCGGAGCCATCACCCCTGAAGAAGCCAAAGTACACCCTCAACGCCATGTCATCAACCGCAGCCTGGGAGACAGCGCTTCAATCAGTGTGGATACCTTTGACTTTATCATCCAGCCTGGTGATAAGATTATGCTGTGTTGCGACGGCCTGTGGGAAAAAGTGGACCAGTCTGTTCTGGAAAAAACGCTCTTGACCGAGACCCCCGATGGCTCCTGCCAGCAATTGGTGTCTCTGGCTAACAAAAACGGTGGAGAAGACAATATCAGTATCATTGTTGCGGCTTATTGACGCCAGAAGCTGGATGTTGGAAGAAAGACCTTTTATTGTATAATTAAGTGAGATTATTGAGGAGAAGCCGAATGCCCGATACCTGTCCTAAATGTAACCACCCCATCCAAGCCGGTTCTCAATTCTGTGATAATTGCGGTGAAAAAGTGTCATCCGCACCGCCTGTGGTACCGGCCTGGATGAATCCGGTTCCACCTACCCTTCCCAAAAAACCGCAGATTCCTCAAAACCCAAAACCGGCTGCATCCACGACAGGTCCAACCCCAATCCGTGCGGCTGAAACGCCTCCCGTTGCGCCGCGCATTTCAGCTGTGTCAGGACGTATCCTGGTTCAATCCAGCGGATCTTCCATTCCCATTCCCCCCGGAAAAATTGAGGTTCTTCTCGGCCGTGATGATCCAGCCAATAACCGCTTCCCCGACATCAACCTTGACCCTTATCAGGGATTGGAAAATGGCGTCAGCCGTCGTCACGCCTGCCTGGTTTGTGAAAACGGCCAGGTCTTCCTTAAAGACCTGGGATCGGTCAACGGCACCTATCTGCACAACCAGCGCCTCAGCCCCGAAGTGAAAACCCCCATTAATCACGGGGATGAATTCATTCTTGGACGCATGAAACTCACATATTACACTCGCTAGAAAGGGGCCCTATGCCTGTCTGCCCACACTGTCACCAGTTCACCGAAGCCAATGCCGCCTTTTGTGATCTTTGCGGAAAGCCACTAAGCTCAACTCCTTCAGCCATCCCCCCTCAATATTTCGGCGGCCGCTGCCCCAATTGCGACAGTCCCATCTTTTCTGGTGAGAAGGTCTGCGCCACCTGTGGAACCCCCCTTCTCCCCCCCTCCACGCCCTATCTCACTCCGGCGCCGGTTTATCCTACGCCTTTAGGACTGGCCACGGCCATCACCGGCCGTCTGGTGGTTCAGGAAACAAATGTATCCATTCCCTTTCCACCGGGACGTAAAATACTGGTCATTGGAAGGGCCGATCCCATTCGCCAGATCTTCCCCGACGTGGACACCACCGAGGCCGGCGGTGATATAAACGGCGTTTCCCGCCGCCATGCCCAAATTACCCTTCAGGGCGGCCAGCTCTTTATTGAAGATCTTGGAAGCACCAATACCACCCAAATTAACCGCCGGCAAATCTTTCCAGGGCAGCTGGTGCCACTCCGCGAAGGCGACGAAGTTCTCTTGGGACGCCTGCTGACCCATTACTATAAGTAAGCGGAATTTATCTTATGAACATTCAAGCTTATGCGCTGACAGATAAAGGTCGCAAACGGACCAATAACGAGGATGCTGTTCTGTTTGAGGTTCGCAATGCTTCAGAAGAAGAGGTGCTGGGCCTTTTTGCCGTCTGTGACGGCGTGGGTGGGCAGCGCTGCGGCGAATGTGCCAGCAGCATCACCATTGATAAGCTGAAAACCGAGCTTGCCGATCTTTTCAATCCACCCAATCCCTATGACACCCGCCGTTTTCCTGCTGAAGGAGATACCCAGCCGATTGAATTCGCCCAAATTCTGAAGAAGGTCGGCGCGGCAGTACAATCGGCCAATCAGGCCGTCGTCACCTTTGCCCAGCAAAACCCCCAAAAAGCTGGAGATGCCGGCACCACCCTCACCATGGCTTTTGCCAAGGGCCCCCTGGTCGCTGTCGCCAATGTTGGTGACAGCCGCACCTATCGCCTTCACGATCACCAACTCATCCAAATTTCCCACGACCATTCCCTGGTGCGCTATCTTGTGGATATGGGCCAGATCCGCAGCGATCAAATCTACACCCATCCCCAGCGCAATGTGATCGTCCGCTCGCTGGGAATGAAAGAGGAAGTGGATGTGGATGTGTTTCAGGTCAAGGTCGAGCCGGGCGATTGGCTCTTCCTGTGCTCTGATGGATACTGGGAAATGGTTCGAGATCCCAGCAGCACCATTTCCATCATTGAAAATGCCGCCTCGCCGCAAGAGGCCTGCCAAAAGCTGGTTGCTGCAGCCAACGCCGCTGGGGGAGAGGATAATATCAGCGTGGTGCTTGCCCGGTTCACCGAGGGATGATGTCTTGAAGTGCCCAAAATGCGGAACGGTTGTGCCTGCACCTTCAACTTTCTGCCCAGCCTGCGGTCATTCTCTGGATCCGGCAGCCGCTTCTGCCTCACTCCGTCCTCTTTGCCCGGTTTGCAGCCGGCCAAATCCCGAAAAAGAAACCTTCTGTGTCCAATGCGGCGCCCCACTGGCAGCTTCATCCACCCTCGGCAGTGAAACCGGCCAGCTTCCCGACCAGACCGTCCTCAAGGGACGTTATCTGATTATGCGGAAAATTGCCCAGGGCGGCATGGGCGCTGTTTATGCCGCCACTGACCTGACATTAAAAGACCAGGTCTGGGCGGTCAAAGAAATCAGCTACGCTGTTCTGGACGAGCTTCCCCCTGAAGAACAAAGCAGTACGCGCAAAAAACTTCAATCCAGCTTTCAACGCGAATTTACCATCCTCCGCCATGCACAACACCCCAACCTGCCCATCGCCCAGGATTATTTTGAACAGCACGGCCGGGCCTATATCGTCCTGGAATTCATCCGCGGCAAAACGCTCGAGAACATCCTCAAAGATCTTCCCATGCATACTTTTCTGCCAGAAGATGTGGTGCTGACCTGGGCCGTTCAACTTTGCTATGTCCTCGATTACCTCCACGCCCAAAATCCACCCATCATCTACCGCGACCTCAAACCATCCAATGTCATGGAAGTGGATACCCTCCACACCATCAAGCTGATCGATTTTGGCATTGCCCGGTTCTATAAACCCTCCCATCATGGTGACACCCTGCATTTTGGCACCCTCGGGTATCTGGCGCCTGAAATTATGGATGGTGAACAGGCCTCCCCCAGCACCGATATTTACGCCCTGGGGTCCATGCTCCACCAGCTTCTGACCAACACAGATCCTTCTCTCTCCCCTTTCAAGTTTCCTCCCGTCACCTACTACAATCCGGCCGTCTCAGAGCGGACCAGCAATGCCATTCAACGCGCTCTTTCCCTCGAACCAGCTGACCGCCCGCGCTCAGCCCGCGAATTTGCCACCCTGTTGACCGGTTCGGCCAATCCACAGCCGGTTTCCGTCATCCGCACCATGCCAGGCACCGTTCCAAACGCATCCTCCCCTGCCGGACAGGCTGCAGCGGCAGGTTTGAGCGTTTCATCCAGCACCATCACCCTCGAATTTGACCCCACCACAGAGAAAACCCTGAAGGTTTTCACGCCTGCCGGGGTGGAGGTGATGATGACCCCTCCGCCCCCCTGGTTAAACATCACTCCCGCTCATTGGACCGGCGCCGGCCGAAATGTGGATATTACCTTGAAAAGCACCAGAATCCGGCCTTCATTTACTCAGGGGGAGGCAGATCCTCCATCCTGGTTTCTTGCCCTGCCAGGCTGGCTCAGAGTCTGGATCAGCCTGCATGTGCGCGCTTTAGGTGTTTTTACCATCCGGCACCAGGCCCTGATTGAACTCAAACCGTCGCGGGGGCAGCCGCTGTCTTTCACTGTCAATACCCGCGTGCCCCCAGCTGCATGGCAGCAGATTTTGGGGTGGCTTTTTGCATTCATCCTCTTTGCTGCTGAATTTGGCATGATATTGATGCCCTTGCTGTGGCTATGGTTGCTGCTCGGCTTCTGATTTTTTGCCCGATTATCCAAAACGGGTATAAAATTATGGATAATGGCTTTACCTGATCTACTTGCTTTCTGGTTAAGTCATCCGGTTTATCCTCAACATTCTTGCATTGATCATCTCACTCTTTGGGAAGGATTTGCCCCATGCCACAAACCTGCCCCCATTGCGGCCAGACTCACCGCGCTGAAGCGGCCTTTTGCCCGGTCACGGGCAAACCCCTCAGCATTCCCGCTCCTCAACCGCCGCCCCCACCACCCCCCGTTGTTATCCCCCCTGCGGCGCCATTTTCCCAGGTTGACCCCGCCGCAGCCTCCAACCTCACCGGGCGTCTGCCTGCCAATGCCTTACTTAAAAACCGCTACGTGATCATCGAAAAAGTCGGTCAGGGCGGTATGGCCGCTGTTTATAAAGTGGCAGATCTGCTTCTGCCTGGCGCAACCTGGGCTGTCAAAGAGATGAGCGATACTGCCATCGTGGAGCCTGAGGAAAAGGCTTATGCGGTGCGTGCTTTTCAACAGGAATCCAGCCTGCTGCAGCAGCTGGACCACCCCACCCTCCCCAAAGTGATCGACTCATTTACAGAAAACAACAAACACTACCTGGTGATGGAATTCATCCAGGGCCAGACTCTTGAATCAGTCTTGATCCAACGCGGCGCCCCCTTCAGTGAATTCGAGGTGCTTCATTGGGCCGTTCAGCTTTGCGATGTGCTGGTTTACCTTCATAACTGCATTCCGCCGATTATTTTCAGAGACTTGAAACCCAGCAATATCATGCTGATGCCCGATGGGCAGGTCAAACTGTTTGACTTTGGCATCGCTCGCTTCTTTAAACCCGGACAGAAAAAAGACACGATTGCCATCGGCACCCCCGGCTTTGCCTCTCCCGAAGCCCTCGACGGCCAGACCGATGGCCGGTCGGACCTTTATTCACTTTGTGTAACGGTTTACAACCTGCTGACCCGCTACGATCCGGTTAAATCCTTGTTCAGCCTGCCCCCCATCCGCAAGATCAACCCCGCCATTTCAGCCGAAATGGAGCGTATCCTGATCAAAGGACTGCAGTTTGACCGCGAAAAACGCTACGCCAACGGCATGGAACTGCGCAACGAATTCGCCCGCCTGCTTTCAGGCAAACAGCCCACCCACAACCTTTCTGCTAATGCGCCAACCCTGCCCTATGCGCCTGTCCCCAGCGCCGTGACCGCCAGAAATCCGCTCCCCGAAGCACCTGTATCTCGGCCCACCACCCGGCTCTTGCTGGCGGCTGCTCACCTTTCCACCCCCCAGCTTCTGGGCCTGGGGGCGGCCATTCTGGTGATTTTGGTTGGCCTGGCCTGGTTCCTTTCCCCTGTTCTCTCGCGCATGTCCATTGATTGGAACAGCGTCCCCATTGTGGCCCTCTTTGGCGCTCTGGGCTATGCTGCCTATCCCAAACGCGGGATCGCCTTCGTTTCACACACCCTTTTCACCACCATTCTGGTCATCACCATCTGGACCCGGCTGAACCAAACTTATTATTCTTTCACCGATTTACTGGTGGCTGCCGTGGCAAGCGGTGTCCTGATGGAAGCCTGGGTCTTTTTCCTTCCCATCATTAAAGGCAAAAAAGATGCCTGGCTTTTGGAAGCCTTCTGGCTGGGCGTGATGGCCATGCTGGGAACGGTGCTCTTCTTTGGCCTGCTGACCAACTGGTATTACCTGGGATATGCCGTTCAGTGGATTCTCGGATTTGTTTTTGGCCTCGCAGGCTGGTTCGTTGGCGATTTGCTGCGGCAGGCGCTCAAACCGAGACACCCTCAGTGATGATCCTCAGGCTGACGCCAGAAGCGTCAGCCTTTTTTTATGACCCGCCCATACCAGACGTGGTATCCCGATACGCCAGTGCAGCTGGTGTCATTGTAATGCCTTTTTTCCAGCCATTCAAAACGCGCTACAGCCGCATCAAACATGCTTTCATTAGACAGGGTCAAATGGGGCAAGCCCTGGTCGGGTTCCCCGGATACCAAGGTAAGGATCAATATCCCCCCCGGCTGCAGAAGGCGCTCGATTTCTCTCATCACCTTTTCAACCTGCGCCGGCGCGTCAGGTCCCACAAATTCGTGCAGCAGGCCGTAGCAATAAACGCCGTCAAAGGCTTCATCTTTAAACGGCAAGGCCAGAGCAGAAGCATTAATAAACGGGATAGAGCTACATCCCGATTGGGCCTGGTTGATGGCCAGGCTCAATCCAGAAAAGCGGCATCCACCCCTATAATCACTGCTCCGCTGCTGAGTAAGACCCGGGTATCTCGCCCTGCGCCGCAGGCCAGGTCAAGGATTTGTTTTTTGCCGGCTGCCGCAAACAAGCGGGCGGCTTCTCCCGCGCATTGTGAAGGAGCAATGCTGCCAAGTTTGGGATCATTCGTATAGAATTTCTGCCAGCGTGTCAGCATGGTTATTCCCTATCAACTACGGATGAAGGCGGCAGCCCGGGCTGGCGCGCCATCTGCGTGTTTAATATGCAGGGGGAAACAGGCCATCTCGAATCTCTCCGGCAGTTCCTGCAAATGGGTCAGGTTCTCAATGGCAAAAAGGCCGGCTTTAAAAAGGGTATGATGCACCGGAAAATGATGATCTTCCATCCGGTCAATAGAAATGGCATCCACCCCCAGCCCTTTTACCCCCAACCCGATCAGCCAGCGGGCAGCCTCTTCGGAAAGCGCCGGAAAGCCAGAAAAATAACCCGGCTGTCCCCATTTTTCCGACCAGCCTGTACGTAAAACCAGGAAGGAGGCCTCTCTTAACCCCGCTTCATAGCTGGCAAGCTCGCCCACGCCAATATAAGGCAGCCCCATCCGGATGACATCCACCAACACTGCCGGGCCAAAAAAATCGCCTGCTGAATAAGCATCGAGGGTTTTACCGCCAGTCAACATATGCGCTGGAGCATCCATGTGCGTGCCTGTATGGCTGTACAGGGTGATCTTTTTCTCGGCAAAATGATCCTGCTCAACCGTGTTTGCCTGCAGCATCAGCGGTGCTTCCGTTCCGGGAAAAACCGGCATATCCGGTTCAATAAAATGGGTCAAATCCACAATTTTCATGGTCATCCTTTCAAGAATATTTTCGCCTATGGCTGGTCAGAAAGGGACTTGAAGAAAGTCCACATCATTTCGCTGGCGTCAATCGGTGCTTCCAGTCCAGAATTGGTCTGTCCCCAGTCTGTCCTCGGCCAGTTATGCCCCAGGCCTTTCACGGTCACCAGATGGACTTCAACCGCAGCAGGGCATCCCATCCATTTCTGGTGGTCAATTCCCTCCGGGCCTGGCATCAGCTCAAAAGCGGAGAAGCAGCCGCTGCGCAAGGCCCAATCCGCCGCCCACTGCGGGATGGGTTCCGTGCGGCCCTCTTCCCCATCATAATTGGCGCTGGGGTCTGCATCGCCATGAAAAGCCATCATCGGCATGGGCTTTTGAGCGTTACAGACCCCGCCAGCAGGATAAGATCCGGAAACCGGAGCAATCGCGGCGATTTTCCTGGGCAGCAGGCACGCCAGGCGTTCCGTCATGGCGGCCCCATTGGAAAAACCGGTCACAAACACCCTGTCCGGATCAATGCCGCAGGACGTTTCAAGCACAAAGATCATCTGTTGGATGTAAGCCGCATCCGGATTGTCCTCTTCAGGCGAGAGATCCCATTCTGGAATCAATCCCTGGGCCTGCGGATAGACGGCGATAAAGCCTTCCCTGTCTGCCAGGGCTGAAAGCTGGCTTATCGCCTCCATGTTTTCGGCTCTCATCGAGTAACCATGCAGTGCCAGCACCAGTGCAGCCGACTCCTGCACGCCTGCCGGGACATGCAGGCGGAAGGATCGCACAGTCCCATTCACTTCCAGGCTTAACGTCTGCGTGCCCACACCGCATCGCCATGCGGCCAGACCCGGATGAGCAGCTTCTTGAATCCCCAGCCCTGCAGTAACGCATATCACCACCAGTTCAAACAGCCATAATTTGATCATTTACTGCCTGATGAAAAACACTCCTGTGATTTTAGCATAAAAACAAAAACACCTTCTCATGGATAGGGTATTTTTATGTGCTTGACCTTTCTGCTTGCCTGGCGTGCTCATCAACAAATCTGTGTGACTGAGATATGTGGAACGATTCTTCAAAAACCTGCGGGTTCGTTCCACCGCTGCCTTATACTGCTGCGGGTCAACTTGTTTTCCATCCTGATTGGCTGTTTGAACCATGTCTTAAATTTGATATGGAGCGCCAGTGGATTGCACTGCCAGGTCAGGTTGGTATCAAACGTCACCCGCAGGCCCAGGTCATATTGCGTGCCCGTGCCCACCCATGCCTGCCTCTGGTAACAGATGATCCGGGCCGGCCGCAGGTTGTAACTCCAGATAAATGCATGGATTTCCTCGATCACAGCCTGGTCTTCCAGACCGCAGTCGGGCATCTCCCGGCTGTCTCACAGCCTCAGGGCTGTTTCATAGGGTAATATCACCCGCCGTTTCTGCGTCACCCGGTTCACCCGCTGCTTGATCTCCACAAAAATCGGCGTCTCCTGGGTCAGCGGGACGCCGGTTTCGTAACAGCCCAGGCGCAATTTGCGCCGGATTTTGATTCCGTCCATTTTCTCCCAATAACAGCGGAAATCTGGCGAATCATAGTACAGGCTCGCCAATTCGTAGCCTCCGCCATCTCCACCGTGTTCATCTGGAATCAGGTATTTCCACTCAAAACGGTTGAATTTCCGTATCGTGTGGCTGAGCTGGCTCATAAATTGCTTTCTGCACCCTTCACCGGCACATTAGATGATCCCTATTTTCAATTGTCAGGGATGAAGATGAACTGGCGATGAAAATAATATCAGCTCTCACAGGTTTGACCAAAAAGCCTTATTTCATAGGCAATTCACAGCCAGTTCATGTATATTTATCTCAGGGACATCTCATGGATAAATGACCGGATCCACTTTTACACGTCCTCAGAGGTTGCATGCACAGTGTTCTTATTGTAGACGATGATCAAAAATTGCTCAAGATGCTTCAGCGCACCCTGACCTATGAAAACCTGGCTGTCCTCACCGCAGCCAATGGGCAGGAAGCGCTTCCCATCATTGCCGCCCAGAAACCTGACCTGTTGATTGTGGACTGGATGATGCCGAAAATGGACGGCCTGACTCTGGTGCGCCGCCTGCGGGCAGAAGAAAACCGCACGCTCATCCTCATGCTCACCGCGCGCGATGCGATCGAAAACCGCGTGGAAGGCCTTGAAAGCGGTGCAGATGATTACCTGGTTAAACCCTTTGCCCCGGCTGAACTGGTGGCCCGCGTTCATGCCATGCTGCGCCGCCTGGAATCCCGCCCCGAAAAACAGGAATGCCGCTTTGCTGACCTGCAGCTCAACCCGGTCACCCGCGAAGTGACCCGCGGCGAGCAGGCGCTTGCCTTCACCCTCACCGAGTATAACCTGCTTCACCTGTTTCTGCGTCACCCGCGCCAGGTGCTCGAACGCAGCCAGATCCTCTCGGAAGTATGGGGATACGATTTTGAAGGCGATGATAATGTGCTTGAAATCTATATCGGCTATCTGCGGAAAAAATTGGAAGCCGGCGGGCGCTCCCGCCTGATTCACACCGTCAGAGGTGTGGGCTATGTGCTGCGCGAGGAATAGCCCATGTCCATCCGCCTGCGCCTGACCCTGCTTTACAGCGCCATTCTCGGCCTGATGCTCATCTGCTTCAGTCTGATCCTGTATTTCTCCCAGTCGGAATCCACCCTCAATGCCATTCAGCAGGATCTGGCTTTTATCAGCGCGAACCTGGTTAACGAAGCCGCCTGGGTGTCCATGACCCCACCCGAGGGAACCAGTAATCCCAATGGCAATCCACCGCCGCCCATGGGAAACAACCTGGGCGGAGAACCTGCCTTTAAGCAGGTGCAGGAACGGGAGATTGTGCGCATCCTCGATCCACAGGGAAGTCTCATATCAAGTCCCTATAACACAGAAGGCGCAGCTTTACCCTTGAGTGATACTGGCCTGGCCACCATCCGGTCGTTCAATCCCTGGCATGAGATTGTGGAAGTGGATGGAGAGCGATTATTTATCTATAATACCCCGGTAATGGTGCAAAATCGCCTCGCCATGATCGTTCAAATTGCCCGCCCGCTCACCGAACGGGATCGGTCCATGCAAACCCTGGCCAGCACACTCATTTTTGGTTCTCTGCTCACCACCCTGGCCGCCTTTGGTATCGGCTGGTTTCTCTCAGGCGTCACCCTGCAGCCCATTCATAAGATCACCCGCACCGCTCAGGGCATTGAAAACGAACAGGATCTCAGCCGCCGCGTGACCTATTCCGGCCCGCCGGATGAGGTCGGCCAGCTCGCCAGCACATTTAACATCATGCTGGCGCGCCTGCAGGATGCCTACACCCGCGTCAGCCATTCCCTGGAGATGCAGCGCCAGTTCGTCGCTGATGTATCCCATGAACTTCGCACCCCCCTCACCACGCTGCGCGGCAACCTGGGCCTGCTTCAGCGCCAGCCGCCCATTCCCGCTGAAGATCAAAAAGATGTCATCAATGATATGGTGGATGAATCAGACCGCCTTATCCGCCTGGTAAATGAGCTGTTGGTGATGGCCCGCGCTGACGCCAACCGCAACCTCGAAAAATCTCCCCTCGCCATCCATCCCCTGCTGGAAGAAACCTGCCGGCAAATTCAACGTGCTGAACCCCAGCGCCAGATCACCCTGGAGGCCGGTCCAGCCTTGATGATCCTGGGAGACCGGGGAGCCTTGAAACAGGTCATCCTGATTTTACTGGATAACGCCGTTAAACACGCTCAAGATCCCATTGCTGTGACAGCGCAGCTGGACGGCAAGGAAATTGAAATCAAGGTCTCTGATGGCGGCCCGGGCATTCCTCCCGCACAGCTGGAGCATGTGTTTGACCGTTTCTACCGTGCCGATGACACCCCCGGCCAGAGCGGGTTTGGACTGGGCCTTCCCATCGCCCGCTCCCTGGTCGAAGCCCAGGGAGGCTCCATCAGGATGGAAAGCGTTTGCGGCACCGGCAGCCAGGTGAGGCTGCGTTTTCCCGCCTTCTTTTCCGAGGGGTAGAGCACCTTAAAACGTCCAGGTCACCTGCCCGTCAGGAATTCCCTGCTCAAAATAGACCTTCACAATGCTCAGGGTTTCCGCCAGGGGCAGGGTAAAACGCGCCTGAGTGGTGAAACCCTGGTCTGATGTCCAGACCTCCACCATTTCATCCCCCCCTTGCGGATTCACCGCCTGCATCCAATTGCTTTCCGCATCGGCAATCTGGATATGGTACACCCCTTCGCCGCCCGTCACCGCCAGCAAATCGGCATCCGCCTGATCGCGGTGTTTCAGCAGCCACACCAGCGGCTTTGCATCCCGCAGCATGCTGCTGATTTCACCTTCCACCTGTTCCCAGGTTGGGTCGAGGATATCTTCCGTCCACCACGGGCCGTGTCCATCCGGGTAATGCGTCACCTGCATGCATGCGATCATCTTTCCGCCTTATAGCTTTTTGATCATCATCAAACATGGGTTGTCCTTGTCCCAATAATCCGGAAATATTTCTAGAGGTCTGAAACCCATGCCCAGGTAAAACTGCCGGGTCCGGGCATAGCCGGGATCCGGATGCGTATCGGCCAGGGTTTTAACCTGAAAATATTCCACGCCCTGCTCCCGCAGCCAGGCTTCCGCCCTTTCAACCAGGGCTCGCCCCATGCCCAGGCGGTGCGCTTCAGGTTTAATCCCCATCACCAGAATTTCCGCTGCATACAGGTTATGCTGTTTGACGGTCAAAAAGCCCATCACGCTTCCTTCCTGAAATGCCAGAAAGGTCGGCCTCCGTTCAATCTCTCCAACATATTCCACAATGGCTTCTTCAACGCCGAACCAGTCTGGCAGGGCGCGCAGCACCGGCTCGCAAAGGCTGGCCTTTCCTAAAAATGGCCCTTCAATGGAAAAAGGAGTCATGGCCCAATCTCTGCAAGGTCACCCTTTTTTTCAAGCCGCCATGCCGCCAGTGTGGTGAAAACGCCGGCCAGGGCCGATAAAACCAGTGCCATTTCATACCTGGGGAATAAATTAACCGCCCATAACAGATAAGGCAGCAGCAGACAGAAGCCAAACAGCAGCGTGTAACCCAGTGATTTTGTGATCATCAGCCAGTCCAGCTTTCCCCGCCCGGCCCTGGCCGCAATTGAAAGGTACCAGAAAATAAGCAGGATCCCCAATAAATAGAAATTCCCACCAAAGAAAAAATAAACAGCCGGAACGATCAGCAAGAAAAAAACGCCATGCGCCATGATGTATGAAAAACCCGTTCCCGCTTCAGGGCCGGGGGTGATCAGCGGCAGCACCACAGCGAAAACAACCATCATCGCCGCCACCCCTCCCCATACCAGTATCATGCCGCTTATCCATGAGACATCCAACTGGTAACTGGCAATCGCTGGCAGAAAACTCCACCAAACCTGCCAGACCAGCAGCCAGGCCAATGGGTTTTTCTTTTTCCGCTGTAATGCCTTCCAGCCAAAAAGAAGCTGCAGGCCAAAAAATGGTATCATCGCCGGGAAAAATACATAAAATTCAGGCCGAAGCGCGGTCAGCAGGTCTTCCCAATTCTGAACGCTGACCGGGACGGATGGAGGTACCGGACATTGATCATATGTCGAAAGCAGACATTTCTCTAATTGAATGGGTATGGCATTCCATTGACCCTCACCATGACTGACCAACAGACCCTGATTTCCAAGTGCCACGACCGCAGCCATTTGGCCATTATGTTCCACCACGGTCAGATCATAGGGAGTCAAGTCAACTGTGATACCATCTTCAATGAACCGCTCCATAAAATGTTGGCGGGCCACTGGTGCTGCCCAGGCGATTTTCCAACTCGTTCCCCCATCCGTCGATTCTTCAATCAAGGCTTTCCCATTGATGCGGTAGCACTTTTTCTTATCCGGCGGCAGGCAGAGGGTCTTCTCCAGCCTGGCGATGCTATTTGAGGCGAAATGGGGCTCCTCCGGCAGCGCGTCAAAAGCCACCGTCGCCGTGGAAACTTCCTCCCAGGTTTTCCCCAGGTTTGTGCTGGTAAAATAGTGATATTGGGTATGCCATCCCTGCCCCTGGGAAGGGTTGTTAGAGACCTGTTCAGAGCCCAGGGCTATAAGCTGTCCATCGCTCGCGGTTACCCTCGCCATCACTAAAAAGAAGCGCGGAGGCTGGCTGCAGCCCGCCAGCAGGCAACAGCAGATCGCCAGAAGGATGATGGGCAACCAGCGCCAGCGGTGGTACCGTAATGGATCAATCCAAATTTTTGATACCTTCAAAATGTCCTCCCTGAAGGCGGCAGCCGCCCCCTGGTTATTGATGTTCCTGGTGCAGATATTCGCTTCTCAAAAGTCCGTAAAAATACGTGCCCGTGAAACTGCCATCCGCATGCCGCATATTCTGCCTGAAGTGACCCTCCAGGGTCATGCCGCACTTTTCAGCCACGCGCTGGCTCGGCACATTCCCGTCATCACACTCCAGGCGCGCGCGCCAGGCGCCAAGGTCGGTGAACACAAAATCCATGGCAGCTTTTACGGCTTCTGTCACCAATCCCTGCCGTGTGTGATCCACATCGGCGAAATAGCCAATTTCAAATTCGGGCAGTTCCCAGTTCACCACCCCAATGTAAATTTGCGCAGCAAAAGCCCCATCCTGTTTATTAAAGGCGCCCATAAAAAATGCGCGGCGGGCTGACCAGTCATTGGCAAACTCCCTGATCAGCACCTCTGCCTGATCGGCCGAATTGATTTTCATCACCGGGTTGCCTGCCTCATAGCGCGCCAGGTGTGCCTTGTTTTTCAGACTCATCTGAGCGTACCACTCGCCATCCCCTGGCCGGTAGCGCCGGAGAAGCAGGCGCGGAGTCTCAATTTGTTCGCGTAATTCCAGTAATAGAGGGTGAGTCATGGTCAATCTCCTTCAATTCTGGATTATAGCATGCTCTG
The DNA here is from genome assembly GCA_029561345.1 of Chloroflexota bacterium. Lineage (GTDB taxonomy): Bacteria > Chloroflexota > Anaerolineae > Anaerolineales > Anaerolineaceae > JAKQJC01. The sequence continues at coordinate 100,573 of JAKQJC010000059.1, read as the reverse complement.
CCAACATAGGATAATTCTTTTCGGTGTTGAGAACTACATTACCTGGTGCAGTTGTTATGTATAATCAAATCAATCCTTTAACACTCCAGGAAACCCATGGATATCGAAACCACCCTTCAATCCTTTAACACGGCCGCCAGCCGTCTGGCCAATCTTTTCAACAGCCTTCCTGATCCCGATCTGCAAGTATATGAGTTCTGGACCGCCCGTGACCTGCTGATGCATCTTACCTTCTGGCATGAAAGCTTTGCCCGCAACGTCTCTGATCTTGCCGCCGGCCGCAAACCCCATCCCCTCCGCGGCCGCCTGTCTGATCTTAACCAGCAAGGCGTCGAAAGCATGCGCAATCTGCCGCCCGAGGCCGTTCTGGCGCGGTTTCAATCCGCCCATGCCTTGATCCAGCAAAACATTCTCAACCCTGCCCTCACCCTCATCCCCTACAAAGTGGGTTCAAGAGGTTATACCCCGCAGGAGCATCTGGATATTGTCCAGGCGCACATCACGCAGCACACCTGCGATATTGAAAAAGCGGTGTCAAAAAGGCGCCCTCAGGCCTGATCTCTCACCCGCACCCCATTCAAAAACGTGCTGATCATGCTTTCGGCAAAGGCTTCATCCGAAACGGCGTCGCCCAGCGGCAGTTCGACCGTCAGCAGCAGCTTTGCCCACACCCGCAGCAGCATCGGCCCCACAAACTGCTGCAAGGCGGCCGGGGCTGAGCGAAAAGTCATGGTTCCGGCCTGCTTTTGATGTTCAAAATACCTCATCATCGGCTCCAAAATGGCCTTGCTGACCTTTTGCAAAACAATGGGCGGAAGCTCCGGATGGCTCTGGAAAGCTGAAAAAATGATCGGGATCATTTTTGATAATCGTTCTTCCTGCAACGCTTTCATGTAATACAGGGAGACTCGCTTAAGAAATATCTCAGGCGGTTCATCCTGCCCGTTTTCGATGACATTTTGAATCTGGTCAAACAGGCTGATGCTTTCAAGGCAGGCCTTAAAAAGGCTCTCCTTGTTCGGAAAATAATGATAAATCAGCGCGGCGCTTTTCAACCCTGCCGTGCTGGCAATCAGCCGGTTGCTGGTGCCCTCATAGCCGTACCGCGAAAAACAATCCAGCGCGGCATCCACAATTTCCTTTTTTCTGGCCTCATGATTGGTGGCAGGACGTCCCATCTCCCCTCCTTTATTTTTTAACCAGAGCCGTGAAGACATCTTCCAGGGTCGGCTCACCCCGCTGGATTAAAGTCAGTTCAAGGCGGGCTGCCTGAAACAGCCGCTGGATTCCCGCTTCGCCAAAGCCGGGGGTTGCAATCAGCCTCAGGTGGTCCCCCGCCAGGCTGGCATGCGCCACCTCCCTGGCCTGGCTGAGCGCCTTTATACCTTCCAAAAGGGCTCCGGTGTACACTTCCCACACCTCACCCTGCACAAATTGCGCTTTCAGCGCGCCGGGCGTATCCATGGCCAGAAGCTGCCCGCCGCGCATCATCCCCACCCGCCCGCAGTATTCCGCCTCGTCCATGTAATGGGTGGTCACCAGAATGGTGACGCCCTGCCCCGAAAGATCATAAATCAAATCCCAGAAAGCACGCCGCGCATTTGGATCCACCCCCGAGGTGGGTTCATCCAGAAACAGCAGGCGCGGTCGGTGCACCAGGGCAATGGCCAGGGCCAGCCGCTGCCGCCAGCCTGCCGAAAGTTCGCGGGTCAGCAGCGTTTCATGCCCGGTCAGACCAACCTTTTCAAGGGTTTCACTGATCTGCCCGTTCTTCTTCAGCCCATACACCCCGCCGTAAAAGTCCAGGTTTTCACGCACCGTCAGGTCATCATAAATGGCAAATTTCTGCGACATATACCCCGTGCGCAGCCGCACCTCTTCTGATTGGCTGAAGGCATCGTACCCGAGGACAGTGGCCTTCCCTTCGCTAGGTTTCAACAACCCCAGCAGCATGCGGATGGTGGTGGTCTTACCGCAGCCGTTTGGCCCCAGGTAGCCCACAATTTCGCCTTCGTTAACCTTGAAGGAAATATGGTCCACGGCCACAAAATCGCCAAAAAGGCGTGTCAGGTTGGTCACTTCAATCGCTGGCGGGTTCATCCATCACTCCTGGTTTTCCTCATGTGCCAGAGCCATAAACACATCTTCCAGCGTTGGCGGAACCGGGCGGGCATCCACAAAGGTTCCTCCGCCTGCCGGGATGATCTTTTTCAGGCTGGCGGCGATCTGCGGGGAGTAGGCTTCCTTCAAACGCAGGTGCAGGCGGTCGCCAAAGGCGCGCACATCCTCCACTCCGGGCTGCCCGCTGACCACCTGTTTGACCAGCGGCAGCGGGCTGCCGCGCAGCTCCATCACCCGGCCGTTCAGGCGCGCCCGCAGCTGCCCCGGGGTTCCTTCTGCAATCAGGGCTCCCTTTCGCATGAATCCCACCCGATGACAGCGCGCCGCTTCATCCATATAAGGCGTGGAAATCAACACTGCCACCTCACCCGTTTCTTCCGGGCTTGCAACCAGACGGATGATCAACTGCCAGAAATCCTGACGCGTCACCGGGTCCACCCCCGTGGTGGGTTCATCCAGCAGCAGCACCTTGGGCCGGGTCACCAGCGCCGAGGCCAGGCCCAGTTTCTGCTTCATACCCCCCGAAAGCATCCCCGCCAGCCGGTCTTTGAAAGCTGCCAGGCCGACAAATTCAAGGATCTCCATGCAGCGCGGGCGCCACTCACTGGCCTGCATGCCGCGTACCTCCGCAAAAAAGCGGATATTTTCCAGCACAGTCAGGTCTTCGTAAAGCGAAAACCGCTGCGAAAGATAGCCAATATGCGCGCGCGCCTCTTCCGTCTGCCGGTTGATCTCATACCCGGCAATGCGGGTTTCGCCGGAATCGCCCTTCAATGCGCCGCACAGCAGCCGGATGGTGGTGGTTTTTCCGGCGCCGTCCGCCCCTACCAACCCATAAATCTGCCCGGCCGGAATGCTCAGGGACACATCCTTCACCGCCTGAAGACTGCCAAAGGCCTTATGGAGATGCAAAGCCGCAATCAGATCAGCCACCGCTGGCTCCTTTTCATTTGAACACCACATCCGCCGGCATACCCGGCTTCAACTGGCCTTCGGGATCCAGAACGCTCAACTCAACCGCATAAACGGTGTTTTTGCGTCCTGATACCGTCTGCACATTGCGCGGGGTGAATTCCGCCTTGTCTGCAATATAGACCACCCGCCCTTCAAACCGTACGCCTGCAAAGGAATCTACCGTGATGTCAGCTGCCTGGTCAAGCTTGATCTGACCGTAACGATCTTCAGGGATATAAACGGTGATGGTGCGGGCTGGCCGGGCCAAAGTCATCAAGGTCCCCCCCGGTGAGGCAATCTCGCCAGGCTCAATACTGCGCAGCAGCACCACGCCGTCAGCCGGCGCTTTGATGGTCATCTTGCCAATCTGCACATCCAGCCCATCCAGGGCAGCCTGAGCCCCATCCACCTGCGCAGCGGCGCCTTCCGCCTGGGCTTCGGCCGCGTTGGCTTTTGCCCGGGCTGCTTCCACCTGCGCCTGCGCCGCAAGCAAATTCGCATCGCCTGCCCGCACCTGCGCCTCTGCCGCGCTGACCTGTTCAGCCCGCGCGCCTGACTTCAAGTTCAAATAGTTGGCCTGGGCGGCAGCCTCATTGGCTGAAGCGCCTTCCACCTGGTAGACCACCGTTTCCAGCGGCGTTGATCCGCCTCGCCCAAGACTGTTCAGCGCGGTCATCGCCTGCTGAACCTCATCCCAGGCGCTGCGCAGCTGTGCCGCCGCATCGGCATTGGCCAGGCTGTTATAAGCCGCCTGTGCTGCATCCACCAGATCCTGGGCATCATCCACTGCCGCCTGCAGGGCATCCTTTGCCATTTCCGTGATATCGCCGGTATTGTCCAGCGCCGTCTGGCGTGACCTGGCCTGTTCCAGATTCTGCCCGGCCAGGTCCAGGCTGGCCTGAGCCGCTTCAAGCTGGCGGTACGCTGGCAAATCATCGTCTTTGGCGTCATTCAGGGCCTCTTTGGCCAGGTCAAGGGCCGCCTCCGCTTCATCTTCCATGGCCGGCAGGGCGTCTTCAATGGCTGGCGGGGTGCGGTCATCGTTTTTCAGATCTGTGCGGCGCGTTTTCATGCGCTCCACGTTATTGTCGGCCTGGTCCACAGCCGCCTGCAGGTCTTCCAATTGCTGGCTGTCCCAGGTGATTTTGATGTTTTCATAAGCGCTGCGCGCCTGTTCAAGGCGCTGGCGGGCCGCTGACACTTCTTCAGGGCGCGCGCCAGCCGTGAGCGCTGCATAGCTGGCCTGGGCGGCCTGATAATTCGCCCGGGCAGCTTCAGCCTGCGAAGCGGCAGCCTCAAGCTGTTGGGGCGCTGCCCCTGCTTTCAACAAATCAAGGTTTGCCTGCGCAGCATCCCGGGCCGCCTGGGCTGCTGCCGCGGTCTGTTCAGCCGCCGTCAATGCTGCCTGGGCTGCCTTGGCGTTTTCCCTGGCCGCTGTGGCATTCGCCTGCGCCACTGTCACGGCTGCCGCAGCCTGTGCTCTCTGGGTCTTCAACAGACTGGTGTCCAGAACCAGCAGCACATCCCCCTCTTTGACCTCATCCCCCCTGGAGGCCAGCACTTCCACCACCCTGCCGCCCAGTTCAGGGGCAATTTGAATCTGCACAGCTTCGATGGTCCCGGATGCCGACAGCAGACCATTCGCGGCGCTGCCCGGCCCCAGCCAGAAAAACCAGTAAAACACCAGGGCCAATACGGCCAGAATGACCACAACAGGGATTATGCGGCGAGGATTGGGATGCATGGGAACCTCCTTAAATTCAGCTCAGTAAAAAAACAGGATCAGAATGGCTTTTTTTATCATTAATCCAGGCGTTTGCGGAAGCGCAGCGCCGCCGCGCTCATGATTACGACGCCAAAGATCACCAGCGCCAACATATCGCCCTGAATGGACTCAATGCCCACGCCTTTCAGCAGCAGCACGCGAATGATGCGTAAGAAATACCTCAACGGAATGGCATAGGAAATGGCCTGCAAAATTTGAGGCATGTTTTCAATTGGAAAGAAAAACCCGCCCAGGAAAATCGCCGGCAGCAATGTCATCCACACCGTCAGCATGGCTTCCTGCTGAGTATTGGCAATGGTCGAGGCAAACAAACCGATGCCAAGGCCGGAGAAGAGGAATACCGAGCAGGCCAGGCCAATCAGCAGCAGCGATCCACGAATGGGTACGCCAAACCAGAAATGACCCACCGCGATCACCTCAACGGCATCAAACAGGGATAGCAGCACATAAGGGGTGATTTTGCCAATCACCAGTTCTATCGGCCGGATGGGCGTGACAATCAACTGCTCGATGGTGCCTCTTTCGCGTTCCCGCACCACGGAGGTGGCTGTGAGGATGGCGGTGATGGCAAAAAGAATCATGCCAATCACGCCCGGGATCATGAAATAGGCGGAAATCATATCCGGGTTATACAACACCGTGGTCAAAACTTCCACCGGCGGTTGAATTTTCACCGTGCTGCCCATGCGGGAAATTTTTTGCTGCATCATTTCCGTGGACTTCGATTGGCCGATCAATTGCGCGGCTGCCAGCGCTGTGGAAGCCACAGTCGGATCTGATCCATCCAGGATAAAGGATACCTGCGCCCTGCCTTCCTGCAGGCGAATGGCGTAATCTGGCGGAATGACCATGCCGGCTTTGACCGCTCCCGTTTCTAGCAGAGAAAGCATCTCATCGTTGGAATCCACGGCGTAGGTCAATTTGAAATAATCGGCGGCCTGAAAAGCTGCCAGCAGTTCCCGCCCCTCCACGCTGTGACTCTGGTCAAACACCGCCAGCGGCACATTGCGCACATCGTTCACAGCGGCATAACCGAGGAGGAAAAGCTGCACCAGGGGAATGACCAGAATCAGCGCCAGCATGCGCTTATCACGAAAAAGCTGGATAAATTCTTTGCGAATAATGGAGATAAGGCGTGAATTCATTAGCTCTCCCTTGTACTTGGGTTAACCATACTCAAAAGAGTCATTTCCTGCAATTAATTTATTGATCAATCAATCTAATAATAGTCCTCAAGAAAGGGATTGTCAAGAGGCAATCCCTGGTATTTTATTGAGGGTTAGCCCAAAATCCCTTCAGGTTGAATGGCTACGCGCAATCAATAAATGATCATAACAGGCGCAGTTCCCTCGCCCGCGCCACGGCTTCCATGCGCGAGGATACCCCCAGGCGGTTCATGATATGCACCACATGGCTTTTCACGGTGGCCAGGCTCAAAACAAGGGCATCGGCCACCGCCTGGTTGCTGTATCCCGCCGCCATCAGGCGCAAAATTTCAAGCTGGCGCGCTGTCAGCAGTGTGTTCTGCTCGGCTCCACCTTCCACCGTCAGCCCCATCTGTTCCAGCAGCCCGGCCGCCTGCTGCCCCCGCATCCCCTGTTGAACAGCCAGGCGCAGCAGCGGCGCCACCAGCGGCATTTCCTGTAAAATCACGCCCCAGGTCTGGGTCTGTTCGCAGCGCGCCATCACCATATCCAGCTGCGCCAAGGCCTCGCGGGAATTATTCCAGCGCTCATATACCACCGCCAGCAGCAGCCGCGCTGAGCCGTAGATTTCCGAAACCAGTTCCTGCCTTTGCAGCCGGGCTGCCTCCAGCAGTTCGCGTTCAGCCTGCCGGTGAGCCCCGTCAGCCAGCCGGCACAGACCGGCCAGCATATGTCTCAAAACGTCTGTCATCGCCAGGGGATTTTCCAGGGAAGCCATCTCCTGCTGAACCAGGCGCGCTTCCTCGTACCGCCCCTGCAGCCAGGCCAGCCGTCCAAGCGGATACAATCCGCCGCCAGCCAGGCTGTGATTCAGCTCAGCCTCCTGAACCTGCTCCAGGGTCAGGCTCATCGTCTCTTCAGCCCGCGTGAAATTGCCCAATCCAGAGCTGGCCGCCGTAACCGCCAGGGCAGCGTTCAAACCCAAAAAGGTATATCCACCCAGTTGTGCCTTCACCCAGAGCGCATCCTGGCCCAATTCCATCGCCCGCTTCAGGTTTCCCCGCCGCAAAGCCAGCCCTGCCCAGGTATCTTCAATGCCCAGGCGCAGCGGGCTCACCAGACTGCCGAAGCGGCGGTGGGCTTCCTGGCAAAAATCCTCCAAAACCTCCAGCACACCGGGCAAAATGCTGAACTCAGGGCCCAAATAAAGGGAGAAGCGGAACCATAAACGCGGCTGCTCCGTCTGGCGCACCCGGTCCATGGCCGCCAGTAAATCCTGCCGGGCCTGTTCCCACGCCCCTTCCCAGAACAGCGCCAGCGAGGCCCGCAGCATCAAAAAATCCACCTCTTCATGCAAACCGCCCACAAAAGGCTCAGCCTGCCGCACCCATTCCGCACAGGCCTGGAATTCCGCCTGGATGAATGCCAGTGATGCCAGGCTGACCAGCACCTGCCCGCGGGTGGTGTGGTCGGAGGGTTCAACCTGCCGCAGTGAACTCGTAAATTGCCGCCGCGCCGCTTCCATCTCCCCTCTCAGCAAATTCGCCAGCCCGCTCAGGCATAACAGCCTGGCTCTCTGGTTCACCAGCGCTTCAGGCAGGGCTGATATCCACTGCATCACCGTCTGGTGGCGCCCGTTTTCCAGCATGCCCGGCCCGGTGCTTTCGATCACCGCCGCGGCTTCTTCCCAGGCCTGGGCTGCCAGCCAGTGCTGCACAGCCTGCTCCGGTGATTTTTCACCGGCAGCTGCAGCCCGGTGCAGTTTTTTCCACAGTTCCGGTTTTTTCTGGCTCAACACCTGGCGCAGAAAGCCCGCAAACAGAGCGTGATAGCGGTACACCGCTTCGCCCTGCGACGCCCCTACCTGAACCAGAAACAGGTTCCGGTTCTGCACCTCTTCCAATAGCCAGCCGGCATTGTCTCGCCCGCTGATGCTCCGGCACAGGGAAGGGGTCAATTCGTCCAGAATGCAGGTCTCCAGCAGAAAATCTCTCAGGGGTTCGGGCTGCTGCGCCAGCACTTCATCAGCCAGGTAACCGAAAGTGGTGCCATCCACCTGCGTCCCGGTCAACACCCCGCTTAAATCCCTGCCTGGGGTCCGGCGCAGCTTTTCTGTCAGCAAAACCACCCCCACCGGCCAGCCTTCAGTCCGGGTATGAATTTCAGCAATGGCGGCTTCAGATAAATTCAAGCCCAGCAGTCCATTGAGGAACTGCTGACTTTCTGCCAGGTCAAAGCGCAGGCCGCTCATATCCAGTTCCGCCATCAACCGCCGCGCTCTGAAACGCCCCAAATGCAAGGGCGGCTCATGGCGCGTGGCAATCACCAGGTGCATGCGGGCAGGCATATGCTCCACCCAGTAATCCAGCGCCTCTGTGATGGCTGGCGTGGTCACCTCATGCAAATCATCCAGCACAACCACCAGCGGCAATGAGAACTGCTCTTCCGCATTGATCAGAGCCACCACAGCCTGCCGCAAAGCCAGAGACCCGCTCTCTCCGCTCAGCAATCCGATTGTAGCCGCGGTTTGTTCATCCAGAATGATTTTCAGGCGCTCATCAACCCGCCCCAGGGCTTCGGCCAGCCCTGCAAGGAAACGCGGCGGATCGTTATCTTCCGCATCCAATCCCAGCCAGGCCAGCTTATAATCCGGCAGCACTTCCGGGATGCTGGATAAGAGGGTTGTTTTGCCATATCCGGCAGGGGCCGAAACCAGCACCAAACGGTTGGCCGGCAGTTCCTGTCGCAGCCAATCCATCAGATCCGGCCGCGGCAGCAAATCACGCCGCGAATACGGCGGTGAAAATTTTGTTTGTGGCAGAGAGTTCAAAACAGCCTCTTTTCCATGAGTGATCTCTTCGGAATTGTACCATTATTCCCTTTTTACCGCCCATCTCTGGCCGCGAATAAAGATCAAAATAAATCAGATCAACCTTAAGATGGATGGCCCCCGTCTTGAGATCCACTATAGTATATTTTGACAATATCATATTTTAGCCTGTCCTGTGTTTACCGACTCATTAACCGGGGAATTAACCGCGCGTGGTGTTTTTGACCCGCAAAGCGGGTCAAAAACACCCTCCAAATTTCTTTCACCCCCGCCTGTGGACGGGGGCCGGGGGGTGGGCTTCTTAATGTGAGATTGTCAAAGGTTTCAATCGTTCCGTGTGAATCCTGGCCGGATTCCAATCCCATCTCGAAAAGGACGTGCAATGACCAAAGACTCCATTCGGCTTTATCCTTACCGCTGGGTTGTACTGGCAGTATTCATGTTCATCAACCTGACCATCCAGATTCTCTGGATCGCCTATGCCCCCATCACCGGCCCCGCTGCGGCCTATTACGGCGTGGGCGACCTGCAAATCGGGTTACTGGCCATGCTGTTTATGCTTGCCTTTCTGCCGCTCTCCATCCCGGTCTCCTGGATCATCGATACTTACGGTTTTCGTAAATCTGTCAGCATCGGCGCCGTTTTAATGGGTATCTTTGGCCTGCTGCGCGGCCTGGCAGGCGCCAATTATTCCCTGGTGTTGATCAGCACCATCGGCATCGCCATCGCCCAGCCCTTTTTGTTGAACGCCTGGACCAAGGTGCCTGCCCGCTGGTTCTCCATCAACGAACGCGCCACCGCCGTCGGCCTGATCACCCTCGCCAACCTGGTTGGCACAGGCATTGGCATGGTCCTGACCCCCATTCTCACTGAAACCCTCTCCATCGCCAATGTGCAGCTTATTTTCGGCGCTGTGGCTGCCTTTTCATCCATCCTTTTCCTAATTTTCGCCCGCGAAACCCCTCCCACCCCGCCCTGCCCTCCTGGCATGGAGGTCCGCGCTCTGATGCTTGACGGCCTCAAACATGCCCTCAAAGTGCGCGATTTCTGGCTGTATCTGCTGGTCTCCTTCATCGGCATGGGCGTGTTTAATGGCATCAACACCTGGGTTGAAAACATCATCCGCCCACGCGGTTTCACCCCCACCGATGCCGGCGCCCTCGGCGCCGTCATGCTGGGCGGCGGGCTGCTCGGCGCCGTGCTCATCCCTCCCTTCTCTGACCGGCAGCATAAGCGCAAGCGCTACCTGCTGTTAGGCTTTATTCTGGCCATCCCTGGGCTGCTCGGCGTGACCTTTGCCACCGCCCCCTGGCTTCTCTATCTCTCAGCTTTTGCCCTGGGCTTCTTCCTCACCAGCACAAGCCCCATCGGCATGCAGTATGCGGCTGAAATCACCCAGCCCACCCCTGAAGGCACGTCCAACGGGCTGATTCAATTGTTTAGCCAGGCCTCCGTCGTTTTTGTCTATATCATGGAAGCCATGAAAAGCCCCGACGGCGCCTTCACCCCGGCCCTCCTGGTTGCTGGCGGCCTGATGATCATCAGCGCCCTGCTTATCACCCGCATGAACGATCCCCGCCCTCATGAGGTCAGCCATGAATGAGGACAGGGTGATTCTCGCCGTTGATCTCGGCACCTCAGGCGCCAAGGTTGCTCTCATCACCCTGCACGGCAGGGTTCTTGGCTGGGAATCGCAGGATGTGCCCCTTTACCTCACCCCCGATGGTGGGGCTGAACAAATTCCTGAAGACTGGTGGCAGGCCATTATCTCGGCTTCCCGCCGCCTGCTGGCCCGCAACCTGGTCTCTACGGAACAGGTGACAGCGGTTTGCTGTTCAACCCAGGGCGAAGGCACCGTGCCTGTGGATAAAAATGGCCAGCCCTTGATGAACTGCATCCTGTGGATGGATATGCGCGGCGCGCCTTATCTGCGCCAAAGAGTGCGCGGCCTGGTGAATGTGTCCGGTTACGATGCCTTCAAACTGCTGCGCTGGATCAACCTGACCGGCGGCCTGCCCTCCCTCACTGGCAAGGATCCTTCCGCTCATATGCTGCTGATCAAAGAGCGTTTTCCAGAAGTCTATGAGAAAACTTATAAATTTCTGAATGTGCTCGATTTCATCAACCTGCGCCTTTGCGGGCGCTTCACCGCCACCTACGATTCCATCCTCACCTCGTGGGTCACCGATAACCGCGATTCAAACGCTGTGCATTATGATGAAACGCTGATCAAATACAGCGGTATTGATCGTGATAAATTCCCCGAAGTGGTCCCCTGCACCGAGGTGCTTGGCACCCTCAGTCCGGCCGCAGCCGAAGCCCTGGGCCTGCCGCAGAGTGTGAAGGTGGTGGCCGGCGCGATTGATAACACAGCCGCCGCCATTGGTGCCGGAACCGCTGATAACTTCGCCGCCCATCTCTATATCGGCACATCCTCCTGGATCGCGGTGCATGTGCCGCAAAAGAAAACCGATATCGCATCCTACCTGGCCTCCACCCCATGCGCCGTGCCGGGGCGTTTTCTGCTCACCGCCCTCCAGGCCACTGCCGGAGGCAACCTGACCTTCCTGAAGGACAAAATCCTGTACCACAAGGATGAACTGCTGCATGAAGCGCACGTGCCGGATGTATATAAGATCATGGATCAAATTGCCGAACGGGTGCCAGCGGGCAGCAACGGCGTCCTTTACACGCCCTGGATCTGGGGCGAGCGGGCTCCGGTGGATGATCGCCTGCTGCGCGCCGGCCTTTACAACCTCTCTCTGAACAACACCCGCGAAGATATCATCCGCGCCTTCCTTGAAGGCGTCGCCTTCAACACCCGCTGGCTGGTGGATCCGGTTGAAAAATTCATCGGCCGTCCGCTGGAAGGCATCCGCCTGGCCGGCGGCGGCGGCAATTCCCGCATCTGGTGTCAGATTTTCGCTGATATCCTCAATATGCCGGTGCACCAGGTCAAAGATCCCATCCAGGCCAATGCCCGCGGCGCAGCTCTCATCGCCGCAGCCGGTCTTGGTGAAATTCAATTTGACGATGTCAAATCTCTGGTGTCCATCAACCACACCTACACCCCCCAGGCCCAAAACCGGGCCCTCTACGACCATCTATATCACGAATTTGTGCAGATTTACCGCCAGATGAGCCCCATTTTCCACCGGCTCAACCAATAAGCGGCAGCAGTATCCTGGCCTGAAGGGGGCGCCGGTCAGGATCGCTCTCAGGGGCAAACGCGGCGCAGGATGGGGTAATTTTGCCTCGCAGCCCCAAAAATCAAGGCCGGCCAGAGGGCATTTTCCTCTGGCCGGCCTTATCCATTACGTCTAAACGAAAATCACTGCCCTTCAACAAATCCCATCACGGTGTCAAACCGGTTAAGGGCTTCGTCAATCACCTCATCTGTGTCCGCCATGCTGGTATACATGCGGCTTCCAGCCAGGGTGATCAGGCCGTTGGACATATATGCAGCGCCCATTTCTTCCAGCATATGCTTGCGCGGTTTCATTTCGGTCGCAATCTTGATCGGGTTCTTGAAATCCAGCAGCATCACCCCCGATGTTTCCAGGTGCACAATGGAGCCCTGGTTATAGGCCACAAAAGGCAGCCCTCTCCGGTTGATGATCTCCTGCAAACCCTTGCACAGCCGGTCGCCAGCCCGTCCGGCGATCACCGGCGCCTGGGTGCGCTCCATCTCAGTCAGGGCAAAGTAACCCGCAGCGCAGCTCATCGGATTCGCCGAGAGTGTTCCGCCGACATAAGCCCGCTCGCCCGTTCCACCGATCCCCGCCGAAAGGTGCATCATCACATCCCTGCGCCCACCCAGGCCGCCTGCCATCGGATAGCCGCCGGTGATGCATTTTCCGAACACGGTCAGGTCAGGTTTGACGCCAAAATATCCCTGCGCCCCGCCCATGCCCAGGCGGAAGCCGGTCACCACTTCATCAAAAATCAGCAAAGCACCAAATTCATCGCAAAGTTCGCGCACTTTTTGGTTAAAATCCGGGTATACTGGCCGCGTGCCGCTTTCAGGCCCCACCGGCTCCAGAATCACCGCCGCCGTGCCCCCGCCCCACAGGCGGTTCAACATCAGCTGGCGGCGCAGGCCCTCCAGATCATTGGGAAAAATTTCCTGCGTGTGCTGGCTGCAGCCCCGCGGAATCCCTGCCGCCTCAAAAGTGCCTGTGCCCGGGATGTGCAGACCGTAAACCATCTGGTCCGACCAGCCGTGGTAGGCTCCGCCCACTTTGATCACTTTCTTCTTGCCCGTGTGGGCGCGCGCCGCCCGGATGGCCGCCATCACGCTCTCTGTGCCTGAGCCCAGCATGCGCAGCATTTCCACTGCCGGCATATAACGGTTCACCAGTTGGGCCAGTTTCAGCTCATATTCATGGAACAAACCGGTCACCGGACCGCAGGTTTGCAGCAGGTTCACAATCTGGTCGCGCACCGGGGCGTAGTTGCTTCCCAGCACAGTGGGGCCGCCGGCCTGCAGAAAATCAATGTAACGGTTGCCATCCACATCCCACATGAGGGCGCCTTCCGCCTTATCCACTGCCAGCGGGAAGGGATAATTGAAGGCCAGATTGTGCTGCACCCCGCCCGGGATCAGCTTTTTGGCTTCGTCGGTCAGTTTTTTGGAACCGGCGCAGCGCGTTTCAAAATAAGCCAGAACTTCCTGCATCTTATCGCGGCGGATGGCCCGCATCGGCTGCTTGATCAGCGCATTGAGCTGTTCATAAATTTTGGCGGTATCGTGCCATGCTGAAATGGCGTATGCTGACTCACTCATTCTGGTTTCCTCCAATGGCCGGCTGAAGTTCAGCCTGTTTTTTCTGATCTTTGCGCAACTTATTAAAAACAATTTCACGGATGGGCAGCGGAATGCGAGTGACCTTTTTCTCCGTGCACAGCGCCAGCAGGTAGGTCAGCGCGCATTTTTCCAGCAGTTCTACATTGAAAATAGCCCGCTCTGCATCGCCTGCCAGGCAGATCGCCCCATGGTTTTGCAAAATATAGGCATTGCAGTTGTTTTTCAGACGGGAAACAATGTTGTTCTTTAAAAAGCCGGTACCCGATGGCGCGTAAGCCACCACTTCCACCGAGCGTCCTAAAAAGCGCACCTGTTCATCATATAAAGCTGGAATGGGCTCGTTGATCAGAGCAAAGGCGCTGGCGTAAATCTGGTGGGTGTGAATGACCACATTGGCGTCAGCCCGGTGTTCATAGACGGCCGCATGCAAGCTGCTTTCAATGGAAGGCTTAAGGGCTCCTTCGATCATCTCGCCCTTAAAATTGACCACGCAGATATCATCCACGCGCATTTTGACATAATCATAATTCGATGGTGTTACGGCCAGCGCAGCCTGGCCTGGAATGCGCACCGAAACATTTCCCCCGGTGCCAATCAAAAAGCCTTTTTCCACCAGTTTGCGGCAGGTCTCAACAACCTGCGTCTTATATACGTCATATCCACTCATGCTTCACCTCGTGCGGTTAATGTCTATGCTCATCATACGCGCAGGAGGCCTCTCATCCATCCACCTTAAGATTGATCTTCTTCATCCCAGGATGGCACCTGTTTCAACACATCATCCGGCAGATTCACAGGCTTCCTTCAACCAGACCTTCACCTCCTCGTCCAGATCATCCGCTGTCCAAATTTCCGGGTGGTGCATCAACTTTCCCGGCGCCGGTTCAACAATTTCTTTCCAGCGCTGAGATGAACTTCTGGCAGGAATGAAACGGCGGCGCAAGGGCACCTGCCTACCCTTACACCGCCAGTGCTCCCCTATTTCCCTTTTGCCCGTTTCTTGATCTCCTTCAAAGCCCAGGCGTAATGACTGCTGGTATTTGAGGTGAAAAAGGCACCCAGGGCGTTCTGGTTCATCCACGGATAGAGCGCCCGGGTGAACAGCTCTGCCTCAGGGATGGATTCGATCATATCCCGCGTCTCCTGATAAGAGGCATGAAATCTGGCCATCACCTCATCCAGGGTGCAGTCTTTGAATTTTTCATAGATCGCCTGGTTCAGGGCTGGAATCTGGCTCCATTTATATCCTTCTCCCGGCACGGCTGGCTTCTCTCCCCGCCGTGATGCGGCGATCCAGCGCAGCACCATCTGCTCCCATTCCGTCAGGTGGGCCAGAATATCCTTTACCGACCAATCTCCTTCGGGACCAGGTTGCACCATCTGTTCCGGGGTCAGGGTCTCCATGACCTTCAACAGGGCTTCGTGTCCCTTTTTTCCATCATCCAGCAGTTGGATTTTCGTGGACGCTCTGGGCATTTTTGTTCTCCTTATTCCATTATTTCTTTTTCGCCGGATGGCGCAAAATGGTCTTCAATTTTGACGGATCTGCCAGCAGGGGGTTGCCCATGTAAATTTCATGGTGTTTGCCACAGGGTTCAAGGCCATTTTCGGCCATGAAGGCATGCATCCGGGCGACTGTCTCCGGCTCGCTGGCGTAGGGACCGATATGCATGGTCTGCACCGCCAGGCCTTCCTCGAAACGGGCCAGCCGCAGGCGGCCAAAACCTGGCTGATCGCCTTTCTTCTTGCGCATCTTCGCCAGTCCCTGGTCGAAATCTTCCTGGCGAATGATATCCGGCAGCATAATCATTACGGTGTAGAACCAGTTATCCTTGATGTTGATGTCAAAGTTGCCGTCCTCAACCCACCACAACCCTTCCAAGGCCATCACCGGGTAATCCACGGGGTTTTCCGGGCGCTGTTTGAACATGAATTTGAGGGTGTAGGCCATGCCGTAAAGCGCCTGCATATTCTCCTGAAACTCGGGAGATGTGCCGGGCCCCTGGCCGGGTTCAATGGCGCCGTCGACCATCAGAAAGGCCAGGTCAGGCACCTGCACCAGCTCCACCTTCTTGGCCGATGGGTTGTAAAGCGATTTGTACATTTTTTTGAGATCCAGTGTTTCCATATGCTTCTCCTAATTTTTCTTGCCGTCTATGCTGCGGTCTTTGAAATCACCTGCAGGCGCATCACCGCTTCCAGGTTTTCCGGCTTTGTTTTCCGCACATCATTCAGATAGATATCGTGGGCGTTCTGGACAGGGACCGCATATCCCTGCGCATCTGCCGCCGCCACCATGCTCTGCATCGCCGCATCCATGCCCGCATACGGTCCCAAATGCAGCAGCTGGATGCAGGTCCCTTCCTGCCAGGTTTCAAACCGCACCTGTGCCAGCAGCGCCGCGTCCACCTTGGAAGCCGCTCTTGTGCGCGCCTCCGCGACGGCCTCGGCCTTCACCTGTTCCGGCTGCATCAGCATCATGGTCCAGGCAAATTCCTTGGTCTCGCGGTTCACCCGCCAGCGCACCTCCATCGGCATGACATGAAAATCAATATCGTATGCCTCACGGGCCATAAATTTCAGGGTGTAGGCCAGTGGATAGAGGGCACTGGCTGCCTCCTGGAAAGCCTTGCCGTTCGGCCGCCCCGTGCCATCCAGCATCAAAAAGGCCATCTCTGGCACATCCACCAATGCAGGCGAATCTGATGAGGGATGGTAAAGGTGTTTCAGAGTCTTGCGGTGATCAATTTTAATCATGAGTCTCCTTCTTAATCTTCCTGTCCGTTTCATTCCGGGCAGGCATGGCTGCTGCGTTTTGTGTGTACTGATCTGCAACCCTGCGCGCCCATTCAGCCACCATGCACTGCAATTCCGGCGGTTCCAGCACCTTCACGCCCGGGCCGTATGCCAGCACGCTGCTGACAGCCCAAAGAAGGTCCGGTGTGGACATGGTGACGGTGACCGAGCCGTCTGTCTGTTCTTCAACGCACTCCCAATAAGCCCGGTTGGTCAGGGCCACATGTGCGGCCTGCGCCGTAAAGACCATCCTCACCCTGACCTGGGGCTGGTTCTGCATCTCCTGCGCCAGGTAAGCCTGGATGTCAAAGGTCTTGGGCAGGGTAAACACCCTGGCGGTGAGGTTCAGGCTGTTGATGCGGTCCACCCGGAACGAGCGCATCTCTTTGCGCAGGTGGCAGTATCCGACCACATACCACCAGCCCCAGCGGTGCACCAGGGCATAAGGGTCCACTGTCCGCTCTTCAGGGTGCGGACTGCTCTGACTGTGATAAGTCAGCGCCACCTGGCGGTGCTCCCGCACCGCTCGCCTCAGCTTCTCCAGCAGCGGGGTCAGCGCCTCAAGGTCAGAGCGGTGCAGACCGGTGACCACCAATGAACGGCGCGCCCAGGCTGCTTCATGGCGCTGCTCATCCGGCAGCACGTTGTCCAGCTTGGCCAGCGCGCCCTGGGCCGCCTCGCGGTACAGGCTGCCCCAAATTTCCTCCACCATCGAGGTGCCCAGGTACACGGCAGTCGCCTCCTCAGGGGTCAGCACCAGCGGCGGCATTCTGTATCCCCGCACCAGCGAGAACCCGCCGTGCGGTCCACGTTCCGTGTAGATGGGAATACCCATCTCGTCCAGCATGGCAAAGTAGCGGTGCAGAGTCCGCACGGAAATGCCCAGCGCCTCAGCCAGTTCGGCGGCCTTCTGGTTGGGTTTGCGCTGCAGCAGCATGATGAGCGTAATCAGGCGGGTTGCGGGTGGCGTCATAAGGATGTGTCACTTTCTGTCCATAATATAACCCATGTATATGTCATATCATGACATAAATTAAGAGCCATTTCAAGCTTAAAAGCAAATCCGGCCTGCTGTTTGGCAGACCGGATTGGAACATTTGAAAAATAACGGGCTATTCTTTCGGGCCGATATACACCACTTCAAAAAGAATGTGGTCCGGAGATTCAAACATCACCTGGTAGTAGGTTTCGCTTTCAGAACCGCTGAAATCGGGACGGTGGCGCGGGGTCTCAAAAAGGGCCGGCACGCCGATCTTCTTCAAGTAGGCAACGGTTTCATCCACTTCGCTCTGTTTGACCGTCTGCAGGGCCAGGTGATTCACGCCGGGACCATCATAATCATTTTTGACATCCTTGGTGGCTTTGCCAAACCAAAGGCTGGAGCCATCCGCGGCGCCCACGCCCAGCATCTCCGCATTCTCATGCCAGATTTTCCAGCCCAGGAATGTGAGTAAATCTTTATAGAACGGCAGATTGGCTGCGTCAACGCAATAGACGATATGACCGAACTTCGACTGTACCATGAGATTCTCCTTATTAAAATGACGTTTTTCCGGAACGATGGCTATATTATAAAACATATGTTCGATAAACGCAAGTGTTTGCATTTTTATTTCGTGACTATTTCGACAATGTCACATTTCTATCCTTCTTACATTTTCAATGCTTTCAATCAGCACAGTAACCGCATGGGGAGTTTTTGCCCAGCTTTGGGGGCAAAAACTCCCCCAATTAACAGTCACCCCCTCCCAATTTTGGGAGGGGCTTGTCCTCGCGCAGCGGGGAATGGGGGGTGGGTGGTGGATAATCTTAATGTGACATTGTCAAACTATTCAGCCAAGCGAACACCGCTGGCTGAATAGTCATATTTTTCTTCCTTTGCAGTCTTTGCGCGCTTCGCGGTAAAAAAGATGCCGTCCGTTTTTTGTCAGTCTGAATCGTCATTTTGCAGCTTTATTTCAGCATCATAGGCATTAACAGATCAAAATTATAGCTCACGCCAGGTTCAATGTTGAGGAAATTGATATGCGCGCACTCATCATACATACCCATTACAAGAGTCAATTTCTTATCCCTGACCACCACCCGCATACTGCGGATGATGGCGCTGTTGTTGGTATATTCTTTTGTAATGGTGGGAATCCCTTCCACCACAATGGTATGGGGCCGGTAACCTCCCCGGTACCCCACCCCTACGGTCACGTTATAGATTCCGTTGGGCAAATCAAATTCAAAAACATGATCGCGCCCCCAATCATCGATGATGCTGCTCCTCAGCAAAATGGTGGGCTGAACGTCAAACCACTGGTCGTAGGCAGTGTAAAAATCCGCTGTCGGCACATCCGCCGATCGCTGCCAGCCGTAGCCGGCAGCCGCGTTGTAGATGCTGTTGCCGATTTTCATGTAGGTGTGCCCGTTATACACCACCTCACCGGTGGGCTGCCCGGCCGGATCCTGGAAATTGATATAGTAACTGCCCTGCGCCTGATCTGACCGGCTGTGAACGCTGTTGGGCGTGATATCCGGGATGCTGGTAATTTCGCCGCCAATTTTCAACCCGATCAGGCGGCGCAGGTTATACATCATATCGCTGTCGCGGTTGTAGGCCTGCACCCCGCTGATGATTTTATCCACCTGGGCGTCGGCAGCATTGACCGTATATGGCTGCGGCTGCCCGCCGCTGAACTGGTAAAAATATTCATAATCCTCCAATCCATCGCGCAGCAGTTCCAGCCGGATGGAAGGCACGAAGCGGTGGCCGTTGGAGCCGTAGGCAATGTTGGTGTTGTTTTCTGATGGCGGGTAAAGCATGCCCCATTCGCCGTTCTGATTATTCGGAGAAGGCTCGGTCCACGGATTGCTGCCCCAATCCGCAAAACTGTAATACGCCAGCCCGCGCAGGCGGTATTTCCACAGAAACCAGCCTGAGAATTTGGCCTCCACGCCCATATGGTCGATGGTAAATGGGTTGAACCGCGGGTAATAGGTGCTCTTGAGAAAATAGATCCAGGTTTCCTCGTTGTGATTCTTCAGGCGTTCCAGTGCTGCATCCGGGTTGAAGGTGATGCCCAGAAAGGCCAGCCAGATATCAATTTTTGCGCCGGTGTATGTGGGATGAGCGTAGATTTCCGGCTTGGGCTCTTCTGAAACCATCAACTTCAAATGCGGAGCCGCCTTCTTGATCTCCTGCGAATACCAGGCCACCGCGTCATAATCGGCCTGATTCTGCGGTTCGTTGGCAAAGTAGTAATAGGCTTCATCCAGATAGCCCTTGCTGTTCAGGTAGTTCTGCATGGCGGTCATATACTGGAACCATTTCTGGTTGTAGGCGGTGTTGGGATTGTTTGCAGTGTACCAGTCGCCGCTCGTGCGGCTCTGACCGCAGAAACTGTCCGGGCGCTGGTCTGCCGAAGCATCGTTGTTGCGGAAGGTGGCGGTCATGAAGGTGGAAAACCCCGTCCCGCTGTTAAATGGCGCAGTAAAAGTGCCGTTCATCAGGCCCGTTCCATCCACATACCGTTCTGCGGCATCTTCAAACCCCCAGATGCCGTCATTATCCGTAAAGGTGCCATTACAGTCATAATCAATATACGGAGATGCGCCGTTGGTGGTCAGCCCGCCCGACCACAGCACCGAGCTCGGCGTCAGGCGGTGGTCAATCATATACTGTTTGATTTTATCGACATAAGTCCAGTAATTTGCACCTGTTCCGGTGACCCCATAGCGTGTCATGATCGTTTGATAGGAAAAATTCATCTGTGACGCCACATGCAGCTCTTTGGGAATGGCAAAATTGAACACGTGCAGCCGCACCGGAATCGCCACGCCCCCCAGCGTCACGTTGGCCGTGTAATCGCCGGAAGCGGCTGAAGCCGGCACGTTGACGCTGAACCAGAAAGCCGTGTTTTCGTTGGCCACCACATTCACGCTGGCGCCGCTGCTCAGCGGCCACAGGGGATCCGGGTTGGCCCCGGCCCGTCCGGTGTAATCGGTCGGCGTGGCAATGTTCACATACTTCACCTGGTAGATTTCCGCCGTGATCCCCGAGCCAAAACTGTCAATGCTCACCGTCAGCGGACCGCTGGCCGCCGGTTTGACCGCCACCACAAAAGGTTCAAACTCATTCTTGGCGGCAAAAACCTTCACCTCGGCGCCGCTGGCCGTGGGAACCGCGCTGTCTTTGAACACTTTTTCACTCGGCAGGGTGGTCCAGAACTGGTATGCCCCGGTTGATTGTGTCAGCTTATAGGTGTAGGATTCATGATCCGCCTGAGGGGCGGCAGCCGCCGGCTGGATCATTGAAAAAAACAATGCCAGAACCATGACCATTTGAAAAACGCGTTTCATCATTTTGTCTCTCACTCCCTTTTCTCTACGCTTTGTGAAAAAACTTTGGCCAGAACCGGGGAACGCGCCTCATGTAATCCCGGTAACCCTCGCAGCGCTGCAGCAAATCCCATTCCTCCAGCCGTGATTGCAGACCGATCCAGCCTGCCCCAATGGCCCAGGCCGCCCCCACTGGCAGCGACGGCGCCAGCAAAAACACACCCAGCAGTTCCATGAAAAGCCCCACATGGATGGGGTGACGCACCACCCCGTAAGGCCCCGTCTCGATCAGGCTGTCTTTTAAAGCAGGCGCCGCAGCCTTCTGACGCAAAACCCGCAGGCTGCTGAGGATAAGCCCGGCTCCACCCGCGATGACCAGCCAGCCTGCCAGATCAGCCAGCCCATGCGTGGGATAGAGAAGTGGACCCGGGGTCAGCACTGCCATCCCCAGGCCGGCTCCCCACAGCGGCAGGCCCAGCAAATTACGCAGGATAAAGGACAGGGCTCTGCCGCGCGGCTCTCCCCACCGTCTGGCGAAAAACGTGGTGAAGGTGCTGGCTGAATGAAAGCCAAAACCCATCAGCAGGGGGATGAGAAAAAGGCCCATAAGCCCATTATAGCGGCTTCATTTTGAAAGTCAAACCATAAATGCCTGCAAACGGGGGCCATAATATTCCCTGAATTGCCCGGCCTCTGGTTCATCATGGGTACAAAAATACGGATAGGCTCCTTTCGAGGACGCCTAACGAAAAGAGTTCACCTGTTTCCACATTCAGAGCATACGATTCTCCTCCAACAAAAAAAGGTTATGTATGAGCTTCCCCCAGTTTAGTAGACACGGTTAAAGGGTGAGTTGACGTTCAAAATCGACAGGGCTGTCGTAGCCCAAAGTAGAATGAGATGAGCCTGCCCAAAAACTGAATGCCCGGCTTGCTTTCAAAGCCCCGCTGCTCAAGATTGATCCACCGCCTGCATCCCATTTTCCAACTAAACTTTACACCATTAATCCAATTTTGTTAATTCATTTTGACGCGGCAAAGGCCCTTGCTTCGGTGGTTGACCAATTCACAAATCAGGAAAATTGCCTCTTGACAAAAGCCTTCATTCGCGCGATAATTAACACGAGTTAGTAACACGTGTTAATGAGATCGGAGACCTGATTATGCCCCAAAAAAGAGTGACCAGCCTGGATGTTGCCAAACGCGCCGGTGTGTCCCGCACCACCGTCTCCTTTGTGCTCAACAAAACCAGCCATCAGCAAATCAGCCCCGAAACCGTTCTCCGTGTGCAGCAGGCCGCTGAAGAGCTTGGCTATGTTCCCGATGAATCAGCCCGCGCCCTGGTCAGCCGCCGCGCTCAAAGCATCGGTCTCATTTTCTCCCGCCCGACCGTGCGCATCTCTTCAGATATCTTCCTGAACCAGGTGGTGGTGGGCCTGCTGGATGTGGTCCATGCCAATCAGATGCGCCTCCTTCTGGATGTCGTTGAAGATCTCGATGAAAAAAATACATATGTAAACCTGGTCAAAAGCCGCCGCGTGGATGGCATCATCCTCAACGGCCCCCGGTTTGACGAACAGGCGCTGGATTATCTCGCTGAGAATGATTTTCCCACCGTCATCATGGGCAGTCTGCCCCAATCTCATTTCTGCTCGGTGGATGTGGATAACGTGGCGGCCGCCCGCACGGCGGTCGAACATCTCATCCATCTGGGCCACCGGCAGATCGCCTGCATCACCAATGCCCAGGCGCCCTTCACCGCTGCCATTCACCGCCTCACCGGTTACCGCCAGGCGCTGGAAAACGCCGGCCTGCCCTATTCCGCAGACCAGGTTCGTTTCGGTAATTTTGACCCGCAGTCTGGCTACACGCAAATGAAGAGCCTGCTGGCTGGCCCCGTCCGCCCCACTGCCGTCTTCGTCGCTTCTGATGTGGTGGCCTACGGCGCCATCTCCGCCATCCACGAACACGGCCTGAGCATTCCCGGTGATATTGCCCTGGTCGGATTTGATGATGTGCCCATGTCCAACTTCATCTCGCCTTCCCTGACCACCATCCGCCTCCCGGCCACCGAGCTGGCCGTCAAAGCCGGCGAATTGCTGCTCGATCTCATCCAGGGAAAACCGCAGGAACCCTGCCAGGTGCTCCTGCCTACTGAGTTGATTATCCGCCAATCTTGCGGAGGAAAACCGTCCTGAAAATGGACTTCCACCCGCACTCTGGCTGGTTAACCCCTAAAAATACGCTTCTGGAGGTAATGTTCAAAGAAACCCATAACCAATTCTGATCATTTTAGCTTCGACCCGCCCAATATCTGACACAATTTCATATAGTTCTATAGGAGAAAGAATGAAAACGAAAATCTGGCATCTGACCCTGGTTTTTGTCGTTGCCGTGTTGGTCCTTTCGGCCTGCACGCCGGCAGCCACCGCCACCCCTACCGCCGCCCCCAAACCCACCGATGCGCCGAAGGCCACGGAAGCTCCCAAACCTGTTGAGGTTCCCACCGAAGCCCCCAAGCCCACCGAAGTGCCTGCCGAGGCTCCCAAACCCACTGAGGCTCCCGCCCCTGCTTCTGATATTGACTGCACCGGCGTGAAAGCTGGCGATAAAGTCACCGTGATGTACCAGTGGTCTGGCGGTGAAGAAGAAAAGATCAACGCCATCTTCAAACCCTTTGTGGATGCCTGCGGTGTTCAGATTGTGGCCGAATCCAGCCGCGATGCCGCCGTGCTCGACACCAAAGCCAAGAGCACCCCTCCGGATGTCCTCTTCTGGCCGACCACCGCTCCCCTGAATCTCTATGCTGCCCAGCTCAAGGACCTCTCAACCCTGGGCGCCAGCACCGAAAACTTTGCCGATTACTGGGTCTCCATGGGCTCCAAAGACGGCAAATGGATGGCCATTCCGGTCAAAGCCGACATCAAGTCCATCATCTGGTACAGCCCAGCGCAGTTTGAAGCCTTTGGCTACACCGTTCCGACCACCCTCGAAGAACTCGACGCTCTGGTTGAAAAGATGGCCGCCGATGGCAATGTGCCGTGGAGCATGGGCATGGAAAGCGCCGCCGCCACTGGCTGGACCGGCTCTGACTTCGTCCAGGATCTCCTCCTTGCCCAGCAGGGCCCCGAATATGTCAACGGCCTGATCTCTGGCAAAGTTGCTTACAGCGATGCAGGCGTTCTGGAAGCCTATAAGCTCTATTCCAAGTGGGCTTCTGATGCCAAATACACCGTGGGCGGCGCCCAGGGCACCGTCTCAACCGGCTTCCTCGATGCCATCTACAAGGTCTTCCAGGAGAAACCTGAAGCCATGATGGTCAAGCAGTCCGGTTTTGCCGGCGGCGAAGTCACCAAGAAATTCCCCAACCTGCAATACGGCGTTGACTTTGACTTCTTCGCCTTCCCCGGCATCAAGGGTCTGCAGGGCGGCGCCGATTACATGATGGCCTTCAGCGAAAGCCCCGCCACCAAAGCCCTGGTAACCTACATCACCAGCGCCAAGGGCGCCGAAGTCTGGGCCACCTCCGGTTTCGATCTCTGCCCCAACAAATTGTCCACCGGCAAATACACCGATGCCCAGCTGATCAAGAAAGCTGAAGCTCTTTACAATGCCGCCGGTTTCACCCCCGATCTTGGCGACACCATCCCCGCTCCCTTTGGCGAGGCTGAATGGAAGGCCGTGATCGTGGCTGCCCAGGCTGGCGATATTCAGGCTGCCCTCGACGTCGCTGCCAAAGCTCAGGCTGAAGCGCTTAAATAACCATCTCTCACTCCTCTTCTTCTGGCTTCCTCCCTCAGGCCCATCTCTCCTGAGGGGGGAAGCCTCCCAAAAATCATCCCCATAGCAGTTTTCATCTCTCACGGCCGTTTTATCATCAATAAGCCCCCCTGGGCCCGGAGGAATCAACGATGACCCTATCCATTATGAAACAGGGACGCTGGACGCCATTTCTTTACCTGCTTCCTGCCCTTGTCATCATGTTCATTTTCATTATTTACCCGATGGCCAACACATTCGTGTTGAGTTTTATGGATAAAACCGGCACCCAATCGGCTGCCGTCGACTGCATGCCCGGAGAGCCCTGCTGGGGTGTGTTGGAGAATTACCGCTATGCCCTCACCAGTTCCGACATGCTCACCGCCCTGCGTAACAACGCCAGCTGGCTGCTGCTGATGGTTCCTGGAACCGTCCTCGCCGGCCTGTTCTTTGCCGTGCTGGCTGACCGGGTGCGCTACGAAGCTCTGGCCAAATCCATCATCTTCATGCCCATGGCCATCTCCTTTATCGGCGCAGGCATCATCTGGCGTTTTGTATTTGCGCTTGAAAGCGGCGGAGGCCAGCAAATTGGCATCCTCAATGCCATCATCGTCGGCCTGGGCGGCCAGCCCGTGGCCTGGCTAAGCACCCCTGCCATCAACAACTACGCCCTCATGGTGGTCGGCGTCTGGCTCTGGTCAGGCTTCTGCATGACCATCCTTTCAGCCGCCATCAAAGCCGTGCCCACCGAAATTCTCGAAGCGGCCCGGGTGGATGGGGCGAATGAATGGGATGTCTTCATTCAAATTATGCTGCCCATGATCATGCCCACCATTGTGGTGGTGACCACAACCATGGTCATCAACGTTCTGAAAATTTTCGACATTGTCTATGTCATGACGGGCGGCAACTTCGGCACCGAAGTGATCGCCAACCGCATGTTCAACCTGATCGTCACTGATACCGGCCGTTCCATGGCCATCGCCATCATCCTTGTTCTGTTGACCGTCCCGATTATGATTTTCAATATGGTCCGCTTCCGCCAGCAGGAGGCCATGCGATGAAACCCTTCAGCTCAATCAACCGTGTTCTGTCCCGTCTGCCCGAAAACCTGGCCATCATTTTCATGTGCGTGGTCTGGATCATCCCCACCCTGGGCCTGCTGGTCACCTCCTTCCGCACCAGTGAAGCAGTGCGCACCAGCGGCTGGTGGACCGCGCTTTCGCCAAAACAGGCTGCCTCCAGCGCCGAATACACCACCTACTGCGCCTCCTGCCACGGTTCTGATGGCAAAGGCGTTGCCAGTGTGGATCTGAGCAATCCCGCTGTCCTCGATAAATATCCCCGGACCAACCGCCTGCTGGCCATGCTGCGCCAGCCGGTCAACGGCGAAGCGCATGTCAAAAACCCGCCTCTGCCCGAAAAAGCCGCAGATGCCCTCGCCATCATGACCCCCATTCAGGAGCATCTTCAGACCCTCGGCAGCGGCAGTCAGGAAAGCGTCTGGAGCGGCCTGACCCTGCGCAACTATGCCGACGCTGTTGTGGGTTACAAAGGCACCCAGGATTACCTGACGGATTGCGAACAAAAGAACCCCAGCGCCCTCGCCAAGTTCAAATGCGATCTCACGGATGTGTTTAATCCCGAAGGCATGGGCAGCGCTCTCATCAACACCCTCTTTGTGGCCATCCCATCCACCTTCTTCCCCATCCTCATCGCCGCCTTTGCCGCATATGCGTTTTCATGGATGGATTTCAAAGGCCGCCAGTGGCTCTTTGCTCTGCTTGTCGGCCTGCAAATCATCCCCCTGCAAATGACCCTGGTTCCCATTGCCCGCATGTATGCTTCCCTGGGGATGCAGGGCACCTTTGTCGGCATCTGGCTGTTCCACACCGGCTTCGGCCTGCCCTATGCCATCTACCTGATGCGCAACTTCCTCGGTTCTCTGCCGCGTGAAATCTTTGAATCCGCTTACCTGGATGGCGCCAACCATTTCTCAGCCTTCACCCGGCTTGCCCTGCCCCTGTCCATTCCGGCCATCGGTTCCCTGGCCATCTTCCAGTTCCTCTGGATCTGGAATGATTTCCTGATTGCCAAAATATTCCTCTCCAATAACCCCGTCCTGACGGTGCAAATCACCAACCTGATCGATCCGCGCGGCGGCAACTGGCATATCATGACCGGCGCAGCCTTCCTGTCCTTCATCGTCCCGATGACCGTCTTCTTCCTGTTCCAAAAATCCTTCGTGCGCGGGCTTCTGGCCGGCTCCGTGAAGGGATAATTCTGCTGGAGTGTCCTCATGCCGCAACGAGACAGCATCACAACCTACATTCACCAATATTGGCCCAAAATCATCCGGCAAAACCGCGAGGATATCAGCACGCTCATTGGTCTGCCGCGTCCTTACCTGGTTCCATCCGATGGTGCCATGTTCCAGGAATTCTATTATTGGGATAGTTATTTTATGGCTCTGGGATTACGCGGAACAGAATACGAAGCCCTGATTCTGGATATCGCCGAAAACATGGCTTACCTGCTCAAACGGTTCGGCTTCATTCCCAATGCCAGCCGCTACTATTTCACCTCGCGCAGCCAGCCGCCGTTTTTCTCCCGCCTGGTCTGGCTGGCCTATGAGGTCAAGCAGCAGCGCGGCGATGCCGACAGCGAGGCATACCTGAGAGATATGATGGCTCTGGCCCGCAAGGAGTATGAGGTGGTCTGGATTGGCGAAAAACCCCCGCATCACCGTCTGGTCCACCGCGGTCTCTCCCGATATTTCGATATCAACTACCTCGATTTTCTGGCCTCCTGCGAAAGCGGCTGGGATCATTCCACACGCTGCGAAGACACCTGGCTCAATTTCCTGCCCGTCGATCTCAACAGCATCCTTTACGTGATGGAAACAGATCAGGTTCGTGCCGCTGATCTGCTCGGTTCCAAAGGCGACGCCTTATACTGGTCCGAACAGGCTGAAAAACGCAGGGCCACCTTTCAGGAATTGATGTGGGATGCCGATGAGCACTTCTTTTTCGATTACAACTGGAAAGAACAGCAGCGCCATCTGCATCCCTCGCTGGCCGGCTTTTACCCCCTCTGGGCCGGGCTGGCCACGCCTGAACAGGCCCGTTTGATGGTCGAAAAATGGATTCCCCGCTTCCTCTATCCAGGCGGCCTGGTCACCACCCTTGATAAAAAAGAGGGCCGCCAGTGGGCCTACCCCAACGGCTGGGCGCCTCTGCAATGGCTTGTGGATGCCGGGCTGGAAAAGTACGGTTTTTCTGAAACCGCCCGCGAAATCCGCAAACGCTGGTGCCGCAATTGTGAGAAGGTGTTTGAACAAACCGGCGTGATGTGGGAAAAATATAACGTAGTGGACGTGAATGGCGCAGTAGAATCAGGCCTTTACGGCCAGGTGAAAGGTTTTGGCTGGAGCAACGCAGTTTATTCGGACTTCATCCGCCGGATCTGATTGGTTCAAGGTTCAAACTCCCTGCCGGCATTAACAGGCCAGGTTTGAACAACCTGGCCTGTTTTTGATTATTTTTTGGGGTAAAGGGGGGTAAAATGGAATCAATCTTTTTGGCATATCACCCCAAAGGTGAACAGGATCAGACATGCCGCGTTTTCTTAAAGAAAAACTATTCCCCCTGCTCTACCGCCACACCGCGGCCATTTTCTGCGTGGCAGCAACCACCTTTGCTCTCAAGCTGCTTGAACCCAATCTCGAAATTCAGCTCATCGCGCTGTTGTTTTTGCTCCCCGTCATGGTCAGCACGGTTCTATGGGGCCTCACCCCCGGCATTGTGGCCGGTCTGCTCACTTTTTTGGCCTTCAATTTTTACTTCATTCAGCCCTATTACACCCTGCAGGTGCATAAAACCCAGGACTTGATTTCATTAACCGTCTTTTTAATCGTGGCCGTGGTGATGAGCCAGTTGATTGGCCGCGCCCGTGAAGGAGAACGGGTGGCCCGCCAGCGCGAATGGGAAGCCACCTGCATGTATGAGCTCATCTCGGCTTTATCCAGCCTGCAGGACGCCGCCAGTGTGGTACAGACCCTCGCCAGTCATACCCTTGAGACCTTCAATATGGATCATGTTCGCGTCAAAATTACCCACGGCAAAGGTCAATCTGCCCTGTTGGTGGATGCTCCCGCCGGAACCCTGCCTTCAGGTGAACCCGCCATTGAACTTCCCCTCAAGACCGCCCGTGAAAACGAAGGCGAAATTCTCATGTGGCGTGTTCAGGCCCAGCTTTCAGCCGAAGAAAGCCGCCTGCTTGAGGCCTACATCAATCAAGGTGCCCTGGCAGTGGAACGCATCCGCCTGGTCAAAAGTGAGAATAAGATGCGCGTTCTGGAAGAAAGCGATCATCTCAAATCTTCCCTGCTCAATTCCGTTTCTCACGAATTGCGTTCCCCTCTGGCCGCCATCAAAGCCTCCGTCTCCAGCCTGCGCAGCGGCGCGGTCGATTGGGATACCGATGCGCGTCAGGACCTGCTGGTGACCATTGAAGAGGAAACCGATCAGCTCAATTTTCTGGTTGGCAACCTGCTCGATATGTCGCGGATCGAATCAGGCGCGCTCAAACCGCAAAAAAGCTGGAATGCCATTGATGAAATCGCCAAAGGCGTGATCGCTAAAATGCGCAAACAGCTCCAGGAACATCGCCTCGAAATTCATTTTCCTGCCAATTTGCCCCTCGTCCCCACCGATTATGTCATGATCGGCCAGGTTTTCACCAACCTGCTCAGCAACAGTATCAAATATGGGCCGGCTGGCACAGAAATCATTCTTCAGGCAGCTCACGAAAAAGACCTTGTCCATATTCAGGTCAAAAATCAGAGTCCGCCGGTTGCAGAAGAACACCTGACACGCATCTTTGAAAAATTCTACCGCATCACGGAAGCCGACCGGGTCACCGGTACCGGGCTGGGCCTTTCCATATGCAAGGGAATTATCGAGGCTCATGGCGGCAAAATTTGGGCTGAAAACCAGCCCGGTTACTTTGTTTTTCATTTCACCCTGCCGGTAATGCTTGACGGCGCCCTCCCCCAATATCCAAAGGATCCTTCGGATGAATAAAGAACCTCTCATTCTGCTGATTGATGACGAACCGCAAATTCTGCGCGCCCTGAAAACCATTCTGGCTGCCAATCATTTTCAGATTGCCGCTGCCGCCACCGGAGAACAGGGCATTGCCCAGGCCGTGGCCAATCCACCTGATGTCATCATCCTTGACCTCACCCTGCCCGATCTGGATGGCATTCAGGTCTGCGAGCAAATTCGCGAATGGTCGCGGGTTCCCATCATCGTCCTCTCGGTGCGCGATAACGAGAAAGACAAGGTGGCGGCTCTCGATAAAGGCGCCGATGATTATCTGACCAAGCCCTTCGGCATTGAAGAATTGCTGGCGCGCATTCGTGTGGCCTTGCGCCATTCCGAGCAGTCCCTTGGTAACAAAAAGACCATCATCAACGCCGGTTCTGTGTCCATCGATCTGGCCCGCCATATTGTCTCCCGTAATGATGAGGAAATTCGCCTCACCGTCACAGAATTCAAACTGCTGGCCTACCTTGCAGCCCATCCTGACCGGGTGCTGACCCATCAGGCCATTCTCAATCATGTCTGGGGGTTTTCCGAACAGGATCATGTCGAATATTTGCGCGTGTATATCGGCCAGCTGCGCAAAAAACTGGAAATCAATCCCGATGAACCGCAAATTCTGCTCACCGAACCCGGCATCGGCTATCGTTTCAAAACCAGTGAATAACACCGCTGCACCTGTCAGGAACTTTTATTTTTTCTTTATAAAGCTCCTCCTTTTTTTGTGACCAATTTATATCTGGGTTATATACTCTCATTAAGAAAAAGGGATACACCCTTTCCAATTCTTAAGGAGAGTCCAATGGATTCAGATATGACCCGTAAAAAAATGATTGTCTTGCTGCCAGAAAACCTGGCCGGCAGCTCAGATCTTGCGCGTCACATTCACCGCATGGCGGCCATGGAACAGCGCGATGTTCTTTATCTTACCCTTATCGAAAACCAGGAAAGAAAGCCATCCATCCAGCGCAGCATGACCACCATGAATGCCCTCACTGCCAGCAACAAGGTGATGGTTGCTGCAAAACTGATCCAAAAATCAGACTGGTTGCAGGTCTTAAAGAACCTTCTCCAGCCAGGTGATCTGATTGTCTGTCATGATGAGCAGTCTGTGGAAACTGGGTTTGCCAGAGCCACGTCTGTCAGGTCATTCCTGAAGGAAACCCTGAATAATCCCCCCGTCAGAGTCATTTCCGGCTATTATCGCCCCTGGCAGATTCAATTAGGCCAATGGGTTTTCAACCTGCTGTTCTGGGTTGGCTGTCTGACCATTATGGCCCTGTTCACTTTCCTTGAAATTCAACTGGACGGCGCCGTCCAGGGCCTTTCTCATACCATTCTTTTCTGCCTTTTACTGGTAATGGAATTCGGCACCGTCCTTCTGTGGAGCCGCCTGCCCCACCCTTAGTGGTTTATTCAGGACTTTGATTTTATGTACATCGATAACGTATCCAGTACCACCATTCTGGAAAAAACGGACCCCAATCCGCCAAAAAGCTGGCGCCAATGGCTGATTGGCCGTCCGCTGCAAACCGCCGATGCGCCTCACCAGACCATCAGCAAAACCATCGGTCTGGCTGTCTTTGCCTCTGACGCGCTTTCCTCCACAGGTTACGCCACCCAGGAAATCATGATGACATTGGCGCTGGCCGGCGCTGGCATGGGCGCCATGTCTTATGTCGGCCCCATCTCGATTGCCATCATCCTGCTCATGGTGATTGTCAGCATCTCCTACCAGCAGACCATCCATGCCTATCCTGGCGGCGGCGGCGCTTATATTGTGGCCCGCGATAATTTGGGAGAACTCCCCGCACAAACCGCCGGCGCGGCCCTCCTCACCGATTATATTCTGACGGTCGCCGTGTCCATTTCATCCGGGGTGGCTCAAATCATTTCTGCCTTCCCCCTCCTTGAGCCCTATAAAGTCATCATGGCTGTGGTAATGGTCTTGATGATTATGCTGATCAACCTGCGCGGGGTCAAAGAATCAGGCCGGGTGTTCGCCATTCCCACCTATTTCTTTGTGGTTTGCATGTTCATCACCGTCATCGTGGGCCTGGTGCGTTACTTCACTGGCTCGCTGGGCACGGTGGTCAATCCTCCTGAATTTGACTTTGCCACTACCATGGGCTCGGTTACACCTTTCCTGCTGCTGCATGCCTTTGCCAGCGGCACCTCGGCTCTCACTGGCATCGAAGCCATTTCCAACGGCATCACCGCCTTCCGCGAGCCGCGCAGCAAAAACGCCGGCATCACCCTGGTCTGGATGTCTGCCATTTTGGGAACCCTGTTCCTGGGCATCTCCTTCCTCGCCGGCACCATTGCTGCGGTGCCCTCAGAATCCGAAACCATCATTTCCCAATTGGCCCGCACAGCGCTTGGCGGGCAGGGGCTGCCCTACCTGCTGACCATTGGCGCCACCGCGGTTATTTTGCTGATGGCCGCCAACACCGCCTTTGCTGATTTTCCGCGCCTTGGCGCACTCCACGCCGGTGATGGCTTCTTGCCCCGCCAGCTCACCTTTCGCGGCAGCCGCCTGGTGTATTCCTGGGGCATCGCTGCCCTGGGGATCATCGCCTCCCTGTTGATCATCGTCTTTCAGGCCAGCGTCACACGCCTGATCCCGCTTTACGCCATCGGCGTGTTCCTCTCATTCACCCTTTCCCAAACGGGCATGGCCCGCCGCTGGTGGAAATCTGGACACCTGAAAATTGATGAGAAAATTGTCGAACCTGGTTCAACCATTGTTCATGAACGTCATTGGATGGTCAAAATGATGATCAATGGGTTTGGCGCTGTCTGCACCTTTATTGTGATGCTCGTTTTCGCCGTTACCAAATTCCTGGACGGTGCATGGATTATTATCCTGCTTGTGCCCGTCATGGTGTCCGTGTTCTTCACCATCCATCATCATTACAAATCTCTGGCGCAAAAACTGTCCCTCGAAAATTACAGTTCCCGTCCAAGCACGGTCCGCAACCGCGTCATTCTGCTCGTGTCTGGCGTTCATCGCGGCACGCTGAACGCCCTCGACTATGCCCGTACGCTCGGCCCGGATGTCACCGCCCTGCATGTCTCTGTCGATCATATTGAAGCCGAGAAAGTGCGCGACAAATGGAATACTTACGGTGAAGGGGTGCGCCTGGTGATTCTTGATTCGCCCTACCGCCTGCTGGTCGAACCGGTCTTGGGATATATCGAGAAAATTAATGCCATTCGCCAGCCCAACGAAATGATGACCATTGTGGTGCCGCAATTCATCCCATCACACTGGTGGGAAAACCTGCTGCATAACCAGACCGCTCTCATTCTGCGCTTTGCCCTGCTTTTCAAGCCGAACATCGTCATTGTTGAAGTGCCATATCAGGTTTAACCCTCATCATTCCCTCCCATACACAAGAAAAAAACCGCTTCCATCTTGCATAAGGAAGCAGTTTTTTTATCCGGCCGGTACATGTCTCTCACAATTCATCCGGATCAATACCATTAATGATCCAATCCAGGGCCGCCTTTTCACAATTTTCAATCCGCGAAGCATCCAGATACCTTTCCCAATGATAAATGCCAGACGCCCTGGCCAGGAGTAAAAATTGCAAGGTCAGAACCGGGCTGCTCAGAATCACCGCCGAACGGATCATACCGCTGGATTTATACAGAGCTTGTCCGCTGATCATGTGCTGGGTTGCCAGTTTATCCAGTGGGGTCAAAGCCCGCATATCCACAAGCACACCAAATTCTTCTTCTTTTGACCGCGCCAGGATGGATCTGGATTCCTCCAGCCAGGCCAGCATTTCTTCGGCCAGGATAGTCCCGGAAAATGTAATGTGATAGCCATACTCAGTTTTCTGGATCAAATACATCAGTAAAATTCCTCCCTGAAACAGTAAAAGGGAATGACAGAACTAATTATGAGTGAGGAATGGGTGTATGTCAATTTTCTTGACCCATAAGAACGGTTAAATTTTTTCCATGGATTGGATTTGATTCAGCTGTGGAAGATAATAAACCACATAGCGGTCTCCCTGCAGGATGATGTTTGCCAGATCCCCGGTCACATCAAATGTCATGCCGCCAATCCTCAATTCATAATGCGTATGCAGGGAATGGGTGGAGGTATTTCGCGACTCAACCGCCACAATATTCACCTCCCCTTCCACGCTTTTTACGGAGAAATCCTGCCGATAAGTTGAATTGTTGATAAAAATGCGGATGGCCAATCCGCCCCAGATGGGCGTCCATATCAGAACAAAAACGCCGAGAAAGATTTTAAATGCAAGATCCAGGTCTTCGCACAGGGTTTGAATGCAGGGCAAAAAATTGATCAATGCAATGCAGAGGGGAATAAGGGCGATGATACCAAAGACCGTGCCCAGGCCAAAGGCAAATCGCGATCCAAACCGGTCCAGATCCTGGGCTGCCGCCAGTTGTTTTGGCGAAAGCCGCCCATAACGGTTGGCCATCAGGTCTGACTCATCAAATTTAAACAATGCCATCAAGCGTTCATCTTCCATGGTAAGCCTCCATCCTTCTAAGGTCACCTGTCACCCGGTTCCTTGCGCTTATCCTGATGATGTTTTTAGGTTTGTGATGAGCAGAATATAAAATCATTATACGCCGCCGGAAGCAAAAAACAACAGCGGCTGTGGAACCGGATTATCCAGGTTGAATTTTGATCTTTATAACCACCTTTTTGACCGGCTCCGGTTCATCAACGGCGAGGCAAGGCATGTGCGCATCTTCCGGAAAAAAGACCACAAATGCGCCAGCATAAACATCCACAAAATTTCCCTTCCCGGCCGCTGGCACAAAATCCTTTTCCGCCACATATTCTCCTACGCTCAGGTCCCGCAAATGAGCAAAGCCCATGCGTTCCCGCCCTGCCGCCACGCACTGTACATCAATATACCGCCGGTGCGCTTCCCATTTGCCCTGTTCCAGCGGTCGGGTTGAAAACTCCTGCACCAGGGCATACAGGTTATCGCCATCCATATCCAATCTTCCGGCCGGCAGCGCTGCCAGGTCCTCTATGCTCAGAAAATCCAAAGCCCGGTCAAGGCCGGCGCTCAATCCTTTATACCGCTGGATCTGCTCAAGGCTTTCAAAAATCATGGTATTCCTCCAGTTAAATAATCAGGGAGAGCGTCATCAACCACTCTCCCTGATCATTTTACTCCATTTTGATTTATGCGGCAGCCTGAGCCCCCTCAAATTGGCTGTTGTAAAGCTCCGCATAAAAACCGCCGCGCTGCAGCAGTTCGACATGGTTTCCCTGTTCCACAATGTCGCCATCACGCATCACCAGGATCAGGTCCGCGTCACGAATGGTTGAAAGGCGGTGGGCAATGATGAAGGTGGTGCGTCCTTTCATCAGGCTGTTCATGGCCCTCTGAATCAGTACTTCGGTGCGGGTATCGACAGAACTGGTGGCCTCGTCCAGGATGAGGATGCGTGGGTCAGCCAGCACAGCCCTGGCAATCGTCAGCAGCTGCATCTGCCCCTGTGAAATATTCGTCACTTCTTCGTTCAATTCCATCTTGTAACCTTCAGGCAGAGTGTGAACGAAATGATCTGCATGGGCGGCTTTGGCCGCGGCAATGACCTCTTCATCACTGGCGTCCGGACGGCCGTAGCGGATGTTTTCCATGATTGTGCCGTTGTAAAGCCAGGTATCCTGCAGCACCATGCCAAACATTTTGCGCAAGTCCTTGCGCGTGAAGTCGCGCACATCATGTCCATCCACCAGAATGGCGCCGCTGTTGACATCATAGAAGCGCATCAGCAGTTTGACCATGGTGGTCTTGCCAGCCCCGGTCGGCCCGACAATAGCGATGCGCTGGCCGGGCTGAATATCAGCCGAAAAATCATTGATGATGGTCTTTTCAGGTTTATATCCAAAATGGACATCCCGGAACGAAACCGCGCCCTTGACTTCAGTCAACACAACCGGATCCGTCGTTTCGGCCACCTCTTCGGTTTCATTCAAGAATTCAAACACCCGTTCAGCCGCTGCCGCGGTTTGCTGCAGCACATTTGAGATATTGGCAAGCTGGGTGATCGGCTGGGTGAATGAGCGCACATATTGGATGAAGGCCTGAATATCGCCGATGGTCACCGTGTTTTGAGCCGCCAGCCAGCCCCCCAGGATGCAGATGGCCACATAGCCCAGGTTGCCGATGAAACCCATAATGGGCATCAGCAGGCCAGAGATGAATTGAGATTTCCAGGCTGCCTCATAAAGCGGTTCATTATATTGATTGAACCTGGCCACGCTCTTGCTTTCACCGTTGAAAGCCTTCACCACCAGGTGCCCACCGTACATCTCTTCAACATGTCCATTGACATGCCCCAGATAATCCTGCTGCTGTTTGAAGTAGCGCTGTGAATTGCTGATCACAAACCCGACAAACACCATCGAAATCGGCACTATCAGCAGCGCAGCCAGGGTCATCAACCAGTTGATGGAAAACATCATAATCAGCACGCCGATGACGGTGACAATGGATGTGATGATCTGCGTGATGCTCTGGTTCAAGGTCTGGCTGACCGTGTCCACATCGTTGGTCACCCGCGAAAGGATCTCGCCGTGGTTCGTGCCGTCAAAATAGCGCAGCGGCATGCGGTTGATCTTTTGAGAAATATCCTTGCGGAACTGATAGGATATTTTCATTGAGACGCCCGTCATGATCCAGCCCTGCACATATGAGAATCCGGCAGCAATCAGGTACAGAATCAGGACGCTGATTAAGATATGCCCGATCGCCTCAAAATCCACCGAGCCGGTTCCGGCCAGTTGCGCCATCACACCTTCAAATAGTTTGGTGGTGGCCTGCCCCAAAATCTTCGGGCCAACGATATTGAAAATGGTCGAAGCAATGGCAAACAGGATGACAATACCGATGGAAATCTTGTAGGCATCCAGATATTTGAGCAGTTTGGCCATGGTGCCTTTAAAATCGCGCGCCTTTTCACCCTGCATCATCATACGCGGGCCGCCGCCCATTGGGCCTCCCCCGCCCAACGGGCCTCGTTGAACCGGACGGTTTTGCTGTGATTGGGAATTTCCGCCGTGCATGTTCATGCCAGTTCCTCCATGCTGAGCTGCGACAGGGCAATTTCCCGGTATGTTTCGCAGTTCGCCAATAATTCCTGATGCGTCCCCTTGCCAACCATGTTCCCATCCTCCAGAACAATAATCTGTTCTGCCTTCTTGATGGTGGAAACCCGCTGGGTGACCACTAATAAAATGGAGTCAGCCATTTTTTCTTTAAGCGCCTTGCGCAGCGCGGCATCTGTTTTGAAATCCAACGCCGAAAAGCTGTCGTCAAAGATATATACTGGCGCTTTCTTCACCAGGGCGCGGGCAATTGAAAGGCGCTGCTTTTGCCCGCCTGATACATTTCCGCCGCCCTGGGCAATCTCCGTGGCCAGGCCTTCCGCTCCGGCATTGATAAATTCGCTCGCCTGGGCCACATCAGCCGCGGCCATCAGCTCATCCTGCGAAGCATCCTCATCTGCATAACGCAGATTGCTTTCAATGGTGCCCGAAAACAGATTGCTCTTTTGCGGCACATAGCCAATTTTTTCACGCAAATCGTGCTGGGTCACCTGGCGGATATCCACGCCATCAATCAGAATGGCCCCATCGGTCACATCATGAAAACGGGGAATCAGATTGACCAGCGTTGATTTTCCGGAGCCGGTTGCGCCGATAATGGCGGTTGTCTGACCGGGCAGAGCGGTGAAATCAATATTGCACAGCACATTTTCATCAGCTCCCGGAAAACGGAATGAAACATGGCGAAATTCCAGGCTGCGGGTCTTTCCGGCCGGGAAGGTTTGCGGTTTTTCTGGGTCGCAAATGGATTGTTTGGTTTCCAGCACATCTGCAATGCGGTCCGCAGAAACCTCGGCGCGCGGCAGGATGATAAACATAAACGAGAGCATCAGGAAGGAAAAGACAATCTGAATGGCATACTGCATGAAAGCCATCATGTCACCCACCTGCATGGCCGATTCAGCCACCTGGTGCGCCCCCACCCAGATGATCAACAGCGACAGGCCGTTCATCACCAGCATCATAAAAGGCATCATGAACACCATCACGCGGCTGACAAACAGCATGGTGCCGGTCAGGTCGTTATTGGCCCGGTCAAAACGTTCTTCCTCAAAATCCTGCCGGTTGAAGGCCCGGATGACCATCATGCCTGAAAGATTTTCACGGGTCACCAGGTTAAGCCGGTCAATCAATTTCTGCACCAGTTTAAACCGGGGCAGTGTGACAGAGAACAGCACTACAATGACGCTCATTAAAATCATCACCGCCAGGGCAATGATCCACCACATGGAAGCATCCTTGCCAATGGCCCTGATGATGCCGCCCACGCCAACAATTGGCGCATAGGCCACCATGCGCACCATCATGATCACCACCATCTGAATCTGGGTCACATCGTTGGTCGTCCGGGTGATCAACGAAGCGGTTGAGAATTTATCCAGTTCAGCACTTGAAAACGCAGACACCTTTTCAAAGATGATTTTGCGCAAGTCGCGTGAGAACCCGGCAGCCGCCCGCGCCGAAAGGTAGCCAACGGCCACCGTACAGGCGCCGGTGAGGAGCGACAGCAGCAGCATGATCCCGCCCACCCGCAGGATGTAGTCCGTCTGCAGCCGCGCCGTGTCCATGCCCAGAGCCTGATATTCAGCCTTGATGGGCGCTGCCGCGGCCTGGACAATGACATTGCTGCCCATGCCGGACATTTTCTGGTTGATCATGGCAGTGATCTGAGCTGTTTGCGCCGCCGGCATTTTTGCCAGCAAAGCAAACAAATCCGTGCCGGCCGGCAGCTTGCTCAGGTCAAAACCTCCGCCAGCGCCCATCATGGCTTTCGCTTTGGCTGGATCAGCCTGGATTTGTTCAATGGTATAAACCGCCAGTAAAGCTTTTCCCATAACCGGATTCAGGCGTTCAACTTCAGCCTGGTCGATCGTATTGAGAAGATAAATGGATTGGCTGGCCAGGGCTGGATAGGTTTTCAAGATGTTTTCATCAGCTGATGAAGTTTCTTTAAGCGTGTAAGCGCCCAAAACAGCCGCTTTTTCTTCGGCATTAAGAAAGATCATCACCCTGTCCATCTCACTTTGACGAATGGCCTGCGGAACCGCCTGTTCAATCCCACCCTGTTGAACACCGATATTCACAATCTTAGATAAATAATCCGGCAGCGACAAATCGGCATTGGCCTGCACAAATAACAGGACAATGGCCAATAAAATTGCCGGCAGATACGGTTTTAAGTATTTTACCAGACGAAGCATGTGGTTTGGAACTCCTTAATCAGTCAATCTGCATTTAGTTATTGCATTTGTTGTCCAGACTCGAGCTGGCGGGTCCGGTCTATCAGAATTTTCAATGCCGCCAGAACCTGTTCCTGCTCTTCTGGCGTCATCAGGTTGGCCAGTTCATCCAGCCATTCCTGCCGCGAATTCACACTATCACTGAGCACCTGCTGTCCCTTCTCTGTGAGGGTGATTTGCTTGGCTCTGCGGTCGCGAGGATCTTCCTGTCTCAGAATGTAACCCTGCTGAAACAGGCGATCCAGAAGCTGGCTGGCAGCCGCGCTGGTTACTCCCAGTTCTTCGCCAATTTCTGAAACTCCACCGCATTTTTTACTGATGCGGAAAAGGGCTCCCACCTGCGCCAGGGATAATCCACTCCGGCGGCTGGATTGGATCCAGTGTTTGGCAGAATTCCGCATGAATAAATCAATCCATTGATGGAGTGTTTCCGATAGGGCTGTATGTTGGGTCATTTATTAATCCTTCTAAATAATTAAGCGGGCTTACTTATGCAACCCTCTTTATTAATTGTCAAGAGTTTTAATCTCCGCAAACCTCCAACCACAATGCCATTTGTAGGGCATAAAAAATGGAACATGCCCATCCCGCTTTGAGCGAGACAGGCATGCTCCCGAAACATCTACTCCCTCGCTTTAGGGTTGATCCCGGCGGGAGAGCATTTTACAAACATCTGAACGGGTTATTTCAATGCATAGGTTGCGTCAACCTCGGCTTTTACAGATATCTGCCCCAGGCTGATGGGTTCATCTGCGCCGCCGCTGCCGCCAGAATTTCCACTGGGCGAGGCATTCTGCACCGTGTTCTGCATCCACAGGTTGGAGCTGGAACTGGAACCCCACCACCAGCCGTTGTAGTAGCTCCAGGAGTTTTCTGAGATGTTCAACACGCATCCAGCCTCTGCGCCTGCAGCTTCGGCCAGAGCCTGGGCTTTTTCCCGCGCCGCCGTCATCGCCAGTTCACGCGCCTGGTCGCGGTACTTTCGCAAATCGCTGGTATAGAACTCCACGTTGTTGACCTGGTTGGCCCCGGCCGCCAGCGAAGCCGAAACAATGGCGCTGGTTTTATTCACCTCCCGCACCGTTACGGCCACGGTATTGTTGATGCGGTAGCCCTTGATAAAGAGCGAGTTGTAATTCTCATAAACCGGTTCCACCACATAATAATCGGTGGAAATGTCCTTCAAATCCACGCCCTGCGCCTGGATGGCGGCTTTGACTTTCTGAATGGCCACCGTGTTGGCCATCTCCACCGCATCGATGGACCCCGCATTTGAGACCACCCCAAGCTGAATCATCGCCCGGTCAGGCGTGACGTTGATCATGGCGGAGCCGCTCACGTGTACTGAACGGCTGGCGTCACAGGCGGATGTGTCCGCCTGGGCTTCTGCGGTGGGCGCAGGTGTAGCGGCGTGGGCGCTTTGCACGGGCAGGCCGGCGGTCAAAAGGACGAAGAATAGCGCGCCAGCCAGAAAAAGGTTGAGAACAAGGGTGATGTGTTTCATGGAAAACTCCTTTATGGTTGAATTTCCATGATCATATCCCCCGCAGCGCTCAGAACAGTGTCAGAACTCAGTCAGCTTCGTGGCAGTTTGGAACACAAGGAAGGCAGAAAAAAATGGCGGTGCCGGAGCCCGGCTGGCTTTCAGCCCAAATACGCCCGCCGTGCGCCGCAACAAGCGCCTGGGCAATGGACAGGCCCAGGCCTGCGCCGCCGCCCTTGCGCTGGCGCGCCGGTTCCACCCGGTAAAACCGTTCAAAAAGATGGGACAGGTGTTTTTCTGCCACACCTGGCCCGCAGTCTCTGACCTGGCAGCAGCACTGCTGCGCCTGTTGGGTGAGCATGACCGTGACCGCCGAGCCGTCCGGACTGTACCGCAGGGCATTATCCAGCAGGTTGTCGAGCACCTGCGAGAGCCTGTCCGCATCCCCTGATACGCACAGATCCCCCTCTGCCTGGATAACAAAGCGCACACCGCGCCGTGCCGCCAGAGGCCGCAAGTGCTCGCAGCGCTGCCGTGCCAGTTCAGCCAGGTCCAGAGCTTCAAACTCCAGTTTGAGCATGCCGGCATCCGCCCGCGTCAACACCAGCAGGTCATTCACCAGCCTGATCAGGCGGTCTGTTTCCTTCTGCATCGATGAAAGCAGCGGCCCGCGCCCCTCCATGTCATCCATTGCCCCATCTTCCAGCGTCTCTATGGTACCCTTGATCACCGTCAACGGTGTACGCAGCTCGTGCGCCACATCCGCCACAAAGGCGTTTTGCGCCTGTTCTGATTGGCGCAAACTGGCCACCATCTGGTTGAATGCCCAACCCAGGTGGTCAAGCTCCTTGATTCCGCTTTTTGCCGGCACGTTTTGCATTAGATCTCCCTGGCTGACCGCCTCCGCACTGTGAGTCATCGCCGTCACCGGACGCGTGATCTCCCCGGCAAGCCAGGTTCCGGCCAGCAAAGCCATTGCCACCGCCGCCAGGCTGATTCCACCTAACTGCAGCAAAAAACCGGCAGGCAGGCCGTTTTGTGGCAGCGGCGCAGCCAGATAAACCAGGCCGCTCACCTGCCCATCCAGGTTGGAAACCGGGGCAGCTGCATACAGCACCTGCCTCCGTTCAGGCCCCACCTCGCGCACAGTGCTGGATGCCCGTCCCAGCAAAGCATCCTTGATTTCTGGCCGTGCCAGCAGTTCCTCTGGCGTCACGGCGTTATTTTCGGCAGCCGGCGCTTCCAACAAACCACCCGCCGGCAGCATGGACAGGTCAATCACCACAGCCCCTTCCGGCGCAATCACCCGGCTGTGGATTCCCGGCATCACATTCGAAGTCTGTGAATAAGGCTGCGTTTGCGCCTCACCCAAAGTTTGTCCGGCCAATGCGGCTGCTGTCCACTTTGCCTGAGCCAGCAGGTTTTCCGTCTGCGTATCCAGGTAAAGCTGTCCGGCGGCTTTCCAAAAAAGAAAGCCAGCCAGGCTCATCCCCACAGCCAGGATGGCCAGAGCGTTCAGGAAAAGGCGCGCGCGCAATGAGTGAAACATTTCAGTTTGCCACCCTGTACCCCACCCCGCGCACGGCTTCGATGCAATCCGCTTCGCTGGCAGCGATGCGCAGTTTGGCGCGCAAGCGCTTTACCGTGCTGTCCACAGCCCGTGTGTCGCCGGCAAAATCATACCCCCAGGCCAGTTCCAGCAGCCTTTCGCGCGTCAGAACCCGTCCAGCGTTCTGCAGCAGCACCCAAAGCACCTCAAATTCCAATCGGGTCAAGTCCAATGGGTTGCCCCCGGCCGCGGCCTGGCGGCTTTCCGGGTCCAACTCCAACCCCCCCGGTCCACGCAGCACAGCGGCAGGCGGGTTTTGCGTTTCTGGTTCCGGTTGGCTGCGCCGCAGCACCGCCTTGATGCGCGACATCAATTCGCGCACGCTGAAAGGTTTGCATACATAATCATCCGCCCCTAATTCCAGTCCAACAATGCGGTCCACCTCTTCGCCGCGCGCTGTGATCATGATCACCGGCACCCGGCTGGTTTTGCGCAGTTCACGGCAAACATCCAGTCCATCCAGTTCTGGAATCATCACATCCAGCAGGATCAAATCAGGCCGAATTTCCTGAGCCAGGCGCAGCGCCTCGCGGCCGTCTGCGGCCGTGCTGACCTGATAACTGGCCTTCCGCAGGTTGTACGCCAGCAAGTCTGTCACAGCGGGTTCATCGTCAACAATCAAAATATGGGTTGGCATAATAAGAGCATAGCAGATAATTGTGGCAGAATGATGTCATCCTGATGATAAAATAAAGAATTTTCTCAATTTATTATAATGCGAATTGCCTTTCACCCTGAACGGGACCAGGATATCCGGATACATCCGGATTATAATATGGACGATCATCTCATTCGCAGGAGAATTCATATGCTTCAAATCCGCCCCATCACCCCCTCAGATGCAGAAGCCTTTTTGCAGCTTCGCACCCGCCTGGACCATGAAACCCGCTTAATGATGCTCGAGCCTGGCGAGCGCAGCGCTTCGGTCAGCCAGGTCAGAGAAAATATCGAAGAAACACTTGCTTCGTCCAACAGCACAATCCTTGTGGTTGATGACGATGGCAAACTGACCGGCTACATCTCCGCACATGGTGAGCCATACGCCCGCGCCCGTCACAGCGCCTATATTGTCATTGGCATTCTTCAGGAAGCAGCCGGCCGCGGCCTGGGCACCCGTCTGTTTTCTGAATTGCTGGCCTGGGCGCCTCAGGCCGGTCTGCACCGGCTGGAACTGACGGTTATGACGCATAACCAGGCAGGAATCGCTCTCTACAAGAAAATGGGGTTTGAAATTGAAGGCACCAGACGCCATTCATTAAGAGTGGACGGTCAATATGTGGATGAATACAGCATGGCCCTGCTTCTCTGAACAACCTTCCGGCGCGATTTGACATTCCCCCGTTTCTCTACTACAATTTTCAGAGCGTCAATCAACCCGACGCCCCGGTCTTCTCTTAACCGGTGTTTCTTCAGCTCACTTCATTCCCGCCGGAAAGCTCCGGCTGGATTTTTCACGACCCGGGAGGTCCCATGAGTAAACTAAAATTATTTTCCAGCCTGCTCCTGATGGGCATTTTGCTGGTATCCTGCGCGCAGCCCACCCCCATTCCTGCGCCAAGCCCGGCGCCCGCCACATCCGCTGCGGTAACACAGGTTCCGTCTGCCTCAACCAACCCGGCACCCACCGCCACCCCGTCAACCCCGGCCAACACCACACCGGTAGAATTAACCTTCCTGTGGTATAACTCAGGTCAGGAAGAGGCCGCCCTGCAATCCCTCCTCTCTCGCTTTGAGACCGAAAACCCCGGCATCAAAGTGAACCTGCAAACGGTCCCTCTGGCTGACCTGAACACCACCATCCAGAACGCCTACGTGGAAAACAAAACCCCCGATCTTGCCCGCCTGCCCGAAATAACCACGTTTTCCAGTCTGATGCTGGATTTGCGCCCCACCCTCAAAGATGCTGCCGGCTGGCCAAAAGCCTGGCCTTCTGCCCTGCTGCCGGGCGATGATGCGGGCGCTATTTACGGTTTTCCGGATTCCCTGACCCTGACCACCCTGTACGTCAACCAGGGTCTCTTTCAAAAAGCCGGCATTGCCCTGCCCGCTGAAGGCACCACCTGGGATGAATGGCTTGCCGCCGCCCGCCAGGTGGCAGCCAAAACCGAAGTCAAAACCCTGCTGGCCATCGATGCCGCCCCCGGCGCACTCTGGGGTATGGCTCTGACCAACGGCGCCGAACTGCAAGACCCGCAAAGCGGCAAGCTGGCAGCCACAGATTCATCTGGTCTGCGCCGCACCCTCACCCTTCTAAAAACCCTGATCCAGAACAATGAATTGAGCCCCCTCACCCGCTCCACCGAAGAAAACCAGGCTGAATTTGCCGCCGGCCGCACCCTTCTATACTTGGCCAGTTCAAACCTGGCAACCACGCTTGAAAGCCAGGTCAAAGGGAGCTTCTCCTGGAATGTCGTCCCCATGCCCTGCGGCGAAGGCGGCTGCACGGGCGTTGCCACCAGCACCTTTATCGCTGCCTTTAAAACCTCGCTCCACCCGGCCGAAACCACCCGCCTGATTGAATTCCTCAGCAGTTCAGCCGCCCAAGAAGCCTTCCTGCCAGCCAGTCTGCGGCTGCCCGCCCGGCTCGACCTGGCCGAAAAGGGCCTGGCCTACCCTGCCAGCTACCCGGCTTTACCGCTGCTGCTCAAACAAATCACCCGCACCCTGCCCGCGGCCTTCACTTACCAAT
This sequence comes from Chloroflexota bacterium, assembly GCA_029561345.1. Lineage (GTDB taxonomy): Bacteria > Chloroflexota > Anaerolineae > Anaerolineales > Anaerolineaceae > JAKQJC01. Next base: position 55,810 of record JAKQJC010000059.1, on the reverse strand, counting down.
CATCTGTGGATAATGCCAGTTTCGAAGCAGAACTGCTGATGCGCGCTGACCAGCTTGCCAATGGCGAATTGACCCTCGATGCCGCCATCCTCAAACTGCAGGAAAAAGCCGCCGAATTGAATGCCCGCAAATAAAACCCGGGCAGCCGTGATATAATTCACCCCCTATGGATTTTCAGGTTGCCGCTCATCAGACCGAAGGCTATAAAATTGCCACAGATGTGTTCGAAGGACCGCTGGATCTGCTTCTTGAGCTGATTCAGAAGGCTCAGCTCGATATCACCCGGCTGGCTCTGGCTCAAATTACCGATCAGTACCTGGCCTATTTGCGCCAGCTTCAAGAAACCAATGCCTCCGAAGTTTCTGCCTTCCTGATTATCGCCGCTAAACTCATCCAGATTAAATCAGAGGCGCTTTTACCGCGCCCACCTGAACGCGCACCTGATGAAGAAGATCCAGGTGAAGCCCTGGCCCAGCAGCTCATCCTTTACCGGCAGTTTAAACTGGCTGCCCAGTGGGCGCAGCAGCGCGAAGCTGAACACCTGCGCTGTTACCTTCGCACTGCCCCCGGCATCAAAATTGAAGGCAAGCTCGATCTCGCCGGCCTCACCATCAAGGATATCGTTCTGGCGGCCCGCGCCGGACTGAAAATGAACCAGGACGCCGTGTACCTCAGCACAGTGGTGGCTCCGCCGCGCGTAACCATTCGCGAACGCATCAAACTCATCCTTAACACCCTTCAGCAGCAGCAGCGCACTTCCTTCTTCCGCCTGATGAAAACCTCCCGCAACCGCATCTTCTTTGTGGTCACTTTTTTGGCCATGCTTGAATTGATCAAGCGGCGAATCATCGAAGTTCAACAGGATGCGCTCTTTTCCGATATTTCCATTTCGCCCATCGAAGAAAACACTGCTTCGGTTGATTTTGAGACAGATTTCGGCGAGTAGAGGCCTTGCAAAAATTCTTTTCATGCTATAATCTTAAATATGGAACAAAAACCACTCCTTCCCCCACCCGCTCAAGCTGCCGCTGAAGCCGAATCCGGCATCAGCATGCGCCAAAAAATCATCATCGGCGTTGTTGCGCTTGTCCTGCTGGCCGCGTTTATCCTTTCCATTGTCTATTTGATGAACCCGTCCAGCCCAACCAGCACCATCCGTGATATCTTCATCATCTTTATGGCACTTGAATCGCTGGTCATCGGTGTGGTTCTGGTCATTCTTTGCATTCAACTGGCCATCCTTATCAACCTGCTGCAAAACGAAATTAAGCCCATTCTGAATTCCACCAATGAGACCGTCAGCACCCTGCGCGGCACTGTGACCTTCTTAAGTGATAACCTTGCCGAACCCGTCATCAAACTGAATGAATACATGGCCGGTTTGAAAAAATTCATTGATCTCGTCCGCCCTTCCAAGTGGTAAACCCACCCAAGGGATATCAACTAACCCCAAAGACCTAACTGAAAGGAGTCTGTCATGTCTGAACGCGACGAATTAGGAGCATTTTTGATCGGTTTTCTGGTGGGTGGTTTAACGGGTGCAGCCGTTTCGCTGCTTCTGGCCCCCCAATCGGGTTCTGAAACCCGGTCCATCATCAAAGAAAAAGCCATTGAGTTAAAAGACCTGGCTTCTGAAACCGCGGAAGATACTTACGCTCGTGCTGAAGCAGCTGCTGCCGAAGCCCGCGCCCGCGCCGAAGAATGGGCTGCGGTTGCCCGCACCCGCGCTGAAGATCTGGGCCGCCAGAGCCAGGTGGTTCTGGAAGAACAGAAAAAGCGCATCACCCATGCCATCCAGCAGAAAAAACCCCAGGCTGTGGAACTTCCCTCCACCCCTGAACTTCCCGAAGCGTGAACATCCCCCGCTGAATCAAACAGGGTCCACCATCATCGTGGACCCTGTTTTTTGTATCTTCACAGGGAAGAAAAACTATCCCAGTTCTCCCAAAATGCTTCCCAGCACCTCGGTAATATCGCGCGCCATCACCGAAGCGTCTGATTCGTCCCATTCTGCTGCGCGCAGGCCAGCCTGACCATGCAGCCACGCCCCCACCGCCGCCGCCTCAAAGGCATTCATGCCCTGCGCCCGCAGGCCGCCAATGATCCCTGCCAGCACATCGCCTGTGCCGGCCTTGGCCAGGGCCGATGTGGCCACCGGGATCACACCTGCCCGCCCATCGGGAGCGGCCACCACCGTGATGGCACCTTTTAGCACCACAACCTGATCCCATTCAGCCGCAAAACGGCAGGCCGTGTTCAGGCGGTCAGCCTGAATAGCGTCTTTATCAAGGCCAGTTAAAATAGCCATCTCTCCGGGGTGCGGGGTCAAAATGCTTCCAGCTGGCAGCAATTTGGGCCATTCAGGCAGCCGCGCCAGCAGCTTTAATCCATCTGCATCCACCACCAGCGGCGGCAGTTTGGCATGCCCGGCCGTTTTTACCGCCGAAGGCAGAAAGCCAACCGCTGCCTTGCCACCCGATTTTTCAGCACCTAACAGGCGGCCGAGAAAAGCCTGGGTGGTCTTTTCCAATCCCCAGCCTGGCCCCAGCAGCAGAGCCGTGGTTTTTTCGAGGTTTTTAAAGACCACCTCTGCAGCTTCCTGGGCAATCACCCCGGTTTCATGGGGCAGCAGCAGCCAGGTGGCCTCAGGCAGCACGCCCGCCAGCGGCGCATAGAGCGGGTTCGGTACGGCGCACTGCACCAGCCCCGTGCCAACCCGGTAGGCACCTTCCACCGCCAGCCGCACAGCGCCAGTGTAGTTAATTGAGCCGGCCGCCACCATCAGGCTGCCAAAATCGCCCTTGTGACTGTCGGCCTGCCGCAGCGGCAGCTCGGCTCGCACATAATCTGCATTGACCACGAAGACCTTCAGCTGATTATAGCCCTCAATCACTTTCCCCAAACCAATATCCACAGTGTCCAGCTCTCCCACATATTCAAATGCTGGCAGCTTCAGCAGCCCTTCTTTGACCGCTGCCATACAGACCGTGTAATCTGCGTATAAGGTCTCAGGAGCCACCTCGCCGGTTTCACAATCCACGCCTGATGGGCAATCTACGGCCACGATGGTCATTTCGGTGTTGATTTGTCCCAGAATCTGGCGAATTTGCAGTAATTTTTCAGCCAGTTCAGGTTTCAACGGCAGAGTAATGCCGGTGCCCAAAATGCCATCCAGCAGCACATCGCAGCCTTTGAGCGATTGCACCAGATGTGTACATTCCTGCCCCTCAGCAAGCACATTCCCCCCGGCTTTGACCAGGGCCTGAAGCAAAATATCGTCTGCTGCCCGCTCCCGGACCAGGTAAGCGGCCGCCTGCCAGCCTCTTTCGGCCAGAAAGGTCAATGCCACCAGCGCGTCCGCGCCGTTGTTTCCCGATCCCACCAATCCTAAAATGGAGGGCGGGGTTGGCATATCAAAATGGTGGGAAATAATCCATTCACCCAGGCCGCGCCCGGCATTCTGAACCATCTGCGCATAACTCAGACCGCTGCGGTCAGCTTCCTGCTCAAAAGCTTTCATATCCTTCACACGGATCAATTTCATGGGTTGTTCCTCTTTTCGTGAACAAAAAAAATCGCCGGCCAGCCGCAAGTGAACCTCTGACAGGCTTACCCTATCATTATACATCAGGTGTGGGCCTGGCTGTAAAGCACACGCTGTCCTGAATGAAGAACAACCATCATGACCACGCCAATGGTAACAAAAAGGATCGCGCTATAGGGTCCCATGTTTTGCAAAATGATGCCCTGCAGCCACGGTAAAATCATCCCGCCTACGCTGCCCATGGCAATGCAAATGCTGGCGGCGCGGGCGCGCTCCTCAGGGAAGAACTCAGTTGCTGCCGCCACGGTGGTTGGGAACATGGGGCCAAAACCCAACCCGGTCAACAGCACCGCCACCAGCGACAGGGTTTGCTGGCCAGTGGATAGGGGCAGCAGGATCGCCCCTGCTAATGATGTCATGACGCTGAACAGCAAAACCTTCAATGGCGAAAAACGCCGTCCCAAAAGCGCCGCCGTCAGGCGGCCAATCGTCAGCGCCAGCCAAAAACCTGAGGCGGCCATTGCCCCATTCGCCAGCGCCATTCCGGTGGTCTGGTTCAGGTATGCGGCCACCCAGCCGCCAAGGCCCGTTTCAATGCCGACATAAAAGAGCAGGTAAAATGCCAGCAGCCACATGAGAGCTGATTTCAGCACGCTGCCGTTCTTGCGGGTTTCCTGCGGCACAGCCGTCTGATGCCGCACCTTCATGACCAGCATCACCGGGGCGCAAACCAACATCAGCATTCCGCCGGCAATCAGAGACCAGACCGCCGGGATACCGTTTTGCATGGCCAGACTCACAATGTAAGGGCCACCCACCGCACCGATGCCAAAAAAGAGGTGCAGGGCGTTCAAAGCCGATACCTGCCTGCCTTCATATGCATCCGCGATCATCACCGTCCCGTCCAGGTCCACCGTGCCGTGCCCCAATCCGACCATCACACCGCAGACAACAGTCAATAAAAGGTTGCGGGAAAAATATAAGCCAATCAGCGCCACGCCCATGACGCCCAGCCCTGCCAGGAACATCGTCTTTGGGGGAATCCGGTTGCCAATAAATCCCGCCGCCACCTGGGCGGTCATGGCACCTAAAAACAGAGCGGTGAACAACACACCAATCGTCCCCAGATCAGTGGCATTCTGGATAGCCAGTTCCGGCAGAGCCGGTCCCAGGGCAGCAGTTACAATGCCCAGACCCAAAAACACCACGCAGCACAAACTTAAAACGTAAAATGGTTTCGTCATCCTATCCTCCACGGTTGACACCGTTAAATTTCCGCAATATAATGCATATATACGATTATATCCGCACAATACCGCAAAGTCAAGCAGAGTGTTCAATTATCAGGGAGTGTGCCCCATGCTCAAAGAAGAAAGACAACAAATCATTCTGGATGTGCTCAAACGCCGCGGCAAGGTGGTGGCTGCCGAACTGGCCAAAGAGTTGGATGTCTCCGCCGATACGGTTCAGCGGGACCTCAAAGAGTTATCCAGGTCAGGACTCCTGCAAAGGGTGCATGGTGGCGGCCTGCCGCGTTCCCCGGCCAACACCACCTTCGCCCAGCGTCAGCTCCAATCGCCTGAAGCCAAAGCGCATATCGCCCTGGCAGCAATCGAATTTCTTCAAGAAGATCAAACTTTATTTATGGATGGCGGCACCACCACCCTCCAGCTCGCCCGCAGCCTGCCGGCACATATGCGCCTGAACATCATCACCAACAGTCCGCCATTGGCCGTCGCCCTGGCCGATCATCCAGCCGTGCAAATCATCCTTCTGGGAGGACAGTTGATCAAGGAATCGCTCATCACCGTTGGCGCCGGAACAGTCAATGCCGTCAGGCAAATGCGCGCCGATATATTCTTCATGGGCGTCTGCAGCGCCCACCCGGATGTGGGGCTCAGCACGCTTTACCTGGATGAAACTTATATCAAGCAAGCCATGATCGCCAACGCCAACCTGGTGATCGGCCTGATGTCACCTGAAAAACTCAACACTGCCTCATCCTTCGTGGTCAGCCCCATCACCAGCCTCACCCACCTTATCACCGAAAAATCTGTTCCCGAAGAAGCTCTTCTGCCTTATCAGGAAGCCGGTATCCAGACCATCCGCGCTTAATAAATCATTTAACTGTAACCCTTGTCATGTGTTGCACCCTGCGCTATAATTTCGCCTGTTTGCAAACTATAGTGTTTTAATATGAGGAAAGATCTATGATTGATGTAAATGATTTACGCAAGGGTGTCACTTTTGAATTAGATGGCACTCTTTATCGCGTTTTGGAATATTCCCACAACAAACCCGGCCGTGGTAACGCCACCATCCGCATCAAAGCCCGCGACCTGCGCAAAGGCTCCACCCTTGAAAAGACCTTCCAGTCGGGCGACCGCGTCCCTGAAGCCCGCCTCGATTTTCACAACGTCCAATATCTTTACAAAGATGGCGATTTGTTCTATTTCATGGACCTCGAAACCTTTGAACAGCCCGGCGTGCCGCGCGATGTGATTGGTGATAATGCCGGCTACCTGCTCGAAGGCATGGAAGTCAAGCTGACCCTTCACAACAATGAACCCCTGGATATTGAACTGCCCACCTCTGTGGATTTAAAAGTCACTTATGCTGAACCGGCTGTGCGCGGCGATACCGCCACCGGCGTCACCAAAAAAGTCACCACCGAAACCGGCCTCGAAGTCCAGACCCCCTATTTCGTTGCTACTGGCGATATTATCCGTGTGGATACCCGCACGGGCGCTTACGTCACCCGCGTCAACAACTAAGGATTCACCAAGGGAACAGAATCCCTTCACCGGTTCTGTTCCCTTTTTTTTATACTCATGCGAACTCCAGCAGGCAAAGAATGCCGTTTCTTCTATGGTGATTATTATCGGGGGCGAAACCTGGAAGAATGCCGCCTGCTTTCTGCTTCATCCGCCGCCGGACAATGGAAACCCGCCCTCTGCTGCGATTGTCCGGTGCCGGGCATTTTGCAGGCCAACGCCTGCCCCACACTGGTTTTACATGCCCAAATCACCAACCGGTATATCTTTTTTGGTCCCCAGGTCAAGGTGACGGCCACTTGCACAAAAAGCGGCGGTCCGGTCAAGGAACCTCATATCGGCTGCGGTCAATGCCACCCCCTGCCAGATGTGTTTTTGAAAAAATAGGCGGCGTATTTTTATATTTTTTTATACAAAAACTAGACTATTTATCCGAAAATTGATATAATCGTCTCAACATTTAGAAGAATCCGCAACACGGCTTCTCATGTTAACTGGAGGTTACCGTGAACAAAAACAGACAAAATTATGTGATCTATGTCCTGCTCCTGATAGCCATTGGCGTTTTACTCATTTACAGTTTCCGTCAGCAAAATCCGGCCGACGGCACCATTGCCATCAATCAACTTGCCGCCGACATCACCGCTGGCAAGGTTTCCAAGATTATTATTGACGAGAACACGCTCAATATCACCTACACTGATGGCGCCAAGAAGGAAGCCTACAAAGAGCCTGGCTTCACCCTCACCGAACAATTGAAAAACCTGGGGGTCCCGGCTGAAAAACTGACCAGCAGCAGCCTGCGCATCGACGTCCAGTTACCTGCCGCCTGGGTAGGCATTTTGAACGCCCTGGGCTACATCCTCCCCTTTGTGCTTCTGGCTGGCATGCTCTGGTTCATTTTCCGCCAGGCGCAGGGTTCCAACAACGCTGCCATCACCTTTGGAAAATCACGCGCCCGCATGTTCAGCAGCGATCACCCCACCATCACCTTTGAAGATGTGGCTGGCGTGGAAGAAGCCAAGGAAGACCTTAAAGAAGTGGTTGAATTCCTGCGCGAGCCCCAGAAATTCATCAGCCTCGGCGCCCGTATTCCCAAGGGCGTTCTGCTGGTTGGCCCTCCCGGCACCGGCAAAACCCTGCTGGCCAAAGCCGTTTCTGGTGAAGCCGGTGTGCCCTTCTTCTCCATCTCCGGCTCTGAATTTGTCGAAATGTTTGTCGGCGTCGGCGCCAGCCGCGTGCGCGATCTCTTTGATCAGGCCCGCCGCCACTCACCCTGCATTGTCTTTGTGGATGAAATTGATGCCGTCGGCCGCCAGCGCGGCGCTGGTCTGGGCGGTTCTCACGATGAACGCGAACAGACCCTTAACCAGCTGCTGGTTGAAATGGACGGCTTTGACACCGACACCAACATCATCATCATGGCCGCCACCAACCGTCCCGATATTCTTGATCCCGCCCTGCTGCGCCCCGGCCGTTTCGACCGCCGCGTCATCCTCGATCGGCCTGATATGCGCGGCCGCGAAGCCATCCTGAAAGTGCATGTCAAGGGCAAGCGCCTGGAAACTGGCGTGGATCTGGGGGTTCTCGCCCGTTCCACCCCCGGCTTTGTTGGCGCCGATATTGAAAACATGGTCAACGAAGCTGCCATTCTGGCCGCCCGCCGCAACAAAAAGGCCATCGGCCAATCCGAATTTGAAGCTTCCATCGAGCGCGTCATTGCAGGCCCCGAACGCAAGAGCCGCCTCATCAGCAAGGAAGAAAAGCTGATTGTGGCCTATCATGAAGCCGGTCACGCCGTGGTGATGAATGCTCTGGCTGAATCAGACCCGGTTCAGAAAGTTTCCATCATCCCCCGCGGCATGGCTGCCGGTTACACCATGGCCCTGCCTCGCGAAGACCGCACCCTCATCTCCCGCAAGAAACTGCTCTCCGAAATGGTCGGCCTGCTGGGTGGGCGAGCTGCCGAAGCCCTGGTGTTTGATGACATCACCTCTGGCGCCTCCAATGATATTGAGCGCGTCACACAGATGGCCCGCAACATGGTCACCCGCCTGGGCATGAGCGAGGAACTGGGTCCCATGGTTTACGGCCAGAAGGAAGAATTGATCTTCCTGGGCCGCGAAATTTCCGAACAGCGCGATTACTCTGAAGCCGTTGCCCAGCGCATCGACCAGGAAGTCCGCCGCCTGGTTTCCGAAACCTACGCCAACGCTCTGGCCATCCTCAAGCAATATCGCGAACAGCTTGACGCCGTGGCCAACCGCCTTATCGAAGTGGAAACCCTCTCGCGCGAAGAATTTGAGCGCATTTTCCCGTCACCTGTGGAAAAAACCACCGGCACTCCGGTGATCAACAACGTCAATTGACCTGACCGGCATCCCCAAAAACAGAGGCGGCAATTCTGCCGCCTCTGTTTTTTTTTACTGCCGCTTTCCGGTCTGATATCCAATCCCAATGGCTGGCCCGCTGCGATAATATCGGTTATCCAATGCGTAGAAAATGGGGTCCAGCGCTTCCAATCCCTTTGGCCTGAGCTTTCCATCTTCTTCCACCACCCTGTCTTTATCGATCAAAGTTTCAACAACCTGCCCGATAAAAAGCTGGCGGTGCTGAATGGCAAATTGGTGTACCACCTGACAAATGATATTCACCGGGCATTCTGAAATCAGCGGCGCTTGCTCCACCGATCCATAAAACACCTCAAAAAGCGCCGCCTTGTCCATTTCCCGTCCCGAGGCAATGCCGCAGGTATCGGTCTTTTCAAGCAGGTTGGTGTCTGGAATATTGATCGAAAAAATACCGGCCTCTTTAATTAAATCTGTGGTCAGGTGGTCGCGGTGGGAAGATAAAAACAGCAGCGGCGGGTTAATTCCCATCAACCCCACATCGCCAAAGGTGGCAAAATTGACCTGTCCATTCGCCTTGCAGCCCACCAGCACAATCGGAATCGGGTATATCAATGGCATTGTGCCCAGAGAAACTTTTTCAACCATGATCTTGCCTGCTCTCTTTCACGCCTTTTCTGGCAACCCATTCAAATAAACATATTAATGAAAAGACATCTCCTGGCTCATCCACTGCTTTGCCAGCTGCCGTCAGTTCTATCCTATTAATTTTAGGTTTTTTCCCTGCGGCGTCAAGTTTTCCTGCGATTAAATCATCAGCGCCAGGGTTCTCACCTGGCGCTGAAAATGTAATTGTTGATGGTTTAATCGCTGCCGGTCGGCAAATTCGACACACCGATGCGGCGCTTGATGATATCTTCATCCACGCCAATGAACTGTCCGTGGACAAAGCCGGTGCCCGCGGGAATGAGCTTGCCGATAATGACATTTTCTTTGAGCCCGTACAGCGGATCCTCTGAAGAGGCAATCGCAGCGCCCGCCAGTACCTTGATGGTGTGCTGGAAGGAAGAGGCTGAAAGGAAGGAATCTGTACTCAAAGAAGCCTTGGTCACACCCAGAAGAACTTCAAAGAAGCGGCCAGTCTGCTTGTTTTCGGCAGCCATGGTTTCATTCACCTTGCGGATTTCCAGGCGGTCCACCACATCCTGAGGCAGGTAGGGGGTATCGCCGGGACGCAGAACCTGAACCTTGCCCAGCATCTTGCGAATGATCACTTCAAAGTGCTTGTCATTGATGTTCTGACCCTGACTGCGGTATACTTTCTGGATTTCGGTCAGCAGGTACATCTGGCAGGCCTCGCGGCCCTTCAACTTCAAGATGGTGTGCGGGTTCAATGAACCTTCGGTGAGCGGTTGACCGGCCTCAATGTGGTCGCCATCCTTGATTATCAGGCGTGCAGTGCTCGGAATTTCGTATTCGTCCGATTCTTTCTGTTCGTAGGTCACAATCACCTTGCGATCTTCAATGCGCACCTGGCCGGCATGCTGAGCGGTGATGGTGGCCTCACCCAGGTGAGCAATGGTCACGCCAACCTCAATGCGGCTCTCTTCAGCTACATCCAGAATCCATTCCGCCGGCACATCATAAGCGTCGCTCACCAGTTCGCTGTTATCCACCCGCACAATGCGCAGGTCGCTGTAGCGGTCTGACTGGATCACGCGCGCCACACCCTTGATGCCAGAGATGATGGCTTCGCCCTTGGGCGCGCGGCGGGCTTCAAACAGTTCTTCCACGCGCGGGAGACCCGTGGTGATGTCGCCGCCGGCCGCCACACCACCGGTGTGGAAGGTACGCAGGGTCAGCTGCGTGCCAGGCTCGCCAATGGATTGGGCCGCCACAATACCCACTGCCGCGCCCAATTCCACCATGTCGCCGCGGCCCAAATCCATGCCGTAGCACTTGGCGCACATGCCGTGAATCAGATCGCATGTTAATGGAGAGCGCACCTTCACCTGGTCCACGCCGGCATTGGTGATCTTGCGCACCGTTTCATGATCCAGCATCTGGTCGCGTTCGGCCAAAATTTCACCCGTCAGCGGGTCAATCACGCGTTCCGCCAGCAGGCGACCGTACAAACGGGTGCCCATGGACTGGCCAGCCACATCATCGCTGCGGCGGATGTAAATGCCATCCTGCGAGCCGCATTCAATTTCATTAATGATCATATCCTGAGCGATATCAACCAGACGGCGGGTCAGGTAACCGGCATCCGCCGTACGCAGAGCTGTGTCGGCCAGACCCTTGCGGGCGCCGTGTGTAGAAATGAAGTACTCCAGCGCAGTCAGGCCTTCGCGGAAGTTTGACTGAATGGGCAGCGGGATGATACGGCCGGAGGGGTCCGCCATCAGGCCGCGCATGCCAGCCAGCTGGCTGATGGGGCCAAAACCGCCCTTGGTGGCGCCGGAGTTGGCCATGGTAGCCAGATTGCCGGTCGGATCCATGTAACGGCGCACAGCATCGCCCACCAGCTTGGTGGTCTGCTGCCAAATTTCAATGACGCGCTCGTTCTGTTCCTGTTCGGTCAAAAGACCGCGGCGGAAATCGCGCTGCACACCTTCCACATCCTGCAGGGCTTTCTTCAAGATATCCTGCTTCTCGGGTGGCACGGTGATATCAGCCACAGCAATGGTTGAACCAGAGCGCATGGCATAGCGGAAACCGATATCCTTAATGCGGTCAGCCACTTCAGTGGTCACTTCCTGGCCGCAAATCTCGTACACTTCTGCCACCAGATCCTTCACGCCGCCTTTATCCAACACTTCGTTCACAAAGCGCACTTCGTCGGGAAGAATGCGGTTAAAGATAACGCGGCCAACAGTGGTGTCGAGCAGTTCGGTGCGTGGTTCGGGCAGCCGGCTGTTCTTCTCATCATACCAGGTGGTCATGCGAATCTTGATGTTGGCATGAATGTCGAGCTGGCCCAGGCTGTAAGCCATTTCCACTTCGTCCATATCCACAAACACACGTCCATCACCCTTGTGCGATTTTGTGTCTTTCACGGTAAGGTAATAAACGCCCAGCACCATGTCCTTGGAAGGGCTGATGATAGGTTCGCCGTCGGCGGGTTTGAGCAGGTTGCGGGATGAAAGCATCAGGCGGCGGGCTTCAGCCACGGCCTTTTCTGAGAGCGGCACATGCACAGCCATCTGGTCGCCGTCAAAGTCGGCGTTGAAGGCCGTGGTGACCAGCGGGTGCAGCTGAATGGCGCTGCCTTCAATCAAAATCGGTTCAAAGGCCTGAATGCCCAGGCGGTGCAGGGTGGGCGCACGGTTCAGCAGCACAGGGCGATCTTTGATCACCTCTTCCAGCACTTCCCAAATTTCCGGGCGTGAACGTTCAATAAACCGGCGGGCACCCTTCACATTGGCCGCGTAGTTGTGCGAAACCAGGCGGGCAATCACAAACGGGCGGTACAGTTCCAGCGCCATCGCTTTGGGCAGACCGCACTGGTAAAGTTTCAAAGAGGGACCAACCACAATCACCGAGCGGCCAGAATAATCCACACGCTTGCCCAGCAGGTTGCGGCGGAAGCGGCCCTTCTTGCCTTTGAGCATATCCGAAAGCGATTTCAGTTCGCGGCGTCCGCGGCGTGAAAGCGCCTTGCCGCGCTGTGAGTTGTCAATCAGCGAGTCCACCGCTTCCTGAAGCATGCGTTTTTCGTTGCGCACAATCACATCTGGAGCGCCAAGTTCTTGTAAACGCTTTAAACGGTTGTTGCGATTGATCACGCGGCGGTAGAGGTCATTCAGGTCAGAGGTCGCAAAGCGGCCGCCATCCAGCTGGACCATCGGGCGCAAGTCGGGTGGAATAACCGGCAAAACGGTCAAAATCATCCATTCGGGACGGTTGCCCGAGCGGCGGAAGGCTTCCACCACTTTCAGGCGGATGGTGGCCTTCTTGCGCTTCTGCTTGCTCTTGGAGGTCTTAACTTCCTTCCAGAGTTCTTCGGTCAGCTCTTCAAGGTTCAGACGGCGCAGAATATCATAGAAAGCTTCAGCGCCCATATCCGCACGAAACACCTGGCCCCAGCGAGATTTCAACTCACGGTAGCGGCTTTCGCTCAGGAAGGTGAAGGGGCGCAGTTCCTGCAGTTCATCGCGCAGGTGTGTGTTCTGTCCCTGAGAAACCACGGTCTGATCCTCAAGTTGGTTGCGGAAACCATCCATCGCCTGTTCGGCTTCAGCACGGGTCTTTTCCATGCCTATTTTGATCTGTTCAATTTCGCGGGAAAGCTCGTCTTTGTGTTCAGCTTCCAGCTCTTCCATGCGCGTCTTCACTTCGCGCTGAATGCGGGAGAGGTGCTGGGCGCCAATGGTTTCGCCAGCTTCCACAATGGTGATCGCGGTGTCGCCGGTGTTGAACATCACAGCCGTACGCGCAACGCTGCCCAGCTTTTCCTGCAGACTGCGTTCCAGGCTCTGCCCTTCGCGGATCACCGGTTCAAAGCGGGAAGCCATTTCTTCATCATAACGCGATTCAATTTCGGCCTTTTGCTGGTTATATTCCTGCAGTTTTTTATCGCGGGCGCGTTTCACTTCGGCAATTTTAGCATTCACCAGGTTAGCCTGTTCGCGTTCCGATACCGACATTTCATCTTCCAGGCGCTTGAGGGCCTTCATTTTGGCATCATCGTCAACATAGGTCACGATGTACTGCGCAAAATACAGCACACGGTCCAGGTTGCGGCGGGAAATATCCAACAGCAGACCCAGATAAGAGGGAATGCGGCGGGTGTACCAGATGTGGGCAACAGGCGTCGCCAGATCAATGTGGCCCATGCGTTCGCGGCGAACCGAGGAACGGGTCACTTCCACATTACATTTATCGCAGGTGATGCCCTTGTAGCGCGGATTCTTGTACTTGCCGCAGTAACACTGCCAATCGCGCGTGGGGCCAAAAATGGCCTCGCAAAATAAACCATCCTTCTCTGGGCGAAGGCGCCGGTAATTGATCGTTTCGGGCTTCAGAACCTCACCGTACGACCAGCTACGAATCGTCTCGGGGGATGCCAGATTAATACGAAGTGATTTTAATCCCTTGGTTTCCACGAAAAAGCCTCCTGAAGACTGAGCAAAACACGGCAAAGCGCAGGGCTTAATTAAGCCTTAGCGCTCCAATGCGTGAGTGGCAGAAAGTTCCATACATGCAAACGAAAATTATACCAAATGTAGATTGATTTTGTCAAGATTTTGGCGGCTCGGTTTTGCCGTCAGGACGAACCTGGCGGTGAGGAATTTCCAGTAAAAACTGGCTCCCTTTTCCTAAAATGCTTTCCACCCACACTTTCCCCTTGTGGCGTTCAGCAATGGATTTGACAATCGCCAGCCCCAGCCCGGTTCCCCGTTGTTGATAGGCTTCTCGCTGCGTTCCCCGGTAAAACTTTTCAAACAGACGCTGCTGATCGAGCGGGGCGATGCCAATGCCTGTGTCTTTGATGCTGAAAACCACGGTGGCAGACTTGTTTTGCAATGATACCACAATTTGCCCATTCAGCGGCGTGTACTTGACCGCATTCTCCACCAGGTTGTTCAACGCCTGCTGCAGCAGTGAAGCATCCACTTCCAGAGCCACCTTGGCATCCACCGGCAGTTGGGTCAAAATCTGGATATTCTTCTGGGCTGCCTGCAGCTGGTAGGTGCTGACCACCCTCTCAATCATTTCATCGGCCATCACCATCTCAAGGCGCAGTTCCAGGCCGGCCTCAATGCGCCCCAGGTCCAGCAGGTTATTCACCAGGCGGGACATGTTTTCCACCCCGGTGGTGATCTTGCGCACAAAACCTTTCTGCTGCTCATTCAATTCGCCCACAATCGGCAGCATGGTGGCATAACCCTTCATCGAACTCAAAGGTGATCGTAAATCATGGCTCACTGTGGCCACAAATTCCGATTTCATCTTATCCAGTTCTTTGTAATGGGTGATGTCGCGCAAAATGCAAACCTTGCCCACCACCTTGCCTTCGCCAAAAACGGAGGACACCGTCACATAATAGGTGTGGCCGTTGGAGAAAGTGATCTCGCGCGAGGGCTGCCCTTCGGCTGTGCCCAGCAGCAATCCCAGCAAATCAGGCTGATCAATGACCTCATCGATCGGATGGCCGATGGCTGACATATCGCCCAAACCGGGAATTTGCAGCACAGCCGGGTTGCAAAGCAGCAGGTTGTTTTGCGAATCGGTCACCAAAACCGGGTCGGGTGTGGAAGCCAGCACTGCTTCCAATCGCTGGCGGCCAATTTCTGCGCTGGCATACAACCGCGCATTGGCTGCAGCCAGGGCTGCCTCGCCGGCCAGGGTGTTCAGGAAGCGCACCTGTTCATCTGGGAACTGCGCCGGACCGTCATAAGCCACCCACAGAACCCCATAAAAACGATTCTCATGCCGCAAAGGGACCGAAATCAGCGCCGATGGGAAGGGTTTTCCCTGCACAAAATTGAAGCCCCGCACCCGGCTGGTATTGGTCACCAGCAGTTGGCCGTGCTGGCGGGTCATGGATAAAATGTTCTGGTCCAGGTAAGCGTACACCTGCTTGTTCACCCCAGACCCAAAATCAGTTTCCTGTTCTGAATGAACATCCAGCACCACGTCTTTGGCAAGCACAATGCGCGCTGAAGACGCCCGCTCACTCAAAGCCGCCTGAAGAATGGGCTGAACTGCTTCATGCATCTCCAGGCTGGCTGCCACCCCCTGGCTCACCTGCAGCAGTTTGTTCAACTCATCCAGCCGGGCCTTCAAGCTGATGCGCATTTTTTCAAAAGACTGCCTCAGCACGCCTACTTCATCCTGCGAATCAAAAGGCGGCATCGGATGGTCCAGCTGCCCCTGGGCAATCCGCCCTGCTTCTCCAGCCAGAGTTACCATTGATTTGGTGATCATGCGCAGGGTTAAATACAGCAGCACAGCCGCTATCCCTGCGGCAACAATCACCATCACCAGCAGCGGCAGGGCCATGTTTAACGCTGTTCCCTGCACAGTGCGCGCAGGAACGCTCAATATAATGGCCCACTGCCTTCCCAAAGAAGGCTGATAGTAAACCAGTTCGCGGGTGCCGTCTGCTGACGCCTGATCAAAGAAGTTGGGCTCGTTGTAAGTCTGCCCCAAATAATCTGTCATCACCCGGCTGGTTTCCGGGTGATAAAGAATTTTCCCCGTGTCGTCCACAATCTGGCCAGCGCCGCCCAGACGGGCCACTTCCTTCAACGCCTCAAGCATGGGCTGGGTGAAGGGGTTGGTGTTAAGGTCCGTCCGTCCCCAGAGAATGCGTTTGACCTTACCATCTTCACCCTGGAGGGCGGCCACAAAACTCACCTGCGCCGTTGTCTCGCCCCGCAAGGGCGGCACCGTGAACATTTGCACCCTCACCCCTTTCACCGCCAGCTGGAAACCTTTCTGCTCTTCCGGCGTCGGGTACATCAGGGCATATTGGGTGGCCGGATAACTGGCCACCGCTTTGGCCGATTCATCCAGCAAAAAGAGCTGGCGAAAATAAGGCACAGAACGCAGCTGCTGTTCCAACACAGCCGCTGCTTCGCTCTCATCGCCATTCAGCAGCGCCGGATTGCTGGCAAACTGCGAAATGAGGTTCTGACCGGTTTCCAGAAAATAAGGGATGCTTTCGGCCACCACCCTGGCATTTCCAGCCAGTTGATCTTTCAGCATTTGTTTCGCAATATTTTCGGCCACCATCCAGTCGCCTACCATGATCACCAGCAAAAGCATTAACACCAGCGGACCAATATTGGCATAGAAACGGAATTGCAGGCTGGTTTCAGCCGGAGATGGCATCAGCGGATCTTTGCGTCCCCAATGCTGCGGCAGGCCAATCACGGCCAGCTCAGTCAGAAGCCCGCCAACCAACAATTGGCCTAACAGGGCCAGCCCATAGGCGCCCATGCGGGTAATGCCGTAATCCAGGCGGGTGACCACCGCGCCTGACGTTTCCAATGAAAGATAGAACAGAAGCACGGGCAGGTATATCACCGCCATCCCCAGCCCGGTCACAAGCGGATGCCGCAATGCTTTATACAGCAAGGTGCGGTAGCGCTGGCGTATCGCCACCGAAAACAGCAGGCCCATTCCTGCGTAGATAAGCGGCGTGATCAGGCGGTGAGAATCAAACAGGGCCACCATCAAGCCAGCCAGGCCAGCCAGCAAGGTGGCAGGAAAAACCCCCAGCCAGCCTGCCGCCAGCATCCAGGGCAGCGCGCTCAAAATCAATAGCGGCGGCCCCTTGGGAAGTTCAGGCCGCTCTGAGGCTGGCAGGGCATTTTCCAGCGGCATTCTGAACCCCAAAAACGGCGTGGTCATTAACACAACCAGAACCAAGACGATCAACAGGATCCACTGACGCGGTCCCCAGGCCAATCTCCCCTCACGCCAGTGCACCAGGCCTGCCACCAACAGTCCCAGAATGAGCAAACACCCCAGCCACTCAGCCAGATCCAGCGGCAGGTAAAGGAAAAATTCAAGGTCTAAAGGGTTGATCAGGGTCATTGTTTTTTCAGGGTGCAATCACCATGCCATTCGGCTTGTGTTATGATCAGCGGTGCTTATCTTCCCGGGCCGTCCAAAATACTTATTCTATTATATGCCTTTTTGCCTTCCGGTCAAATCTCCCGCGAAAAGCAATCCACAGAGGTAAAATTTTGACAGGGAATAACCCGCCCCTATTCCCTTCGGCCTGCCAGTTGAAGACGCACATCTATCTTCGTGCCGCTGCCAACCATGCTGGTAATTTCCAGGTTTCCTCTATGCATCTGGACAATCCGCTTCACAATGTTTAAACCCAGATTGCTCAAACGGCGCGCACTGTTTTTCGCTGGGACAAGGCCAATCGGCGCCATCAGGTCATTGACCTGGTCTGGCGTCATGCCGCTGCCCATATCCTGAATGGTCAGGCAATACATTTTCTTTCCTTCATCCAGCTGTCCGCGGCAAATAACCCGTGTCCCCGGGCGGGAATATCTGAAGGCATTATCCAGCAGTTCCTCAACTATCTTCAGCAGATAATGTTCGGGAATGTTAACGATCGCATCCTGAATCATAATATCCAGATCAGCCATGCGCTGGTCCTGCCGGCCTTTGGCACCTGCCAGTTCGGCAGCCGCCGAAATGTCGCAAAAAGGCAGTTCATGGGTTTCATCTCTTACCTGTTCGCGGTTATCATCCAGGTCAATATAGAAAAGATAATTCTGTAAAATGCGCATCAATTCTGTGCCAGATTTGTAAATGGTTGATGCGCGTTCTGCAACCTGCTGCGCGTTCAGTTTGTTGGCATTTTGCCTTAAATAATTGGAATAGCCGATGACCATTCCCAGCGGCATCATCAAACGGTCCGGAAGCCTGTTCACCAAGTCATCCCGTTCCCTCCGGTTGTGGGCCTGGGCCTGTTCCACCAGGTTGGTGAACTTCTCCAGCCGGGTTCGGATGGCTTTCAGAAGCTGTTCCTGAGTGAAAGGTTTGAAAATATAATCATCAGCCCCCGCGGTCATCCCTCTGCGCACATCATCATAAACTGTGTCTGCCGTCAGGAATATGAAGGGGATTTCATGTAGGGTCGGATCCTGCCGGATCACCGACAGCACCCCCCACCCATCCAGGTTTGGCATCATCACATCACAGATAATCAAATGAGGAGAGATCTGCCGCGCCAGGCGCACGCCTTCCACTCCATTCGCGGCTGCTGCAACATCATATCCCTCAACCGATAATAAAACGGTCAGGTTTTCACGAGTTGCAGTATCATCCTCAATTACCAGTATTCTTATCATTTTACCTCTGCAGCTCTCTGTGGATTGACCTAATTTATGGCTGGATCAAACTGCTGATTTTTTGCAGCACCTCTGGTATGGTCAGACCATCAGAGTTGATCCGCACCGCATCTTCGGCGGCCCGTAAAGGAGCCACCTTGCGGCTGCTGTCCACTTTGTCCCGTCTCCGCATCGCCTCAAGGATCTCTGATAAATCGGCTTTTTCACCCCGATCCACCAGTTCCTGGTAACGCCGTCGGGCACGTTCTTCCACGCTGGCCTCAAGGAAAATTTTAAGATCCGCTTCCGGCAGCACTACGGTGCCAATATCCCGTCCAACCATGATCACTTTACCCGCCAGGCCAATCCGCCGCTGTTGGGCGGTCATCGCCTTGCGCACTCCCGGATAAGCAGATACAGCCGATACATGCTCTTCCACTTCTGCTTTGCGAATTTCCCAGGTCACATCCTGGCCATTAACCAGAACATCATTGGTCCGGTTGTCATCCTGGCTCGCTGGCTGGACTTCAATCAGAACTTCCTCGGCAACCCGCGTCACACCGGCTTCATCTTCCACTGGCACACCGTCATTGAGTACTTTCCAGGTCACAGCCCGGTACATCACGCCGGTATCAAAGAACAGATACCCCATGGATTTTGACAGTTGATAGGCAATGGTCGATTTACCGGAAGCCGCCGGTCCATCAAAAGCAATGATATTTGGCATGGGCATTTTTCTTTTTCCTTGTCAGTTCTGGGTTACCAGGGTGTTGGGCGAACCACCAGCAAACAGATCGTTTCGCACCCACAAAATCACCTGGGTTTGGTTTTGTGGCATATCATGCGCCACCAGCCAGGGTAGAAAATCCGAAGAAACCATCAACGGCCATCCTGGCTGCTCGCTCAAAACCAGGCCCTGCCCGCGATATGCCGCAGCCAGCACCGGCTGCTCTTGAACAGGGGAAATGACAATGGATGGCATCTGATTTGCCGGAAGCATATCCACTTCGACCAGGGCATAATTCCGCAAAGCCCATTTAAGCGATGGAGATTCAATGCCCTGCAGCACCACATCCAGTTTCCCGTTCACTCCATGATTGATCAGGGATAACTGGTCCACCGTATCCACCACCAGGTTGGTGGAAAGGCTGCGGCCGTCCACCCACAACTCAGAGGTGGCGGTTTCCCGCATCTGACCGGCCGCGGAAACCAGGGAAATGGAGTACAGCATCAAAGCGGTCAACAACCCCAGACCCAATCCGCGCAAAATAGGTTGGCCGCCCCATCCCCAGGCCAACAGCAGGCCGCCAACCGCCCCCAATGCCACCGCACCCATGATGTAAAATGCAGGCATCATAACGCCTTCGGGCCGCAGCGGGTTTTCAGCAATCCCTGAGAGATTCTGCCAGGTGAACACCAGCAAAACAAACACAAGAATGGCGTATCCTGATGATACCACCCATTCTGAAGCCGGTTTCGTCAGCAAATGCTCAATTTCTCGTGCTGCCAGAGCCCACAGAGGCGCAGCGACCCATATCAGATCCGCCATCTGCCGCCCGGGATAAATCACCAGCACGACCAGGCCAAGAATGAACCACAGAGAAATGAGCTGGTAGATCAGGTCCTCGTCCCACCAGGCCTTGCCGGTGCGCACCAGGCCGAAACCAAGCGCCAGTGGATAATAAACCAGCAGGCCAAGGAAAATGGACAGAATGGACACCTGTCCCCCCGATACCCAGCCGGCAAAGAAATCGGCCAGGGCGCTGGCTGTGGCGCTCAATCCACGCAGGTTGGCCAGAAACAGGCTGCCAACAATGCCAACTGTGATGCCCGCCGCTACAGCCGCCAATTTATAATCGAACGGGGCCGCTGCAGAAACCGCCGCCTGGTCGGCCTGCGCAGGTACACCATCTTCCAATGCCTTGCCCGCCGCGTCAGCGCGGTGCAGCAGCTGGAAAACGCCCGCCGTCAGGCCAAAAATCAAAGCGCCGACCCAAAACTGCGGTCCGCTCATCAGACCCAGACCCAGGCTTACACCGGCCAGTTTTACCCGCCGTTGATCCCAAAAACCCAAAGCCAGCCCAGCAAAAACCATCGCCAGGCTCATGCCCCCTGCCTGCCGTGAAAGGGATACCAGCCCCGGATCAATCGCCAAAAAAAGCGCTGTGAGCAGGGAAACCGTCAGTCCCAACCGCCGGCGAAAGAGAAGCGGCACAAAGACGATCAGCGTTCCCAGCAAGGCCGGAATCAGGCGGGCTGTGAACTCATTGGCCCCAGCCAGGTAAAATACAAAAGTGGTCGCCTGCAAATAGAGCGCCTGCGAGCCCCAGGCTGAATCTTCACCCCTGACCGTAGAAAGAGCCTGCAAAGCCTGGCTGGCTTCGCTGTCATTCAGGGCCGGACTGGCCAACCCCCACAGACGCGCCATCAGGGCAATTGCCAGGATGATAATGATGAGTGTTTTCTCGTGTTTTTCAATCAATGCGGTCATCTTTCACCTGCCTTATCGCGTTACCGGCTGTGCATATTCATATATGGTGATCGAGCTGTTTTGAAACACCGGTTGGGCAATTTTTTGGAATTTTGTCTCACTGGCAGAATTGAGGCTGCCGCCCAGGTAGGTGGAGCGCTCCAGGTTCCCCAGAACAATATAACGGATATTGTACATGCGCAGCAGGTTCTCTGCTTCGAAGCTGTCGCGGGTTTTATAGAGTGTGGCGATATCCTCATACCGCGTGCCCATTTCTTGGGTACCGCCGCGCCACTGCGATTCATGCCCCACCCAGCCCAGCACCGTGGGCAGGCCGCTGACCGTGGACATGCGGCCGTAGGGGAACTGGTAGCTGTTGCCCACCGCTTCCGCCACAACCCCTGCCGGCGCTGTCTTCAACCATTCAGCTGCTCCGGCGTCATCTGCATATCCCTGCTTGAAGAAGTCCAGACCGTCGAGGGTCAAAATCCGATTCAGATCATTACCCACCTTGTAGCCCGTCATCACCAGCGGGTAGATCAGGCCGCACATCAGCGAAACCACCAGGGCCACGCTTGCAACGATTTGCCCGCGTGGTTTGGCTTCGCTCAACAGCACCAGCGCCCCGTAGGCTGCCGCCACCGCCCAGACAATCCAGGCCTGGTAATAGAATTTGAAAATGGTGTTCATGCGCCAGCCAAACTGGTCCCGCAGGTAAATAAACTCAGGAACCAGGGTCAGGCCAATGCCCAGCAGCGCCAACAACAGGGCAAAATCGGGCCTGGTATGGCCTTCCGCGTCCTCTTTCTCTGACCCGCGCTGCCGCAGCACCGCCGTCACCAGCACCAGCATCAATCCCAGGGTCAACCAGGTGCCCGGAGAAGTGATCCGCCGGTAAAGGCTTTCACCCACAAGACCCGCAAACACCGCCCCCGTCTGCGCTGGATCCTGGACCGCCGCCCCCTGCACATCCTGGAGAAACAGAATATTCAGGTTGCTGTATCCATTCACGCTGGAAGAAAATTGCGAATACACATATCCCAATGCATAAGAGACCACCAGCAGGCTTACCATCAGAATGACCGCCAGCAGCAGGCCAAACCACACCTGCCTGCCGGCCTTTTCCTTCCTGATTTCATAAAACAGGAAAAGGATAAGGGGCAGCAGCAGCGGGGCGAACATCACCCAGAACTGAATGCCGCGGGTCGAGTAGATCAGGCTGGGCATCGGTCCGCCGGCTTGCGAGGAAAAGCCGGTGTAAAATGGCAGATAAGCCAGCGCGCCGCCCACCCCCAGCAGCAACCCCAGAAAAACAAGATCCAGCAGGCGGTCGCGGCGCCAGCCTTCTTCCTGATATTGCCGGATGAAATACGCGGCAGCAAACAGCCCCAAATAAATAGGGAAATCCCAGGTGTTCAGGAAGGCCAGACCGCCCAAAGTCACCACGCTTAAGAGCAGATAGGGCAGGTTGAAGGGAATTGACCAGCCCTCCACCACCTTAAACGGCACCCCGCCCCCATTCAAATAGAAGTTTAAGATCAAGGCGATCGCCAGCATCACAAAAGGCATTGAAAGCACATGCGGGTGCAGATCGCCCAGCAGGTAGGAGAAAAACGGAAATTCATCAATGATTTCCCGTTCGCCGTTGGCATAATCCCGGTCCTGAATCACCCGGGATGAACGCCAGAACAGAATGCCCGAGCGCTGCGGGGTGCTCCAATCCCAAAGAGCCGTGTAAGGTTCCGGCGGAGCCTGGTCCCATTCTCTAATATCCAGCCACTTCCAGAAGTTAGAAACCACCGCCCCATCGCTGGTCTTTTCCCAGAACAGGCCGCTGGCATGCAGCTTTTCCAGCACGCCCCCCATATTGCTCACCAGCAGCACCATCACTGCCCCTAAAATCGGCGCCGCCAGGCGCAAACCCGGCCGATTGCTGAAAAGCGGCGTCTTGCGGGCATGGATCAGGTTATAAACAAGGCTATACGCACCACCGGCTGCCATGGCATACCACAGCGCCAGAGATAAATTGAAGCCGATCTCCGGCGCCGCCCCCGTCACCCGGATCAGCATGCTCACCATCACATAGCCAAAGTAATAATACGAGATGGCATACCCCGAAAGCCAGGGGTCATTCGGCGGCATGGAAGGCGAGCGCAGAATGGCATTGATGAAGGCAAATTCCATGGGCCGCTCGGTCCCATTGATCGCCGGATCCAGTGCCCGGTGCCAGATCAGGAAGGCAAAAGCTGCCAGGATGACCAGCTCTGCTGTGATGATCAGGCGCTGGTTTTCACGAACCCAGGTCCTCATTTCATCCCAGCGGTCGCGGCTGGCCAGGTAGCTGAACAGCCCCAGAATGGCCAGCGCCAGCAGCACCCCGCCAGCATCGTTCTGGGCAATCTTCAGTGAGCCCATCAGCCAGAAAAGATATCCCCACAGCAGCAGCCCCAGCGGGCGCGCCAGGGCATAACCCCGGTCTTTCAGGCCTCCCAAAAAACAAAAGGCGATGGGAAAAGCCAGCCACCCCACCAGCAGCGCAGCCAGATACCAGAAAATGATCGTGATCATGGTTATGGATTCACCTCATAAATGACGGTTGACTGGTCGCGGTACACTTCGTGCCAGGGCGCCGTGATATCCGGCGTTTCGAATTTGGCCAACCCGGCCGGATAAACAATGCGTTCCAGCTGCCCGACAATGATGTATTTGACATTGTATTTTTCAAGGAAAGCGCGGGCTTCCTCAATTGAAGTGGTATTGTAGAATTTTTCAATCTCGCCAATGCGGTCGGTGATGCGGAAATCGGCCTGCCAGGCAGCGCGCTGCTGGCGCTCGTGCCAGTTCCATCCCACCACGCCCGGCAAACCGGTATAGATGGTGTAACGGGTGCCCCAACGGTATTCCGGCACATTGGCTTCAACAATCACCGGAGAACCCTTCACATTGTCCTGCATCCACTGAATGCCCCGGTAATCCTGGCTCAGATCCATGGGTACCGCATTCTCCGCATAGGTGGCATACTGCATATAGGCCATGCCATCCACTGTGAAGGGCGCATTATCAGCCATGCGGTCAGTCATCTTGTCTTTTCCACCCACGAGCGGGAAAAGCATCGCCCCGGTGCCCAGTAAAACCAGGCCTGTCAGGAAAATCGCCATCCAGCGGGTTCGCCAGGTCCAGATCTTCTCCAAAGTCCAGCCCAAACCGGCCGCCGCGCTGATGGCCAGCAGCACCCAGGCCTGCAGGTAAAACTTGAACACCACATTCATGCGTCCCAGGTCGCCGCGCAGCGCCATCAGTTCCACCACCAGCGTGATCACCATGGCAGTGCCCACCAGGAACAGGATAAACCGTTTGGCATCCGGCTGATCGGGCCTTAATAGCAGAACCAGGGCAATCAAGCCTAATAACAACGTGACCCAGGTCACCTGCACCTTGTAAAAAACGGTCAGAAACACCACAACGAGGAAAAAGGCGGCCAATACGCCATAGATCACCCCGCGATACGGCCTCAGCTTGACCAGCGATGTCATCGGAGTGTGTTTCATCCAATCAATGGCTTCCCACACCATCCAGCTAAAGATAATATAGAGGAAGAGACCCCAGTGCGTCATATACGACCAGAAAGGTGTCTTATCCCCTTCCCAGAAGAAGAACTCGTTATATCCCAGGCCGTAACTGTTGTAATAAGGCTGGTACAAAACACGGGTCAGCAGCGCCAGCAGGCCTGGAAAAATTGCGCACAGCCCCAGGCGAATGATGCGGTGATCCACCAGGTTTACCAGCATTTCCGGCAGCTTCATACGCCAGATGGCGTAAATCAGCGCCACAACCGCCAGCACCAGGTACACCGGGTAATCCCAGGTATTGGTTGGGAAAAGCGAACCAATCACCACGCCAGCCGTGAACAGGCTGACAGCCAGGCTCAACCAGCGGTGGCTGCCGTCTTCTTCTCCCCAGCGTCCCCTGCCCAGCACCACCGATGCCGCCCAGGCCAGGGCCGTCACCGTGATAGGCAGAGCAAACAGGTGCGCATGGGGATCTGCGTACAGGAAAGTAAAAAAGGGAAACTCCGTGATCGGCTCACCGGGAATGGCCCGGCTGGGAACCCAATACCAGTCTCCGGGGTAGAAGCTAAACGGCGTGCCGCTCAGCCATTTGAAGAATCCCTCAAATGACCAGCCCCACCGGGTGAAGAAATCGGCATTCTCGATGTTACCGCCAGGCGCCGCCAGTCGCTGGAAACTGTGCCAGTATTGGCGCACGGTGCCCAGGTTGCCCGCCACGCCCATCATCACGGCCGCCGCTGAACCCATTTGAATGGCAAAACCCTGGTTCTCCTGGTCCCCGCGCAGGGTCTGAACCAGATTCCACACCACAGAGAAGGTGCTCACCGCCAGAATGGCAAACCAGGTTGGCAGAATCAGGTTGTAAGCTGTTGCTGGAATGATCCCCAGCCATTTGACCAGCACGCCCGACACCATGAACCCATAATAATAGTAATTCAATGTGCCGCCGGCGTACCACGGGTCATAAGGAGGAAAATAGGTGCTTTTGAGAACCGCGTTGAAATAAGAGAAGTCCATCGGCTTCTCGCCGCCCTTGTAAGGGTGCCACAGGTCAGGGTTGGCCATGCGCACCAGCAAAAAGAGGGTGAAGAAAACCAAAAAGACAATTTCAACGCATAAAATGGACTGCCAGCGCTCGCGGATATCCCGCCACAGGGCTTTACGCTGGATCAGCGCCAGCCCCAGGCTCACCAGCACGAGCACAACAATGACAATGGTGATATTTTCCCGGGTGAACGGAATTCCCATTGAACCCAAGAACCAGTTGAAGAAGGCCAGCAACAGCAGGACAATCAACCGCGAAAGCGGATACCCCCGATCGCGCAGCCCTGGGAAAGCCAGCCGGGTGACCGGGTAAATCAGCCAGCCCAGCACCATCACCACCAGGTACCAGACCACCACAGCCAGCGCCGGGTTCTGGTTCAGCAGCGACTCGCGGTCATACAACTCCGACCAGGTGCCGCCCGCCTGCTGCTGCCGAGTCCGCTCCTCAGACATCATCATGGAAGGAATTTCCTTCTGAGCGCCGCTGGCCTGCTTCGGGGTGATATGCTGCACATGGCTGAGGTCCACAGCCCTGAGGATCTCCCGCATTTTTTCCGGAGAATAATCGGCGCTTTTGCGAAAAATCAAAACCTTGGGATGGTCATAAACGGAAAATGCTTCTTCAGCAAATTGCGAATTAAGTTCAATCGAACCGAGGCTGGGCTCCGATTGGAACACCTGCACCAGGTCAAAACCCAGGTTTCCCTTGAACATCCCCGGTTTGGCCACGCTGTAGCACCAGAAGAGATCTTCCCCTTCGGGGCAGCCCAACAATTCCCGGTAATATACGGTGGTCAGGGGGTAGCGCTGCGGCACGCGAATGGTGGTGCCCCACTGGCGGTTGGAACTGATAAAAATGGTATCGGCCTGGTCCAGGTTGTTGATGAAGCGGTCTAGTTTGGCTTCGCTGTCATCCCAATACATTTCAAAATTTAAATCTCCGCGGTACAGCCCGCCCATCGTGTCATAAGGTGAAAAATTATCCACCGACTGCGGCAGGGCATCGTCCCACGAGCTTTCATGCACCGGCGCGCTGCCGTACAATGCCAGCGACCCCGGTCCCTGGACATCCAGAGAGACCGAATAATGGGTGCCTTTATTAAATTGCAGCGGCTTATCCAGGGTCAATGTATAACTCTGGCCGTGCCCGGTGGAATCGGGCAGGAA
The DNA here is from genome assembly GCA_029561345.1 of Chloroflexota bacterium. Taxonomy (GTDB): domain Bacteria; phylum Chloroflexota; class Anaerolineae; order Anaerolineales; family Anaerolineaceae; genus JAKQJC01. Next base: position 29,088 of record JAKQJC010000059.1, on the reverse strand, counting down.
ACTGCCCGAAACCGATGCACTGACCATTTGCGGCTGGTCGCCCTCGGCGCTGATGCTCAGACGCAGCGTCTTTTCATCGGGCAGCGCCAGCATATCCACCACATCATCCAGCACCACCTCGCTCACCGTGCCAGAACTGGCCGCGGTGATGATCATCGAATACGGCTGGTTGGCGTCAATCCGCTGCGCCAGGTTCAACAGGGCCTGAGTTTCACTCCGGCTCTCCGGGGTGACATAATTTAGAATCAGGCTGCCGTAAGCCAGCAGGTTGGCCTCGCCCACCAGCATGCTGGCGCGCAGGTAATAGGTGTGTCCGGCTTCCACCGGCACCGGTTCCGGAAAGAGCACCTGCACCGGCTGGTCTTCCCCGCGGGGAATGAATTCATTCACCAGCATGGTGCTGCCCAGAATCTGCTCCGGGTTGGCCGCGTCATAAATATCAAAGCCGATTGTTTTCAAGGCTGTGCCGCCGCTTTGATCCTGCAAATGAGCGATGCTGATCTGGGTGACGGCCGCAGTGATGCGCGGCTGGAAGGCCACAGTGAAAGGCTGCCCCGGATAAATGGTCACGCCCTGGCGGTAAGGCAGCGGATGCATGGTGACGCCGCTGCCTGTATTCACCTTCAAATTGATTGCGGCTGGAATGTTCTGCAAAATCCAGCGGCTGGCTTCCACGCGGGTCATCGGCCGGTCGTAAATGCGGGTAAAGGCAAAGGCATACAGCAGGGTCAAAACCACCACCCCGGCGCCCGTGCCCCAGGCAATAATCCGCCAGAAACCGCCGAATGTTTCGGAGGTTTCCCCTTTTTTCCAAAGGGCGTCCACCGCCCAGGCTGCCAGGATGGCCATAGCCGGGTAGAGAAGGATCAGGTAACGCATGCTGCTCACCCAGGCTGTCCCCTGCCAGATAAAGTACAGCAAGGTCCAGGTCCACAGCAGCAAATGGCGGTTCCATTCCCCCTTCCAGATGCGCCAGCCCATCCAGAGGAAGCCCAGGCAGGCCAGAATGCCCAGCGGATAACCCAGCCCCCAGCCCACCAGGTTGCTGAGGCCAAACCACACCGGACGGTTGGCCCACTGCAAGGCGGGCGGGAAATCCACATCACCGCTTGCCTGGTTCATCAGCTCTCTAATATTGCTGATCCAGGCCGGGTTCAGGCTGACATCCAGAAAGCCCGGGCCCGAAAAGGCGTAAGGCTGGAAAATTCTGAAGGTGATCATGGCCACCAGAGCCCCCACCGCCAGATAGCCCAGGTAGTTCAGCGCACGGCGTTTCAGGCCTTCCTTCGGGCTTTTTAACAGGCGCATCAGCAGCGCCGCCGGCAGCAAAGCCGCCACCGCTCCTGCATTGATCTTGCAGGCGGCTGCCATGCCGGCAGCCAGGCCAAAAAGGATGTACGGCAGCAGTTCTTCCATGAGGCTCTTCCTTGCAGCTGGCGCAGGCGCTGCCGGGGGCTCGCCTTCGGCCGGCGCGGGCGCCAGGGCGGCTGGCGTTTCCTCTTTTTCAGTCAGCACATGCACAGCAAAATACACCGCCACAAAGCCGAAAAAGGTCAGGAAGGTGTCCACCGTGTAATAATGCGAAAGCTGGATGGGTAAAACCGCGCAGGCATAAAACGCCGCTGCCAAAAGCCCCACCCGCCGGTTGTACAGCCGCAGGCCAATCAGGAAAACCACCAGCACCGTCAATAGATCCAGCAGAGAAGAAACCTGCCGCCCTAAAATGGTGACAGCATCAAATCCTGAAAGGTTGGCCGCCTGGGCAATGTAACGCACCATGAACAGCGGCAGCGTGCCGTAAACAAAAAAGCCGTGCCCCACATTGTGCGGGTTGAGGGTGGATTGGGCTGTGTTAAAATAATTGGAAAGCGAATCCACCGGCGTGATGTCGGTGGTCACCCAGGTGAAAAACCGTTCATCCGGATGCAGATGCTTGTTTTCGTCCCAGTTCACCCCCACGGTGCGGAAATATAACCCCCCGGCAAGTATCACCACCAGGGCCAGCAAAGTCAGGATGTTTTTGAGGCTAAAACCGAACGAATCGGTCTGCGCGTCGTCTTGATGGGACTGTGTCATGGCTGCGTCTCCTCCACCAGAACCGGCGGCACTTGGAAGACATAGAAGTCCTTCCCTTCCACCTTGGATTGGTATTTCCACAGCAGCCCCTGCGGGTAGAGCGTTTTCAGCTTGGCAATGCCTTCCGCATCCTGCAGGTTCAGCAGAAACATCTTGGCATGCGGATCGCTGAGGGTATCTTCAAAATGGTCGGCAAAAATGGCGTAATCCTTATCCGGAAATCCGGCATTGATTCCCACCAGGCGCGAATCCACCCAGTAAGGGTACCCCACCAGCCATGAGCTGTCGCGGGTGCCGTAGGTATCGGCAAAGCTGCGCATCAGTTTGCCCATCTCTGAGGTATTCCAGGTGGACAGGGTGTAATTAGGCGCATACTGGTTGAACACCAGGTCGTAATTTTGCAGGGTGGCCCACCCCATCATGGCGGCCGCCACCAGGCCGGCGGCCGCAAAGCCCACTTTGGGATTGGAGAACCAGTTTTTCAGCGAGCGCAAAAAGCCTTCCAGTGCAATCGCCGTGATCAAAAACACCGGCACAATCGCTCCGCCGGTGCGGTTCAGCGAGGGGTTTTCTGCCGGAAATGCCAATGACAAAATCGAGGGCATCATCAGCATCGGCACCGAAAGCAGCAAAAACAGATCCGTCCAGTTGCGGTTGCGGATGTAACGCACCAGCAAGATCACAATGCCGGCGAAGAACATCGCCCCTGAGGCAATATCCAGAGCCGGGCGGAAGGTCACCGAATGCACCCAGATTTCCCCATCCGACCAGAAGAACATCGTCACCGCGTTCCACAGGTTTGATAGGAAAATTTGCCAGGCCGGGCCAGGCAGGGGTTGTTCAACATCTCCCAACCGCGAAAAGGCGCGGTAGGCAAACAGTTCCGGGTGATCCACGGCATAACGGCCCAACGGCAGGAAAATAACCAGCGAGATCAGTCCCAGAATCACCAGGCCCATGACCGCCTGCTGCCGCCGTCCTTCCGACTGGCGGTGGATCAGGTACAGCGCGAAGCCCAGCACCACCAGGAAGGGTAAAATGCGGATCGAGGTGTAGCCGTGCAGGCCAATGCCCAGGGCAATGCCCGCCCAGATGAAATCATTGCGGTTGGCTGTGCGCAAACCGCGGATCATATAATACAGCGTTGGCGCCACAAACAATGGGTAGAAGGGGAAACGCAGCCCCAACCGGGTGATGACATTCGGCCAATAGGCCACCCCGGCAAAGAACATGGCCAAAAAGCCCACCCATGGATTTCCCAGTTCCTTCCCCAGCAGGTAAATAAATGGCAGGGTCAGCAGGCCGGCAATCACGCAGCCAATTTTCAAGGCCATGAAGGTCACGCCCGTATCAAACAGCTTGACCACCGCCGCCGTCCAGTAGAATTGGAGTGCTTCTCGGCCGGTATTGCGCGGAAAATAAACCGTAAACTGGCCGTTGAGAACATCGTTGACATCCAGCAGTTTTTCTGCCTGATCGCTGACCATTTCAGACGGCACCGAATCCAGCCGGTAAACCCGCATGAACACAATAATGGCCATCGCGGCAATGATCAAAAGCACCCACGGGGTGATCTGGATGGACCATTTGCCTCGCCGGATGGTGCTCCAGACCCGGCTGGCTTTTTCCTTCCAGTTGACCTTGCCCTGGATGAGAAAAGCCCAGATGAACGCGGCGATGGCCCAAAACCAGAGGATCATGTTGGTTTCAGTGAAGAAACCATTGCCAAAGGCCATGAACGTGATCACACTCAGAATCATGCCAATCATTAACGCCCCCCAGCGAATTTGGATATTCGAAGGCCGGCTGCGTTCTTCATTTTTAAGCGGCGCCACCTGCCAGCCCCCTTTCCAGAAAGCCAGCCCCACAAGTACAGCCGCTGCCCCGAAAAGAAAGGCTGCTTTGGCTTCCGTCCGGCCTTGCGGTTCCACCGAAACCTGAGCCATAATGACCACCCAGAAAGCCACCAGGGTCAGGATGATGCTCCAGATGGGAACGGCCTTGCGTTCTGCTTTGACAGCCGCTGCCTCAGCCGCCGCAGAGGCGGCGTCAACGGTTTGCGGGGATTCAATCGCTGGAAGAACAGCCCCTGCATTCTGAACAGGCGCAGAAGCCGCAATCTGAGCTTCACCCTGCTGCGGCATTTCAGCTGCCTTTTCCTGCCGGGCCGGCCCGCCAACCACAAAACCCGTCTCCGTCTCGCTTGAGGTTGGAACCATTTTCTTCTCCGGCTCAGCAGGCAGTTCCAGGGTGGATTCACGCCAGAAAGCCAGTTTGGATTTTAGGTAATCAAAAACGCTGGGTTCTTCCATAATTCATCACCATAAAGACCAGATTTGAGATTAAGGCATCATTCCTCCATAGCCAGTATGGAGGAAAATGCACACCGGGTTAATTATATGCTTTTTTGCCGCATCGGGTAGGCTAAACCTTATTCAGCCCGCCAGGCATAAAGATAACCCAAATAATCGTGCACCTCGTTGGGGGTCACGCGAACTTTAAAACCTTTTCTCTCCAGGAAAGCCTGCATATCTTTGTAGGTGTAGCGCGACACATTGTGATGATACTCCATGACAATGCGCCTGATCTTTCCCAGGGTGGCGTCATCAGCACCAAACAGGATCGGATATTCCGCGCCTTCACAATCAAGCTTGATCATATCCACCTGGTCAATGTGGTTTTCCAACAGCAAATCTGCCAGGGTGATGGAGGTCACGCGGCGGTATTTGCTGCTGTCAGCTGCCACCAGCTCTGCGGCGGCGCTTTGCAATTGCAGCGGTTCTCCGCCCGATAAATCCAACAGCAGTTCTCCGCTCTGGTTCCACACCGCGGTCGGGAATACTTCCACATTGGTAATCCGGTTCATTTTCAGGTTTTCTTGCAGCAGCTTGTTCGATTCAGCAAAAGGTTCAAACGCCAGAACCCGGTTGCTGGCATGGTTGTGGGCGGCGAAAAGGGTATATTCGCCAATGCCCGCGCCAATATCCACAATCGTCCAGCCATCCCCCACCGGCGCACCGTATACCTCATAAAATTTATCCAGGATGGCTTCCTTCACGCTCCAGATATCCATCTGGCCGCGCACCGAAAAACTCAGACCGTTCCGCAACTGCAGGATCATCCCCTGTGGTTTGGATAGACCTGCCAGCACCAGTCCGGCGTCCAGCCAGTTGCTCGCTCCCTTCAATAAAGTGAAACCTGATTGTAAATAATAAGTGTACTTCGACATGGATTAACTCTGCTTTCTGGCAATAAAGAAGGTGCAAACACCTTCTTCGGTTTTCGGGTTTTCCAGGTATTTCCGTGAAAGCTGCCAGGGAATGGCCAGGTTCCAGCGCTGCTGCACCAGAATCCATTTGCCAAAGAGCTTGCGCGTAAAGAGGGAAGGCAAGCCGAATAGATGGCCGGTTTCCAGCGTGGTCAGGGCCGCCAGCGGAAAATAATTCCAGTGCTGCTCCACCTTGAAACCCGCCGCCTCAGCCCGTTTGATCCACACGGCTGGTTCATCCAGGTTGATGTGCCGGGCGATGCGGTTGAAAAAGCGCGAATAACGCTTGCCCAGGCCTTTCATGCCCAGGCCGTTGAAGAACCGCGTTCCCCATAACTGGTCAATAAAGCGGTGGTTAGGCACGCAAAAAACAAATAAACCGCCCGGACGCACAGCCCGCCCGACGTCATTGATCACTTTTTCCACGTTCGGTATATGCTCGAGCACCGAATTGCTGATGGCGCTGCCAAAGCTGCCAGCCGGGAAGGGAATTTGATCCCCATAAGCCTGCACCACCATGCGGTAAGCCCCATGCGATAGGGTTTCCTTCAGCGGCTCGCTCCACGGGTCCAGCCCCACATCCAGAGGTTTCTTGAAGGCCACCGAAGCGAACTGGCCGTCACCGCAGCCAATATCCAGCACCGGACCGGCAAGCTCAATATCCTGGTAAAAACGGTCTTCCACCGCCCTCAACATGGCCCGGAAATATGGCAGATCCCGCAGGTGCCGCCACAAAATTTCATCATTATTCATGCGTTCCCTCTTTGATGTATTATTTTTGCAAAGATGGCTTCATATTCCATTGCAATTGCGTCAGGTGAGTTGCTGGCCGCCACCCTTTCCGGGTCGCCGGCATATTTTTCCGGGTTGGCCAGCACATCGGTCAACGCCTCGGCCAAAGCCCGGGCGTTGCCCGCCTCAAACACCCGGCCCATGCCGTAAAGTTTCACCGGCTGGCGAATGCCCGGCAAATCGCTGGCCACGCTCGGCACGCCGCTGCGCATCGCTTCAATCTGCACAATGCCGTAAGATTCCGTGCTGTTGATGCTCGGCAGCACGGTGACGTGGCACAATTTATAGAAAGCGGCCAGATCTTCATCAGAGATCGAGCCCAGGAAATCCCAGCGCTTTCCCAACTTCTCAATCATCGGCATCAGACGGCGGGCATACTCCTGCTCGCCGAATACGTTCTGATACTCACCCACAAAGAGCACCCGCGCCGCCGGCTCTTTTTTCAACACTTCCGGCATGGCATCCACCAGATATTCCACGCCTTTTTCGGTGGCAAAACGCGCCACCATGCCAATTATTTTCTGATCCGGGGTGATTTGCAGTTTCTCGCGCAGCCTTTGAACAGCGGCCTCGTCCACCCTGGCCAGGGTCACAGGCGGCCGAACAGGCTGCAACTTGGACAGGTAAGGCCGCAAGAAGGATGAATGCTCGGCATAATCCAGGGTGTTGGTCACCATCCGGTGGGCCAGCCTGCAGGTCAGGTGGTTGACCAGGTTAGAGCCCCAGTTGGCCAGGGCATTCACCGGACCCGGGGGCAGGCGCAAATCACAGTGATAGGTCACCAGCACTGGCTTGCCCATCATCCGGCTGGCCACCGATAACGGCGCCGCATCAAACTGGGGCAGGTGCAAATTGATCAGGTCGCTGTTTTTCAGCAGCCCCAACGCTCTGAACAGCATGCCCGGCATGATCGGCCCTTTGCTCAGGCGGAACCAGACCGGCACCCGCACCACGTTCACCCCGTCCATCTGGTCATTCAACGGCAGCGATGGGTTATATTGCGAAGTTAAAACGGTCACCTGGTGGCCGCGCGCCACAAAGGCCTTGGCCAGCCGGGTTGCATAAATGGTCAATCCCGATTTATGCGGTTGAAAATAGGTCAGGGCGATCAGAATGCGCATGCGGTCTTCTATTCCGGTTTTTCCTTCAGCAGGCGCTGATACAAGGTGGTTAATCGCTCCCCTTCCCGCGTCAGGCCCACCAGGCCCGAAAGAGAAGAGAGGCTGAAATTGATCGCGTGCATGATGATGGCCAGGGCAATGGCAGTGGAGCTGTCCACGCCCAAAATCGCCAGAGCGCCCCACACCGCTCCCTCATAGGTACCCAATGAAGCCGGCGCAGATGGCAGGGCTGCGCCCAGCGCCGTCACCGCCAGCAAAAAGACCGGCCACCAGAAGGGCACCTGCGGCACCACCTGGATCAGCAGCAGGTAATCCAGAGCCACCGCCAGCAGCCATGAAACAAACATCAACAGAAAACAGATGATGAACAGGCCGGGGTTGGTCATGGTGGCAAAACCGTCCAGCACCGAAGCCACCTTGGGTTGAACCCAATGCCCAATTTTGGGCCAGCGGCTGCTGAACCAGGCCGTCAACCGGTCAATCCTGCTGCGCCAGCAGGTCATCAGGTACAGGCCAACCACGCCAATCACCACCGCGCCCAGAATGCCCCAGGCCAGCGGCCGGTACTGTTCCGACGCAATAAAGGTCAGGCTGAACAGCAGCAGGCCTGCGGCAATGGCCAGATCAAAAGCCCGTTCCACCACAATCGCCGAAAGAGCGTGAAAAAAACCTTTTTGCGAGGCTTTTCCCATCACCGCGGCCCGGCCAAACTCGCCCAGGCGCAGCGGAAAAATATTGTTCAGCAGGTAGCCGATATTCATGATGAAAAAGGTGCGAAGATAAGGCACCGGCTTGCCCAGCAGTAAATGCCAGCACAGGGCGCGGGCAAAAATTCCCAAAAACCACAAAGCACAGGCTGCCAGCAACACCGGAACGCCGATCATTGAAAATGCCCGGGCAAAATCCTCAAGATTAATGGACCGGAACACAAAAAAAAGGGCTGCAAGGCTGATGATGACGCCCGGCAGCCACTGCCAGCGTGGCGCGGATTTGTTGGGGACCAAACCCTGTTACTCCTCTTCCAGCCTCAGGATGGCCATGAAGGCATCCTGTGGAATTTCCACGGCGCCCACCATCTTCATGCGGCGTTTGCCGCGTTTCTGTTTTTCGAGCAGTTTGTGTTTACGGGTGATGTCGCCGCCGTAGCATTTGGCCAGAACATCCTTGCGCATGGCCTTCACATTGGCGCGCGAGATGATCCGCCCACCTGCCGAGGCCTGCACCGCCACATCAAACAGCTGCCGTGGAATAATTTCCTTCAGCTTGGATACCAGGCTCTGTCCCTTGTGATAGGCATCCCGGCGGTGGACAATGGCCGCCAGCGCATCTACCGGATCCCCATTCACCAGCACTTCCAGCTTCACCAGGTCTTCCCGGCGGTAATCGGCAAACTGGTAATCCATGGAAGCATAGCCCTTGGTGCGCGATTTCAACTGATCAAAGAAATCGATGATCAGTTCTGATAGAGGGATTTCGAAGGTCAACTGCACGCGGTTTTGCGCCGGATATTCCTGCTCTTTGAAAATCCCGCGCCGTTTCGTCACCAAGTCCATGATGGTGCCGTAATAATCGGTCGGGCTGAAAATTTGCAGCTTCATCCACGGCTCGCGGATTTCCGCAACCTTGGACTCGTCGGGGAGCTGCACTGGCGAATCAATTGTCATCATCTCGCCAGTGACCATCACCAGTTCATATTCCACTGACGGCGCAGTGAACACCATATCCAGGTCATATTCGCGCTCAAGGCGTTCCTGAATGATTTCCATGTGAAACAGGCCCAAAAAGCCGACACGGAAACCAAAATTCAAGGCCTGTGAGGTCTCAGGCTCATAGGTGAGCGACGCGTCGTTCAACTGCAATTTCTCCAGAGCTTCCTTCAAAGCCCCATAATCTTCGCCGTCCGTTGGATAGACGCCCGCAAAAACCATCGGTTTGGCGCGGCGGTAGCCCGGACAGGGTTCGCTGGCCGGGTTGCCGGCACGGGTGAAGGTATCGCCCACCCGGCACTCCGAAACGGTTTTCAGGCCGGTGGCCACATAGCCCACATCCCCGGCATGCAGTTCCGCGGCCGGCTGCATGGTCGGCGCAAAAAAGCCAATTTCCACCGGACGAATTTCCGCCCCGGTGGCCATCAGTTTCAAGATCTCGTTGGCGCGAATCTGGCCGTCCATGATACGGATATACGCAACCACGCCTTTATAGGAATCATAGTGTGAGTCAAAAATCAGGGCTTTTAAAGGCTGGTTGATCGATCCTTTAGGCGGTGGGATGTGCTGGACAATCTGTTCCAGCACCTTGTCCACGTTCAGGCCTTCCTTGGCCGAAATTTTGGCAATGCTGGCGGCCGGGGTCCCCAGCAGGTTTTCCAGTTCTTCAGCCACCAAATCGGGCTGAGCTGAAGGCAGATCAATCTTATTGATCACCGGAATGATGGTCAAATCTGAATCCAGGGCCAGGTACAGGTTGGCCAGGGTTTGCGCCTCAATGCCCTGCGTGGCGTCCACCACCAGCAAAGCCCCTTCGCAGGCGGCCAGAGCCCGGCTCACCTCGTAGTTGAAATCCACATGCCCGGGGGTATCAATCAGATTAAGTTCATAGGTGTTTCCATCGGCAGCCTTGTAGTTCATACGCACAGCCGAAGCCTTGATCGTCACGCCTTTTTCACGTTCCAGGTCCATGCTGTCAAGCACCTGCTCAGTCATATCTCGGTCCGAGATCGTGCCGGTCATTTGCAGCAGACGGTCAGCCAGGGTGGATTTTCCGTGGTCAACGTGTGCGATAATACAGAAGTTGCGAATCAAATCATTCATCGTAAATTAAGCCTATTCTCCATGATACAGGCAAAGTATAACCGATTTTAGCATTTCGGGTGAGAAATCATGTCGTTAAATTGGGTTCACCAAATGTATTGACACATTTCTGGGCGGTGCTATAATCGCCCGCATGATGTTCAGCCCCTCACTCACCCAATCTGATGCCCATTATTTTATTATTTGGCGCCATACCTCCCCCCAACCGGTGGAGAGATTGCCGCGTGCCTGAAGTGACGAGACATCTCCAAGAATGCAAGCAAAAAGCTCCCCGGCAACCACCAGGGAGCTTTTTTTTGAAATTTTTTAAATTTTCGGAGGATTTTGTTTGATGGATACACCTGTTGAAAGCTCAGCACCAGCCTTGCGGGATAGATTTTCATCCCGTCTGGGCGTCCTTGCAGCAACTCTGGGTTCGGCTGTCGGTCTTGGGAACATCTGGAAATTCCCTTCGGTCATTGGTTCAAATGGCGGCGCTGTCTTTATTCTGATTTATTTATGTATGGTCGTTCTGGTGGGCATTCCGGTCGCAGTGCTGGAAATTTCCCTGGGCCGCAAGGCCTGCTCCAATGCGGTAGGCACCATGCGCAAACTGGCCCCCAAAGGCTCTTTCTGGTGGATTGTTGGCGCCATGGGCATTCTGGCCGCCTTCCTGATCATGGCTTTTTACACCGAAGTGGCCGGCTGGGTTTTTGCTTATATCTTCCAATCTCTCACCGGCACCATCCTATCCAGCCAAAAAGAGGTCACCGGCACTGCCTTCACTGCCCTCATCACCGACCCAATCCAATCGCTGGTGTGGCAGTGGGTTAATCTGGCGGTCATTGGTGTGATCATTCTCTTTGGCGTCAGCAAAGGGATTGAAAACGCCACCAAACGCCTCATGCCCATCCTGCTGGGCCTGCTCGTCCTGGTTTCCATTCGCAGCCTCACCCTGCCGGGCGCGGCCGAAGGCCTCAACTTCCTTTTCATGCCCGATTTTTCCAAGGTTGGCCCCACCACCATTCTGGTCGCTCTCGGCCTGGCCTTTTTCAAACTTTCCATTGGCATGGGCTGCATGATCACCTACGGCTCCTACTTCCGCGATGACCAGGATATCCCTACCACCTCGGTTCGCGTGGCCCTGGGCGACCTCACCATTGCCCTGCTGGCAGGCATCGCTGTTTTCCCGGCGGTTTTCGCCTACGGGTTTGAACCCGGCGCCGGGCCCGCCCTTCTCTTCATCACCATTCCAGCGGTCTTTGCTTCCATGCCCCTCGGCAATATCTTCATGGTTCTGTTCTTCATCCTGGCCTACATCGCTTCGATTGGCGCGCAGCTTTCGCTGCTGGAAGTATCCGTATCGTTTATCAATGATCATTTCCACTTTTCACGCCGCAAGGGCTCTCTCATCACCATCGGCCTGATCGCTCTGCTCGGCTCCACAGCCGCCCTTTCCAACAGCCTGCTGGCTAATGTGAAGCTCTTTGGCCTCACCGCCTTCGACCTGTTTGATTTCGTTTCATCCAACGTGCTGCTGCCGCTGGGCGGCCTGCTGCTGTGCGTATTTGTCGGCTGGGTGTATGGTTACGAACGCTTCAAGGCAGATGTGACCAACAACGGCGAACTGAACAACGCCTGGGTTGCCAAAGGGCTTTTCTTCCTGATCCGCTTCGTGGCCCCGGTATTGATCCTGTTGATCTTCCTCAACAGCCTGAATATCATCAAGTTCTAAGTTTTCCCGGTTATAATCAGATGCAGGCTGGATTCAGCCTGCATCTCGATTGGAGGGATCCATTAGTTTATGGAAACAACTGTCCCGGTTGGAGCCGTTCCTGAAAACTATCAGGAAGTGTTGTATTGGAAAATTACGGATGATAAGCAAGCCCTGTGGCTGATTCAGGGCTTCGGTGTTCTTCTAATGATTCTTTTTGGCGGTTTGTTTGGGGCGTTTGCCCTGGCTGTGGGCGCCTTTCCAATGGAATTTGAAATGGACCTGGTGTTTTCATTAGGCCTGCTTTTCGGGCTGGTGGCCATGATCGTCCTGCATGAACTGGTTCACGGCCTGACCATGACCCTTTTCGGCGCACATCCTCAATATGGTTTCATGCCCGCCCAGCTGATGTTTTATGCCACCGCGCCCGGCCATGCCTTCACCCGCCGCAATTATTTATATGTGGCGCTGGCGCCGCTGGTGGTTCTCAGCCTGCTTTCCCTGGTTGCCATCCTGCTGGTTTCAGGCTCTGCCTGGGTGTTGTTCTTCATTACTTTTGCCACAGTCAATGCGGCCGGCGCTGTGGGTGACCTGTATATTACCCTTAAGGTTCTGCGTTATCCGGCTCATGCCTTTATTATGGATGAAAAGGACGGCGTGCGCGTATTTTTACCGGCCCAATAATCTCCTGGTTTTGCTGAATATCAAAACACAGCCCCCTCGTAAAGAGGGGGCTGTGTTTATGCTGTCCCTAGCCTTTCAGGCCCTTCAACAGCGCCTCCGGCCGGTGATCAAAAACTTCAACCTTCAATTTTCCACTGGTCAGCGCCAGCAGGGTTTCGTTGAGCAGTTGGTTAACCGGCGTTGCCACGCCGGTTTTCTGCCCAAAGCGCACCACCGCTCCATTCAAATAATCCACCTCGCTTTTGCCCCGTCGCCCGTGTAAATCAATGTGGAAGGAGGGCATTTTCCTGCCTCGCCCGCCGCCAACCGCCCGACCCAACAGCGGCCGGGCCAGCACCAGCGGCAAAAGCTGGACTCCCAGCGCCAGCAGGCGCACCGGCGTCTTGGGCAGGTCCACCACCCCCACTCCCAAAGCTTTCATCACCGCCAGCGTTTCGCGCAGCTGCCGCACTTCCAGCTCACACAGCCGCGGGTCGGCAAAAACCTCGGCCGGGGTCAAATTGAGGATGGCTGAAGTGGCGTTTGAAAGCAGGTTGGTCAGCATTTTCGACCATTTCAAATCCGCTTCCACCGGGTAAGCGCGCGGATTCAGTCCGGCGGTCTGTAATGCAGCCACCAGTTCAGGCACCAGCCGGTGCGCGCCGGCCACCCCCATGCCCCTGAAACGTTCCAGGCTGATATCGCCCGGGCCATTGCGCCCCACCGCGCTGGTCACCGTCCCGGCGATCACCCGTTCCTGGCCCAGCACCCCGGCCAGTTCCAATTCATTTTCCACCCCATTTTGCAGGCTCAGCACGGCAGGCATCCTGTCCTTCAACGGCTCGATATCCTTCAATACAGAGGCCGTGTCAAAGGATTTAACGGCCAGCACCGCCGCGTCAAAAGGCCCCTGATCCAGCGCCTCGGCCAGCGAGCCGGCAATGATCGGCGCGGGCAGGCGCTTTTCTTCGCCGTGCAGCACCAGGCGCAGCCCTTTTTGGCGCAGGGTCTGAGCCAGCTCAGGCCTTTCAACAAATACCACCGGATAACCGGCCAATGCCAGGCTGCCGCCAATATAGGTGCCAATGGCGCCAGCCCCAAAGATAAGGAACTTCATCTGTGTCATTTATTCGATCCAATCAAAGGTGCGGGTGACGGCTTTCTTCCACCCGGCATACAACCGGCCGCGTTCCGCCTCATCCATGCTGGGTGACCAGGTCTTATCCACACCCCAGTTGGCGCGCAATTCCGAAAAATCGCGCCAGAAGCCCACTGCCAGCCCCGCAGCATAAGCCGCCCCCAGAGCCGTCGTTTCAGAAACTTTCGGCCTGATCACCGGCACATTGAGAATGTTGGCCTGGAAGGTCATCAATAATTCGTTGTGCACCATGCCGCCGTCCACCTTAAGCGAGGTCAGTTTCACGCCTGAATCTTGCTCCATCGCATCCAGCACCTCACGGGTCTGGTAAGCGGTGGCTTCCAGGGCGGCCCGGGCAATGTGCCCGCGTTCAATGTACCGCGTCATGCCCACAATGGCGCCGCGTGCATCGCTGCGCCAGTATGGGGCATAAAGGCCAGAAAAGGCAGGCACGAAATAAATGCCGCCCGAATCTTCCACGCTTTTGGCCAGCGTTTCAACATCGACGGACTTTTCGATCAGCTTGATATTATCGCGCAGCCACTGCACCAGGGCGCCCGCAATGGCAATGGACCCTTCCAGGCAGTACACTGCCGGCTGATCGCCAATTTTATAGCCCACCGTGGTCAGCAAGCCCGACTTGCTTGTCACCGGTTTTTCGCCCGTGTTTAGGAGCATAAAACAGCCGGTGCCGTACGTGTTCTTGGCCTCGCCCGGCCGGTAGCAGGTTTGCCCAAACAGGGCTGCCTGCTGGTCGCCCAGGTCCCCCGCCACCGGCACCCCCGCCAGCATGCCCACCGCATCACCGTAAACCTGCGAGCTGGAGACAATTTTTGGCAGCATCTGCCGCGGCACATCCATCACGCGCAAAATATCATCGTCCCAATCCAGCTTTTCCAGGTTCATCAGCTGGGTGCGCGAGGCGTTGCTCACATCGGTGATGTGCACACCGCCGTTTTCACCCCCCGTCAGGTTCCAGATCACCCAGGTATCCATGTTGCCAAACAGCGCGTCGCCGCGCTCGGCAGCCTGGCGCAGACCGTGAACCTCATCCAGCATCCATTTGATTTTTGGCCCAGAAAAATAGGTCGCCAGAGGCAGGCCGGTTTGGGCTCTGAAGCGGTCCTGCCCGCCTTCCTGGGCAAAGGCGTTGCAAATGCCGTCCGTGCGCGTATCCTGCCAGACAATGGCCGGGCAGTAAGGCTGACCGGTGTGTCGGTCCCAGATCACGGTGGTCTCGCGCTGGTTGGTCACGCCAATGGCGGCAATATCGCTGACCGACAGATCTGCCTTGGCCAGGGCGCCCGCCACCACCTCGCGCGTTCGCTGCCAGATTTCCAGCGCGTCATGTTCCACCCACCCCGGTTTGGGGTAATATTGGCGGTGTTCTTCCTGGTCCACTGAAATAATCTGGCCGGAAGGGTCAAAAATGATACAGCGGGAGCTGGTTGTTCCCTGGTCAATTGCGGCAATATATCTGGCCATGCGTCATCTCCATAGAAAAGTTTATAACAGAGCGATGTGTGTTTTATTCCGTCCAACCGCGCGCGCCGCGCAGAAAGTCCTTGCCGGTCATCGGCCGTTTGCCCGCCGGCTGCACCTCATCCAGCACCAGCAGGCCGTCGCCGGTTCCCAACGCCGGCAGACCCTCCGCTTCCATGCGCAGGCCGGGCCGGGCGCTGCCCTGGGCCACGTGCGCCCGGTGGATCTTGAAAGGCTGATCCTGCCACAGAATATATGTTCCCGGCCAGGGTGCAAAGCCCCTCACCCGCCGTTCCAACGCGACCGCCGGCTGGGATAAATCCAGCAGGCCGTCCTCTTTTTTCAGCATCGCCGCACGGGTGGCCCGGGAATCATCCTGCGCCTGCGGCGTGAGCTTTCCCGCCAGCCAATCTGGCAGGGTATCCAGCAGCAAGCTGGCGCCCATTTCTGCCAGGCGGTCGCTCAGGCTGCCAGCCGTGTCATCCGCCTGGATAGGCGTGGCGCGCTGGCTCAACATGGCGCCTGTGTCCACCCCGGCGTCCATCTTCATGATGGTCACGCCCGTTTCTGCATCCCCGGCCACAATGCAGGCCTGAATCGGCGCCGCCCCGCGCCAGCGCGGCAGCAGGGAGGCATGCACGTTGATGCAGCCCCAGCGCGGCAGGTCCAGCACATTCTGGCGCAAAATCTGGCCGAAAGCCGCCACCACAATCATATCCGGCGCCCAGGCTTCCAGCCGGGAAAAAGATTCCGGCTCGCGCAGCTTCACCGGCTGCATCACCGGCAGGCCCAGTTCAAGGGCAAGCTGCTTCACCGGCGGCGGCGCCAGCACCTGCCCCCGCCCCGAAGGCTTGTCAGGCTGGGTCACCACGCCTACCACTTCATAATGATGGGCCAGAGCGCGCAGGGTAGGAAGCGCAAAATCTGGCGAACCCATGAATACAATCTTGATGGTCATACGGTCCATTTTAGCATAAATCCGTTTCACTCAAATGTTAACAGAATAAATTCACATCTTTAAGGTGAAATGACATAGTAAACCCTTGCATTATGATCATTTTCCTGTAAAATCAATCTGTAGAATTAATATATTTCTAATATTTCCAAGGAGAATGAAAATGAGCCAATACGTTGATCCAAATATCACCCCTGATGACAAGCTGTGGGCGCTGCTTTCCTACATTTTGACCCCGCTTGTTCCTCTGATTGTCATCCTCATGGAAGACAAGAAGAACCGCCCCTTCATCAAAGCCCATGCCTATCAGGCCCTTGTTCTGGGTGTTGCCAACCTGATCATTTCTACTGTGTTAAGCTTTGTTTTCATCGGCGTCTGCACCGCCATCGCTGTGTTCGGTCTGTGCATCTACTGGGGCATCAAAGCCTACCAGGGTGAATACATCACCATCCCCGTGATCACCGATTTCTGCAAGAAACAGGGCTGGGCCTAATTCCTGCCTTTCCCATGAGGATTGGTTATCAATATGGCTGAATACACGCCCCCTCCCACTTATACACCCGGCCCTGCCAAACCTGGCAAGGTGCAGGCTATTGCCATCATGGTCCTGATCAACGGGATCCTCAATATCCTCTGGGCTTTGGGAGCTTCCGCGGGCGCCCTCTTCAGCCTGATCGGCATTTTCTGCGTCCCCATCACCATCCTGCCCGGCGTTCTCGGCATTTTTGAAATCCTCTACGCCTCCAACCTGCTTTCAAGCGCTCCCAAACCCAACCAGAACGGCCAGACCATTGCCATTCTGGAAATTGCCTGCATTCTGGCTGGAAATGTGGTCTCGCTTGTGGTTGGCATCCTGGTGCTGGTCTTCGCCAGCGATCCCGAAGTGAAAGACTGGTTCGCCCGTCTCGGCCCAACCGTCTGATCCTCATAATTATCACCAAGAAAAGCCCGCGGCTTATCCCGCGGGCTTTTTGCTTCTTTTGGTATAATGAATTAAACCAGCTTAAAGTATAAGGAGTGAAAGATGACCACTGGCGCCCCGGAAATCATCATCTACGGAACCCCCTGGTGCGGCGACACCCGCCGCGCCCGCGCAATCTTTGATAATAACGCCGTTCCTTACAAATGGGTGGATATCACCCAAGATCCTCAGGCCGCCGCCCTGGTTGAAAAAATCAACCGCGGTTACCGCAGCGTACCGACCATTGTCTTTGCCGATGGTTCCACCCTCACGGAACCCTCGGAAATCACCCTTAAGAAAAAGCTCGGCCTGGCCTGATTTCCTCAGATGATGCCTTTTTAAACAGGCGGCTCACCCGCGGCAATTGAACCAGCACCAGCGCCGCACCAACCAACAGGCCAAAGGCCAGCAGCAGCAGCGCGCCAGCCTGCCGTCTTTGCTCGGGTGAACTGCGCGGCTTGACATATAACCGTTTCCGCAGGTTGCCGATGAACCCCGGATCCGGATTCACCGGCCGCAGTGTTCCGGCCAGGTGTTTCTCCAGCAACTCCAGTTCTTCATCTGAAACCGTCAACCGGCTCATATCTGTCCCTCTCTTTCAAGTTCATCTCTTAATGCCAACAGCGTGCGGTGATACAGACTTTTCACCGCGCCCTCGCTGCGTTCCATAATCTGGCCAATTTCCGCGTTGGACAGGCCTTCCACAAATTTTAAAATGACCAGCTGCTGCCGCTCTGGCGAAAATCGCTGTAAAACCCGGATCAGGCGTTCCACTTCCTGATTCTGCACCAGTTCTGCTTCCGGCAGGGGGTCCCCATTGCGAATCTCAGCTGCCTTGTCAATATCCACTTCCTCGCGCCGTGACGAATCGCGGTGCCAGTTGGCCACCAGGTTGTGGGCAATGCGGTAAAGCCAGGCCGAAAAGGGAAACCCTCTGTCCTCGTAATGCGGCAGGTGATTCATGGCGCGGGTGAAAACTCTGGCGGTCAGGTCCTCAGCTTCGTGACTGTTGCCGGTGCGGTAATAAATGTAGTTGTAAATCCGCCCCACGTACCGTTCATACAGCTGGCCAAAGGCCTCCTGATCGCCCTTGGAGGCCTGCTGGATCAGCTCGATTTCTGACGTCGGAGTGGTATTTGAATCTACAGCCATTTTGCCTGCACCTTCAGCCGCCCGCTTTCGCGCCGCGCTTCCATAATCAGAGGATAGCGGTTCGCCACGCAGCACCAGGCCAGGTCGGCCGGTGAATGCGCCTCAGTTTCTTCCCCTGAAAAGAGCTGCCCGGCGGATGAATCTACCACCCGCTGGAGATATGGCTCTGCGCTGGCCGCTGGATCTGAAATCAAGGCCGCAATATAATCCGCACAGGCCTCGTCCTCGTCGCCATCCCGGTCAGGGAAAACACCCGTCACCACAAAAGAAACCTGTTCGGGTGCGCTTCTGCGGATGATCTCCGCGGTGCTCGCGGCGCAGGCAAAGGAGGCCGCCAGAACCCGCTCTCCGCCCTGACTGAGCACCAATCCCTGGGTGCCGGCGCCGGTGCGCTGAATCATCGTGCGCCCGCTCAAATCCAGGTCGGCCAGAGCAAGGGGAGAATTGCCAAAGTCGAAGCCCTCGGGCGGCACGCCGCCCACCTCTCCCATGACATATGCGCCAGGGTGATTCTCCCTGAGCGCAAGAGCTTCTTCAACCGTGCTCACCGGCCAGATCTCTTTTGCGCCGCGAGCAAAAGCGCAGGCAGCTGTCGAAAAGGCGCGCAGCACATCAATCACCACAATCAGGCCGCGCGCCTCGTGACAGTCGCTCAAAGTATACTTTTTTATTTGCATCCTGCTACACATCTAACACAAATTTGCCGTTTTGATACAGCAGTTCGTCATCCACCCAGATCTCTCCGCCGTCGCGCAGATCGCAGATCATATCCCAGTGAATGGCCGATTCATTCACCCCGCCCGTCTCCGGATACGAGGTACCCAAAGCCACGTGGAAGCTGCCGCCAATCTTTTCGTCATACAGAATTTGCCCGGTAAAGCGGTTGATCCCTTCATTGGTACCGATGGCAAACTCGCCCAGGAAGCGTGAGCCCTCGTCGGTATCCAGAGTTTGAAGCAAGAAATCAGCATTCTTGGCCGCCTCAGCGCGCACCACCTTGCCTTTTTCAAACCACAGGTGCACGCCAGTCACTTCCCGTCCGGAATAAATGGTCGGATACGAAAAGAAAACATGCCCTTCAGCGCTGTTTTCCACCGGACCGGTGAAGATCTCCCCATCCGGGACGTTCTCATGGCAGGCACAATTAATGAAAGAGCGGCCTTCAATGCTCAGACGTAAATCTGTCTCCTTGCCAATCACATGCACATTCTTCTTCCCCTTCAGCCAATCCACAATGCGCTGCTGCTGGGCTGAAACCTTGCGCCAGTAACCGGCGGGGTCATTCAAATCGGGCATGCAGGCCGAATAAACAAAATCCTCATATTCGCTCAGGCTCATCTCCGCATCCTGCGCAAAAGCCTGGGTCGGGAAAAGGGTGCCGGTCCATTTCACCTCACCGCGGCCAGCCCGCTCCAGAAAAGTCTGCATCAAGGGACCTTGAGCGCGTTGGGCCATGATCAGTTTTTCCGGGTTTACCCGGCTGAGCGCCTTGGTGTTGCTGCTGGCATCAATGGCGATGATCACGTCATAATGCTCCATCACATATTTATAGGGCTCAGGAATGTGCATAATCTGTTCATCACTGCCAAATTTATACAGGATTTCATCCAACCCCGGAAGGCTGGTCATTGCCAGGGGAAAGCCGCCCGCCTCCAGCACTTTTTTATACACGGCCTTAATCAGCGGCTCAGCCGCCGTGCCGGCTCTGATCAGAACTGTCTGGCCTGGTTTCACCTCGACGGAATAATTCACCAGCATATCTGCCAATTTCTCGATGCGAACGTCGCCCATGGGATAACTCCTTTCAGGAATTAAAAATGCGGTTTCTGTGCCAGCACAAACCAGTGTGCGTTGGTGGTGCCGTCATTGGATTGTTCTTCATTAACAATTTCAAAGGTTTTGAAGCGCGTGATTTCAGCCGCCAGTTCTGCCAGATCAAAATAATGGTGCGGAATACCCGTATCAATGCCCATGTCGGGGACATAGGTGTGATATTCCAGTTCCCGTCCATTACCAAACCGGGTACTGTAAATGGATTGGGTGCTGAACAGCATCAGCCCTCCCGGCTTCAATACACGGAACATTTCTGACAGGGTCTGACGGATCTGGACAATGGGATTGTGAAATATCACATGGATGGAAATTAAGGCATCCACGCTCTCATCTGCCAGGGCCAGATGGGTCATATCTCCCAGGTAAAGTTCAGGCGTTAATTGGTCTTTTTCCAGCCAGGCCTGGGTGTGCAGAAGGCCATTTGGAGAAATATCCATACCAATCACCCGGAAGCCCTGTTTTTGTAAAAAAGATGTATGCCGCCCTGCCCCACAGCCCAGGTCAAAAACGAGCCCACTTCCGCCTTTTTGCTTTAACAACCTTGAAAACCGCACAACCTGCTGGTGCGGCACAATCAATCGATGTTCTTCTTCCTTAAACAATTCATTCCAGGCTGGCATGGGCCCTCTTTGAAGTGATTTTTATAATGATCAAAGTAACTTGTGCCATTTATATTATGGCGGTAAACTAAACGATAGAGGATATGTGTAATTATACATCAATCGTAACGTCTCAGCCAGTTGAGCAAAGATCGCTGACTGAGCTGTTGCCTGCTCTCGCCAGAGGGTCGCAGCCAGCACGAAGGGCTTTCCGATGGTCCACGCTCCCTCGCCCCGCTCAGCTGGGCAGGCAGGCTCACAAAGCAATTTTACCGACTTTTTGCCATATCCGAGCCGTTATCATCAATCTATAGAAAGGCCTTGTACTGGTTATGAAATACGACACTTTCACTCTCAAAGCCACCGACCAGATCACCCTTTTTGGCCAATGCTGGCAGCCTGAAAACGGCACAAAAGCTGTGGTTTGCCTGATCCACGGGCTGGGCGAGCACTGCAACCGATACCCTCATCTGGCAAAAGCCTTCAATAATGCCGGTTTTGCTGTTTTTACGGGCGATCTGCGCGGCCACGGACAATCGGAAGGCTCTCGCGGATACATCCCATCCTATGCCCAGGTGATGGACGATATCACCACCTTTATGGATGCCGCTCGTGCGCGTTTTCCTGGGTTGCCAGTTTTTCTTTACGGCCATTCTATGGGCGGAAACTTCGTCATCAACTACGGCCTGCAGCGTAAACCAGCCATCAAAGGCCTGATTGCCTCTGGCCCGGCTTTAAAAACCGCAGAGGTGCCTGCGCCCAAGAAATTGATTGCCGATTTGCTGAATGCCCTGGCTCCCTCCTTGTCCATGGATAATGGCCTGGAGCTTGACGCGCTTTCTCACGTACCCGAAGTGATTTCAAAATATCAGCAGGATCCTCTTGTGCATAAGAAAATATCCGCGCGTCTGGGCGTCAGCCTGCTCAAACAGGGTGAATGGGCCATTGAACATGCCGCGGAATTTCCTGCCGCCATTCCCCTGCTGGTGATGCACGGCGCCAGCGACCGGATTTGCCTGCCCGAAGGCAGCAAGCTTTTCACGGCCAAAGTGAAAGGCGATGTCACCTTAAAACTGTGGGAAGGTTCTTATCACGAAATCCACAACGAAGCCAACCAGGAAGAGGTCTTTGCCTACGCCATTGCCTGGATGGAACAACGCCTGAAATCAGCATAAATCAACATGAAACCTGCAAAATTTTTGTGCCTGCTCTGCCTGGCAGCCCTCCTTCTTTCAGCATGCCAATCCACCTCCCCCCACGCGGGACAGATCGCCTATATCGCCGGTTCCGATGATTCCCAAATTTACCTCACCATCCCCGGTGATCAAACCAAAATTTTCGACCTGAGCAATCTCCCTGGTAAGAAAAGCTTCTGGCCTTCCTGGTCGCCCGATGGCAGCCGGGTTGTTTTCACTTCTGACCGCAACGGCAGCCTGGATCTGTTCATCCTTGATCCTCAAAAAGAGCAGCTCACTTACCTGACCGAAGATGCCAGCACCAGCGAAGGATGGCCTGCCTGGTCGCCGGATGGCAAGAAAATCGCTTATGTCACCGATAAATTTGAAAAGAACTATGATATCTGCCTGATCGCGCTCGACGGCACTTTCCTCGGCAATCTCACCCGCAACACCGCCGAAGAAGGCCACCCCGCCTGGTCACCGGATGGCAAAATGATCGCTTTTCACAGCAACCGCGATGGCAACTGGGAAATTTACACCATGAACGCCGACGGCACTCACCAGGTCAACATTTCCCAATCACCCGGCAGCATGGATAGCATGCCTGCCTGGTCTCCCGATGGCAAACAGATTGCCTTTGTGTCTGACCGCGATGACGAAGGCGCTGAAATTTACGTCATGAATGTGGATGGCTCTGGCGTGACCCGCCTGACGGAATCGGCTTCCGCTGATACCTTTCCGGCGTGGTCGCCGGATGGACAGAAAATTGCCTTTACTTCCAACCGTGATGGCAAGAACGATATTTTTATCATGAACCGGGATGGTTCAAACGTGGTGAAATTCACCAATAACGACACAGACAACTGGAAACCCGCCTGGCGGCCCTAAATCTACGAAGCCAGGATAAATCATTAAAGGAGATTCTTATGACCGATTTTCTTTTCCGCGGAAAATTGTCTGACCTGGATCCGGACGTTTACGAATTGACTCAGCTCGAAGCTGAACGTCAGGTCCGTAAATTGATCATGATCCCCTCAGAAAGCACGGCCCCCGCTGCCGTTCGTGAAGCCCTGGGATCCGTTTTTCAAAACATCTACGCCGAAGGCTACCCGGATGAAGAAACGCGCTGGATGACAGAAGAAGAAATTCTGGATTATCCTGCCCGCCTCGGACAGTACCGCCGCTTTGGCGACCCCCGCTACTATAAGGGCGTGGAATATGCGGATGTGGTTGAATCTCTGGCGCGCCGCCGCTGTGCCGAAGCCTTTGCCGCCAACGGCATCACCGCCGATACGCTTTATGCCAACGTCCAGCCGCTCTCAGGAGCCCCCGCCAACAACGCCGTTTACACCGCCCTGCTGACCCCCGGCGATACCATCCTTGGCATGAACCTGCTCCACGGCGGTCACCTCTCACACGGTTCATCCGTCAACCGCTCCGGCAAATGGTTCAAAGCCGTCCACTATGCTGTAGACCCCGTGACCGAACAGATCAATTACGAATCAGTGGAAGCCCTGGCCAAAGAACACAAGCCCAAAATCATCATCGCCGGCTATTCCTCCTATCCCTATGTGCCCGACTGGGCCCGCTTCCGCGCCATTGCCGATTCCGTCGGCGCTTACCTGCTGGCCGATGTGTCTCACATAGCCGGCCTGATCGCCGCAGGCGTCATCCCCTCTCCCGTCGGCTACGCCCACATCATCACCTTCACCACCCATAAAACCCTCTGCGGCCCCCGCAGCGCCGTGGTGCTCACTCACGACCTGACCCTGGCTCGCAAGCTGGATAAGGGCGTCTTCCCCGGCGAACAGGGCGGCCCGCATGTGCATGCCTTTGCTGCCCTGGCCCTCACCTTCAAACTGGCTCAAACCCCCCAGTTTAAAGCCCTGCAGGCTCAAATCATCAAGAACTGCGCCGCCCTCAATGCCCGCCTCAAGGAACGCGGCCTGCGCATTCCCTTTGGCGGCTCCGATACCCACCTCACCAATGTGGATTGCAAAACCGTCGTCGGACCCGATGGCACCGCGCTCTCCGGCGATATTGCCGCTCGCATCCTCGATGTGGCTGGTCTGGTAGTCAACCGCAACACCATCCCCGGCGATAAAACCGCCCTCTTCGCTTCTGGCGTACGCCTCGGCACGCCCTGGGTCACCCAGCGCGGCCTCAAGGAAGCCGATATGGTGGAAATTGCCGATGTCATCGCCGATCTCTTCCAGTGTGCTGTGCCTTACACCGTTGAAACACGCAAAGGCCCTTCAGCCCGCGCCAAGGTTGATTTCAAAGTGCTGCAAAACTGCCGCGCCCGCCTGCGCGCTCTGGCCGATAAAGCCGGTACCGACCTCGAAACCAGCAAGCACGGTTACCCGCATTTCTACTATGCCGATGACAAACCCGCCCCCTGCTACGAATTGACCGGCGACGGCATCCGCCAGTTTGTGGCCTACGCTTTTGCCTCCGATACCGAAGCCCTCCAGCCCGGCATGAGCCAGGCCACTGAAATGCACACCACGGAAGGCATTATTGAAGGCACCCTGACCTGTGTCGATCAATACACTTACCGTGTCTCCTTCAAACCCGAAAAGGCCTCCCTCGGCGCCACCTGGCTGCGCGATCTTTCTGATGGCTATATAGCCCTTGGCGGCGACCCGCTGCGCCGTCTTCCCGGACCGATTGTGGTGGCTGAAAAGAACTATGCTCTGCCCGAAGCCCCCGCCATGCCCGCCCCCGCCAAGCCTTATTTCATCGGCATCTCGCCCAAAGAAAATGGCGCCCCCCTGCCCGAATTCAAGTGGACCGAAGTGGAACAGCCCCTGCGCCGCACCTCCCTCTATGACACCCACCGTGAGTTAGGCGCCAAGATGGTTCCCTTTGCCGGCTGGGAAATGCCCGTCTGGTATTCCTCGGTGGTCGAAGAACACCTCGCCTGCCGCCAGGTGGCCGGCCTGTTCGATGTCTCTCACATGGGCGTCTATCAGGCTGAAGGCCCCGATGCAGCCGCCTTCCTCGACAGCATTTGCGGCAACGACATCATCACCCTCGAAATTGGCGAATCTTGCTACACCCATTTCCTCGATCCCGATGGCCGTGTGATTGATGACACTCTCGTCTACCGCCGCGCCGCTGAAAAATACCTGGTGGTGGTCAACGCCTCCAATGACGACAAAGATGGCGCCTGGTTCAACGCCGTCAAGAACGGCACCGTGTTGATCGATCGCGATCACCCTGCCGCCAAAGCCTATGGCCGCGGCCTCACCCTGCGCAACCTGCGTGACCCCAAAGAAGGCGCCGATATGCGTGTGGATATCGCCTTGCAGGGGCCAAAATCACGGGATATACTCCTCTCGCTCGGCTGTGATGCCGCCACCCGCCGCCGCATTATGGGCCTCACCCGCACTCAGCTCTGCGAAGCCGTGGTGGGCGGTTTTGAACTGGTGGTTTCCCGCACCGGTTACACCGGCGAAAAGATGGCTTTTGAACTCTTTATCCATCCCGACCAGGCGCCCGCCTTCTGGAAAGCCCTCATGGAAAAAGGCACCCCTCTCGGCATGAAACCCTGCGGCCTTGGCGCGCGCGATTCCCTGCGCACCGAAGCCGGCCTGCCCCTCTATGGTCATGAGATGGGCGGCGGCGAAGGCGATTTGGGTGTAGCCGAAGCTGGCTTCGGTTCTTATGTCAAAACCTACAAACCCTGGTTCATCGGCCGCAGCGCCTTCCTGGCTCGCGAAGCCAAACGCTCAGGCGTGGTGGTCCGCTTCCGCTTCACCGAAAAAGGCGTGCGCATGGCACACAATGGCGACCCTGTCCTCGATAAGAAGGGACGTGTCATCGGTTATGTGACCTCCTGTGCCATTGATGCAGAAGGTTTCCTCACCGGCCAGGCTTATCTTGAGCTGGCCAGTGCAGTGGAAGGCACCCCCATTGCCATCTTCCAGGGCGCGCCCAAGGCTTCGGGCAAGGCCCCGGCTGAGCTGAAGGGCGGCGATCGCGTCACCCTGCCCACCCCGGCCACGGTGATCAGCCGCTTCCCCAAGCTCTAGGTGGTCTTTCCAGCCGCCAAACTGGTAACCCGGCCTGGCAGGTGAACTGCTTCAGATTGCCTGTCAGGCCTTTTGTTACAACATCTTTTTGAAGGAGAAAGAATGCAAACACCCTGGGATTATCGATACTCTTCTCGGTCACAGCGAATGGCCAGCTCTGCTATCCGCGAATTGTTAAAACTGGTGGAACAACCCGATATCATCTCTTTTGCGGGCGGTCTGCCGGCTCCGGATGTTTTTCCCATCAAGGAAATTGAAGAGGCCTGTTCCCGTGTTCTGCACACCAAAGGCCCCCAGGCCCTTCAATACGGCGCCACCGAGGGCTACACCCCCCTGCGCGAAATGATTGCCTCGCGTTCCGCCCGCTACGGTCTGAATATCAGCGCCGAAAACGTGATGATCACTTCCGGATCTCAGCAGGCTCTGGATCTGTTAGGCAAAATCTTCATTAACCGCGGCGACCGGATTCTGACCGAATCGCCCACCTATCTGGGCGCTTTGCAGGCCTGGAATGCTTATGGCGCGGAGTATGTCACCGTCCCCTCTGATGATGATGGGATGAACACAGATTACCTTGAGGAAGCCCTGCGGGCCGGACCTAAATTCATCTACGCGCTGCCCAATTTCCAGAACCCCATGGGCACCACCCTCACCCTCAAACGCCGCCAGCGCCTGGTCTATCTGGCCGATAAATACGGCGTGCCGATCATTGAAGATGACCCTTACGGCCAATTACGTTTTGAAGGCGAGCACCTTCCCTCTGTCTCTGTGATCGATTCCCAATACCGCTCATCTCCAAACGAAAAAGGTTACTCAGGCAATGTCATTTACCTGAGCACCTTCTCCAAAATTCTCTCACCAGGCCTGCGCCTGGCCTGGATCATCGCCCCGCCCGAAGTCATCCGTAAGCTGACGGTGGCCAAGCAGGGCACCGACCTGCATTCTCCCACCTTCAACCAGGTGGTGGCCCATGAAATTGACTCAGGCGGCTTCATTGACCAGCATGTCAAGCTGATTCGCAAGGTTTACAGCGAACGCCGCGACGCCATGCTTGATGCCCTCACCGAGCACATGCCTACAGGAGTCCACTGGACCCACCCCCAGGGCGGTCTCTTCCTGTGGATCACTCTGCCCGAGGGCATGAACACGGTCGAAATCTTCAAATACGCCATCGAAGAAAAAGTCGCCTTTGTTCCGGGTTTCTCCTTCCACCCGCGCGGCGGCGGAGAAAACACCATGCGCTTAAATTTCTCCTTCTGCAAACCTGAGATTATTAATGAAGGAATCTCTCGCCTCGGGCGTGTGTTGAAGACGCAAATGAAGTAGTTTTCCCCTGCCTGTAACAAAAAGCGAGCGGTGCTGATACGCCGCTCGCTTTCGTTATTAACCAGACAGGCCTGTTACTCCTGCCAGAGTTTGAAATCCTTAAGAATGGAGCCGCCAATAAATTCACGCAGCAGTGAATTGTCTGGAATGCTTTCTTCTGGCACCGGCAGGAACCATTCAAGGAAGGTCAACAGCCGTTTCGCCTCAATATATTCAGGCGTGCCAAAAGGCACCTGCCGCAGCAGCGGTTCCACACGGGGTTTCAGCGCCGCCAGCTCATACACCAGGGCCGAATTGAACATCACATCGGCATTTTCCTGGTAAGGGAAAATGTGATTCTTTTCGCCGCGCTGCACCGATTCCCATCGCGAAATGGTTTGCATGGCCGTGTACCCCCGCTCGCGCGCGTCGCGCACAATGCGCCGCAGCAGGCGGGTATCGGTGGTGGAAATGCGGTTGTGCCGGTCCAGATTCAACTGCGTCAGGCATGACACATAAATGCGGAAGGTCTGGTCCACCGGAAAATCCGGGATCAAATCAGGATTCAAACCATGAATACCTTCCAGAATAATCAGCTGGCCGGGTTTTAATTTCACAACATCGCCGGGCTCGCTGGAGCCCAGTTTGAAGTTGTATTTGGGCAGCTGCACCTCTTCCCCGGCGATCAGGCGCTGCAAATGTTCGCCCAGCAGGCTGCGGTTCAACGCGCCCAATGATTCAAAGTCATAATTTCCCGATTCATCCCGCGGCGTGTGTTCTCGGTTCACAAAATAATTATCCATTTCCAGAGGATAAGGGGTGATACCGTGCGTCATCAGCTGGACGGAAAGACGCCGCGAAAAGGTCGTTTTGCCCGAAGATGAAGGCCCTGAAATCAGCACCAGCTTCACCCGATCGCTTTCATGGTGAATTTGCGTGGCCACATTGGCAATTTTCTGCTCGTGCAGGGCCTCAGAAACCAGGATGATCTCGCGAATCCGCCCAGAGGTGATCGAATCATTCAACACCCCCACACCCTCGATGCCCAGGCGGTGCAGCCAGCGCCCATATTCCTGGAAGGCGGACAGCAGTTTGGGGTAATCGGGCATGGGCGAAAGCCGGGTTGGCACATGGCGCCGCGGGAAGCGCAGCACAAAACCTTCGCCCATGGGCAGCAGTCCAAACCATTTGATATACCCGGTCGAAGGAACCATGTAACCGTGATGGTAATCTTGATGCTCACCCAGGCGGTAAAGCACCAGGTGGCCTTTCTGACGGTGTGAAAGCAGGCTGACCTTGTCCATGTGGCCTTTGGCCTTAAAGTATTCAATGGCTTCGGCCAGCGGCACCTGACGCTTTTCAAAGGGCATATTGGCATCCACCAGAGCCTGCATTTTTTCTTCCAACTGCGTCAACTCGCTCAAGGAAAAATTGGGCCGTCCGACCACCTGGCAGAAATAAGCCCCCGCTGACACAGAATGATCAATGGACATGGTCTCGCCAGGGAAAATTTCCTCAAAGGCCACCTCCAGCAAAAAGGTGAGCGACCTGCGGTAGATCAAGGACCCATCCGGGTCAGACATGGTCAGCGGCTTCACCCGCGCATCCATCTCAACTTCGTAGGTGAGTTCACGCAGTTCGCCGTTCACCACAGCCCCCACAACCGGCGGGTTATCAAACTCAGGCAGAGCCTTCAGAAAAACCTCAAGGCTGGTCTTGCGCGGGCCCGAAAGCACCCTGCCGTCAGGCAAATGCAGTTCAATGGTTGCCCGTTCCTCGACGAATTGAATCGGTGCAGGTGTTTGATCCATAATAAAACCCTTTGACTGGTGAGATAAGGACGTCTATTTTATCACAATGGTCAGACAATACCAATACTTAGAAACTGATGTTCGGACATGAGTTCGGACAAGCAGAAGCAAAATGGCCTCGAAAAGGATAAACTTGGTTTTCCACGACCAGTGATATCCAAAACGAGGCTTAATGAACAAGTTTATCAACAATCACGAATATATGGCAGAGTTG
>JAKQJC010000049.1 GCA_029561345.1 Chloroflexota bacterium | reverse complement strand
TGCGCTGCTTTTCGGGCAGTTCGCTGGCAGCGCTGATCAGTGCCGGTTGTTGGTGTTTGGTGTTTTTTCTGAACATGCTCTGATTGTATTAAACTTTCCTGCTTTTGGGTAGGTTTCTTACCTTTTTGCAGTGGAGTCATGCGTTAAAAAAAGCCTGATTTTTTGCATTTATGCTACAATCAAAAGCAGGCAAGAAAAAATTCAATGGAGGTAATTTAAAGATGGATGAACTGGTAGCACTTGTAGCGAAAAAGACGGGCATGCCTGAAGCCCAGGCGAAAGTGGCCGTTGAAACCGTGATCAATTTTCTCAAAGAAAAGCTTCCTGCGCCCATTGCCAGCCAGATTGACGGCGTCATCAGCGGCGGCGGCCTGGCCTCTACCCTGGGCGGCCTGTTCAAATAAATTTTGCTATGCGCATACATACTCAATGCGCCCTCTTTTGAGGGCGCATTGAGTATTAAATCTTTTCAAATGAATGAAACCGGGTTCACCCGTTTTTTGCCATCACTCATTTTGAAAACTGCGGCATTCAGGCGTCCCTTCCGGGTCGGGGAAAAGACAGGCCAGCACCCAGCCGTTTTTGAAATTGACCACCACCACCGCCTGCGTGCTTTCATGCCCACTCAGGCGCGGGATGGCATAGCGGTTATATTCGTCGCGGTCCCACGAGAGCTCGTAAGCGCCCATGCCGTGCTGCATAAAATCCACCACCCGGGCGCCGCGCAGCGGCGCGGGCAGGGCTTCCGCCGAAGTGGCCTGCTGGGCGGTTTTCAGCATGTCATCCATGCGCTGAACCATGCGCAGGGCAGCCGGAGAATACTGAAAAGCCAGGCCAATCACCACGGCGGCAGCCAGCATCACCACAATTTTCCAGATCTTTGCCGGCCACCAGAAAGGCCGGTCACGGTCTTCATACAGACGGTCAATGGCAGATCTGAAAAGGAGAATGAGGGGCAGCAGAGCGCCAGCCAGCGGCAGGGCAATGGCGATGATGGCGACAATTTTTGTGGAAATCAGATAAGGCGTTTGCAGCATCACCCAGAGTTGATACAAAGAAACCACCAGCACGCCGGTCAGGCAGCCCAGGGCCAGCCCCTTGCCGCCCGATTCAGACCAGGTGGAGGCCAGGCCCACCAGTAAACCCATCGCCAGCCACAGCACCAGGTTCCCCCAAACGCCAAAAGGCGGCTGATAGAAAGGCACTCCGGGCAGGTGCAGGGGGTTGATCAGACCTGAGAGCAGGCCGAAGATGATGGCCAACGCGGCACCCAGCACCAGGCCGCCGATTCGTCGCCGGCGATTTCTTTCAGCATCGTTTCCCATTTTCTCTTATAGTTCTCCTGTCAGACGCGCTTTGGACATGAACCATTCCTGCGCGTTAATCTCCGCTTCACCCTCCTTTGGGCGAACACGGACATACGTGCCGTCAGGCAGCATGACTCTGGCTTTGATGTTATCCGCCAGGTAGATCTTCAAAATATCATGGTGGATGTGGTCAATCAGGCGCTGATCCTCAACCGGGAAGAGCACCTCCACCCGCTGGTTGATATTGCGCGGCATCAGGTCGGCGCTGCCAATGTAAATGCGTTCCTGGCCGCCGTTGTGGAAGTAATAGATGCGGCTGTGTTCAAGGAAACGCCCCACCACGCTGATGACGCGAATATTGTCGCTGAGGCCCGGCACTCCGGCCCGCAGGCAGCAGATGCCGCGCGTGATCAGATCCACTTTCACCCCGGCCTGTGAGGCTTCGTAAAGCAAGCGGATAATGGGCGGGTCAACCAGGGCGTTCATTTTGAAAATCAGGTGGCCGCTGCCGTCGCGGCGCTGATGTTCAATTTCTTCACGGATCATCATCTCAAAGCGTGCGCGTAAATTTACCGGCGCCACCAGCAGTTTGCGGTAGTTTTCCTTTTCGGAATATCCAGTCAGATAATTGAACAGATCAGTGACATCGGCGCCAATTTCTTCATCACAGGTGAGCATGCCCATATCTTCATAGATCTGCGCTGTGATGTGGTTGTAATTGCCGGAGGCCAGATGAATATACCGTTTAAGGTGTTCACCTTCGCGCCGCACCACCAGAGCAATTTTGGAATGGGTCTTCAGGCGCGGCTTGCCGTAGGCCACATGCACGCCTTCCTTTTCCAGCATGCGCGCCCAGCCGATGTTGCTTTCTTCATCAAAGCGCGCTTTCAATTCCACCAGCACCGCCACCTGTTTGTCGTAATCGCGGCTGGCCTGCAGCAGGGTTTTGACAATGGGCGAATTGTTGCCCACCCGGTAAAGGGTCTGCTTGATGGTCAGCACATCAGGATCCTGAGCGGCGATTTTAAGAAAATCAATCACCGGCATGAAAGAATCATAGGGGTGATGCAGCAGCACATTGCGCGTGTTCATCACGCCGAACAACCCGGTATAGGAGCCGCGCAGATCGCGCAGAGGCGGCGGAATGGCAGGGGTGAAAGGACGGTCTTTCAGATCAGGCCGGTCAATTTTTGTCAGCTGAGACAGGGCAGAAAGTCCCAGCGGGCTGTTCAGGGCATAAATATCCAGGCCGTCCACCTTGAGGTTCTCGGCCAGAATATCGCGAATATAACGCGGCATGGCCTTGTTGATCATCAAGCGCACCACCGGGCCAAAGCGGCGCTGGCGCAGGCTTTCTTCAATGGTGTCAAGCAGGTCCAGGGCTTCCACTTCCTGAATTTCGAGGTCCGCGTTGCGGGTCACATGGAAGGGGTGCGCCTCAACAATTTCGACGCCGGGGAACAGCTTGGTGAGGTTGGCAGTGATCACCTGGGTGATCCAGACAAAATAGTGGTAGCGCGGCGAGGTGCCGTCGCGGCGCAGGCTGCCCGACGAGCGTTTGACCGGCACCAGCTGGGGCAGGGAGGAAGGCACCTTCACACGGGCAAAGCGCTGTTGGCCTTGCCGGTCGCGCACCACTACGGCCAGGTTGAGGCTGAGGTTGGAAATGTGCGGGAAGGGGTGCGCAGGGTCGTAGGCCAGCGGGGTGAGTGAGGGAAAAATGACCTCGTCAAAATAGGCATTGATATGTTCCTGCTGCCGGGGGGTCAGTTCGTTGTAAGATAAAATACGGATTCCAGCCTCTGAAAGTTCGTTCATCATGGGGCCGCGGAAATATTCGGCCATGTCTTCCATCAGGCGCAGGGCCACCTTGCGGATTTCCGCCAGCTGCCGCGCGGGGGTCATGCCGTCAGGCGAGGGCTCGCCCACGCCGCTGTCGCGCTGCATGCGCAGCCCGCCCACGCGCACCATGAAAAACTCCTCCAGGTTCGAATCAACAATGGAAAGAAATTTGACCCGTTCCAGCAGGGGGTTATGCCTGTCTTTGGCTTCCTCCAGCACGCGCCATTGGAAGTCGAGCAGGCTGAGCTCGCGGTTGATATAGAGCGAGGGGTCGTCTAAGCTCAAGGTTTGGGGTTGTTCGGTTTTTTCTGCCATATGTTCATTTTATCCAAAATGAAAAGCATTGGGAAGCCCGAATCATCTCGCGTATGATTTTTGCTCAACCGCAGCAAGCCATTCTGTATGAATGATTATATCCAGCCCGCAGGGAGGTTTTAACCCCCTGCGGTAGGGTTGCCACCCCTTCCGGCGGAGGGGTTTTTTATTGAGAGCAGGAGGGATATGCCGCCGGCAGCCGCCTTGTCTGGCAAAAAAAATCCCTGCCAATGATGGTCACGGCAGGGATCGGATGGCGTGGGCAAAACTGGAACGTCCGCTAATTTTCAGCCGGCGAGGGCAGGCCCCCGCTTTGCGAGGGCAGGCCCCCGCTTCGCGAGGGCAGGCGGGCAGACAGCCAGCGCACGGCAAAATCAACCACGCTGCGCTGGCGCATCAGGCGGGCCGTGCCGCAGCCCACCGGGCCGATGCGGGTTTCACCGAGGGCGTCAAATTCGGCGCCGAGCTGCGCAAACGGCTCATCATCGTAATCCACCTCTGTGAACCACTTCCACACCCGCTGGCCGTTTTCCATGATGGGCGCGCCCTGCTGCGTTAAAGGCGGGGCTGGCTGGCGGTATTCCGCCAGGTGCAGCGAGGTGTTGTTGGCGTGCGTCACGCCCAGCAGCATCACCAGCCCGTCGCGCTCGTAAATACGCGCCAGCGGCGAGCCTTCGCCCAGCGAGGAATCAAGCTGGTGCCCGGCCGTGATTTCAGCTGCCTGGCGGCCCCAGGCGGCAAATGAGACCGCCGGGTGGCTGCTGCGCAGCACCCCCGGCCAGGTGCGAAACAGTTCGGCAATGCGCCCCATGCCGCGGGTGGGCGTCAGCGCCGGATCAAAAGCCGGCATGGTGGCGTATATTTCGGGCAGCCAGTCGGCCGGCACGGGCGGGTTGACCCACTTGGCCGGGTCTGAAAGGTCGCCGCTGTGAGCCGGCATCACCAGGGTGCCTTCGGGCGTCAGCACATCCATCAGCGCCTGGATCACAGCCACCGGGCCGCCATTCACCCAGCCCAAAGCGCTGAGAGAGGAGTGCACCAGCACCAGGCTGCCGGGCTGCAGGCCCAGGGCCAGGAAATCGCGCGCCAGCGTGGCGCGGGTCACCGGGTGGGGCGTTTTTTCAATGAGGGTTCCTTCGCTGCTCATAACCTGTGTCCTTCTTTTGTTGGTGTCGTCATTCAGTTTACCACGGATGGCCTTTTTTTATTTTTTTACGATCACTGCGCTGCCGGTTCCGGAGCGCCCCCGTCCACACCGCTCGCCTGGCTGTGATCGGGCAGCAGGGTTTCCACGTTGCGCACCTGCGGGTTCAGCAGGGAAACCACGGTGGAAAGCACCACCAGCAGGCCCATCGCCGCGATGATCACCGACATGCCCACGCCGCGCCCGCTGCCGAACACCCGCGCCAGCATCTGCCCCAACGGGCTGGCAGCCGACAGCATCACCGGTTCCATCCACTGGTCAGCCAGCGGGCCGGCCACGGCCATGGCCACTGGCACCGTGATCTGGGCAATCATCAGGCGCACCGAAAACACCCGCCCTTGAATATCCGGCGGGACCTTGGCCTGCCAGATGGCCTGGTTGCTGCTGTTGATGATGGGGCCCAGAATGGAGCCGAAAAATGCGCCAACCATCCAGAAGGGCAGCGATCCGCCCAGGCCCAGCACCAGCAGGCCCAGCACGCCGCTGGCCATCCAGCCAAACAGCACGCCATAAACGCGCCGCTTCGGTCCGCCCCAGGCGGTCATCAACAGGCTGCCCAGCACCCCTCCAGCCGCGGCCGTCGATTGGACGGTGGCCAGCATCACCGGGTCATCGCCGGTGCGCGCCAGCACCATGGGGCTCTGCAAGGTGTTGGCAATGGAAAACAGCAGGTTGCCGGCAAAAAACACCAGCTGCAAAAACAGCAGCGGCGGGCGCGAGAAAATAAAGCGGAAGCCAAAACTCAGTCGCCACCAGAAGCTGCCTTCATCGCCGGCTTTGCCCTCTTCCGATTTCACCGCCGGCGGAATGGCCACCAGCAGCACCATGCTGATGGCGAAGGTGAAGGTGATGATATCAATGGTCATGATGCCGGCCAGGCCAATGATGCCCAGCAGGGCGCCCGCCAGCACCGGCGCAAAAATGCCCGAGCCCCACTCCGCCAGGGCAATCATGCCGCTGGTGCGGCCGTACTGCTCCTTGCTGACCATCAGCGAAACGGTGGAAGAATAGGCCGGCCACTGGAAGGACTGGAAAAAGCCCGCAATGACGCCCGCCACATACAGATGCCAGATCTGCAGGCTGCCCGCCTGGTAAAGGATCAGCAGGCCGATGGTGGTGCAGCCCGCCGCCAGGTCGCTGAGGATGAGCACCAGCCGGCGCGGCCAGCGGTCCACCAGCACACCCGCCACCGGGGCAAACAAAATCATCGGCAAAAAGTTGGCCAGCCCCACCAAAGCCAGGGCAGTGGCCTGCTGGGTGATCTGCCAGGCCCAGATGGTCATGGCAAAGCCCGACATGGCCGAACCCACCAGCGAGACAACCTGGCCAAACCAGATGAGCAGAAAGGCGGTAAACCCTTTGGGACGCTGCCAAGGCATCGGATTACTCTCCTGAACGAATATGGCTTTTCGGGTTTGAAGTCAGGCTGGCGGTGACAATCTGTCCGCCGCGGCGCAAAAAGCCCTCATAGGGCTGATCTCCATCCACCGGTTCCCAGCCTTCCATGTCAAACGGCACGCCGACCGAGGCCGGCATCCATTCGCCGTTGTATTTGCGCGCCAGGTGAACATGCGTGCCGGTGGAACTGCCGCCCTCGCACGAGGGCAGCCCCATGGGGTCGCCCGCCCGCACCACATCACCGACCCGCACTTTGCCTTCGCTTGCCAGATGTAAGTATAGCACAGTCCAGCCGGTGCGTTCATCGCCGTCGCCGTCCAGGTCCAGCACTGCCAGGCCGGTGTCAGTGCGCACAATCACACCATCGGCCACCGCCGTGGCCCATTCGCTGGAGGGAACGCAGCCGCTGGAGGTGAGCGGCGGGGCAAAATCGAGGGCCGCGCGCGGGTCACCTGAGCCCCAGCCGGTGTGCGGCCCGCCCGTCAGCACCCAGGTTTTGCCGGGCAAAAACGGCAGGCGCAGGGCAGGTTGTTCCAGGCTGCCGGGCAGGTGCGGTTGCGGGTTGGCCCAGGGGTCGCCAAACAGATCCTGGTAGGTTTTTGCCAGTCCCTGAGGCCCCACCGCGCGCTGCACCGTATCCGCCGGGTATTGGTCGGCAAAAAACATGGTCAGGGCAACGGTGGCGCCGTTCTGCCAGGGGTCAAAACGCTCGAGTCGCTCGTCCAGGTAGGTGAACGAGAGCAGTTTGCCGGTGCGCCAGGCGTAATAATACTGGTTAAGGCGGTTGGCCGCCCAGCCCAACTGCAAATAGAGTCCGCGGTAGGCGTAATGGCGGTAGCCAAGGGGGTAATCGCGGTTGCCCAGCGGCTGGATGGCAAAACTGAGCGCCCCCGACTGGTAATCGAGTAGGGCCAGCAGCAGCCGCGGGCTGACGCTGTAATTGGTGGCCACATAGTCAATAATTTCAGCCGCGCTGCGGCTGCCGCCAAAAGCGTAGGCGGTGTAATCTTTCAGCCAGCCGTTGTGCGCGGCAATAAAAGCCGCGGTGTCAAAATCCACCTGGGCGGGCCCATTGATAAACAGGCTGTCGGGCAGCACCTGAAACGCGCTGCCCCACAAAGGCAAATAATAAATGGGAATTTGCATCGGCATGCCGGGCGGCAGAGTGGTGACCTCGGCAGGGATGACCGGGTTGGCCTCTCTGATTTCCGCCACAGAGGTGTTGAAGCGCAGCGCCAGCGTTTCAAGGGTATCGCCGGTTTGCACGGTGTAATCCACCAGTTTGCCAGGTGGATAGGCCGGACGGCCCTGGGTGGGTTTGGGCGTGGGGGTCAGGGGAATGGGGGTAGGTAAAATCAGCCCTGATTTTGCTGGCGGCATGCACGAGGTCAGCAGCAAAACCAGCAGGCTGAGGAAACGCAGAAACTTCATCAGTAATCAGATAAACGAGAAATATAACTGTAAGGCGGGCTTTTGGGGTCCGCCGTCACGGTGCGGTCACCGCGCACCATGCCGCCCTCATAGGGTTTTGAGCCGCGCTGGGCCTGCCAGTCGCTCATCACAAAAGGCAGCGGGCCGTCGGCAGCGATCCATTCGCCGTTGTACTTGCGGGCAATGTGCAGATGCGTTCCAGTGGCAGCGCCGCCCTCGCACGAAGGATGGCCGATATTATCTTCAGCTTGCACGTACGTCCCGGCTTTCACCCGTCCCAGTTCGGCCATGTGCAGGTAAAGGATCACCCAGCCGGTCTGCTCGTCGCCGTCGCCATCCAGGTCCAGAATGACCACGCCGCGCTCCGAGCGGATGATGACGCCCGGGGCAACCGCCTGAGCCCAGTAACCCGAACGCACGCAGCCGGTCTGCGTGGCGGCGGGGGCAAAATCGAGGGCCGCCCAGGCGCCGGTGGCGCCCCAACCGGTGTGCGGGCCGCCGGTCATGGCCCAGATCTGGTTGCTGGCAAAGGGCAGCAGCAGGTCGGGCTGGGCCAGCGAAGCCGGCAGCAGCGGCTCATAGGGTTGGGCATTCACCCAGGGGTTGCCAAACATCTGCTCGTAAAGCGCCGGCAGGCTGTTTTCGGAGTACATCAGGGCTTCCCATTCGGGGCGCGAGCGGTTGACCGAAAAAAGATACATCAGGGCTACCGTTCCGGCGTTCAGTTCCGGCGAAATGCGCAGGCTGGAGCCGTCGGTGAAGGTCAGCGAGGTCAGCCGGCCTTCGCGCCAGCCGTAATAGCCGGTCATCAACTGGTCCACCGCCCAGGTGAGCTGCTTGTAGAGTCCTTTGTGCAGGTTATTCTGAAAATTGAGGGGGTAATCAATCTGGTTGGGGTCTTCGGGCTGACCGTAAACCCAGCCGGTGTGATATTCCAGCAGGGCCAGCAGCAGGCGTGGGTTGATTGAGTTGTCGCGCGCCACACGCGCCACAATCTCAGAGCCGTCGGTCATCAACGTGCTGCCCAGGTATTCCTGGTAGCCGCTGAGCTTGCCGCCCGCCTGGGCAGCGAATTGTTTCGTATCAAAACCCGAGGCCGATGGCGAATAAACTACCTCAGCATCCGGCATCAGCTGCCGCGCATCCGTCAGTTCGCCGGTCTGTTCATTGGGAATGATGAGGAGTTGTTCGGGCTGCAGCAGGGTGTTGGCCGGCAGCGCCTCAGGGGATGAAATTTCATCCGGGCTGACGCCAAACCGCACCGCCACCACGTTCAGCGTGTCACCGGGGTGGGCGTAATAGAGAATGGGGGGCACGGCTGTGCTGTTGGGGTTGGGGGTTGGGCCGGGCGGCAGGGGCGTCACCGCTTCCACCGGTTCCGGGGTGGGGGTGAAAATCAGGGTCGGCAGCACCAGGGTTTCGACGATGATGGCCGGGGCGGGCTGAGTGCTTTCAGACAGCAGCACCATCTGTGTGGGCTGGGCGGTGGGCACGGAAGCAGCCGCCTGAGTGGTGGTCAGGTTCGCCAGGAAAGCCACATACAACCCGGCACAGGCCAGTGTGCAGGTCATCAAAATCACCACCGCGGAAATAATGATCTTTTCTTCCCGGGCGCGTTTAGCGTTGTATCTGGTTTTCGGGGGCCTGGCCATCCCAGGCCTCAATGCTCTGTCCATTTTTACTCAAATATCCATCATACTCGTTCCAGGTGCCGGATGAAATCCAGCCGCTCAGGTTGAAAGGCAGGTCGCCATCTGCCGCAATCCACTCACCATTAAACCGGCGGGCAATATGCAGGTGCGTGCCGGTTGAAAAACCGCCCTCGCAGGAGGGATGGCCAATGCGGTCCCCCGCCTGCAGCAGGTCGCCGACCTGCACGCGTTCAGAGCTGTCCACATGCATGTAAAACACCACCCATCCGGTTTGTTCATTGCCGTCGCCATCCAGGTCCTGCACCACCGCCCCGTGATCAGAGCGGGTGATGACACCCGGAGCCACAGCGGTCACCCAGGCGTCGCTCAGGGCGCAGCCCATCGGCTCGCCGGGCGGGGCAAAATCGAGAGCTGCCCAGGCCGAGCCGGTGTTCCAGCCGCCGTGCGGGCCGCTGGTGAACGACCAGCTTGCGCCCACCTCAAAAGGCAGCAGCATGTCTGGCTGGGTCAGGTTAGCCGGCAGCAGGGGTTCCACGGCAAAATCAAAGGGATAGCCAAACAGATCCCGATAGGTGGCCATCAGGCCGCCCTCACCCACCGCCGTGTTCCAGCCGCCGCGCTCATACAGCAGGGACATCAAATACTGCACGCCAGCTGTTCCAGCATTGATGCCCGGGTTGATGGGTACCACGGCGCCGTCAGTCAGGTTCCAGGCGGCAAAAGCGTTCTCTTTCCATAAATAATAGCCGCGGTTCAACTGGTTGGCGCTCCAGGCCAGCTGCTTGTACAGCCCCTTGTAATAGGGGTTGGAAAAGCCGATGGGAAAATCGCGGGTGCGCTCATCGGGGCTGCTGGTTGAAACCCAGCCGCTCTGATATTCCAGCACGGCCAGCAGCAGGCGCGGGTTGACGGAATAATCGCGCGCCACACGGGCCACAATTTCACCGCCCGAAAGCTGTTCGCCATCTACCTCGCCCTGGTAAAGCGCCAGGTAACCGCCGCGCTGGCGGGTGAAATCCACCGCGTCAAAGCCGCTGGCCGCGGGGCCGTAAACCAGCTCGGAATCGGGGATGATCTTGTTACCGGTGCCGGTATCCTGCGGGCGCTGCGCCGGAATAAGAAGTGTCTGGCCGGGCTGCAGCCAGTCTTCCGTGCCCAGGTGGTTGGCATCTGCCAGCTCCTGCAGCGAAATGCCGTAGCGCGCGGCGATCATCCCCAGGCCGTCGCCCGACTGCACCGTGTATTCCTTCGTTTCGATGCGCAGGGTGGGCAGGGCGTGCGGCTGGTCTGGCGTGGGCGAAAGCACCGGGGTCTCCGGGTTGCGGGTGGGCTGGCCTGCCGGGGTGGCGGTGGAAGGCAGCGCCACCGCCAGGGTGGG
Source organism: Chloroflexota bacterium (assembly GCA_029561345.1). Classification (GTDB taxonomy): domain Bacteria; phylum Chloroflexota; class Anaerolineae; order Anaerolineales; family Anaerolineaceae; genus JAKQJC01. Next base: position 114,560 of record JAKQJC010000049.1, on the reverse strand, counting down.
CATGCCTGTGGGCGCAGTCCAGGCTTCAAAAGCCGCTCCCGGCCGGCGCGTGCAGGCCTCCAGCACAATCAGCACCATCAGGCCCATTGCCAGCAGGCTTAAAACCAGAATCAGCAGCGATAGAAACCCCCGGTTAAATTCCCTGGGTTTGCGCTGCTCTGCGGTGTGGCGGTATTCAAAAAAGCCCTCAGAACCGGCAGCAGGCGCATTCCCCTGAGAAGAACGGCGCCGTGGACGGGTGGGGCTGGTTTGCATGACCTTACTCCGCGCACATGCGGAAGGGCAGGTGCCCGCCCCCGAGCATGTGCATGTGAAGATGATAGACCGATTGGCCGCCATCTGGGCCGGTGTTTACCACCAGGCGAAAGCCCGATTGGTCAATCTTCTGCTGACGGGCAACGGCCTGCGCCGCCAGCAGAAGGTGACCCAACAGGGCCTGGTCTTCAGGAGTTGCGTCATTCAACGATGCCAGATGCCGCCGGGGCACCAGCAGAAAGTGCACCGGCGCCTTGGGGGCAATATCGCGGAAGCCCACCACCCATTCATCCTGGTAAATCAGGCTGGTGGGGGTATTTCCAGAGGCAATCTGGCAAAAAAGGCAAGTCATTCTGATCAGGCCTCCTGGCCTTTGATGAACGCTTCGGTCATTTCGCGGCAGATGCTGTCTTTGAACTGCTTGGGCGGGGTCTTCATGAAGTAAGAGGCCGGGCCGATGATCGGGCCGCCCATGCCGCGGTCGAGGGCGATCTTGATGCAGCGAATGGCGTCAATCACCACGCCGGCCGAGTTGGGAGAATCCCAAACTTCCAGCTTGGCTTCCAGGTTCAGGGGAACCTCGCCAAAGGTGGTGCCTTCCATGCGCACATAGCACCACTTGCGGTCGGTCAGCCACGGCACGTAGTCTGATGGGCCCACATGAATGTCGCTTTCGGGCAGGGTGTAGGGCAGCATGGAGGTGACCGCGCCGGTCTTGGAAATCTTCTTGGATTCCAGGCGTTCGCGTTCCAGCATGTTCATGAAATCGGTGTTGCCGCCGAAATTGAGCTGGTAGGTGCGGTCGAGGCGCACGCCGCGATCAACAAAGAGGCTGGTGAGCACGCGGTGCAGAATGGTGGCGCCAACCTGGCTCTTGATGTCATCACCGATGATCGGCAGGTTATGCTGGCGGAAGCGGTCCGCCCAGTAGGGCGCACTGGCAATGAAGACGGGAATGCAGTTGATGAACGCGCAGCCCGCTTCGAGAACCTGTTCCACGTACCACTTGGTGGCCATTTCAGAGCCCACCGGCAGATAGTTAATCACCACATCGGTGCCGGTATCTTTGAGAATGCGCACAATATCAGCGGTGGGGCCGGGGGCCTTTTTCAAAATCTGCGAGAGATATTTGCCCAGGCCGTCGTGGGTCATGCCGCGGTAAACCGGCACATTCAGGTTCGGCACGTCGGTGAATTTGAACGTGTTGTTGGGATAGGCAAAAATCGCTTCAGAGAGGTCTTTGCCGACCTTGGTGTCCACAATGTCAAAGGCTGCAGTGAATTCAATGTCATGGATATGATAACCGCCGAGGTTAACGTGCATCAGGCCAGGAATGCGGTCTGTTTCCACAGCATCGCGGTAGAAGTGCACACCCTGCACCAGCGATGAGGCGCAATTGCCGACACCAATAATTGCGACCTTGATCTTCTTCTTGTTGGTCATACTTTCTTTTTACTCCTGTTGACAAATGATTCAGTCTGAGCTGCCTGTGCTATAATCCTATTGGAGGATGACGGCCTATGGCAACACACATAGATTATACCCGGCGTTTGCAAAGTTTGCTGGAAATTGGTCAAAATTTCAGCCGAAACCTTGATCTGCCTGAGTTTCTACAGGTCACCATCAACAATGCTGCTGAGCTGATCAATTGTGAAGACTGCTCTTTAATGGCTTATGATACCGTGGACCGCAATTTACACTTTATCGCCGGGTCGTGGGACCAGTTTAGCCTGCTCAAACCGCTGCAGGTGCCGCTGGAGGGCAGTGTGGCGGGGTGGGTGTTCTCCCATGCCCATGTACTGGTGTTGCAAGATGCGAGCCAGGATGAGCGTATTTTTCGCCAGGTGGATCGAATTCTGCACACCACCACCCGCTCCATCATGGCCGTCCCCCTGGTCTATCATGAACAGGTGGTGGGGGTGCTCGAAGCCGTCAACAAAAAAGACGGGCTGCCTTTCAGCCAGGATGACATAGAAATCGCCAAAGTGCTGGCCTCTCAAATGGCCGTGGCCCTGCAAATGGAAACCCTGGTGCAGCGCACCGAGCAGACCAACCTTGAAAGCGCCGACCTGGAGCGCCGCCGCGATGAATTTGTGGAACTGGTGGTGCGTGAAATGCGCACCCCGGTGGGACAAATTTTAAACCATGCCGCTCTGCTGCGCCCTGACCTGAAAGAAGATCAAATTCCACAGATGGATATCATCGTGCGCCATGCCATTCACCTGAAGGACGTGATTGAGCAGTTCTCGCATTCCGATGCGCTGGCGCGCGGCGCCACTTCGCTGGAGCCGGAACAGGTAACCATGAACCACCTGCTGGAAGAAATTGTCGAATCATACCAGGATATGGCTCATCAGCACGCCATATCCCTGGTGGCCGATGTTTCGCGGGCGCATATCATTATGAATGTAGACGCAGAAAAACTCAACGGCATTCTCGACCAGTTGATCAAAAACGCCCTGTCTTACACCAACCCCGGCGGGCATGTGCTGGTCAAAGCCGTGCTGATGCCCGGCCAGGTGCGCGTATCGGTCATTGATGACGGCATCGGCATTCCAGCCAACCAGGTGAAAAAGGTGTTCGACCGTTTCTACCAGGTGGAAGCCCACCTGAACCGCCGCCAGGGCGGCACCGGCCTGGGGCTGGCCATCGCCCGCGACATGGTGACCCTGATGGGCGGCAAGATCTGGGCCGAAAGCGTGGAAGGCCGCGGCAGCCGCTTCACCTTCACCCTGCCCATCAACCCCGCCAGGGCCGAAGCCTGACCTGACCCATAAAAAATCGCCTCAAGCAACCGCTTGAGGCGATTTTGGCATTAATGGGGGGTGCTTATTTCAGCAGGATGCATTGGCAGCGCAGCGGAAGCCTGCCTGACCTGGCCAGGATAAAAAAAGCCCCCGTTTTTCAACAGGAGCTGGTGAAGGCCACAGAAACTAAGCTTTACGGCCCAGGCGCGCGCGTTCTTCTTCCACAATGGATGGATCCAGTTTGCGGAACAGCGGCTGCGGGGGCTGCAAAGCGCTGCCGGGGGTCAGGCGTTCAGCTTCCCAGCGGCCGTCGCATTCACCCGGCTGATAAAGCAGCACGGTGTGCTCGCCCAGGCTGTCGGCTTTGACCTGGGTGGTCTGAGTGCCAAACAGGGGTTTGGTGAAGCCCAGGTAGGTGTGCAGCTTTTCGCTGGTGAAGGGCAGGAAGGGCGCAAACATCACCTTGAGGTAATTGATGGCGCACAGGGCGGTGTAGACCGATTTGGCAGCCTGGTCCTTGTCGGTTTTGATTTCAAACCAGGGAGCGTTGGTGTCGAGGTAGCGGTTGACCTCAGTGGCCAGGCGCATGGCTTCGGCCAGGGCCTGGCGCAGGCGCACCGCATCGAGATGTTCGGCCACAGTGGTGAAGCCGTCTTCCACGGTTTCCAGCAGTTCAAGGTCCACATTGCGCAGCTCGCCCGGATCCGGAATGCAGCCGTTCCAGTGCTTGTAGGTGAAGGCCAGCACGCGGTTGGCCAGGTTGCCCCAGGTGGCCACCAGTTCGTTGTTGTTGCGCTGGAAGAACTCGTTCCAATCCCAGTCTGAGTCGCGGGTTTCGGGCATGTTGGCGGTCAGGTAATAGCGCAGCGGGTCGGGGTCGTAGCGGTCGAGAAAATCGCGGCCCCAAACGGCCCAGTTGCGGCTGCCGGAAATTTTCTGCCCTTCCAGGTTCATGAATTCATTGGCCGGCACGTCGTAGGGCAGGTTGAGGGTGGAGGGCTGGTGCACCTTCATCAGAGTATCGAAGGTGGTGCCGCAGCCGATGAGCTGAGCCGGCCAGATCACGGCGTGGAAGGGGATATTATCCTTGCCAATGAAGTAATAAGAGCGGGCCTCAGGGTTGTGCCACCAGTTCTTCCAGGCGTCAGGCTGACCTGTCAGGCGCGCCCATTCGATGCTGGCTGAAAGATAACCGATCACCGCTTCAAACCAGACGTACAGGCATTTGCCTTCCCAGCCTTCAATGGGCAGGGGAATACCCCAATCAAGATCGCGGGTGATGGGGCGGCCGCGCAGTTTTTCGGTGGTCATTTGCCCCAGCGACTGGCGCAGCACATTGGGCCGCCAGTAGCTTTCATGGGTGCGCAGGTAATCTTCCACAAAAGGTTGGAGCTGTCCCAGGTCGAGGTAGAAATGCTCGGTCTCGCGCAGTTCGGGGGTCGAACCATCCACCTTGGAACGCGGGTTGATCAGCTGGGCGCCGTCCAGCAGGTTGCCGCATTTATCGCACTGGTCAGAGCGGGCATTGTCATAACCGCAGATATAGCAGGTGCCTTCCACGTAGCGGTCGGGCAGGAAGCGGTTTTGCGCCGGCGAGAACCACTGCATTTCGCGCGCCGTGTACAGATAGCCGTTCTGCTTGAGGGCCATGAACACCGTCTGCGACACCTGAAAATGATTGGCGGTGTGGGTGCTGGTGAACAAATCGTAGGTCAGGCCCAGTCGCTGGAACAGATCCAGGAAGCCGGCATGAAAACGCTGGTACACATCATGAGCAGTGGTTTTCTCGGCATCAGCGCGCACAGTGATGGGGGTGCCATGCGCATCTGAGCCGGAAACCATCAACACCTGGTTACCCTTAAGCCGGTGAAAACGGGCAAAAATATCCGCCGGCAGGTCAGAGCCGGTGAGGTTGCCCACATGAATTTCGGCATTGGCATAAGGCCAGGCAACAGCAACCAGAACAGGGATGGACGACATAAGACACACCTCAAAATAAGAATATCGATGAAAACCAGCCCGGGGCCGGTTAAGGGTGAATTTATTGTATCATGTTTTGAGCGGGCAAAGGCCCCAATTTTTGCGCCGCTTACAGGGCCGGCGGCGCTGGTTTCTCTTTGCGGCCCAGCCATGCGCCCAGCCCCACCAGCAGCAGCCCCAGTGCGCTGAGCGTCAGCGCCTGCATCAGCATCGGGTCGAACACCAGTCCGGCCAGGCGCACAATCACGCGGATCAGTTCCTGCGTCAGCAGCGCCGGAAATTCAGCCAGCGGCCCGGCAGAAAGAAAGGCGGTGATCACAGCACTGTAAAGCAGCGGGGGCACCAGGGTCAGCAGCCCGCCCACCAACAGCGGCACGCCCAGCCAGCGCGTCACATCCAGCAGTGAGCGAACGGAACAGCCCGCCACCGCCAGCACCAGCAGCAGGGGCAGCAGCCAGGCCCAGGCAGCCAGGGCGCGCATCAGGCGCAGCTGGTCTTTGGCCGGGCTGGATCCCTTCACCGTGGTATCTTCGTCCTCATACATGGCCGCGGTGAGGTTGAACTTCACCGGCACGTTGTTGACCACCTCCTGCAGCGAGGCCACGTAATCATTAAACTGGTCCTCATGGTAAGGATCGGGAAACACGCACAGGTTGTAAGGCACATCATCGCCCACTTTGGCCGCCGCCATGCGTGACTCAAAATCCTTCACTTCGGCATCGGTGCAGGGTTTCAGCTTGCCGTAAGCCACCATGATCGAATTGGCGCCGTGCTCCGAGTTGACGCGGTCTTTCAGCGGCTGCATCTCCAGCATCACCTGCATGTACAGAAATTCCGAATCGATCCAGTCGTAGAAACTCTGCACGGCGCTGTTGGACATCGGCACCAGAATCTCATTGGGTAAAATTTCCTGGCGGATGGTGCGCCAGTCTTCAAGCTGCAGCAGGCGGATCAGCTTGACGATATCCGGCTCATCCTCTCCCGAGCCGCGGCGTTTGGCCTGCAGTTCTGAGAGATAAGCCAGCCCGGCCGGCACCAGGTCCGAACGGATCACTTCGTCGGCCACAAAGGTCTTCACTTTTTCAGCATTAAACAGCGCCGCCCCGGCATCAAATGCCAGCAGGGATAACGGCAGGATGAAGATGAATAAAATGATGAACAGAACCCCCAGCCCCTTCAGAAACCCGCCCGATGATGATTGTTCCTTCATATCGCACCTCCTGTCAGGTTGTTTATACAATGATTATATGCAAATTCAGCCTGTTTTGCGACTCGGAATTTTCGCCGCGCTTTGGGTTAGCAAATATGTGCTATAATGGCCGTATTATCCACCCAATCAATAAAATACCTGCCCCAATGTTTCTGAAGGAGTTTTTCACATGAAACCCGCCTTGCTTGTCATTGACGTTCAGAAGGCCTTCTTCAAATACGATGCCGTCACCACCCAATCCCTTGAAGACGCCATCCCCACCATCAACGCAGCCATCGCCCTGTTCCGCAAAAAGAACCTGCCGGTGATCTGCGTTCAGCACATGGAAGAAGATGAAGGCGTTATACCCGGCGAAGAAGGTTTTGACCTGCCCGAAAGTCTGAAAATTCTGCCCACCGACGAACACATCGTCAAAACCTACGGCAATTCCTTCAACAAGACCCCCCTGGCCGAAAAGCTGCATGCCCTGGGCGTGGATACCCTCATCATCACCGGTTTCTGCGCTGAATACTGCGTGCTGTCCACCATCCGCGGGGCCATGGATCTCGATTTCACCCCCATTGTCCTGCGCGGCTCGCTGGCCAGCGGCGTGCCCGAAAATTTGCGCTTTGTCGAGAACGTCCACGCCTCCATGACTTACGGCGCGCTGCGCGCCTTCATGAACTGGGCGCCAGAATAAATTAACAGCAACAGCTTTGACAATCTCATATTAAAGATTGCCACCCCCCGACCCCCTCCCAATTTTGGGAGGGGGTGACTGTTAATTGGGGGCGTTTTTGCCCCCAAAGCTGGGCAAAAACGCCCCATGCGGTTACTGTGCTGATTGAAAGCATTGAAAATGCATGAAGGGTAGAAATGTGACATCGTCAAGGTAGTTACAAAAAACAAAAACCGCCTTTCGGATGATCTGAAGGGCGGTTTTTTGTCTGTTTTTAAACCGGGTTAACGAACCACAAGTAAAATGGCAAAGGTCATACCCATCAGGGCAAACAGGACCGCCAGCATGATGAGGATCAATCTGAGCTTGTAAGTGGTTTGAGACACGCCCACATGGCTGCGGTATGGATCTATTTCGGGGTTCAGTCCATACAGACTCGCGCCTGCACCGCGGCGCCGTTTGAAGCGCAGACGCCTGTTGTCAAATTTTTCCAGCAGTTCCCAGCCTGAACGTCCTTCTTCGTTCACCACCTGTTGTAAGGTTTGCGGATCGGCAAAGAGATCTGTGCTGGCGCGCACAATCTTAAACTCCCAATTGTCATCCAACGCTTCACGGGAATAGGGTGTCAATTGTTCCTCCTCTTCTTCCATCAAACGCTTCTGCCTGGCAGCCGCGGCCGCCGCAATGACTGTGTACGACAATGCAGCCTCCTGAAAAAATTATCCGCCGTGGGCCTTCTTTTCGGCCTCGGCGCGGTGCGTGCCGTCGCAGAGGGGTTTCTTGCCCGAAAGGCCGCAGGTGCACAGGGTCACGCGGTTGCGCGTTTCAAAAGGCCGGCCGTCGGCCCGCTCCACCGGAATACCGCCCATCACCCACAGCGGCCCCTCAATCGGCCCATCTGAGGTGATCTCGGTGGTCAGGGCGGCCTGTTGGGGCAGGTCCGGTTCCACATCCGGCCCGCCGTGTTCCAATGAATAGGTCAGCGCGCCGGATGGGCAGTGCTCCACCATGCGCATCACCTGGGCGCGCACCACCGGTTCGGCGGTTTCGCCCACCAGCTTGCTGATGTGGGCCAGGCGCGTGCCGCAGTAGCCGGAATCCATGCACAGGTGGCCGTCCATGCGCACCTCAATGCCGGTGCCGCCGGGGTAAGCCTTCTGGCGTTCCGCAGTCGGGCGGGTATCGGCCGTTTCTTCGCCGTCAAAACATTCATCCACATGCGTATCGTCGCAGAAGGGTTTCTTTTTGGAATGGCCGCAGCGGCAGATATAGTACGGCTGGCCCGGCGTTTCCACCTCGCCGTCCTTCCGCCAGGTCAGCGGCTCGCCGTATTCCGACACCACCTGGGTTTTGTGGGTCAGGGTCACGTCCCCTTCCACCCGGTAGGGACCGTCGCACAGCACCACAATTTTCTTCTCTTTTTCATCCGCCATTTGAACGCTCCTTTTTCATTTCAATTACCTGCTTCCATTCTCTTATGAGTATACTTGATTCTTCCTGTAGTTGTGTCTATTGATACGATGGAAGCTCATGATTCACCCTTGCAGCACCTGGCGCAGCCGCCCGGTCTGTTCCAAAATCAGCGTTTCGTCTTTGTTATACTCCAGGGTCACCGCCCAGGGCTGCGCGCGGTCCAGCACCCAGGCCAGCAGGCCATAATCTTCCTCCTGCATGGCCTCGTGCGCATCCCACAGGCGCTGCGCATGGCGCTGCGGGCGGTTCACATGCACCTGGCGCACCTTTTCCAGCGGCAGGCGCTCGAGATATTCCCGCACTGCCAGGCCCTGCGCCTCAGCGCTGATGCGCGCATGGGCCAGGTCCAGCAGCAGAAACACCGGCGCTTCCGCCAGCACGCGGCGGATGAAATCCGGCTGGCACACCGTTTCATAGGCGCCGCCGGGATTGTAATCGAGGTTTTCAATCAGCACAGGCAGGTCCAGCCGGGCGGTCAGGTCATTCAGCACGGCGCAGGTGCGCTCAAAAATCAATTCCGGCGGGAGAATGGGGGATAGGGCGTGCATGGCCTCGTCAAAAAAATCCACTTCCTCGGCGCTGAAACCCAGGTGCAGGCTGTACCAGGGCGAGCGGGTCAGCGCCAGCCGTTCCAGGGTCAGGCAGTCGGCGGCGCGGTGCGCCAGGCCGCGGCTGTGGGCCAGCGACCACTGGTAAAGGGCGTTGTGCAGCAGCATGGGGTGCTCAGGATAGGCCTCGCGTGCTTTTTCAGCATAAGGCCCGTGCACCTCCAGGTAATCGAGCTTCAATGCGCCGCGGCTCATCAGCCCGCGCACAGCCGGGCAGTCGGTCATTCCCAGGCGGATCATCTTTGCTTGTCCTTTCGATGTGGCATGGGTTCAAGTGTAAAAGAGGGTTGGCTTTTTGTCAATCAAAGGCATGCTATAATTTCACTATGAATCTGTTCCATGCCCTGCGCAATGCGGTTGATTATCCCCTGCGGCAGTTTTTCCGCTGGCAGCGTCCGGTGAAAACCCACCCCTGGCAGGATAAAACCCCCGCTCTTCAATGCCAGCCGGCTGAATGGGCCCGTCTTTGCGCCGACTATCACCTGGAGGGCTGGCTGGCAAAAGGGACACTGGAAACATTCAGCATCAATCTCTATTATCTTCAGCTCATTGAGCAGGCGCTCCTCCAGGCAGGCGCGCCCCTGCCTGATTCGCTGAATGCCGTGGATGTGGGCTGCTCTGACTGGTTCTACGCCCCGGCCCTCTGGGCGGCGCTGCGCTGGTTTGGGCATGCCGCCGGCCGGCAGCTTGACCTGAGCGGCTATGAAGTGGATGCTTTCCGCGTCTACGGCGATTTGCATGCCCGCCGCGACCATGCCCTGGCGGCCATTGCAGATTTACCCGGCATGGCCTACATCCCGCAGGGCTTCACGGTCCGGCCGGCCGCTTTTGACCTGGCCTTTCAATTCTTCCCGTTTATTTTCGTTCGCGATCACCTGGAATGGGGGCTGCCGCAGAGCCTGTTTGATCCGGCGGCGCTGTGCGCGCAGGTCTGGCAAAGCCTGCGCCCGGGCGGGCTGCTGGTGATCGTCAACCAGGGCGAAGCCGAACATGCCGCCCAACGCGCCATGCTGAACAGCCTGGGCGCCCAGCCCCTGGCAGCTTTCCCCTTTGCCTCCCCGTTTTATACCTACAAGATTCCGCATTTCGTCCTGGTGGCCCGCCGTGAAAACGCTGGCTGAACGCGCCTATGAACACACCGCCGCACTGGCCGCGGGCATTGGTCCGCGCCCGGCAGGCAGCCCGGCCGAGGCGGCCGCCTTTGACCGCATCGCGGAAAAGCTCGCCGCCTGGGGCTACACCCTGGAGCGCACCCCCGTGCCTTTTGCCCCGCCCGCCCGCCTGGGGCCGACCCTGCTGCTGAGCATCCTGCTGGCCCTGCTGCTGATGGCCTCCGGCTGGCTGGTGCAGCTATTCCCCCCGGCCGTGATCTCCATGCCGCTGCTGCTGGCCCTGCGCCCCGGCCTGGCGCGCTGGCTGCGCCGCCATATGCCGCGCACCCGCCAGAGCCAGAATGTATGGGCCTGCAAGGACCGCCGGGACGGCCCGCGCCTGATCCTCTGCGCCCATGTGGACAGCGGGCAGGCCAGCGTGTTCACTGCTCCCTTCTGGCTCCAGCTGCGCCGCCAGCGCACGTTTATCCTGCAGCGCGCGGCCATCGCCCTGGCAGCCCTCGCCATCACCGGCTGGGTCGGCCTGCCCCTGCCGGCCTGGCTGCTCACCGCCGCTCAAATTACCGGGCTGGCGCTGGGGCTGGGCTGGCTGGCGCTGGAGCTGGCTGAGGCCGCCGGCCCACAGCAGGCCGCCCCCGGCGCCTATGATAACGCTTCGGGGGTGGGCGTGCTGCTGGCGCTGGCCGAGGAACTGGCTGACCGGCCAGCCGAAAAGTTGAACGTGGAATTTCTCTTCACCGGCGCGGAAGAAACCGGCCTGCACGGCGCTGAAGCCGCCGCCCGCAGTCTGAGCCCTGCGCCAGACCTGGCAGTGCTCAACCTGGATATGGTCGGCGCTGGAGACGGCCTAGCTTATGTCATTCGTGACGGCGTGATCAACCCCCGCCCGACAGACCCGGCTTTAAATAAACTGATCCTGCAGGCGGACCCGCAGGTTCAGGATATCTGGTATACCCAGCGCAGCAGCGATTATCTGCCATTTCTGGAGCGAGGCATACGCGCTGCCTCGCTCCAATCGGTTGGTTCAGAAGCGGCCGAGCTGGCCTATCACACGCATCGCGACACCCTGGCGGTGATCGAACAGGAAGCCCTGGGCCGCGCCGCTCAGACGGTGTGGACGCTCATCCAGTCGGGTTATTGAGCGCAGAAGAGGGGCAGCTGGTTGAGGCCGGGGATCTGGCACCACAGGTTATTGGCATCAATGGCCCAGATGGTTCCAACACAGCAGCAGATGATCAGCAGCAGGGCGATGACAATGATGATCCAGATCGGGAAGCCCTTCTTCTTGGCCGGGGCGGCAGGCGGAGCCGGGTTTTGCCAGGCTGGCGCCGCAGGCGGGTAATTGCTGGCCGCCGGGGCATTCCAGGCCGGTTGTTCCGGTTCGGCCGGGGCGTTCCAGGCAGGGGCAGCCGGTTCAGCCGGGGCGCCCCAACCGCTGGCGGCCGGGGGTTCAGGCGTGGCCGGCCAGGCGCTGGGGGCGGCGGGTTCGTTCCAGCCGCCAGCCGCAGGAGCAGCCGGTTCCACCGGGCGGATCACCGGGCGGATCACCGGCGCAGCCGGAGCGGCTGGTTCGGGGACCACCGGCGCAGCCTCGGGGGGAATGGCAATGGTGGCAGCGGCAGCCGGAATAACCGGTTTGGCCATTGACACCATCGTTGCATCAGGATCCACCCGCACAGCTTCAAACATCAGGGCAATTTTCTCGCCAATGTTGATGCGGTCGCCCGACTGCAGGGCGCTGGGGCCCATCAGGCGCTGTCCGTTGACGCAGGTGCCGTTGGTGGAGCCGTTGTCTTCAATATAAAACAAATCACCCTGGGTGTAGATGCGCGCATGGCGGCGGGAAACTTCAGGATCATTCACCACAATATCACAGGCCAGGTCGCGTCCGAGCACAAATTCGGTCTTATCCTTAAGGGGATATTCCTTGCCGGGAAGCGGGCCAGCGGTAAGAATCAAGCGGAATGTACCAGCCATAATTTCTCCTTTGTCGAACATCGGTAATAAAATAAGTTTAATCACATTTTTAAGAAAAGTCAAATCGCGCGGCCGTTATTTCGCGAAACTGGCAGGTGAACGCTTCCGTTTGGCCAACGCATCCCAAAGGTCCCATGCCAGATCCGCGGAATGGATGCGGAAATCCAGCACCGGTTACATTTTTCATATAAAATATTAATGGGAATCCGACAAAAAAGGCTTAAGCTGAAGCTGTATCTACACCTGTCCTGACAGATGAAGGCCGGTTTTATTCGGCCTGGTAGAAACATGTCAGGCAGGGATGATCTGGAAAGAAGCGAGAAGACCTATGAATATGGAAAAATTCACCCAAAAAGCACAGGAAGCCATCCTGAACTCTCAACAGATTGCCCAGGAGGCCAGCCACCAATCCATTGAACCGGCGCATCTGCTGCTGGCTCTGCTGAGGCAAGAAGACGGCGTGGTTCCGGCCATCGTCACACGCGTGGCCGGCGGGGTGACCGCCCTGCGCGCCGAACTGGAAAAAGACATTGATAACCGTCCCAAAGTGTACGGCGGAAATGTGCAAATCGGGCTTTCGCGCCCGGTTGCAGACACCCTGGCGGCGGCTGAGCGCTTTGCCCGCGGCATGCAGGATGAATACACCTCCACCGAGCATATTCTGCTGGCGCTCACCGAAAGCATCGAAGCCAAACGCCTCAGCCAGTACGGCCTGACCAAGGATGCCATTCTCAAGGCCCTGCAATCGGTGCGCGGATCGCAGCGCGTCACCTCGCAAAACCCCGAAGATACCTACCAGGCCCTGCAAAAATACGGCCGCGACCTGACCGAACTGGCCCGCCAGAGCAAACTGGATCCGGTGATTGGCCGGGATGAAGAGGTGCAGCGCGTGGTGCAGATCCTTTCACGGCGCACCAAGAACAACCCGGCCCTCATCGGCGAACCCGGCGTGGGCAAAACCGCCATTGTGGAAGGCCTGGCCCAGCGCATTGTCAAAGGCGATGTGCCCGAAAGCCTCAAACATAAACGCCTTATCCAGCTCGATTTGAGCGCCCTGGTGGCCGGGGCCAAGTACCGCGGTGAATTTGAGGAACGCTTAAAGGCGGTTCTGAAGGAGATCACCGAATCGCAGGGTGAAATCATCCTCTTTGTGGATGAGATGCACACCATTGTTGGCGCAGGCGCTGCCGAAGGCGCCATGGATGCCGGCAATATCCTCAAGCCCATGCTGGCGCGCGGCGAACTGCACCTGATTGGCGCCACCACCCTCGATGAATACCGCCAGCGCGTGGAAAAAGACCCCGCCCTCGAGCGGCGTTTCCAGCCGGTGGTGGTGCAGGAGCCCGGCGTGGCCGACACCATCAGCATTTTGCGCGGGCTCAAGCAGCGCTATGAGGTGCACCACGGGGTGCGCATCACCGATCCGGCGGTGATTGCCGCGGCCACCCTTTCGCAGCGTTACATTACCGACCGCCACCTGCCCGACAAGGCCATTGACCTGATTGATGAGGCCGCCGCCCGCCTGCGCACCGAGATCGATTCGAAACCGCAGCCGCTGGATAAGGTGGACCGCCAGATCACCCAGCTTGAAATTGAGCGCCAGGCCCTGCAAAAGGAGCGCGATAAGGCCTCGCGCGAGCGCCTGGAAAAACTGGATGCCGAGCTGGCCGAACTGCGCATCCAGGCGGCCGACCTGCACCGCCGCTGGAATGCTGAAAAGCAGGCCATTTCAGGTCTGCGCGCCATCAAGGAGCAAATTGAGCAAACCCAGATTGATATGGAGCAGGCTGAGCGGGTGAACGACCTGGAAAAGGCTGCCCGCCTGCGCTACGGCGCACTGCGCGACCTGGAACAGCGCCGGACGCAGGCCGAGGCCCAGCTCAAGCAGGTGCAAACTGCCGGCGCCTTGCTGAAAGAGGAAGTGGACGAGGAAGAAATAGCCGAAGTGATTGCCCGCTGGACCGGGGTGCCGGTGCAGCGCCTGCTGGAAGGCGAAATGCAGAAGCTGCTGCACATGGAAGAACGCCTGCGCCAGCGTGTGGTCGGGCAGGAAGAAGCCTTGAAGGCGGTGGCCAATGCGGTGCGCCGCGCCCGCTCAGGCCTGCAGGATCCCAACCGGCCGATTGGCTCGTTCATTTTCCTGGGTCCCACCGGCGTGGGCAAGACCGAGCTGGCGCGCGCCCTGGCGGAATTTCTGTTCGATCAGGAACGCGCCATGATCCGCATTGACATGAGCGAATATCAGGAGAAGCACACCGTCTCTCGCCTGATCGGCGCCCCGCCCGGTTATGTGGGCTATGAGGAAGGCGGCCAGCTCACCGAAGCGGTGCGCCGCCGGCCTTACAGCGTGGTGCTGTTCGATGAGATTGAAAAGGCCCACCCTGAGGTGTTCAACGTGCTGCTGCAGCTGCTGGATGACGGCCGCCTGACCGATGGGCAGGGCCGCACGATTGACTTCCGCAACACCGTGGTCATCATGACCAGCAACCTGGGCAATGAGCTTTGGATGAACGGACAGGGCGGCAGCGTCACCCGCGACCAGATGACGCGCATTCTGCAGGCCCATTTCCGTCCTGAATTTCTCAACCGGGTGGATGAGATCATCATCTTCCACGCCCTCACCCGCCAGGATATCAACGCCATTGTGGGCATTCAGCTCAAGCGTGTGGCCGCCCTGCTGCTGGAGAAGGGCATCACTCTTGATGTGACGCCTGCCGCCTGCGACCTGCTGGCCGAGGCCGGTTTTGACCCCGATTTCGGCGCCCGCCCGCTCAAGCGCGCTCTCCAGACGCATCTGCAGGATGTGCTGGCCCTGCGCCTGCTGGCCGGCGAATTCCAGGCCGGGCAGACCGTGCGCGTGGATGCTGCTGGCGACGCATTGACCTTCACCGCCGTCTGACAGGCGATCAGCAATCCAATCCTGCCGCTTCCCTTATAGGAAGCGGCAGGATTGTTTTAAGTAAAAAATAACGAAACTACTTCGACAATGTCACATTAAGATTATTCATCGCCCACCCCTCGACTCCCTCCCGATTTTCGGGAGGGAGCAACTGTTAATTGTGGTTTTTTGTCTCCCCGAAGGGGAGACAAAAAACCACGGGCGGTTAATTTCCAGATTGAAAGCGATAAAAAAGCAGGAAATGCTGGAATGTGACACTGTCGAAGCAGTTACAAAAATTATTTTGATAATGACATATTTGGCACTCTGATGCGCTTTTCTGCTTTTGGCGAGGGAATTAACCGCATAATCATCTTTCTCCCCCCTGGGCGGGGGCGGAAAACTTCAACTGAGGTTATCAACCTGCCTGGACGAAGCTAAAACCAGTGGAACGGCTTTTTTTTACCCATGCCAGAACAAGTTATCCATTTCCTTGCAGTGTCAGATTCCCTGTTGACTCGTATGCCGATATATGTATAATAATATACATATACTGAAAACATAAGGAATGTATCACTATGGATGAACTGACAGGATTGTTGGACCGGCCCAATTTCACCCAGAAGCTGGATCAGGCTCTGGCGCAGATTCTGCACGATAATTCCTCGCTTACCCTCGTCTTTCTGGATGTCAACGACTTCATGCAGTTCAACCAGATGTACGGCATTCAGGCGGGCGATGAATTGTTGAAGGCCCTGGCAGGCATGTTCTCTGAAGCCTTTGGCAAGGACGGCCTGGTGGGCCGCTACGGCGGTGATGAATTGATTGCTGCCATTATCGGCCAGCGTTCCGTCACTGTCTTTGACATGGCCGCGCGTTTCCAGCAGCGCATTTCCAAAAACCGCCACACCCTCACCGTCTCAGGGCAGCCTCTGGAGGTGGACTTTGAGGTTTCGCTGGGTCTGGCCACCTGCCCCACCGACGCCTATTTGATGAGCGACCTGATTGAAAAAGCCAAGGAAGCCCTTTTCCGCGAACGCGCCCGCGGGCGGCGCGGCGGCGTGTCGTTCTACGAGCAGAAAGACAGCCTGACCGGCCTGCTCAACCAATACGGCACCCTGGCCAGGCTGGATGAGGAAATCGCCAAGGGCGAGCCCTTCTCCATCCTCTCCATCGACGTGGACAATTTCAGCACGATCAACACGCAGTACGGGCGGCGCGGCGGCGACGATGTTCTGCGCCAGCTGGCCGCCATCCTGCAGGCCAATTTCAGCGAACCCAATGTCCCCTGCCGCCTGGGCGGCGACGAGATCATTGTCATGATGCCCGGCCTGGGCGCCGATTCAGCCTTTGTGCTGGCTGAAGAGGTGCGCCGCGTGGTGGAGCAGGCCGAGGTGCATTCATCGAGCGATGAAAAGAAACCGCCCTTCCATTTCACCATCTCCGGCGGCATTGCCTGCTACCCGGCCGATGGTTCGGAACGGGTGGACCTGCTGCGCAAAGCCGATGAAGCCCTTTACCGCGCCAAACGCCTGGGGCGCAACCGCATCTGCCTGCCCACCAGCGCCCAGATGGTCACCAAAACCAGCCATTACACGCAAACCCAGCTTGAACGGCTGGCCGAACTGGCGCGGTCGATGAATAAAAGCGAGGCCTTCCTGCTGCGCGAAGCTCTTGACGAACTGCTGCGCAAGTACACCCAGAAGAAATAAGCGGGCCTGGCTTGAATGCATCCGCAGGCGCCCCCTGTTTGCTCAGGCGGCGCCTGCGCTGTGTTTAACCAACCCGCTGGAACTTCCCCAAATTGCCAAAAACCGGGAACCGGATATTTGGGAATATTTTCACAGGAAGAGTTATAATTCAATCACCATACTCGACCAAAGGAGACCCTTTAGATGACTTCCCTTAAAACCTTCCCTGCCGATTTTCTGTGGGGCGCCGCCACCTCCTCTTACCAGATTGAAGGCGCCTGGGACGCCGACGGAAAAAGCGAATCGATCTGGGACCGTTTCAGCCATACCCCCGGCAAAGTGAAGAACGGCGACACCGGCGACGTGGCCTGCGATCATTATCACCGCTGGCCTGAAGATATCGCCCTGATGCGCCAGATGGGTCTCAAAGCCTACCGTTTCTCCATTGCCTGGCCGCGCATTCTGCCTGCGGGCCGCGGCAAGGTGAACCAGGCCGGCCTTGATTTTTACAGCCGCCTGGTGGACGGCCTGCTGGAAGCCGGCATTGACCCCATGGTCACCCTCTTCCACTGGGATTTACCTCAAATTCTGGAAGATGAAGGCGGTTTTGCCAGCCGCACCACCGCTGAGGCCTTTGTGGAATTGACGGATGTGGTCAGCCGCAAACTGGGCGACCGGGTGAAGTTCTGGGCCACCCACAATGAGCCCGCTGTGCACGCCTACCTGGGTTATGCCATGGGCGTTCATGCCCCCGGCCTGAAGGATTATCCCAAAGCGGCGCGCTGCACCCACCACCTGCTGCTCAGTCACGGCTGGGCCGTGCCGGTCATCCGCGCCAACAGCGCCGGCGCAAAAGTCGGCATGGTGCTGAACGTGGGCTATTCCCAGCCTGCCTCGCATTCGCCTGCTGATATGGAAGCCTACCGCTTTGGCCAGGGCATGTGGCTGCGCTGGTTTACCGATCCGCTTTACGGGCGCGGCTACCCCGGCGATACGGTGGCCGATTTCACCGCTCTGGGCGCTCTGCCCAACGGGCTTGACTTTGTCCAGCCGGGCGACATGGCTGCCATCGCCACCCCCACCGATTACCTGGGCATCAATTACTATGCCCGCCACCTTACCCGCGCCGAGATCCCTGAAGAGCAAAACCTGCCTGTCGAAGTGGTTCAAAGCGACGAGATGACAGACATTGGCTGGGAAGTGTTCCCCGAAGGCCTTTCACGCGTGCTCACCCAGCTTTACCTCACTTACCACATGCCCGCGCTCTATGTCACCGAAAACGGCGCCAGCTATGCCACCCCGCCTTCTGCGGACGGCGCCGTGCATGATGAACGCCGCACCAGCTACCTGCAGCGCCACCTGGCTGCCTGCCAGCGTGCGATTGAAGCCGGCGTGCCGCTTAAAGGTTACTTCTGCTGGTCGCTGTTCGACAACTTTGAGTGGGCCGAAGGTTTCGATCAGCGCTTTGGCCTCATCTGGGTGGATTTTGCCACCCAGCAGCGCATTCTGAAAGACAGCGCTCTCTGGTACAGCCGCACCATCGCCTTGAACGGCGTGCTGGCCTGATCTTACATTTACCTTCGACCTCTTCCTGCCGCCTGAAGAACGCCGCTTCGGGCGGCTTTTGATTGCCTGACGAAGCCGGAAGGTTTATACTGGAACCAAACCGGCATTTGGCGCGTCTTATCATTAGCCTGTTTGAGTAAGGAGAATCAGTCATGTCTTCACACCGTATTCTATTGATTACCGCTTTCGCCTGGCTTTTCATATCAGCCTGCAGCCTCGCGGCCCTTTCCAGTGCCACCAGCACGCCCCCCGCGCCCACGCTGAATATTGACACCCAGATTGCCACCATCAGCCAGGGTCTGATAACGCCCGCCGCGCAGGCCACCCCCGCATTTCCGCCCACCGTCACCCTGGCGGCCGCGGCCACCCCCAACGTGGTCACATCCACGCCCCAACCCCAGCCCACTTCAGCTTCCGGCGGCCTGCGCTTTGGCAAAGGGGAAGCCCTGACCCTCGATTCCATCCACATGCTGCAAACGGTGGATGGTTGGGCCACCGGGCACACTCAGACCAACCCCGATCAGCATATTTTGCGCACCAGCAACGGTGGGCAGAGCTGGAAGGATGTGACCCCGTCTGAGCTGCTGGCGCCTTCAGGTTCCGGGAACCGCCGCCACGCTGTCGGTTATTTTGCCTCTGCGCTGGATGCCTGGGTGGTTTATGATGTTCCAACCGGCGCCGCCGCCGCCACCGTCTGGCAGACCCACGATGGCGGTCTCACCTGGCAGGCCAGCGCTCCCCTGGCTTTGCCAGAGATCATGGATTTTTTTGATCCGGGCGAGTTTTTCCTGGTGGATGGGCAGAACATGTATTTGATGGCGCACAACGGCGTGGGCATGAACCACGACTATGTGACCATTTACCGTTCCACTGACGGCGGAATGAACTGGACCCGCGTGGTGACGCCGCCTGACGGCGGCAGCTTCCCGATGAGCTGTAGCAAAAACGGCATGGCTTTCTCCTCGGATGTGCGCGGGCGCACCAGCGGTGATTGCTACGGCGTTTCAGACGATACCATGCTTTACCTGACGGTGGATGGCGGCCTTAACTGGACAGCCGACCGGCTGCCGGCCCCCACTGACAAGGCGACCCTGTTCACCGATGGCAAGGATATGTGCGGCACGCAAATTGCCGCCTGGTTTGGCCCGGGCGGGCTGGTGCTGCTCAACTGCCGCAATGACCAGCCGCTTTACCGCTCGTGGCTTTACCACATGGACGACCAGCAGCAAACCATCACCAACCACCCGCTGCCGGTGCAGCCGGTGGCCTGGCAGTTCCTCAACCTGCAGCAGGGCTGGATCATCGGCGGCGAAACGCTCTACCACACCGCTGACGGCGGCCTCACCTGGAAAGCCGTGCAGACGGTGCACTGGGGCGGGCAGCTTAATTTTGTCAGCGCCGATGTGGGCTGGGTGCTGGCCCGTTCAGGCGAGGCCGTGGCCCTGGTATATACCGAAACCGGCGGCGTGCTCTGGCGCGAAATCAAGCCAGTGGTGGGGGAATAAGGAATGGGAATTAAACATGTGTCCGTAGCAACAGCAATTCTCAATATGATTTTACGACAGCAGCGAAACCTGGTTTTTGTCACATTTCGATTACAAAGCCCGCTGTTGAAACTGCTTTGATAATGTCAGATTAAGTTTCCCCACCCCCTTTCCCCCGCCCGCCGGCGGGGGAAAATAGTTAATTGAGGGGTGTTTTTGTCCCCCAAAGCGGGACAAAAACACCCCATGCGGTTAATTTGCCAGCCAAAGAGACTTTTTTCGCTGCTGACCATAACCTTTATGTCTTGCGTTGAAATGACAGGGCATCGTCATCCCTGGTCAGACAGTTATTTATAAACAACCGCCCCTTTCAGCATCTGGAAGGGGCGGTTTGATTTTCAATTCATAACTCTGGCCGGGTCATTCCGGCAAAGGGCGCGGGCTGGCATATTCATCCACCTCTATGCCCCATTCCTCAATGGTGAACTGTCCCTTCTGCAGATATTCCAGATGCTTTTCAAGATAATGCGCCAGTGAAATACTCTCCGAGGCAAATGGACCCTGGCCGTCCTGTATTTCCATCTGGATCACCTGGTGTAGGCGGCCATTTTTGCCCGGCGCGCCGTCAATACACTTGAGGTTGCCGCAGCTATCTTCGGCAAAGGGCACCCACAGTGGATGCCACCAGCAGCGCGCAAGGATCTCGCCATCCCAATTGCCAAAGCCATCTGCCTCATGGCGTTCCATGCGCCCATCATCAAATGCGCCTTCACGCAACAGCCGGGTCATCCGCTGCCAGTTATGTGCCGCGCCTTCCAGATCAAGGCAGTCGAAATTGCCCGAAAAACTGTGGCGCACATCATTGCTCTGCCAGAAAACGCGCAGGTCCTCAGCCAGGGGCGCGCCGAGCTGCGCCTCAAAACGGGCAATGTCCTCATCTGCGGCTGGCGTCAGAAGGTGGTATGAGTCAAGGGCCACCGGTGCATAAGCGGTATAAAAGGCTTTAATGCGTTCGAGCAAAGCGGGAATGGGGGATGGTTCCTGGGGCATGCAAACTCCTTGGATGGATAATGGGATAATAAGGATATTATAGGGCAAAAGAAGATTGCCTGTGAACGGCGCATGCTTGTTGAAAGGGTCTGCATGATCTTTCCTTTCTCAAAAGACGTCCTCCCATTGGACCCGTGCTTGATCAGGGTCAAATCGGGTATAATTTCTTCATCGTTCATCTGATCATTCTTATCATGTATGGAGCTGCCCGGTTATGTGGTCATCCCTTCGCAAACGCCTCTCATCCCTTGCCGCCAATCCCGATTTTCGCAACAGCCTGCTGCTGGTATTCACCCTGTGGCTGGCGCGCTACTGGTATACCCTGCGCTTCGGCCTTTATGAAGACGACCTGACCATCATTCCCCGGGCCATGCAGATGGACCTGGGCGAATTATTTGCCTTTGTCGGCAGCTATATCAGCCATCTTTACGGCCACGCTCGCCCTCTTTCCGACAGCTTCATTTACATCTTTTCAAATTTCGGCTTCAAACTGTTTGGCTTCCACGGCCCCTATGTTTTCGGGTTTTTCTTTGTGGCTCTCAACGGAGTGCTGTTCTATGGATTGATGCGCCGCGCCGCCGGGCAGACCGCCGCCCTCTTCTGCGGTCTGGCTTATGTGCTCTTTTCGGCCGACACCACCCAGTCCTTCCTCACCCATTCCCTCGGGCTGCACCCCTCCCTCACCCTGCTGCTGCTGGCCGCCCACGCCTATCTTGCGCGCCGCGCCTGGCTGGCCTACCTGCTGGCATTCATTATATTGTTCAGCTATGAGTCGCCTTTCCTCGTTTTTGTGGGCATTCCCCTGCTGCAAAAGGAGTGGGACCGCCGCCTGTTCAAAGAAATGCTGCGCCATGTGATCATTCTGGCCGTCATGCTGGCGGCGGTGTACCTGCTGCGCATGGCCATCGGCGAAGGCCGGGTGAGCGAACTGAGCCTGCCCGAAATGATCTGGGTATCCATCTGGCACAGCGCGGTGGGCCCGGCGGTGAGCCTGGCCACCTATTTCTACCGCCCGGTGCAGGCTCTGCGAGGCTTCAACCTCGAGGTGGGCCTGGCCATTCTGGCTGCCTGGGCCGCTTTTGGCTTCTTTTTGCAGAACCAGCCCGCCCTGGCACCCCTGTCCATCAGCCTGCTGAAACCCCGCGCGCGCTTCTGGACTGCCTGGCCCGATGAACTGAAGAGCCGCCTGCGCCTGCTGGCCGCCGGGCTGGTGATGCTGGCCGGGGCCTACCCGCTGACCTTCACCGTGCGCCCCTACGCCATCACCGGCCGCGACACGCGCGTGCATGCGGCGGGGGTGGTGGGGGCGGCCATTGTGGTGGGCATTCTGGCGGTGCTGCTGCTGCATTTTCTCAAGAAGGCCCCCCGCCAGCGCATTGCCGCCTGGGCGGCGGCCGGATTATTCGCCCTGCTGATGGGTTACGGTTTTGTGCTGCAGCAGGATTACGCCCAGGGCTGGCGCGCCCAGCAGCGCTTCTGGCGCGAACTGCTGCCCCTGGTCAGCGATGCCACCGAAAATACCATCATTCTGGTGGAGCCGGGTGTGTTCAGCTATGAGTCGAAGCAGATGGGCGCCAACACCTGGAACCTGCCGCGCACCCTTGATCAGATCTTCACCTTCCCGGCGGCATGGGAAAACGCGCCGCGGGTTTACCGTCTGGAGCCCGGCTGGGACAGCCGCATTGGCCTGCCCGACGGCAGGCTGCGCCTGGATGCCAGCACCACCATCGCCCCGCCCTCGCTGTATGCGGATGTGGACTCGAAAAATGTCATTCTCATCCAGGCTGGCGACCAGCCCTACCGGCGCACCGCCTCCCTCACCGTGGGCGACCTGACCTTTGGGCTGAAACAGTGGACCCTGCCTTCCCTCCCCTCCCTGCCGCACGGGTTTCTATACCCGTATCTCATCGGAGAATGAGCGTTTGGAAAACGCCTGGCCATGAAAAACATACTCACCCCTTCCACCAGTCCGTTTTTGCTGGCCCCCTGCGGCCTCAGCTGCCGCCTGTGCCACGCTTATGTCAGGGAAAAGACGGTTTGCCCGGGCTGCCGCGCCCCTGATGCGGGCAAGGCGGCCTCGTGCCTGGCCTGCAAAATAAAGAACTGCGAAAAACTGGCGCAGGGGCGTTTCACCTTTTGTTTTGAATGTGACAGCTTTCCCTGCGCCAGAGTGAAGCACCTGGATAAACGCTACCGCACGCGCTACGCCACCAGCCCCATCGCCAACCTGCTTCACATCAAAGAAAAGGGCCTCCAGAGTTTCATCGAGCTGGATAACCGCCGCTGGACCTGCCCTGAATGCGAGGCCATGCTGTGCATGCACAAACCCCAATGCCTTGCCTGCGGCTATGTGTGGCAAAAATAAAGAAGCTGCGGTGACGGCTGCTTTGACAAAGTGGCTTTTTGCACATTGGGTTTCCTTTACTTTCACCCGGAAAATTATTCGCGCGCGGTTATTTCCGCGCTGTGGGCGAAGCCGGTGGGTGGGCTTCGTAACGTTCCAGTGGTCAAAGAGTTACCCCCCTTTTTTTGTTTTACGAGGATAATCATGAATCTTCCGATAAAACGCATGGCAACCAGCCTCACCATCGTCTTTCTGGTGGCCGCCGCCCACCTGATGCACATCGGCGGCGCCATTGAGGGCAGCGCCTTCAATGCTTACGTCAGTTACTTCTCCGATCTCTTCATTCCCCTCGCGGCCTATTACATCCTCTGCGCGGCAGAAGTCAACCTGCCCTTTCTCCGGCCGTGGTATCTCAAAATGGCAGTGGTGTTCGCGGCTGCCGCCCTCGATGAGACCGGCCAGTATTTTGGCTTTGCCCTGCTGGGCCGCACCTTTGATCCGCTGGATTACCTGATGTATGCCGCCGGCGCCGGGCTGGGCGCCCTGGTGGACCGGCAGGTGCTGGCGCGCCTGCTGCCTTTCTGGCAGGAAAATCCCTCAAAATGAACCCCTATTCCCACCTGGTTGTCGCCGCGCATTTCGAAGAGCGCTTCCAGCCTTCTTCGCGGGCTGAGTATTACTGGGGAGCCATTGCGCCCGATGCGCGCTACCCGGCCGCCCCGCTCAACCCCGGCAGCTCCACGCCGCGGCTGGCAAGAAATTCCGCGATCAACGCCGCGGCCTGTTCCTCGCGGGCGGCATAATCGCCGCCGAAAATGCGGTAAGGCAGGCCGCGTTCCTCAAATTCGCGGATGTAGCGCTCCTTGAACCATTCGCGCAGATGCCCCGATTCACGCTGGGGATCGGGCACAAAGGGCACATCGTTGTCGGCCAGCAGGTAAAGATGGGTCTTTTCGCCGCGGGCCATCTGCTGCAGCTCATCCTCCGCCGCGCCAAAAAAACGCTCGCCAAAGATCATGGTGGTGAGGATATCCGTATCCATGATCAGCAGGCGGTTGGCGCGCCGCGCGGCCTCTTCCTGCAGGGCATACTGTCCGCGGGCAATGGCCAGCAGATCCTCCGGCGTGCAGGGGCCGGGGCGGGCGTCAAAATACAGCCGGCCGTATTCCGGGGTCCAGATGGTGTTGAAACGCCGGGCCAGCTTTTCGGCCAGCACGGTTTTGCCGGTGGATTCGGCGCCGCAGAGGGCCACGCGCAGGGTGAAATGGGCGCGCACCGCCGGGCTGAGATGGTCCCAACAGCGGTAAGGGTTTTCGCGCACCGCCGTGCCCGAAACCGGCCGCGCCTGCCTTTCCGGGTCCACGCAGATATGTTCCGCTCCCAGGCGGCGGGCCATTTCATCGCCATAAGCCTCCGAGGTGAACACCACATCCGGGCCTTCGGGCAGCGCCGAACGGATGGAAGCCATCCACTGGTCCCAGATATCTGGATCATCGTAATCCTGGCGCTGCTCGGCCACCACATGACGCAGGTCCAGGCCGGGGTTGTCTTCCATCAGCCAGCCCAGGCGCAGTTCGGGGGGAATGGGGTCGCGCTGGCTGCTGAACAGAATCACCACCAGGTGCTCCACCTGGTGGCGGGCGGTATCAATCAGGAGCTGGTGTCCGGCATGAGGGGGGATGAAACGGCCAATGACGAGGCCTGTTCGCGGGCGATCAGTTCTTTTCTCCATGCTATAAATCCCATCACAGAAATGATGATAAACAGAATTTGCAGGGCGCTCATCAGGTAGAGGCCCTTGTAGATATACAGGGGAATGTAAATGAGGTTGACCACCACCCAGATGGGCCAGTTTTCCAGCAGTTTGATGGTGAGCATGTACTGCGCAGCCAGGCTGAGGATGGTGGGCAGGGCATCCCAGAAGGGCACATCGGTGTCGGTGCTGGTATCGAGAAAAACGGTCAGCAGGGTCAGGCTGGTGAGGGCCAGCAGGGCCAGCACCACCCACTGTTTGCGCGAAGCGCGGCTGACCGGCAGGGGCGTGCGGTTTTTGCCGCCGTAAAGCCACTCGTACCAGCCGTAGATACTCAGCACGGCATAAATCACCTGCAGGGCGAAATCAGAATAGAGGCGGCTCTGAAAGAGCAGAATGCCAAAGAAAATATTGTTGATGATCCCCGTTGGCCAGCACCAGATATTTTGTTTAGCCGTCAACCAGACACACAACAGACCAAAAACGACACCCAGAAATTCCGTCCAGCTCAAAGTCACAATGGCATCTCCGTTGTATATTGCAGCTGCTTGCTGCCGCCATCCAGCGGGGCGGCGCGCTGTTGAATGGTGAGCGCCTGCTGCGGGCCGAAAAGAATCTCCAGGGAATGGCGCAGGCGCGCCTCGTCCACCGGCCCGGCCGGCAGGTAGGTCAGGGTCAGGCGCCCATCGGCGGCCTGGTGCAGGTTGAACTGCGCCAGGGCGTAGGGCTTGAGTAAAATGGTCACGTCAATATTGTTCACCGCCTGGCCCTGCGGGGTATAGAACACCACCGGCAGGCGGCCTTCCAGGTCCACCAGCAGGGGCTGGCGCCCCTGAAAGTCCAGGCTGGCCCAGTCGCCGGTGCGGTAGCGCAGCAGGGGCACATAGGGGTTGAATCCGCCGGTGAGGGTCACCTCGCCGCGCACCCCCGGCGGGCAGGGATTGCCCTGGGGGTCGATGATTTCCACGTAAAGCTGGTGCGGCAGGATCATCTGCCGGCCAGGCACGCCCGCTGCCACCGGGCCGGTCTCATTGAGCGAATAGAGATCGATCACCGGGCAGTTGAAATGCGCCTCCAGGGCCTGGTGAAAGCCCGGCTGCAGGGCCATGGAGGTGGAAATGAGCGCTTTGGGCCGCTGGGTCAGCGGCAGACGCATCAGCTCGGCAAAGGAGAGCGGGTCGCCCGAATAGACCTCCGGGGCGCAGGCATCCAGGAAGCGCGCGCGGTCATCCGGGTGTTTCCAATCGCCCGGATCCAGGTTCACCTTCACAAAGCCAGCCTGGTCGAGCACGGCGGAAATGGAAGCGCAGGTGATGGTGGTTTTTTGGAAGCAGACCATGGCCATGGCCACCCGTCCCGGTCCGCCCTGCATGCGCGCGCCGCGCCATTCCAGCGCCGTTTGAATCAGCGGCAGGTGCAGCGAGGCCACCACCGGGTGCGAAACCACCGTCAGCGGGTGGCCGGTGGCGCCGGAGGTGTTGAAGCGGATCAGGTCATCGAGGGGCAGGTCGTCGGGCACAAAAGCTTCAGGGGCGCGGCTCAGGTCGGCGCGCGAGGTGAAGGGAAGGTCTTCAAAACGCGCGGGCTGGCTGGCGCGGCTGCGGAAGAAAGGCACTTTGTCAGCCAGTTCGGCGGCATAAGCCTCCAGCCAGGCGGGTTTTTCGCCGGGCAGCCAGCCGCCCGCAGCGCCCAGCAGACGGCGCTGAAAGGCGCGCACCTGGTCGAGGCCGGCGGCGGTCAAAAAATCGCCGCAGTGATCGTTAAATTGGGGTTTATTGGGATGTTCTTCAAGCTGCTGAAGCAGGCGGCGGCCGTCTTCGGTCAGCAGGGGGGTGCGTTCATAGGGGCGGTAAGCGCGGGGCATGGCTTCACTCCCTCGTATATTTAGGCACGGCGCGCTCGGCTTCTTCACGCTCCAGGCGCTCGCGAATTTCCCGCTGGCGTTTCTGTTCCGCCGCGGCCGAGGCGCGCATCACGCGCTGGCGTTCCACGCTGTCGAGGGTGCTCAGGCGGTCCTGCGCCTGGGCTTCGGTTTCGCCGGCCGGGCAAAGCGCCAGGGCATTCAGGCACAGGCGCACCAGTTCTTCGCGCCGGTCGGGGTCGCTGATCAGCTTTTTGGCGCTCACCATCTCGCTCAGACCGTCCAGCCCTTTGGTCAGCCAGGCGCGGGCGGGGCGGGCCAGGTTCGCGCGCTGGCGAAACCAGGGCTCGTGCAGCAGCCAGCAGCCAATCAGGATCACCTGCAGGCGGTTCTGCTGCTGCGCCGAGAAAGTCCCGCTAAAACGGCTGGCCTGTTCAGGGTTAAGCGCCTCGCCGCCCAGCTCGCGCAGCAGGTCGGAAACCACCGCTGCCACCTCCACCACCCCCTGGCTGCCCAGGCGCGGCGCGGCCAGAAAATCATCCGGGCAGTTGATCAGGTGGCGCAGCAAAGACTCGATGAGGGGACCTTGTTCCATAAAGTGAATTATACATCACGTGATGGAAAAGGGAGACCGCTTTGGCCCTGCAGAGGCAGATTAGAGGACCAGAATCAGCCCCAGCACGATTTCAATGGCCAGGCTGGCAAGGTTGGATTGGGCATAGGAGCGGTCGAAGATGATGGAAAAGGCGCGGGCTGCCGCCATGGCCAGGTAACCCATGCCCAGCACCAGGTAGGCTGCGCCGCCCAGGGCCAGGGAAGCCAGACCCAGCCCCAGGAATAGGCCGCCGAAGCTGGTGCGAATCTCGGAAACGCCGCGCGGTCCGTCCGCTTTGAGGCCAATGAAGCCGCCTGCGGCTGAAGGATTAACCAGGGCCAGCAGACCGGTGGCGGCGGTAGCCAGGGCGGCAGCGATATGCAGAATGCTCAGAAAGTCCATATACTACTCCTTTGAAAGTGAACGATCAAACAGATGGTATCAATTGAATGTCATTGCTCAGCCATGTCTTTTTTTGAACCGCAAAGGGCGCGAAGAAACAGCCTTTTTAAGGAAAAAAGAGTTTCCGAATAGACATGTGTTTTGTAACTACTTCGACAATGTCACATTTCTATCCTCTTGCATTTTCAATGCTTTCAATCAGCACAGTAACCGCATGGGGAGTTTTTGTCCCGCTTTGCGGGACAAAAACTCCCCCAATTAACGGTCTCCCCCGCCCGTGGGCGGGGGCCGGGGGGTGGGCAATCTTTAATGTGACCTTATCAAAGTAGTTACAAAAAATCCATGTAAAAAAATTTTTGACCGTCTGAACTGTTGCTTTTTTTTTCTTCCTTTGCGCTCTTTGCGCGCTTCACGGTGAAAAAATATCAGACAATCCATTTCTCAGCCCGAGCAGTTGCAAAAATGATTAAAAGACCATGATCGAATGATGCAGATGTATAAAATATCAAAAGATGATACTTGCATTATTTAGACTATTCAGGTACAATTATACATAATTAGACCATTAATTGCAAATCATTCAGGGTGATTTATGACAAAAAATAAACAACTTAATTTTAACCGCAATGCGCCTGATTTGCTGCTGCAAACCGTCACCGGCGAACCGCTGCAGCTTTCCAGCCTGTGGGCGCAGCGCCCCCTGCTGCTGGCCTTCACCCGTCACTTTGGCTGCACCCAGTGCAAAGAGATGCTGGAAGAGCTGGTGAACGGCCGCGAGCGCATCGAAAAAGCCGGCCTGGCCATTGCCGTAATCACACAGGGCACCCCGGCCATGACCGCCGAATTCGCCAAAAAATATGCCCCGGGCCTGCTCTGCCTTTCCGACCCGGAACGCAAGGCCTACGAGGCTTACGGCCTGGAACGCGGCAACCTGTTTCAGATCTTTATCAATCCAAAGGTCTGGGCAGCGGTGGCCAGATCGCAGAAAAAAGGCTATGCGGTGGATCCGCCGCCAGCCGGGCAGGATGCCATGCAGATGTCAGGCACGTTTATCATCAGCCGGGCTGGCCGCATTGAGCTGCCCTACTATTATGACCACATTGCCGACCATCCGCCGCTGGACCTGCTGTTGAACGGCGTGCTGACCACGCGCTGGGACCAGCCTTTTGAAGGGCCCATCGGCCCCGACACCGAAGAATAACCTTTTGAACCCGTGGGAGAAACTCGCATGAAGAAATTATCTCTATCTTTGATCGTTTTAGCGGCCGCCGCCCTGATCCTGTCTGCCTGCGCCGCCAGCCCGACCCCCGCCGCCGCCACCGCCGCCTCTGTTCCGCAGGGCGTGATTGCCGAAGGGCGTCTGATGCCCGTCAACACCCTCGATGTATCCTTCAGCCTGTCCGGTCAGGTGGCTGAGGTGCTGGTGAAGGACGGCGAAACCGTCAGCGCCGGGCAGGCGCTGGCCCGCCTGAACGGCTCGCCTGAGGCGCAGGCTGCCCTGGCGCGGGCGCAGCAGGAAGCCCAGGCCGCTCAGCTGGCTCTGGATAACCTGAAAGCCGCCGCCGAGGTGAATCTGGCCCAGGCCAAATTAAACGTCATCACTGCCGAAAAGGCACTTGAAACCGCCCGCACCAACCGCGAAGAAGACGCCACAGATGAAAACAAGGCTATTGAAGTCCTGGCCGAAGCCAAGCTGGCCCAGGCACAGGACACGCTGAGTCGGTTGGAAAGCGGCAAGGGTGTTGATCCGGACCTGCAGGCCGCCGCTGAAGCGCGTCTGGCCAGCGCGGATGCCGCCCTGACCAGCGCCCAGGCTGCCATCGCGGCCCTGGAATTGAAATCGCCTGCCGCCGGCACCCTGGTGGATGCCAGCCTGCAGGCCGGGCAGCGCCTGGCCGCCGGCCAGCCCGTGTTCACCCTGGCCGATTTTTCAAACTGGGTGGTGGAAACCGATAACCTCACCGAAGCAGATGTGGTTAAAATCAGCCTCGGACAGAAGGTGACCGTGACCCTCGACGCCCTGCCTGAAAAGACCCTTGAAGGCGAAGTGACCCATATCAATGCGCGCTACGAGGAAAAACGCGGCGACATCACCTACACCGTGACCGTGACCCTGAAACAGACCGACCCGCTGATGCGCTGGGGTATGACCGCCGCTGTGACCTTTGCCAGATAGCAGAACCAGGAGCAAACCATGGTACAGACTCTATCGATTGCAGGATATCTGGCGGTCAAGGAAGTGTGGCGCAACCGCGGCCGCTTCCTGCTGGTCAGCCTGGTGATCGCCCTGATCACCCTGCTGGTGCTGTTCATCGCCGCGCTGGGCGAGGGGCTGGGCAACGGCAACCGCGAATACATTTCCAAGCTGAACGCCGAGCTGATCGTCTACCAGGCCAAATCCGATTACCTGATTGCCGCCAGCCGCCTGGGCCGCGACCGCCTGGCCGCGGTGCGCCGGGTGGAAGGCGTGGCTGACGCCGGCATGCTGGGCACATCCAGCGCCAACCTGGTGCTGCCGGGCAATGTTCCGGCCCTCAAGGTGGCTTTGCTGGGCGTGGAACCCGGTCACACTGGCGAGCCGCCGGTGGTGGAGGGGCGGCAGCTTGTCACCGGCCTGGCCCAGGAAGTGCTGATTGATTCCAACACCGCCTACCGTTCCAAGCTGAAAGTGGGCGACAGCGTGACCCTGCGCGTGACCCAGGGTACCAAAGATGAATTTTATGAACTGCGCATTGTGGGTATCACTGCCGGGCAGCAATATTCGCTGCAGCCGTCCATCTTTGCTCCCTTCTTCACCTGGGACCGCATCCGGCCAAAATCAGAAGCTGAAGTCAACATCTCCAACCCGATCGCCAATGTCATTCTGGTGAAACTGGAAGACGGCGCTCAGGTGGATGTGGTTTCTCAGCGCCTGGTGCAGCAGGTGAACAATGTGGAAACCGCCACCCTCAACACAGCCATCCAGGCACTGCCGGGTTATTCCGCGCAGCAGAGCACCCTCAACACACAGGGCGGCTTCACCCTTTTCATTGGCATCCTGGTGATTGGCGGCTTCTTCCAGATTCAAATTTTGCAGAAAGTGGCGCAGATTGGCGTGTTGAAAGCCATTGGCACCGCCAACCATATTGTGGCAGCCGCCTCCGTGATCCAGATTGTGGTCATCACCGTCATCGGCGTGGCCATCGGCGCCCTGCTCAGCTTCCTGTTTTCGCTCACCTTTCCTCCCACGGTGCCGATTGTGTTCAACGGCACCACTTCAGCGCTGGCCGTGGTGGCCCTGCTGCTGATTGGACCGCTGGGCGGACTGGTTTCAATTCGATACGCCGTGCGCATTGAGCCGCTCAAAGCGCTGGGATTGTCCTCATAATGGGTACCGCCATGAACAACTATGCACTTGAAACCAGATCGGTGATTAAAACCTATCAGAGCGATTCCGGCGTCATCCAGGCCGTGGACGATGTTTCGCTGCAGGTGGCGGCCGGCGAATTTGTGGCCCTGGTGGGCCCCAGCGGTTCTGGTAAAACCACCATGCTGTCCATTCTGGCGGCCCTGCTTCAACCCACCTCCGGGCAAATTCTGCTCGATGGGCAGGACCTGGCCAAAATGGACGACCGCGAACGGGTTTTGCTGCGCCGCGAAAAAATCGGCTTCACCTTCCAGGCCAACAACCTGGTGCCTTACCTGAGCGCCGTTGAAAACGTCGAGCTGATGCTGCGCCTCAACAACCGCCTGGATAAGACCGGCAAACTGCGCGCCCGCGAACTGCTGGCGCGCCTGGGCCTGGGCGAACGCATGCACAACCTGCCCGGGCAGATGTCGGGCGGCCAGCAGCAGCGCGTGGCCATTGCCCGCGCCCTCATTCACAATCCCAGCCTGGTGCTGGCTGATGAGCCCACCGCCAGCCTGGATACCGAACGCGCCTACCAGGTGGTGGAAACCTTCGCCGGCCTGATTCACGAACAAAAACGCGCCGGCATCATGGTGACCCACGACCTGCGCATGTGCGAATTTGTGGACCGGGTGCTGCAAATGCGCGACGGCAAACTGGTGCGCATCTACGCCACCCGCGATGAGATTATGGAACTGGTGACGGGCGGCCGGCACTGATCTGCCCGCAGCCCGCGATCAAAAAAGGATGCCCATTGTGCGGCATCCTTTTTTGTTGGCTAAAACGCATGCATCAGGTCCCGGTTGATGCGGTAAAGCTGGCGGCGCCGAAAACTTGAAAGAATATCTCTGAAGAGAGCTGATTTCCTTTAAAAAATGGGCAGGGGAAAAACATTGTCAAATATCATTGCGGTGGTAAAATAAGGCTCAGAACCAATTTTTTTGAGGAGAGAAACCTAATGAAATTCAATCGTATCGTCTTAACCTTCGCATCCATCATCATGATCATTTCCATGGTCGCCTGCGGCGCCTCTGGCCCCGCCCCCCTGGCCGCCGCCGCCAAAGACCTCAACTACACCGCTGAAGATCTTGGCACCGGCTACACCATGATGCAGGAAAGCGACGGCGTTGAAGCCCTCGGTGTGGACGCCTCCGCCCCCATCAACAGCGCCAACATGCGCGCCTTCGCCACCGAAGATATGCAGATCGTCACCAGCGTTGTGATGAATGTCAAGACCGTCAAGGATGCTGAAGATGCCTTCGGCGAGAAGGGCCTCGTTGGCTCCATCACCGGCCAGCTCGAAAGCTCCATCCCCGGCGTTCAGTTCAAAGAACTGACCAGCTACAAATTCGGCGACAAGACCCTCATGTTCGCTGGCGAAGATGCCACCATGGGCAAGCTCTACCTGGTTGTTTTCCGCAAGGTCAACATTGTGTCGGTGGTCTTCATCATCGGCTCCAACCAGACCGAAGAATCTGCGGTCGAAATCGTCAAGAAGCTCGAAGCCAAGATCAAGTAATTTCTTCTGGCAGTGATTGCTTTCACCGGCGGCTAACCCCCGCCGGTGTTTTTTACCTGCCTGTGGTACAATACACGCACCATTTCAATATTTAAAGAAAGAAACTCGACCATGAAATTCACCCATCTTGCCTTCACCCTTGCCAGCATCATCGTGATCTTTTCCCTGGCTGCCTGCGGCGCAGCTGCCCCCGCCCCCATTTCCACCATAGCCAAAGATTTGAACATCACCATTGAAGACCTGGGATCCACCTACGCCATGGCGCAGGCCAGCGAAGACCCCACCGCACTGGGTCTGGATGCTTCTGCGCCGGTCAACAGCGTCAGCCTGCGCCTCTTCTCCACCCAGGATTTGAAGGTGGTGACCAGCATGGTGATCAATGTCAAAACCATCAAGGAGGCCGAAGATGCCTTTGCTTCAGAGGGTTTTGCCAGCAAAATTACCGGCGAACTCAAAAACTCTCTGATCAGCTCTGAGTTTCAGGAAGTGACCGGTAAAACTTTTGGCGATAAGACCATCATGTACACCAGCGATGACCCCAACATGGGCAAGCTTTATCTGGTAGCTTTCCGCAAGGTCAATATCATTTCCGTCCTCCTCATTATGGGTCAGGATGTGACCGAAGATAATGCCGTTGAAGTCATCAAAAAGCTCGAAGCCAAAATCAAATAACAACTTAATATCAAAAGCCTCCTGCTTCAGTTCATGCGCAGGAGGCTTTTTTTTATTCCCAGGCCAGCGCCCGCAGACGGCTTTGGCCGAGGGAAGGACGGGTTTTAATCAGATAAGTTGGCCAGCGTCAATTGAAGGCTCTTCTCCTACCCGTCCCTCAACACGGTCAGAGTCACGGTTTGGCCGGCCTGTGTGTTGTTGAAGAGATAAGAAGTGATATCTTCAAAGCGGGTGATTTCCGTGCCGTCGATGGCCACAATCACATCGCCGCCCACCAGACCGGTTTTCCCGTTGATCTCAACCTTCTGGGTGCTGGCTTTCAGGCCGGCTTTTTCTGCCGGGCTGCCTTCAACCACCGTTATCACCAGCACACCTTTCTGATCCTCACTCAAGTTCATGGCTTTGGCCAGGTCGGGGGTGAGGGTTGCGCCGCTGATGCCCATGCGGGCATGGTCGTATTTGCCTTCGGTGATCAGCACCGGCACCACCCGCGCCACAATATTCGACGGAATGACAAAGCCAATGCCAGAGTTATCGCCCGCCACCGATTGAATGGCCGCCGTCACGCCCATCACATGGCCCTGGTCATTCAGCAGCACGCCGCCTGAATTGCCTGGATTGATCGCTGCGTCGGTCTGGATGATATCGGGGATGGAATAAGTGGCGCCGCTGGAAGAGCCGCTTTCCACGGGCAGCGAGCGCGACAGGGCGCTGACAATGCCCTGGGTCATGGTGCCCGACAGGCCGTAAGGATTGCCAATGGCGATGGCCAGCTGGCCCACCTTCACCTGGCTCGAATCGGCCAGAATGACCGGATGAAGAGATTCAGCCGCCACATCCACTTTGATGACCGCCAGGTCGCTGGCAGGGTCCGCACCCACCAGGGTTGCGGGCACGGTCAGCCCATCCGCAAAAGTGACATTGATTTTGGTGGCGCCATCAACCACATGATTATTGGTAACGATATGCCCATCCGTATCCCAGACAAAGCCTGAACCCAGTCCTTCCTGCAGGGGCTGCGAAGCGCCCCGCCGGGTGAAGGGCGAATTAAAGGCATCCGTAGCCGGAACCCATACTTGAATGTTCACCACCGAAGGGTTCACCTGATCGTAAATTTGTGAGAGGGTGCCCTGCAGGGCTGCCACTTCGCCATTGAGATTGCCGGAAATCATCACCGCCGGCTCAGATTTCTGCACAGTCACCGGCGCCGCGGCCTTTTCGGTGGATGCCGTTTGAGATTGCGCGGTCAGCAGACCGGCAGCGCCGCCCAGCGAGAAGGATAGAACCGGGGCGCACCCTGAAAGCAGGATGGCCAGTACAAGAATGGATGTCATCGCAAGTCGTTTCATAAAAAAAACCTCCTTACAGGTTTTGCTCCGTCTGGCGGAGAGAATTTTCAGTCAAACCTGACCTGAAAGAGATTGTAATCAGGTATCATGACAGAAAGATGAAATTAATAAATTTCTTATTTTGCTGCTGCCGCAACTGGCCGGGGTTTCTTCTGCAGACGCACCGCCAGCCAGTAGGTGGTCATGAACACCACGCTCAAAGCCGTCCCCGCATACATCACCTGCGCCAGGGGCAGGCTGCTGTCTGAACCGGTCAGCAGCCCGTGGATGGCGGCGACCCAAAACAGGGCCAGTCCTGCCAGGTGAATCAGGCGGGAAAGCCGCGCGCCAATCACGCGGCGCAAATAAGCCGTCAGGGTGACGGCCGCCATCACATATAACGCCAGGGAACCCAGGCCCACCCATTCCGGCCGGTATGCAGCCGTGAACGGCAGCAAAATATCGTTGAGAGAAAAAGGCGTGTATTGGTCAAACAATAAAGCCGCCGCATGCAAACCAGCAAAAATCAGCGCCAGCAGCGAAATCGTCTCATGCAAATCATAGGCGCTCAGCCCTGAAAGCCAGGGGTCAAAAAGTCGGCTGGCCATGGCCAGCCCCCACAGGGTTGAAAGCCACAGCAGTAAAAACGCCGTCAGCGCGGCCGCCCGGGTAATATACCAGGGCAGGCTGCCGGCTTCCATCGGCAGCAGGCTGAACAACACCTGCCCCATCTGCGCCCCGGCAGGGGTTTGGGGCGAAACTGCCAGCG
Source organism: Chloroflexota bacterium (assembly GCA_029561345.1). GTDB lineage: Bacteria > Chloroflexota > Anaerolineae > Anaerolineales > Anaerolineaceae > JAKQJC01. The sequence continues at coordinate 79,240 of JAKQJC010000049.1, read as the reverse complement.
CCAGGGCCAGCAGCACCATTCCCGCCAGCACCGTCAGCCCGGCCGCCAGGTAAAACAGACGCCATAAAGAGGCGCGTTCCTCACGCAATTCTTCTTGATTTTTCGGCATCACAGAGATAACTCCTCGCGTTTTCCGATCCCCACAGCCGCCCGCGGGTATCCACCGCAATAAAGGCGGCATCCGGGTGCCTGCCGCTGAGCCAGGCTGCGCCTTTGGGGCCGGCAATCAGCATGGCTTTGGCCAGCGCCTCAGCCCGCGCCGTGTGGTCTGCAATGGCCGTCACACTCACCCAGGGAGAATGCGCCGGAAAGCCGGTGCGCGGGTCAATCAGGTGGTGCTGGTTCTGGCCGTTTTGCCGCCAGCGGCGGTGGGTGGTAGTGGAAGTGGCCACGCCTCCCGACTCAATATTGAGCATGGCCAGGGTGTGCTCTGAAACAAAGGGATCTTCAACCGCCACCTGCCAGGATCCTTGCAGCGGACGGCCGCAAAAATGGAAATCGCCGCCCGCATCCACAACGCAGTTGGAAGCAAAAGTTGAAAAATAGCGCGCCGCCTGTTCGGCGATCCAGCCTTTGGCGATGCCGCCCAGGTCAATGCGCATGCCAGCCGGCAAATGGACAGCCTGCCTGTCTCCATCCAGTTCCACCGGGCCAAAATTCATCACATAAGATCCCGGCTCACCCATGGCGCGGTGCGGCGGCAGCCCTTCCCTCAGGTCATCCATGCTGCGGTCATATCCGGCCTCTTCCAGCAGCGGCAAAATGGCCGGGTTGAACAGGCCGCCAGTTTCTTCATGGTAACGGCGCGCCAGGCTGACTACTTCGAAAAGCTCGGGCGAAGCTTTGAACCATTTACCCGCCGAGAGGTTGAGGGCGCACAATTCACTGCTGGCTGAAAAACGGGTGAACCGCGCTTCCTGCCGCTGGATGAAGGTCCTGGTCTGGCGGAATCCTTCCGCCAGGCTGGCCGGGTCGCCTTCGGCTGCCAGCAAAATACTGGTATTCATGGCGCGAAACGCATCGTACTGCATCAGCTTCCCCGTGTACGCAGGCGCGGTCCCGTTGAAGGCTGGCTGCTGTTGAAATTGGAAGGCAGGCGCTGGAATGAGCGGCCTGAGCTTTGCGTGGGCAGAGGCGCCAGGGTGGGCAGCGGCGCCGCATTTTGCACTGTGGATGGGCTGGTATCTTTTACAGGCTGTTGGGCCAGGCCAATGAGGAAGAAGCCGCCTATAAAAGTGGCCAGAGCCGCCGCGCCAATCCAGATTTTCAGCCCCCAGCGTATGATTTGATTTTTCATGCTATTCTCCTTTCTTTGCCGGAATAAGCCGGTCAATCGTCATCACCTTCGCTCTGGTTGACGTGAACCTGTCCGCTGGAGTCAATACGGATCACGCCGCGCTCCTGGAGCGCCGAAACCAGGCGTTGATATTCGCTCAGGGAACGGCTGGTTTCATCCAACTGCTGATTGAGCTGTAAAACTTGCGCCTGCAGGTCCGCTTCGCGCGCCTGATATTCTGCAATGCGCGCCTCAAGCTGCTGTGCATGGGCTTCCAGGGCGGCCGCATCAGCAGATGCCGCCGCGGGGGTTGATACGGCCGGGTTGGCCAATCGGGCCGCCACCAGGGCATTCAACCCCACGGCCATGACACCAAAAACCAGAAACAACCCTGTCACCAGGCTGGCGATGATAGCCGGTCCTTTTTTCATCAAGTCACCTCCAAAAACAATTCAATAATCCCAAATCATTATCTGAAGTATAATGACTCAACATGACAAAGAGATGAAAGTTGATAAAATTACTCTTAATATCAAAAAACACATCAAAGCCTTCATTTCGGTTTCATTTTCCTGTCATCTTTTTGTTTTATAATAAACACGTTGATGATTCTGTTCCCAAGGAGGATGACGTGCGCGTTTTGCTGGTTGAAGATAACCGCCGGTTGAGCAATTCGGTCCGCCTGAGTCTGGTGGATGCCGGTTATGCGGTGGATTGCGCGTTTACTGGAAACGAAGGTCAGGATTTGGCCGAAATGACCCCTTATGATGTGATTATTCTGGATATCATGCTGCCCGAAAAAAACGGCCTGGATATCTGCCGCGACCTGCGGAAAAAGCGCATCAACACCCCTGTGCTGATGCTGACGGCGCGCGACACCATTGATGACCGGGTGGCAGGTCTCGACAGCGGTGCCGATGATTACCTGGTGAAGCCTTTCGCCATTGAAGAACTGCAGGCCCGCCTGCGCGCTCTGCTGCGGCGCGAATCGGAAAACAAGTCGGGCCAGCTTCATCTGGCCGATTTAACCCTCGACCCCGCCACTCATTATGTGCAGCGCGGCGGCGTCAAAATTGACCTGACCGCCAAAGAGTTTTCCCTGCTCGAATTCTTTATGCGCCACCCCAACCGCCTGATCACCCGCGAAATGGCCGAAAGCCATATTTGGAGCTATGATTTCCAGGCCTCCTCGAATGTGATAGATGTGTATATCCGGCGTCTGCGCTCCAAAATTGACGACCCCTTTGAGGTCAAGCTGCTCGAAACAGTTCGCGGTTCAGGCTACCGCCTGCGCCTGCCCGACGCGCCGCCTGCTCATCATGGCAACCTCTAAACCTATCTCGCGTTTCACTTTTTTTCACAGCATCCGCTTCCGCATGGCGCTGTGGTTCACCCTGGTGCTGGCGATGGCGCTGCTGATGTTCAGCCTTTTCGTATACTTTCGCGAATCCCGTTCCACTTACGATGACGCAGCTGCACGCCTGATGGTGCGGCTGCGCGAACTGAACCTGGCGCTTCAAGAATCAGGCTCGGAAGATAATTTTTCATCCCCGCAAATCCTCACCCCCATGTCTTTGGGACCGTTTTCCCTGCAGCGCGGCGAACTGGTGATCATTACCGATCAAAGCGGGAACCTGATCAATTTTTGGGGGCCCATTGATGAAGCCGCAGCAGCCCAGCTTGCCACCATGTCGGTCAGCACGGACAACAAGGACCGCAGGGGGGTTTTTCCGGCTAACATTCAATACAGTCTTGATGCCCAACCCGATGAGTATGTCAATATCAGCGCCCCCATCGGCCAGGAAGGGCAAATTCTCGGCCGGGTGATCATCGGCGAACCGGTGGATCCCACTCATGCGCTCCCCCGGCTCGTACTCACCCTGGTGCTTTCTGGCCTGATCACTCTGACGGCGGCCGCTTATGGCGGTTACTGGCTGGCCGGGCGCACCCTTAAACCGATCAAAGAAATCATCCACACCGCTCAAGAAATCAGCGGCAGCGACCTGGACCGGCGGCTGAACATTCAAACCCGCGACGAGCTGGGTGAACTGGCCGGCACCTTTGACCAGATGCTCGACCGCCTGCAGGCGGCATTCACCCGCCAGCGCCAGTTCACCGCCGATGCCAGCCATGAGCTGCGCACCCCACTCACCATCATGGGCCTTGAAACCAGCCGCGCCCTTTCTGCCGGCCGTAACCTGGAAGAAATCCGCGCCGCCCTGAAAATCATCCAATCAGAAAATGAATTCATGACCCGCCTGGTGGGTGAATTATTAACCCTGGCGCGCATGGATGCCGGGCAGGTGGCGCTGCGCCGCGACCCGCTGGACCTGAGCGACCTGGCATTGGATATTGTTGAACGCTATGCGCCCATTGCTGCGCGTAAAGAGATCATCCTTGAGGCAGGTGAACTGCCTGAGTTGACCATCTGCGGCGACCGGCCCTTCCTCGGCCAGATGATCGGCAACCTGGTGGACAATGCCATCAAATATTCGCCGGCTGGCAGCCGGGTGCTGGTGGAAACCGGCCAGGATTCCGGCCAGGCCTGGGTCAAAGTCAGTGATAACGGACCTGGCATCAGCCCCGAGCATCTGCCCCATATTTTTGACCGTTTTTACCGGGTGGATGGCGCGCGCTCGCACAACCAGCCCGAAAATGACGCCCCCGCCGGAAGCGAACCGGTCACCGGCAGCGGGCTGGGCCTCTCCATTGTGCAGTGGATTGTGGACGTGCACGGCGGCCGTATAAAGGCCGAAAGCGAACCCGGCAAAGGCAGCCTTTTTGAAGTGCGCCTGCCGCTGGCACCCGAAGCGCCCGCTTCATGAACACTTCTCCGGAACCCGACGGGTTCCGGAGAAGTGTTTTAATGCCAGAAATGCCTATTGAAGCTTCAGGCCCGCGGGCGTACAATAACGCAATTGAGACAGAATAAGTCTTATTTATGCCGTGTTCGAAAGGATGATCATGAAAACCCGGTCCAAAAACCTCAAGCAAAAAAATCCGCAATTGATCTGGATCATTGGCGCGGCAGTGCTGCTGGTGGGCAGCCTGGCCGCATTTACCCTTTCCGGGCAGAATGCCGGTTTGATGGGTGATCCGGTGGCAATCGCTTCAGCTGAGCACGTCTCCCCAGATAAGGATCCATCCGCATATTACCAGACCAATCCGCCGGCCGGCGGCCCGCATTTTCCCACCGATTTTAAAGCCGGTTTTTACCAGGAAAGCGACCTGGCCAACCTGCCTGCCTACCCGGAAGGCTACCTGGTTCACAATCTTGAGCATGGTTATGTGATTTTCTGGTACAACTGCGCTGCACCGGGTGCCGGCGACTGCGCTGCATTTAAGCAAACTCTGAAAGGCGTGATGGATGAATTTAACGGGGTCAAATTGATAGCATTCCCCTGGCGTAAACTGGATGTCCCTCTGGCGGTCGCTTCATGGGGGCGGCTGCTCAAACCTGCCAGCCCCGACCCGCAAACATTGCGCAGCTTCATCCGGCGCAATCTCAATCAGGCGCCGGAACCCCACGCTGATTAAGCCTTTCCTCTCACTTGGCCAGGTCTCTCCAAAACTCGTTTGAGATGTGACCGAATTTCGTTTCAAAAAGACTTTGTGATCGCTGGTTTTTTCTCTATAATGGATGATATAAATATATGATTGTTGTCCGGTTAAGGTCATCAGGATGGATGAGAACATCTTACGCCTTCTGATCATTGAAGATAATGATGACGATGTGTTCTTTGTCGTGCACGAGCTGACACGCGGCGGTTTCAAGCTGGAGTGGAAGAATGTGCAGGACGAAGTTTCACTGCGTCAGGCCATCGCCAGCCAGTCGTGGGATGCGGTCATCACCGATTACAAACTGCCCCAATTCAATGGTCCTCAGGCGCTGCGTCTGCTGCGCGAAAACGGGCTGGATATTCCCATCATTGTTGTTTCCGGCACCATTGGCGAGGCCACCGCGGTGGAAATGATGCGTGCAGGCGCCAATGATTACTTAATGAAGGGTCACCTGGCCCGCCTGGTGGAAGCGATGCGCCGCGAGCTGCGCGAAGCCGCCGGGCGCGCCGAAAAACGCGCTGCCGAGCAGGCCCAGCGCGAAAGCGAAACCGCCTACCGCGCTTTGTTTGAGGAAAGCCCGGTGCAAATCATGGTCACCCGGCCCGACGGCATCATTCTGGATGTCAACTCAACTTTTTGCCTGGCTACCGGTCTGACCCGCGGCGAAATTCTTGGCAAAACCCCGGTGATGCTGGGCCTGATGAACGAGGAAGACGCACGGGACTTGCGCGACCTGTTAAAAAAGAACGGCGGCATTCTCAAACAGCATGAAACCATTCTTCATTCTGCCAGAGAGGCCATCAACTATGTGCAAATTTCCATTAAGTCTCTGGAGTTAAAAGGCCAGCCGGTCATCATCGCCATGATTGACAATATCACCCCGCGCAAATTGGCCGAAAAGAAGATTATGCTGCAATTGCAGCAGCTTCACGGCCTGCGCGAAGTGGATTCATCCATCAGCACCGGCAAGAATCTTGAAACGTCGCTGCAAATTGTCCTGCGCCTGGCCTGCGAATTGTTGGAAGTCGATTCAGCCTGTCTGTCCCTGCTGCACGCCAGTGGATCGCACTTTGAACAAACCTACAGCCAGGGCGACTTTTGCTCCAGCGGCGATGCTTCTGAGCTGCCAATCACCCTGGCATGGCAGGCTGTCAACCAGCGGAAAACCATCACATTGAAAGCCGGGGCCTCTGCCGCCCCGCCAGCGATGCAAAAAGCCGGCCTGCTGATCAGCTGCGCTGCCCCGGTCATGCTGAATGATGAAATCAAGGGGGTGCTGGAAGTCTTTTCAAAACAACACCTGAACGCTCCTGAAACGGAATGGGTCAGCTTTCTGGAGACCCTGGCTGGCCAGGCAGCTATTGCTGTGGCCAACGCCACCCTGCTGACCAGCCTGCGCAGCAAAAACCAGGAACTGAGTGAATCGTATGAAAGCACCATTGCCGGCTGGGCGCGCGCACTGGAAATCCGTGACGAAGAGACGCACGGCCACTCAGAACGTGTGCTGTCGCTGGCAGTGCAGGTGGCGCAGGCATTGAACATGCCCGAAGCTGAGCTGGCGCATTTCAGGCGCGGTGTGCTGCTGCATGATATTGGAAAAATCGGCATTCCCGATTCAATCCTGTTAAAACCCGGCCCGCTGGATCCTGAGGAATGGAAGATCATGCGGCGCCACCCTGAGTTTGCCTACCGCCTGCTCAAAGATATTCCTTTCCTTCTGCCAGCGCTGGATGTGCCTTACGGGCATCATGAACGCTGGGATGGTTCCGGCTATCCGCGCGGACTGAAAGGTGAAGAAATTCCCCTCTCGGCGCGCATTTTCGCCGTGGTGGATGTGTGGGATGCCCTGACCAATGACCGGCCTTATCGCAAAGCATGGTCCGAAGCTCAGGCTGCGCAGTATATGAAAGACAATGCCAATGTTCAGTTTGATCCGCGCATTGTGGATGTTTTCCTGAAGCTCGTTTCTTCCACCCAATCCTGATCTGCTCTCCAAGAAATGCCAAATATGCCTATTGAAGCCGAGCCGCTGGAGTTTTATGATTTAAGAGTCTGGCGCTTGTGACGGCTCGAAGCGCAGCCCAAATTAGAGGTATGAAAAGGATGCGATATGAATAAACTCTTTGGTAAGCACATTTCTCCGTTTGCCGATGCGCCGCTGGTGGCATCCATTTTGAACGATTCACGCTGGTCGTGGCTCTGGCTGGTGATCCGCCTTTATCTGGGATACACCTGGCTCAACTCTGGCTGGGGCAAAATCACCTCCGCCGCCTGGATGGACGGCGGCACGGCCCTTAAGGCTTTCTTCGAACGCGCCGTGCTGATTCCTGAGGCGCCGGCCCGCCCGGCCATCTCTTTTGACTGGTACCGCAGTTTTCTGCAGATGCTGCTGGACGGCGGGCATTATGTCTGGTTTGCCAAGCTGGTGGCTGTGGGTGAAATTTTGATCGGCATAGCCCTTATCCTGGGCCTTTTCACCGGCCTGGCGGCTTTCTTTGGCGGCTTCATGAACTGGAACTTCATGATGGCTGGCACCGCCAGCACCAACCCGGTGATGCTGGTGCTCTCCATTCTGCTTGTTCTGGCCTGGAAAAACGCCGGTTATTTGGGCCTGAGCCAGTGGACCCTGCCGCTGATTGGGGTACCGTGGCAGCCGGGGACCCTGTTCAAAAAGAAAGCCTGAGCCTTACCCTGAAAATAGAAAAACCCGCCGGCGGATGTTGATGCGCCGGCGGGTTTTTCATGATGCTGAAAGCGCTTAATCGAGGATCAGACGCGCCCGCTGGAAACGTGCCAGGCCGAAGGCCACCAGGCCCAGGTCAAAAACCAGAAAGACGGCGCAGGCCGCCCAAAGAGCCGGCACTGGCGGCGTGTTCACCAGAAAATTGTTGACCGCAGCCAGCATGTTTGACGGCAGCATTGGCCCCAAAATGGTTGGAATGAACACCAGCGCCAGAAAGGCAAGGCTCATTTTCTGGTAGGCCTGGCGCACGGTGCTGGAGCGCAGCGACACCAGCACGCCGATGGCGCTGATCAGGGTCATCAACAGCAGGGTGATCACCAGCCAGACGGCAAAGAAATCGAGGGAATAGAAAAGAAACTGGCCTTTGCCGTAGGTCACGTTGATGGTGATAGTGGCTGCCATCAGCCCGCCCAGTTGAATGCTCCAGCCAAAAAGCACCGAGGTGAGCAGCTTGCCCGCGAAAATGCCGCGGTCGGGCATGCGGCTGGCCAGCAGCGTTTCCAGGGTGTGGCGCTCGCGTTCGCCTGCAAAGGCGTCCGTCACCGTGCCGGCCACCGCCAGCATGGGCATCCAGCACCAGATAAGGGAAAGCATGGGAATGCTGAACCATTCCGCACCCACCTGGGTGGGCATCAGCACGCCAATCAGAAAAACCATCACCCCCCAGTTTACCAGGGCGCTGCGCAGGCCGCGCTGACGAAACAGCTCGCGCCATTCTTTCCATAAAATTGAAACAATATCGTTAATCATGGTCTTCTTCCTCCATCAGGGTCAGGAAGGTCTCTTCGAGACTGGCCTGCCCCTTGCGAACTTCATCAATCTGCACGCCCTGCGTGACCATCAACTGGATCAGGGGCGAGGTATCGGTGTTTTTATCCTTTAAATCGAGGGTCAGGTGGTGATCGTGCTGTTCAAGGCCGCTGACCAGGGGGTGGCCACGCAGCGCCTCAAGGGCAGCCGGGCTGAAATTGCGCCCCACAATTTCCAGGCGCGGCGCACCGGAAGCCATGCGCAGTTCATCGGGCGAGCCGATTTTGAGAAGCTGCCCTTTGCGGATGACAGCCACCTGCGAGCACAGTTTTTCGGCTTCGGCCAGGTTGTGAGTGGTGAGGAACACCGTCACCCCCTGCAGGCTGGCCAGCTGCGCCAGGTCGTCACGCAGGGCCGCTGCCGCCAACGGATCCAGCCCGGCGGTGGGCTCATCGAGAAACACCAGCTGAGGCCGGTGCAGAATGGCGCGGGCAATGGCCAGTTTCTGCTTCATGCCGCGGCTCCAGCTGCCAACCTGTTCCTTGCGGCGCTCCCACAGCCCCAGCCCGCTCAACAGTTCCTTAATGCGCGCGCTGCGCTCGCCGGCGCTCATGCGCCACACCCGCCCGTAAAATTCAAGGTTATCTTCGGCGTTCAGGCGCTCATAAAGACCGGTATGTTCCAGCAGGGCGCCGCAGCGCTCGCGGATGCCGTCAGCCCCGCTGCGGGTATCCAGGCCCAGCACTTCGGCCCGCCCGCGGGTGGGTTCCAGCAGGCCCAGCAGCACCCGGATGGTGGTGGTTTTCCCCGAGCCGTTGGGGCCCAGGTAACCAAAGACAATGCCCTGGGGAATTTCAAAACTCAGCCCGTTCAAAGCGCTGAGAGTGCCGAAATCGCGGCCCAGGTTTTCAACACGAACAGCAGAAACAGCTTGCATATTTTTCTCCTTATAACGACGCAGCGATGCGTTTGAGGCGTTCGCGGTAGGCTTCAAAAGCCGCCCGCCCGTTCTCGGTAAGGCTGCACAGGGTCTGCGGCACCTTGCCGCGAAAACGTTTTTCGATGGATAGATATCCGGCCTGCTCCAGACGGGTGAGATGGGCCGAAAGGTTGCCCTTGCTCAGGCCTGTCTCGCGCAGCAGGTAAAGAAAATCGGCCTGCCCGGCGGCATAGAGGATGGTGACAATCATCAGGCGCGCCGGCTCATGCAGCAGGCGGTCCAGATCGTTCAGGTCGCTGAGCGTGCCGCTCACAGCTCATCCTCCGCGGCCGGCGCGGTGCTGCGCAGGTAATGGATAAGCACCGCCGCCCCGCTCACCATCCAGATTAATCCGGCTGCACCGATCATCCCCGCCATGTTCAGCGGATCAGGCACCTGCGCCCAGGTGATCAGCGCGCCGGTAATCACCAGCAGCGGCGCCTGCGCCATAAACCGCAGCAGGTTCATCTGCCAGCCAATGAAAAACAGCGCCGTCCCCATCGCAATGCCCACCAGCAGAGGGGTGAAGTTGGCTGCGGCCGGAAAGGAACTGAAGACCGCAATCAGGGCCGCCAGCGGCGCAGCCGTCAGCGCAGCAACAATACGTTTGGATTTTCCACGGCGCGGATAGCTGACATAGCCGGTGCGCGGATAGGTGAGGCGTTCTTTAAGTGCCTTCACCCCCCGCGACACCAGCCACCACGCCGCCAGAATAAGCAGCGGCTGGCCAATCGCCAGCAGCCACACGTAAGGCGATCCATCGGGAAAGCTTCCGGCAGCCAGAATCCAGCCGGCCATCAATGTAATCATCAGCCCTGCGCCAATTTCGCTCAGACCGTCAATATACCAGTAGCGCTGCGTGCGCTGGATCATGTTTTTCAATTCATCCGGCATAATATATCCTCGCAAACCGGTTTGTGATACAAACCTTATGCCATTATATCCCTATCTGAACGCCTGTCAAGAGCTATAATAATGGCAACTGCTCAGCCAGCCTGAAAAATGCCGGCGGCGGGAAGTGCATCCCGTCCGCCGGCAGAAACAAACCCCCTTTAGTAATTGCTCAGGCATAACATAAAAGGGCCAACTAAACCGCTCCCTGAGCGCTTGCCCTCGCTACTGCGGGGGCCTGTCCTCACGCAGTGGGGACGCCTGCCTCGTGAAACGGGGGCGAGGGAGCTTAGAACATCAGAAAGACCTTCACGCTGGCTTCGACCCTCTGGCGCCCCCTGCGAGGGCAAGAGGGCAGGCAACCTCCGCTTCGCGAAGGCAGGGGCTCAGCCAGTGGTATATGCTCAACTGGCTGAGTAGTTTGACAATGTCATATTCCAGCATTTCCTGATTTTTTATCCCTTTCAATCAGGAAATTAACCGCCCGTGGTTTTTTGTCTCCCCTTCGGGGAGACAAAAAACCACGATTAACAGTCGCCCCCTCCCGAAAATCGGGAGGGGGTCGGGGGGTGGGCGATGAATAATCTTAATGTGACATTGTCGAAGGAGTTCCCCCCTTTAATCTTTTACACCAGGCGCTTCATCAACGATTGAATATCTTCGCTCAGGAAGGCATACAGCGGCACCTCCAGCATGGTGTGCGCGCCGGGGGCCATGCGCGTGGCGGCGCGGGCCGAAGCCACCAGCACCTGGGCTGTGGAAGCCGGGTTGTGGAAGGTGGTTTCAAAATGCAGCAGTTGGTTGTCCACGCCGCTGGCGCCGCCCTTGCGGTCCACGGTGATGCGGTGGCCCATGTCCATCAGCGGGGCCACATCGGCCACCTGGAACACGCGCACATCATCGTGCGAGAAATACGGGTCCTGCAAAACCCGTCCTTTCACCTCTTCCAGTTCAGCGCCGTCTTCAAGCACCAGATACAGATCGCGCTTGTGGCAGCCGGGGTCGCCCGGACGGGTGATGGAGAGGGCATCCTTCACCCCGGCGTACGACTTGGCGCAGACCGTGTGGCCCATGCTCATGCCCGGCCCGTAACAAACATAGGTGAGGCCGGTGGGCGCCCAGATTTCGAAGAGCGCGCGCACCATGGTGCTGACGCCCGGGTCCACTCCGCTGCCCATGATGGCCGCCACATTGCCCTGTTTGGCAGCCGGGTCGAGCGCGCCGCGCAGCTTCATGAAGGGATCGCCGTGCATATCAAAGCAATCTACTGTGGCAATGCCCTCGGCCAGCAGGGCCGGAGCCACTTTTTCCACTGTGCGGGTGGGCACGCCCAAAATCACCACATCGGGCTTTTCGGGCAGGTCTTTCACGGCAGCGGCCACCGGCAGGGTGGGCCAGTCGGCGCGCACGGCGGGAAGGCGGCTTTCCAGCTCAACAATACCCGCCAGGGTCATATCCGGAGCGCGTTTCACGCCCTGGGCGGCGTACTGGCCAATGTGGCCGTAGCCCATCACAGCAACTTTCAAGGGTTGGGTCATAAATCATTCCTCCTGTGGACGTCCGCGGAACACAAAGCTGATGGAAGCGCCCAGTTGAACATTGGCTTCCAGGCCTGTGTAAAGCGGATCGGTAATTTTGATGATGATATTCATATGATTGGGAAAATGGGTCAGGTCGTAGCCAGCCAGTTCGCCAATTTCGCGGCCTTCCACAAACACCCGGTCGCCCACCCACATCACCCCGCCTTCAATGATTTCAAAATAGCCCAGATATGAAATGGCATTGACGGTTTTGTTGGGAGCGGCATCCTCATTGGTGAGGATCAGTTCGTGGGTTTCGCCTTTGATGACCGCGCGCGAGGGGTAGGGGCAAAGTTCAAGGCCGCGCTGGGGGGCGCGGGCATGTAAAATGCAGTTCATCCGCCCGATGATGGGCGAATGGGCCGCGCAGGGGAAGCGGGTATCGAGAATTTTTTGAACGTGGGGGTCAGGGCTCATTGCATCTCCTTTCAGGGATCAGGTGAGTTGGAGCAGGGACAGAACATCGGGGTGGGGTTCCTGCAGCATATCATAAACCGGCAGCTGCGGCGCCGCCTGGCGCACCGCCTGCAGCAGGTCCGCGGCTGGCACAAAATCGGGTACATAAGCGCCGGTTTGCGGCTGGTAATGCGGAAAAAACGGGTTGACCGTCATCAGGCGCACCGGCAGGCTGCGGGCCACGCTCAGGCCAATCTGCAGTTCGCCGGCTGCGTGCATCACGGCTTTCCAATCCAGCGGGCTGCCGCTGGCCGCCAGGTTAAGCGGGCTGCCAAAGTGCAGCTGCCCGCCGGCCATCTGCGGCAGCAGTTCCAGCAGCAGGGCCGGGTCGCAGGCGCCCGGAATGGCCAGGCGCAGGCCCCGGCTGAGGGCGGGCAGGGCCATGCCGCGCAGCAGCGAGCCGCCAGGACAGGGGGTGAAGCCAGCGGTCTGTTCAACCTGCGGAAGCTGGAAAAGCCCGGCCAGGGCAGCGGCGTGGGCGGCAATGGCCGGAATACGTTCATCGTAGGCGGCGCCGGTGGCCAGCACCAGCCCATCGGCGGCGTTCATCGGCGCCACGCGGTTGAGAGCGCCGTCCAGCATGGCCAGGTCCACACCCAGCGCCTCAAGGCGCTCCAGCAGCAGGCGGATATCCGCCGCCCGGTTGGGACCGGCCGCCAGCACCTCGCCAGCCTGCTCCACCTGGGCCAGCACCACCCGCCCCAGAATGGTTTGGATGGGCAGCACAGCTTCCACTCGGCAGACGGCGGTGCTGGTTTTGAGGCATTTTTCGGCGGTGGCCAGCCAATCGCCGGGCTGCAGCTCAAAGCGCGGCTTGGGCAGCCCGGTGATGGTGTCGCGATTCTCGCCATCATAGCCTATGCTGGTCAGCGCCAGGCGCAAACCGGCGCGGTGCGCCGCGGCCAGCACAAAGCGAGCCGTGGTGGTTTTGCCGGTGTTCTTGGCGGTGCCAGCGAAGCCGATGGTGTTCATGCGCGGCGGATCACCGTTCCGCGGCCGGTGCGGCCGGGATAGAGACCGTCATCCTGGCTGCCAAACACGCCCTCATAGATGGAGGCGACAAAGTCACCGCGCACGGCGGCCTGTTCCAGCACTTCGGTGATGCCAGCCTGAATCTGCGCCATCAGATCCTGCTGGCGGGCACTGGGGGTGAGCTTAAGACTGCCGTCAAAGCGCAGGCGGTCTTTCACCGCGCGCAGGGTATCCACGCGGGCAGGCACGGAGATGGGGCCTTTGGAGTACGCTTCGTCAGATGAGGCGATGGTGGCAGCGGTGACGCCCACAGCGCTGGCCAGGGCTGCATGCGAGGCGGTGGCCATGGCCGACTGCACCCGGTCAGAAGAGTGGGTCATGAAGCCCACCGGTTCGCCCGGCCAGACCGGGGTATCGAGAATCTGCTTCCAGACCAGCAGCTTGGCCACGTTCATATCCACCATGTTGTCGTCCATCTGTCCGCTGATGGTCATATAAGGAGAATAGCACAACAGGGGCTTGGGAATGGGCCGCGCGCCCAGCTTCAGGCCAAGCATCATCATCACCAGAATACCGGCAAACGTTTTGTGCGGCGGCACGCCGCTCAGCTCATCATTGCCGGGGATGTCAAAGGGGATGCCGTATTGCGAGGCCAGCATCACCGAGTAGATGCCGTCGGCCGTCAGGCGTTCCGGGTCGGTGCCGCCGCCGGTGGCGCCGTAGGGAATGTTGATTTTGAACAGGTCGGCGCCGGCGGCGCGGCCAAGCACCTGGGTTTCGGGCGTGTTCAGGCCGCGGTGGCCGCGCACGTTCCACAGGGTGGCCGGTTCAAAGTACTGGTGGATGAAGCTGAGGTTTTCCAGGGTCAGGATGGTGCCGTCGTGTTCGTGGGTCAGGTAACCTTCAATCAGGCCTTCGCGCTGCGCCCCCCACGAGGGGTCAAAATGCAGCACGCCGTCAATGCCCCAGGCTTCCATGGTTTTGATGTGCATCACATCCATCACCGGGCAGCCTGTGCCATATTGCGAGAAGAAAAGGGTCTTCTGGTCGCCGTGGCGCAGCGAGCCGAAATCGGGGTGCGGGCGCGAAAAATCGGGCATATTCTCAATTTCGCTCTTTTCCAGCCAGCGCACGCCTGAGGGCAGCCGGCCTTCACGGTAAAAAGCCTGAATTTCGCTGTCGCACAGGCTGATGTAGCGTTCGAGCAGCGCCTGGCGGGTTGGGGTGGGTTCGGAATCGCGGCGGCCAACCCCCTCGGCGATCATTTCAGCGCGCACCTTGGCGCGTTCAATGCCGGCGGAGGTTTTATCAGCGGCCCAATGCAAAGCCTGGGCGGTGATGGTATCGAGCAGGGCTTCAATTTTGCTGTCGTTAAAACGGTAGGTGAAGCCTTCAGTCACCTGCGGTTTGGCGCGCGCCGCCGTGACTTCCAGGCGGGCCGCTTCCACCGGCTTGCCTTCAAGAAAAGCCAGAATTTCGGGCATTTTCAGCTCACCCACAAAGCAGGCGTCAAAGCCCAGCTCAGCACCGGCTTCCTGGGTGAGGGCCATGCCGCCCACGCCCAGGCGGGTGGTTTCGCGCAAACCAGCCGCTTCGGCCAGGTCCACCAGGTGGCCCAGAATTTCCCCCACCTTGTAGCCGAGGGTGCGGCTGATGAGGATGGCAACCGGTTTTTCCTGGAGGGCTTTTTCAATCACCTCTTCAGCGGTGGTGCCGGGGGGCATGGCCACGGCATCGTAACCAGCCTCGCTCAGGCGGCGTTTGAGCAGTTTAACCGCATTATCGTGCACAGGATCGAGAGGAGCCAGCAGCACTTTTTTCATGCCTGACCTTCCTTTCGTTCCATCCAGCGGTAATGGTCGCCGGGGTGGTGCATATAAGCGCGCAGACGCACGCGCGCCCCCCAGCCGCGGTGTTCCAGAAAAACGATATCTCCGTGCGGCAGGCCCAGCTCCGCGGTGAGCTGTTCGGCCAGGCCGCGGGCTTCCTCTTCGCTTTCGCAGTAGAAATACGTTTCGAGATCAATGGCGTCAACAATCCGGTCGGAAGCTTTCATAAAATTGCTCCTGTTGTGAGAACCAGAAGGGGCAGGATCGGGTGGTGACCCATTCCTGCCCCTTGCAAACAGAGCCGTGGAAGGAGGCGCACAGCTCTGGATGACACACCCTCCCTCAGCCAGCGTTCAGCGAGGGCAGGAAAATTTAGAGCATGCCGGCCGTGCGGGCGATGATTTCGATGGCCTTGAACATGGCCTTGACCGCCATGCGGGTGGGACCTTCCATCAGGCGGCCTTCTTCATCCACATTACCCACGCCGTTGGACACCAGAATATTGGCATCGTAGGCGATGGTGGGGATCATACCCATCTGCGACATGCAGTTCTGCAGAATGTGGCTGCCGGCGTACATATCTTCAATGGAGAAGATGGGCAGGCCGAATTCGCCGTTGGCCCATGAGTCAACATAGTTGAGTTCAACAGCCAGGCAGTTTGACGATTTGAAAATGCTCCAGCCCTTCTTGAGGGAAGCGGGCAGCAGTTCAAATTCTTCGAGGGTGATGCGGTAGAGGCCTTCGAGGGCATCGAGGGAGATATGCGGGCGTTCCTTGAGAATGCGCATGGCAGCCAGGGCGCCGGCCAGGGCTTCCTTGCCCGGATCGAAACCGACATAGGCGGCCTTGCCGTGAGATGAGAGCGTGCCGTAGCGGGCGCCGTGAATGCCCAGGGCACGGCGAATGAGCACCATGGATTCTTCCTTGCCGATCATCAGACCGCAGGTGGGGGCGCCGGAAGCCTTGTCCATCGAGTAAATGACCACGTCTGCGCCCATCTTGCGGATATCGGCGCCGACAAAAGGCACGCCCCAGGCATTGTCAACGATATAAGGCACATCGTACTGGGCGGCCAGTTCGCTCAGGCCCACCTGCAGGGCAGGGGCGCCGTTGGCGGCTTTCTCGCCGTAGCCGTAGCCGGGGGTGTCGTAACCCAGCGAAGCAAAGCCAACCAGGGTGTCCATGTGGCGAGACGCCACTTCGCCAAAGCGGGCGATGGTCTGGGCGGCATCCACATGCATGAAGCTGGGAATGGGATTGTATTTGATGCCGTGGCAGTCATAGGTGGCGCCAACGGGCTTCACATAGATGGTATCGAGATTGAAGGCGCGCTTGCCCTGCACGCCGTATTCGCCGGCGGCTTCGCCGCGCTCGGCGTTAACTTCCTTGTAGCGGGGCGGGAAGGGGCGGCCGTAAGCGCCCTGGTGGTGCATGTGGCGCTCGTAGGGGGCAATATAGCGGCCGCGGTAGGGGTCGCCGCGCCCGAGGGTCGGGGGCATGCACAGCACATCGTAAGCCACGTTCAGGCCGGCTTCGCAGGTGTTGATCAGGGCAGCATCGTAATCGTCGCCGTAATATTCTTTGACGATATCGCGAATCTTTTCATCGAGCACCGCCGAAGGCAGCACTTTGCGCGCCACATCATGCATGGCATCTTCCACTTCGCGGCCCAGCAGACCGTGGCAGCCTGAAACGGCGCCGGTCAGGCCGATGTTGTTGCGCAGATCGCCAGTGATGCCGATTTCTTCGGCGGCTTTGCGGGCTTCGGCATAAATGGCGCCGGCGTTGGCCTGCAGGTGTTTGTAGAGTTGATATTTAAACTGGAACTTGGACATTTTGAATATTCTCCTTAACGAAATAAATTATTCGGGATAGCTGCGGTTGGGAATGACGGCCTGGCTGCTGGCCAGCTGCACCAGCTCTTTGAAATCCTGGGCTGCAAGGTCGGCCGAGACGCTGTGCAGGTGCTGGCGGGCGGCAGCTTCGGCCTCCACCAGCGCCTTGCTGGCCAGGGCATTGAGGATGGCGCGGTGCTCGTCAACCGATTTTTCAAGCCGGCCGCTCTGGAAATTGGAAAGGGTGCGGTAGCGGCGCAGGTGTTCATCGAGGTGCGCCAGGGTGTCGGCCAGCCAGCGATTAGCCGACTTTTGAATGATGGTATCGTGAAAGCGGCGGTTGAGCTGTGAGGCCAGGGCAATGTTGCCGGCAGCCGCTGCGGTGGCATGCTGTTCAAGCAGGGCGTTCAGGGCGGCGAGGTCCTCCGCGGTGAGCAGAGGGGCAGCCAGGCGGCAGGCCAGGCCTTCGAGCACGGCGCGAATTTCAAAAATTTCAATGATCGTCTCGCGGGAAACCTCGGAGACATAATAGCCCTTGTAGGGAATTTTGGTGATGAAGCCTTCTTTTTCAAGGCGCGAGAGGGCGTCGCGCACGGGGGTTTTGCTGATGCTGAGCTGGCGGGCCAGGTCGGCTTCGACCAGCGTTTCGCCAGGCTTCAGGCGGAAGGATAGGATGGCCTCCTTGATGGCTTCATAGGCCATTTTTTCCAGGGAGGTGGGA
The DNA here is from genome assembly GCA_029561345.1 of Chloroflexota bacterium. Taxonomy (GTDB): domain Bacteria; phylum Chloroflexota; class Anaerolineae; order Anaerolineales; family Anaerolineaceae; genus JAKQJC01. The sequence goes on along the minus strand of JAKQJC010000049.1, from coordinate 61,646 downwards.
GAAGCAACTGGAGCCAGAATATCCGCCATGCGTCGTTCCTTTCTTGATATATCATATATCATATACGATATACCTTATTGTAGGCAGGTTAAGCGCGTTTGTCAAGAGGGGAAAAGCCAAAAGTGACAAAATTCATAAGGGACATGGACAACAGGCGGGGTAAAGAAACCTTCATCTGGCCTGCTCCTTCCGCGGGAAAATGTGTATAATGGTCTTGAATCACCATTTTCATCATTTTTCAAAGGATGGCGCCCATGTCAGATTTAACCGGACGGGAAATTGGACGGTACCATATTGTGCAGCGGCTGGGCGAAGGCGGCATGGCTGTGGTTTACAGGGCCTATGATACGCGTCTGGAGCGCGAGGTGGCCATCAAATTCATCCGCATGGATCAGATTCCTCCGGCAATGCTGGAGAATATGCTCAAACGCTTTGAACGCGAAGCCAAGGCGCTGGCGCGCCTCAAGCACCCCAACATCATCTCGGTGTTCGATTACGGCGAGTTTGAAAATGCCCCCTACCTGGTGATGGATTACATGCCGGGCGGAACCCTGAAAGCCCAGGTGGGCACGCCGATGAATACGGCAACTGCCCTCAGCCTGGTGCTGCCCATTGCCGATGCCCTGGCCTATGCCCATGAACAGGGCATTGTCCACCGCGACATCAAACCCGCCAACATCCTGATGACCCAGCGCGGCACGCCCATGCTTTCTGATTTTGGCATTGCCCACCTGCTCGATTCCGGCGACGCGCACACCCTCACCGGCACCGGCGTGGGCATCGGCACCCCCGAATACATGGCGCCGGAGCAATGGGAAGGAAAAGCCGGCCCGGAAGTGGATATCTACGCCCTGGGTGTGGTGCTTTACGAACTGGTGACCGGGCGCACACCCTTCAAGGCCGATACCCCCATGGCGGTGATGATCAAGCAGATCAAGGATCCCCTGCCGCGGCCTTCCATGTTTTCACCGGAAGTGCCGGATGACCTGGAGCGGGTGCTCTTCAAGGTGCTGGCCAAAGATCCAGCCGAGCGCTACCCGGATATGAACAGTTTTATCGCCGCCCTCACCGCCCTGCAGCAAAGCGCGGCCACCCTTCAGGCACCCATTAAACCCTCTTTTCCACAGCCCCAGGCAGATCCTTTCCAGACGGTGGTTTCCGCTCCCAACCGGCCTGCACCGCCGCCCCAGGCAGATCCTTTCCAGACAGTGGCCTCCACCCCTGACCGGCCCATGCCGCTACCCCCGCCGCCGCCTCCGCCGCCTTCCCCGGCAAAACCGGCGGGCAAAGGCCTGCCGGTCTGGCTGTGGGCTGGCGGCGCCATCATCGTTATCATCCTCTGTGTGCTGGCTGCGCTGGTGGGCCTGGGGGCCGTTGGCCAGGGACCGCTGGCAGCCCTGTTTTACCAGGCTGCCGAACCGGTGCCGACTGCCGCGCCTTTACCCCCCATTGACCAGCCCACCCCGGCGCCGCTTCAGCCCACGCCAGCGCCGCGCCTGCCCACCCCCACCCATATCAACCCGGATAAGAACACCCCTCTGCCTGTCAAACCCACAAAGCCGGTCAGCAACGAAGCCGATTGCTACAAGCCGGAGGTGTACTGCGTGGGTCTGGTGACCAGTGTGGGCGGGATTAAAGATTCAAGCTTCAATCAGGATACCTGGAACGGCCTGCTGCGCGCTGAAAAAGACCTCGGCGCGGTGATCCGTTTCATTGAAAGCAAGGATGCCGCTGATTTTGGCAAAAATATTGATGCTCTCGCGGCGCTCAAATACGACATGATTGTGACGATGGGCTACACCATGATCGATGCCACCTCGGCAGCGGCAAAGAAGTATACCGATATTCACTTTGTCGGCGTGGATCAGGAGGTAAGAGAAAAACTGCCCAACCTGGTGAGCCTGGTTTTCCCTGAAGATCAGGCCGGTTTCCTGGTAGGGGCGCTGGCTGCCCAGATGAGCAAAACCGGCATGATCGGCTCAGTGCTGGGGCCCGAGAGCGTCCCGCCGGTGAAGCGTTTTGGTGAAGGCTATATGGCCGGGGCAAAATACATCAACCCTAAAATTCAGGTGCTCCTGGTTTATTATGGTGGGGAACTGGACAAGTCCTTTGTGGATCCCGAATGGGGCAGAGCAGCCGCCATTGACCTGATTGGCAAGGGCTGCGATGTGATCTTTGGCGCAGGCGGAATGACCGGCAACGGCGCCGTGCTGGGCGCGGCCGAAAAAGGCGTGATGGTCATTGGCGTGGATGTGGACCAGTATTACACCCTGCCCGAAGCGCGGAAAATGCTGCTGACCAGCGCCATGAAGCTGCTGGGCAATGGAACCTTCCAGTTAATCAAGATGGACATGGCGGGCAAGTTTCCGCCAGGCGGCTACTTCGGCGGCACGGCCGGCATCGCTCCCTACCACGATATGGAAGCCAGCGTGCCGCAAAATGTGAAGGATATGATGGTCAAATTGGCTGCCATGCTGGCCTCAGGCGAGTTGAAGACCGGGGTTAAGTATTAAGGCCGGCTCTGGCATGATGAAGAAAAGCAGGCAGGCCTGGCAAATCTGCCAGGCCCGCCTGCTTTTCATATGTGGACATCAGATGCGCCCGATCACCCCGGCATAAACCGCGCAGGCGTCCAGAATCTGCGCCACCGCGCAGCGCTCATCGCGCATGTGGGCCAGTTTGTATTCGCCGGGGCCAAAACCGATGGCAGGAACGCCCATGCGGATCACGGCCACGGCGTTGGTGCTGAAATCCCAGTAATCAAACGCTTCTGGAACACGCCCAAGCGCATCTTCATAAGCGGCGCAGAAAGCCCGCGCCAGGTCGTGCTCCAGGCTGATCTCCCAGGCCGGGTGCAGGGGGCGGTAAACCAGGGTTTCGCCGGTCCAGGTGGTGCGGCGGATGGTGTCAATATCCCAGGCAGCGTTCTTGCCGGCAGTGATGCGCGCCATCTCTTGCGCGACGGTTTCCTCGGTTTCACCCGGGGCCAGGCGCCGGTCCAGGTAGATTTCGCAGGCCGAAGGCACGGCGTTCAATGACACGCTGGTGCTGGAAATTTGCGAAAGCACCAGGCTGCCGCGCCGGCCGGGGGTGTTCAGCAGCGCCAGGCTGGCCTGCTCCACGCGCTGGATGATTTCAGCCATTTCATAAACAGCGTTCACTCCTTTTTCGGGGGCCGCGCCGTGGGCCGAAACGCCCCTGGTGTGAATGGTCATCTGAGCCTTGCCCTTGTGGCCGGTGGTGATGACGTTGTTGGAAGGCTCGCAGATGACGGCATGATGCGGGCAGATGCCCGCATCATGCAACAGGCGGCCCAGGCTTTCCCCGTCGCAATCTTCTTCAAAGACGGTGCAGGTGACGTAAACGGTCTTGCCTTCCAGCAGTCCGCGGCTTTTGGCGATGGCCGCGGCATAGATGGCGGCGGCGGCACCCGCTTTCATATCCACCGAGCCGCGCCCCCACAGGTATCCATCCACCACCGCGCCACTGAACGGCGGCACGGTCCATTGAGCTTCGTCAAACACCTTCACCGTGTCGATGTGAGAATCGAAAAGGATCACCTTTGCGCCGCTGCCCATGCGCCCCACCACGCTGCCGAAGCGGTCGATTCTCACCTCGTCGTAACCCAAAGTTTCCATGCGCGCGGCAATCAGGCGCGCCGCGGCTTCCTCTTCCCCTGAGTAACTGCGGGTGCGCACCAGCTCCCGGGCAAAAGCCAGCAGTTCGTCTGAAACATCCTTCCCATTCATCCTCAGTTGGCGCATGTTCGCACTCCTCTGGCAGCCCAATTTATCGCCGGTCAGGCAAATACCACCATACCGCTCCCTGAGCGCCAGCCCTCACATACTGAGGGGCGCAGCAGGCGGTTCTCCGCGCCCTTTCAAAGCAGGAATGAGCGCACGGTTCCTTTTTATTGTAACTCAAGTGATCAAAAACGCCTTCCAGAATAAGCTTCTGGAAGGCGCGGAGAGTTCAAAAGAGCCCTGTCAGCTCAATCATCGTATGAATAATAACAATGGATGAGCTTGCCGTTGTGTTTGACCGACAGCGCATCTGCCTTCGCCGGCGGATAGGCTTCATCCAGCCCGGCGGCAATCCGCGCCAGGGCAGAATCGGCCTGCAGGCGCGCCAGGTGGAACGACGGCCAGGGCATCTGGTCAGAGGCGGTCCGGTTCAGCTTCATGCAGGCCAGGGCCAGGCCCAGCTTGTCTTGAGCAGCGGCAGGCAGGTTGCCGCCTTCGTAAAAGTTCACCATCAGCGGGATGGCGTCATCCGAAAGCTCCATCAGGTAATTCTCGTCCAGCCCGTCGCCGTTCCGCGAGCCGGACCCATCCTGCTGTACGCTGAGTCCTTCGGCGTTGCCAGCCAGGGTGCGGTTGATGTTCTGCTGCACAATCAGGTTATCCACGCTGACCAGGTTGAGGGTCAGGCCAAAGCCCAGGCAAACCAGCAGCAGGGCCAGGCCAAAGGCGCGCTGGCGGCGGGTCACTTCAAGCCCGGCGACCACCACCAGCAGCACCCCCACCCAAATCATAAAAATGTGCGGGTAGGTGCGCATGCGGGTGAAGCCGTAAACGGTCTCATACAGGTTCAGGCGCATGAAAGCTGAAACCAGAATGACGCCCACCAGCGCCACCAGGCCCAGGCTCAGGCCAGAAAAAGTGCGCCGTGAGGCGGCGCTTTCGCGGCGCGTGATGGTGTTCAGGCTGAACAGCAGCATCAGGCTGAGGAAAGCCACAATGATCAGCTCGCCAAAGCCCTGCCGGGCATAAGTGGCGTAAGTGTAGCCTTCAATGTGAATGTTGGTCTGCCCGCCGAAGAAATAGCGCACCTGCACCCCCACAAAGAGAGCAAACAGCAGGTCCACCGCGCCCAGCACAATCACCGCTTCAATCCAGCCAAGGAAGGGCGGCAGCCAGGGCTTATCCAGGCCGATCAGTTTGGTATCGGCGCTGGTGTGCAGGCTGTGCAGGTACACCCCTGCCAGGGCATAGGCCACAAAACAGATGTACACGCCCCTGAAGATATATTCGCCCAGCCGCTTGATATCGAACCAGGTCAGCAGGCTGCGCACCTGCTCTTTGAAGATGGGGTCAGCCGAAGCCAGCAGCCCGCCCAGCACCAGCAGAATGGGCAAAGCCAGCGCCACCCCGCGCAGCACCGGCCAGAGCAGGTTGGCGCGTTTTGCCGGAACCAGCGCAGCCGACTCTGCACCAGCCTCGGGCGCTGGCGCCTTTTCCTTCTGCACAAAAGTGGCATCCACCGGCCGCCAGACCATGCCCACCAGCAGCAGGATCAACCGGGCCGCATCATCACTGAGGCTGAACTGCGGCCAAAGGCCGCTGCGCATGCTGAGGGCAAACAGGGCCATGCAGCCCAGGGTCAGCATCACATTAACAAAAACCGTCAGCGGTTCCATGCGCACAAAGGTCATGGCGCTGAAAAAAACCACCGGCAGCAGCAGCCAGAGGCTGTTGCGGGCCGGACGGAATCCCTCACGCCAGGCAAACAGAAGGCCGCCGCCTGTGAAAATGAGGGTGATGATAAAAAACGAAATGCCAGGCGTTTTGTCGTAAAAAAGCTGGTCAAAACACCATGCTGCCGCCAGTGCAATTCCCCACAGCCAACCGGCATTTTTGATGGTCCCTGAGTTCATAGTTTCTCCATTTTTTATGGGATTTGAAGCGCAACGAACAGGGCTTCTCTACGTATTATATTAAGATGCGTGTGCCCAAAACTATCAGAAGCCGATCTGATAGCTTTTGATGGGCGCCCAATTTCCTCAGAATTGGCTTTATGATATTTAGACCCTTTAAAAGTCTATGGTACAATAATTATACAGGAGAATTTTTTACTGCTCAGCCGGTGCAGCGGAAACCATTGGCTGCGTTTTACTGTGTTTGGGCAAAAACTCAGGGAGCGGATGATCTGCTTGATTAAATAGTCAATAATAATCACTTGTCAAAGGGCATATTTTGAACCACATCATCGAAACCACCATCCGGCGTAATAATCGCGTTTTGCTGCTCATTTGCCTGGGCATGCTGATGATTGTTGGGGCGGCTGCCGCCCTCAATTACCGCTTCCTGGTCAACTGGGTGCTTGGGCCGGCGCAGCCAACTCATTCTGAAATAGCCGCCATCACCGACCTTGCTCAAGTAGAACGTCCTTATATCACCATCACTGGCAATGATGTCTATGAAACCGGGGTAACCCTGAACCGCACTGAAAAGAACACAAACAACGAAACCGTGATCGCCAATTACCTGGCGGTATTGATCGGCAAAGACCGCCTTTTGCTGGTGAAGACAAATGCAACCGAAAGCGAAAGCACCTTTACCGGCGTGCTTGTTCCGGCCCCCGCCGAAGTCATTGATATGATCCTTTCTGACGCTGAAACCGCCGAACAAAAAGAGAATCTTCAAAACGCTTTCATGCCGGTAATGCTCGACAGTGTGGACGACTTTCGCGGCCACGGCTGGCTGGGCATTGGCATCGGCGTCCTGGTCAGCCTGGTTGCCCTGGCCGGATTAGCCCTCTGGTTCCACCGCTTCACCGATATGTCCACCCATCCCATCGCCGACAACCTCAAGCGACTGGGCCAGCTTGAATCGGTCATCACTCAAATCGAGCTGGAACTGGCTTCACCCCACGACCAGGTGCGCGGCCTGCATTTCACCAGCAATTTTGTTGTCCTCACCAGCCGCATTAACCTGGATGCCGCCCGCCTTGCGGATGTGGCCTGGGCTTTCAAACAGATCACCCAGCACCGCACCTACGGCATTCCCACCGGCAAAACCTACGCTGCTGTCATCAAGGACCGCACCGGCCACCAGATCATTCTCACCGGGCCGGAAAAGGACATCAACGCAGCCCTCGAAAACCTCCAGCGCCGCGCGCCCTGGATCGTCATGGGCTATTCGCAGGATCTGGAAAGCAGCTGGAACAACCAGCGCGATTCTTTTCTGGCTGCCGTTGAGCAGCGAAAGCAAGGGATAGCATGAAAATCAGACCCGATGACGGACTCACTTTTGACGATGTGCTGCTGGTGCCCCGCTACTCGCGCATCCGCAGCCGCTCCAGCGTCAACACCGCCGCCTATTTAACGCCAGGTATCCGCCTGGCGATTCCCATTGTGTCGGCCAACATGGACACCGTCACCGAAAGCCACATGGCCGTCACCCTGGCCCAGGAAGGCGGCATTGGCATTCTGCACCGCTTCATGACCATTGAGCAGCAGGCAGCCTGCGTGGAAAAGGTGAAACGCGCCGAAAGCTTTGTGGTAGAGCACCCCGACAGCATTTCCCCCCGGGTCACCGTGGGCGAAGCGCGCCTGAAAATGGGCGAAGCCGGCATCGGCGGCTTGCTGGTGGTGGATGAGGATGGCCGCCTGTGCGGCATGGTCACCACCCGCGATGTGCTGCTGGCCCCCGATGAAAGTAAACCGATCCGCGAAGTGATGACCGGCCTGGACCGCCTGGTGACCGCGCCCATTTCAGAAACCCTGGAAGAAGCCCGCCAAACCCTCTACACCCACCGCGTGGAAAAACTGCCCCTGGTGGATGCCGAAGGCCGGGTGGCTGGGCTCATCACTGCTCAGGATATCATTAAAATTCAGGAACACCCCTCTGCCACCAAAGATGAGCGGGGCCATTTGCGCGTGGGCGTGGCCATTGGCGCGCGCGCCGACGACCTGGACCGGGCTGAAGCCTGCCTGAACGCTGGCGCGGATGTGCTGGTGGTGGATATTGCTCACGGCCATTCGCAGCATGTCATCGACATGGTCAAAGCCCTCAAAAGCCGCTTCCCCAATGCGCCGGTGATTGCCGGCAATGTGGCCACTGGCGAAGCCACCCTCGACCTGATCAACGCCGGCGCCGACGCCATCAAGGTGGGCGTGGGGCCGGGTTCCATTTGCATCACCCGCGTGGTCACCGGCTTTGGCGTGCCGCAGCTCACCGCTGTTTCCGAAGCCGCCGAAGTGGCCCGCACCCTGGGCCGTCCGGTCATTGCCGACGGCGGCATTCGCACCTCCGGCGACCTGACCAAAGCCATTGCCGCGGGCGCCTCCACCGTGATGATCGGCAGCATGCTGGCCGGCACCGATGAAAGCCCCGGCGCGCCCATTGTGCGCAACGGGCGGCGCTTCAAGGTGGTGCGCGGCATGGCCTCCCTCACCGCCAACATCGAACGCAAAACCATTGAAAAAGACGCCCGCCTGCAGGATGATGACATCAGCCAGGTGGTGCCCGAAGGCGTGGAGGCCATTGTGCCTTACCGCGGCAGCGTCAAGGATATTCTGCACCAGCTGGTGGGCGGCCTGCGTTCAGGCCTTTCCTACGCCGGGGCTGAAACCATTGAACAGCTCTGGGATAACGCTGAATTTGTGCGTATTACGCCGGCCGGCGTGCGTGAATCGGGGGCGCACGACGTGGATATTTCATAATTCCTGCCGGATTTCTGCTGTAAAAAGGACCGCTGATGTTTGACACGTATCTGCCCCAGACCATTCTTCTCTTAATCACAGTGCTGCTGGCTGCCGTGCTGGCCATTTACACCTGGAAACACCGCACCGTCCCCGGCGCGCTGGCCTGCACCCTGCTGATGGCAGCCCTGGCTGAATGGCAGTTTGCCTACCTGATGCAGTATCTCAGCCTGAACCTGCAGGGGATGATGTTCTGGTACCGTATGCAGTATATCGGCATGTCGGTCCTGCCGGTGGCCATCCTCACCTTTGCCCTCCAATATTCCGGCCGTGAAAAATGGGTCACCGAAAGGATCTTGATGATCCTTTTCAGCGTGCCCCTGGTCACCATTTTGCTCACCTTCACCTCGGAATACCACGATCTGATGTTCCGTTTTGACGTGACCACCTGGTCCACCACCTACGGCGTCTGGTTCTGGATTTCCACCGTCTATTCCACCATCCTGATGCTGCTGGCGGGTCTCATGTTCATCCTGAACATGGTGCAATCCACCGGGCTCTACCGCTGGCAGGCCGGCCTGATGTTCCTGACCGCCCTGCTGCCGCTGGCCGCCAACATGCTCCAGCTTTTCTCCGAAACCATCATCATTCTGGGCATGGATATTTCCACTCTGGCCTTCACCCTCACCGGCATCATTTATGCCGTCAGCATGTTCCGCTTCCGCATTCTGGATATCCTGCCGGTGGCCCGCGAAGCGGTGATCGCCTCGATGAGCGACGGCATGATGGTGCTCGACAACCAGGAGCGGGTGGTGACCGTCAACCCGGCCCTGCAGAGCATGTTCAACCTCACCCCCCAGGATGCCATCGGCAGGCGCATCACCGAGGTGATGCGCCCCTGGCCCGAGCTGATGCGCCGCTGCCGCACCATCACCCGCACCATGTACCGCGATGAAATTTCCTGCTGCCGCGCCAATCGTGAAATCTGGTACGACGTGCGCGTGACGCCCCTCAAAGACCCCTCCGGCCAGGTCTCCGGCCGCCTGATTGTGCTGCGCGATATTTCCGAAATCAAGGAAACCGAGGCCGAACTGCGCCGCGCCAAGGAAGATGCCGAAGCCGCCAACCAGGCCAAAAGCACCTTCCTGGCCAACATGAGCCACGAACTGCGCACGCCCCTCAATGCCATCATTGGCTACAGCGAAATGCTCATCGAAGAAGCCCAGGACAGCGGCCAGGAAGACCTGCTGCCCGACCTCAACAAAATCCGCTCGGCCGGCAAACACCTGCTGACCCTGATCAACGATATCCTTGATCTTTCCAAAATTGAAGCTGGCAAGATGCAGCTGCATCTGGAAGCCTTCAATGTCGAAGACCTGGTGAACGATGCCATCAGCACGGCCCGCCCGCTGGTGGAAAAGAATGAAAACAACCTGATTTTGAACCTGCCGGATCATATTGGCGTCATGTTTGCGGATATGACCAAGGTGCGGCAGATTCTCTTCAACCTGCTGAGCAATGCCAGCAAGTTCACTCAGAACGGCGACATCACCGTCACCATCACCAGCCAGTTGAAAGACGGCATCGATGGGGTGCGCTTCATCGTTCAGGACAGCGGCATTGGCATGGACCCCGCGCAGGTCAGCAAGCTCTTTCAGCCCTTCATCCAGGCAGATGCCTCCACCACGCGCAAATTTGGCGGCACCGGGCTGGGCCTCACCATCACCCGCTATTTCTGCCGCATGATGGGCGGCAGCATCGATGTTTCCAGCGTTCCGGGTCAGGGCTCCACATTCTCCGTCTGGCTGCCGCGCACGGTGATTGACGAGAAGGTGGAAATTCTCAGCAACCAGGACACCCACCCTCAGCCGCGCGGCAACCGCCGCCTGGCGGCCAACACCATTCTGGTGGTGGATGACGACCCGGCAGCGCGCGAACTGCTGGAACGCTTCCTCTCGCGCGAAGGTTTTACCGTGGTCAGCGCGGGCAGCGGCGAAGACGCCCTGCGCATGGCGCGCGAGGTGCACCCGGTGGTCATCACCCTCGATGTGATGATGCCCGGCCTCGACGGTTGGGCTGTGCTCACCACCCTCAAAGCTGACCCCCAGTTGGCCGATATTCCGGTCATCATGCTCACCATGATCGACAACAAACAGCTCGGCTATGCCCTGGGCGCCTCGGAATACCTGGTCAAACCGGTGGACCGCTCGCGTCTGATTGCCCTGCTGAACAAATACCGCCAGGAAGAACCGCCCTATTATGTGCTCATTCTGGAAGACGATGAAGCCACCCGCGAAATGATGGTGCGCACGCTGGAAAAGGAAAACTGGATCGTGGACCAGGCAGAAAACGGCCTGGTGGGGCTGGAGCATCTGGCTGCGCACCCGCCGCAGGTGGTGCTGCTCGATTTGATGATGCCCGAGATGGACGGCTTTGAATTTTTAGCCGAAATGCGCAATGAGAAAAAATATGATGACATTCCGGTGATTGTTGTCACCGCCAAAGATTTGACCGATGAAGACCGCAAACGCCTCAACGGTCATGTGGAAAAAATCCTTCAAAAAGGGGCTTACACCCGCGAAGCCCTGCTGGAACAGGTGCGCGAGCTCGTTTCCGCCTGCATCAGCCGCCATACACATGCCGCCGAGTGAAAAGAGAGGAAAAACAATGACCAAAATCCTTCTGGTTGAAGACAATGAAATGAATCTGGATATGCTGTCGCGCCGTTTGCAGCGCAAAGGGTTCGAAATTGTGACCGCCACCGATGGAGAAACCGGGGTGCGCCTGGCCATATCTGCAACCCCCGATCTGATCCTGATGGATATGAGCCTGCCGGTGATGGACGGCTGGGAAGCCACCCGCCGCATCAAAGACAACCAGGGCACCTGCGCCATCCCGGTGATCGCCCTCACGGCTCATGCCATGGAAGGTGACCGCGAAAAAGCTCTGGCCGCCGGGGCCAACGATTACGACACCAAGCCCATCGAAATGCCGCGCCTGCTGGAGAAAATTGAAGCCCTGCTGCAAGGAAAAAGCAGATCATGAACGCCCCCGCTGTTGATCCACAACGTCCTCAGGCCAACGAAAGCCAGCGGGCTTTCCTGGCCAACCTGCGCCATGAACTGCGCACCCCGTTAAACGCGGTGATCGGTTACAGTGAAATGATGCTTGAAGATATCCCTGCGGATACGGACGGTCTGGATGAACTGCACGGCGATTTGCAGCGCGTGATTGACGCAGGCCGCCGCCTGATCACCCTGGTCAACAAAGTGCTGGATCCGGCGCGCATTGAAACCGGCGAACTGGACCTGACGCGCCAGGAATTTGTCATCAACCTGCGCCACGAGCTGCGCAATCCCATCAACGCCATCATCTCCTACAGCGAAGTGATCCTGGAAAACGCCCCCACCCAGCTGGCCCCGGATGTGGAGCGGGTGGTAGCGGCGGCGCGCCGTTTTCAGGAACTGCTGAACGGCGTGGTGAGTTACGCCGACTGGTACGGCACGGATGTGCCGCCCACCCGCCTGGAAGCCGATTCAGCCAACCTGATCAACGATGTGGTCACCACCCTGCGTGTGATGGACAACGACCGCGAAAAAACCATGCAGCCGCGCAGCGGCGGCAACCTGCTGGTGGTGGATGACAACGAAGACAACCGCGATGTGCTGGCGCGCTACCTGCAGCGCCTGGGGCATGTGGTGCTGCGCGCCGAAAACGGCCTGCGCGCCCTCGAAATGCTGCGCGTGGAGCCGTGCGACCTGATTTTGCTGGACATCATGATGCCCGAAATGAACGGCTACCAGATGCTCGAGCACCTCAAAGCCGACACCCGTCTGCGCGACATTCCCGTGATCATGATTTCCGCCCTCGACGAAATGGACAACGTGGTGCGCTGCATTGAAATGGGCGCCGAAGACTACCTGACCAAACCCTTCAATGCCACCCTGCTGCGCGCCCGCGTGCAGGCCTGCCTGGATAAAAAGCTGCTGCACGACCAGGAAGCCGCCATGCTGGCTTCACAGCGTATGGCTGAACTGGGCACCCTGGTGGCGGGCATCGCCCACGAACTCAATTCCCCGCTGCAGGTGATCACCGGGCAGAGCAAAAGCCTGCTTTCGCGCCTGCAAAGCGAGGGACAGGTGGACCAGGAAAGGCTGACGCGTGGCCTGACCTCCATCAACCGCAACGGCTGGCGCAGCGCCGAAATCATCCGCGCCCTGCTCACTTATGCGCGCGCGTCCACCGGCGATACGGACGCTTTCGACCTGAACGACATTGTCCGCGACACCCTGCTGCTGACCGAGCACCAGCTTAAAAACTTCTCGAACATCAACATCATCACCGAATTCGGCAATGACCTGCCGCCCCTCTACTGCAACCGCAACCAGATCACCCAGATGCTGATTAACCTGCTGACCAACGCCCGCGATGCCATCAAAGACGGCGGCGACATCACCATCCGCACCAGTCTCGATCCCGAAACCCGCCGCTTGGTGATCCAGGTCAGCGATACCGGCTGCGGCATTCCGGAACCGGTGCTGGATAAGATCTTCAACCCCTTCTTCACCACCAAACCCCTCGGCCAGGGCACCGGCCTGGGGCTTTCAACCGTCATCGGCATTGTCCGCGCGCATGGAGGTGAAATTAAAGTGCTCTCAAAACCCGGCGAAGGCACCACTTTTAGCGTCCTTCTGCCCGAAAACCCGCCCCCTGACCTTGAAACCAACCCCAGAGGGCCGGGGCGCTTTGATGATTCGGTGTTCAACTAACCCAGGGCCATGTCTCTGCGCAGAAAAACCCTGCTCATTCTCAGCCTGATCATTCTCAGCCTGATCAGTTTGTTGATTTTTGGCGGGCAATATATCTGGGTGGGCAGTTTTGCCCGCCTGGAGCAAAACGATGCGCACTGGAACCTGAACGGCATCAACAGCATTCTGGCCTGGCAGCTTGAGCAGCTCAGCGGTAACGCCGTTGATTACGCCGCCTGGGATGATACCGCTGAATATGTTCTGGGCAACAACCCGGAGTATGTCACCGATAATTTTAACGACACCTATAACCAGGAATTGAGCCTGAACCTGGTGGTCATTCTGGACAGCAGCGGCACCATCCTTTTCACCAAAACCTATAACCTGCCGGAGGAAGAAGTTCGCCCGGCCCCACAGGCCCTTCTGGACAGCCTGACCCCGGACTGCCGGCTGTTAAGGCACGATAACCCCAACAGCGCCATCACTGGATTGTGGCCCACGCCCAATGGGGTGATGCTCGTTGCTTCCCGTCCCATCTCCAACAACAATATGGAAATGCCGCTGTACGGCACGCTCATTATGGGACGCTATATCAACACTCACCGCATCGCAGATATGTCCAGTTTGCTGCCAGACAGCCTTGAATTAATCTCTCTGGAATATTCTGACCTGCCGGACGATGTGCTGGCACGGAAAGAAGAACTGCTGGCGGCCGGAGAGATGATTGTGCCGCTCAGCGAACAGACCTTGGCTGCCTACCGGGTGCAGTATGATGTGGATGGAAATCCCACCGTTATCACCCGCCTGGCCCTGCCCCGCACCACCTACCAGATTGGCCAATCCAACTTCACGTTTTATGTCATCGCCCTGATCATTGTGGCATTTGTGTTCGGCGCGGCTGCCCTCTGGCTGCTCTCGCGCTTTGTGCTGCACCCTGTCAGCCAGCTCAGCCGTGAAGTGCGCATCATCGGCACCACCGGCGCTTCAGACCGGCGCGTGACCGTTTCGGGGAAGGATGAACTGGCTTCCCTGGCTGGCGATGTCAACCGCATGCTGGAAACCCTGCAGAAGGTGGAGGAGCAGTATTTGCAGGCCAAAGAGCGGGCCGAGGCGGCCAATGAAGCCAAAAGCGCCTTTCTGGCCAATATGAGCCATGAACTGCGCACCCCGCTGAATGCCATCATCGGTTACAGCGAAATGCTGCAGGAAGATGCCGCCGACCGCAAAGATACCGCGGCGGTGGAAGATCTGGCCAAAATTCAATCTGCCGGCAAGCACCTGCTGGCCCTGATCAACGATGTGCTCGATCTTTCCAAAATTGAAGCCGGGAAAATGCAGCTTTATGTGGAAATTTTTGATCTGCACCAACTGCTCAAAGAAACCATCACCCTGGCCAGCCCGCTGATTACTAAAAACGGCAACACCTTCAAGCTGATGGCTGACCAGGCGCCGCACCAGGTGCGCCTGGACCAGACCCGCCTGCGCCAGTGCCTGTTCAATCTCTTAAGTAATGCAGCCAAATTCACCCATAACGGGCAAATCACCCTCGAAGTGCGCTCTGAAATTGAAGCCGGAGAAACCTGGGTCAATTTCCTGGTCTCCGATACGGGCATCGGCATGGATCCGGCGCAAATTGAAAAACTCTTTCAGCCTTTCACCCAGGCCGATGCATCCACCACCCGCCGCTTTGGCGGCACCGGCCTCGGGCTGACCATCACCCGCCATTTTGCCCAGATGATGGGCGGCAATATCACCGTGCAAAGCATGCTGGGCGCCGGATCCACCTTTATCATGCGTCTGCCGGTGGCCCTGGCCCTGCCGGTGGATTACCGCGCCAATCCGTCAAAGCCGGTGCAACTCTTGAAGGAAAACAAACGTATACTGATTATTGATAATGACCCGGCGGCCCGCGATCTGCTTTTACGGGCCCTCAATCGAGAAGGCTACGAAGCGACCTGTGTCAACAACGGGCAGGAAGGCCTTGAACAGGCCCGCAAGATCCGCCCGGCCCTGATCACCCTTGATATCATGATGCCGGGGATGGACGGTTTTCAGGTGCTGGAACACCTGCAGGCCGACCCCTGGCTGGCGCAAATTCCCGTCATCGTCATCAGCATGATTGACAACCAGAGGGTACACGAAGCCCGCGGCGTAGCTGAATGTCTGACCAAACCAGTGGATAAAACCGTCCTGCTGGAAACTGTAAAGAAATGGGTAAATGTGCATCATGGCACCATCTGACGACCTGAACGCAGAATCAGCGTTTCGCGGCTACCTTTCCCAGGTGCGCCACGAACTGCGCACCCCGATCAACGCCATGATCGGTTACAGCGAAATGCTGCTGGATGACTCTAACGAGGAAACCGGCCTGTCGCCGGTGTTGACGGAGCTGCTGCAGCAGGTCATCGCCAACAGCAAGGAACTGCTGGAGCGGGTGAATCTCTATCTGGACCCGGCGCGCCTGACGCCAGACGCCAGCCAGCGTTCCAGTGAGGTGGTGGAGACGGCGCGCCTGCACCTGACCCCCCTCATCCAGGGCATCGTTCACACCACCACCCAGATGGTGAACCTGACCCTGGAAAGCAGCGAAGATGAAGCCCTGCTTTCGGATACCCAGAAGATTGACGGCGCCGCAGGGCGCTTCATGCTGATGCTGGAACAAATGCCCGTCTTTTCGCCTCAGCCCAAGGGCGCGCCAGAAGCAGCGGCTGCGATTGAAAGCAGCGCCGCTCCCGAAGAACCGCCCGCTGATACCCCGCCTGCGCCCGGCGGCCGCCTGCTGATTGTGGATGACGTGGAAACCAACCGCGATGTGCTGACGCGTCAGCTGCAAAAACAGGGCCACACCATCACCACTGCCATTAATGGCCGCGAAGCTCTCGAACGGGTGGCCTGCGAAACTTTTGACCTGGTGCTGCTGGACCTGATGATGCCGGAACTGGATGGCTTTGAAGTGCTGCAGCGTCTGAAAGCCGACCCGCACACCCAGGCCATTCCGGTGATCATGATTTCAGCGCTGGATGAACTGGAAGGGGTGGTGCGCTGCATTGAGATGGGCGCCGAAGATTACCTGCCCAAACCGTTCAACCCGGTGATCCTGCGCGCCCGGGTGGGCGCCTGCCTGGAGAAGAAGCGCCTGCACGACCAGGAACAGGCTTATCTTGAGCAGGTGCAGCGGGTGATTGCCGCTGCCGCTGCCGTTGAAGCCAATGCCTTCAGCCCGGGCTCATTGGACGAGGTGGCCGCCCGCTCTGACGCCCTGGGGCAGTTTGCCCGCGTGTTCCAGGGGCTGTTCAAAGATTTGCAGTTTTCGCATGCGCGGCTGGCTGAAGCCTATGATATCACCCTTGAAGGCTGGGCTCATGCCCTGGAACTGCGCGACCAGGAAACCGAGGGCCACTGCCGCCGGGTGACCGACCTGACGGTGACCCTGTGCCGGCGGCTGGGTGTTCCAGAAAACGACCTGATCCATGTGCGGCGCGGCGCCCTGCTGCATGATATCGGCAAGATGGGCATTCCCGACGCCATTCTGCTGAAACCCGGCCCCCTGACCGACGAGGAACGCAGCATCATGCAGCGGCATACCGAATATGGCTATGCCCTGTTGAAGCCGATCAAATACCTGTCGCCCGCCGTGGATATTCCCTACTGTCACCACGAAAAATGGAACGGCACCGGTTACCCGCGCCAGTTGAAGGAAACCAGCATTCCGCTGGCAGCGCGCGCCTTCGCCGTGATTGATGTCTGGGATGCGCTCACCTCAGATCGTCCCTACCGCGCTGCCTGGCCCAAAGAAAAAGCCCAGGCCCTCATCGTCAAAGATGCGGGCAGCCATTTTGATCCCTGGGTGGTGCAGGAGTTTCTGACCCTGATCAAATAGACGCTTAAACCGGGGGGGCTGCGCGCCGTTTGGGATTGATTGGATGCAGCAAAAATTTCAAGGCGGGTTATCCCGCCTTTTCTATATCCCTTTTCTATCCTGATATATAATAGGCTTAGCCGTGGCACGAACCGGATATTTATACCTGCCTCAAAACGGCCTTATCTTTCAACCAGGATGCTTTCATGACCGAACAAAGCCAGCAAATTTTCTTTTTTGTTGCCATTTTTCTTCTGGCAGTTTTGATCCTGTTTTTCATTTTCCGTCAATTTAAGAACAAACATGAAGAAGGCGTGTATTTTTTTGGCGCCTATTCGCCGATTTTAACCTGGCTTGTGCGGCTCTTTCGCCCGGCCAACCGTTTTGAATTTGAGGTCAAAAAAGCGGTTGAAAGCAAAGCGGCAGATCAGCCGGCGGCGCCCCAACCCGCACCAGAGCCCGCCCCCCAGGTGCCCGCGCCTGTCAGCGAGGCGCCCAAGCCCCTGCCGCCTGAAGAAGGGGATGAAATGATGCTGACGGCGGCAGCCGTTGAAGCCGCACCCCGGCCGCAAAGCGCCCTGGGGCAGATCTTATCCACCCTCAACCAGCCGCTGCGCCGCCTGGCCGGCCATCTGTTTGAAAGCCAGCCTCTGCAGCCGCCAGCCGGTCAATTTAAATGGGCCTGGCTGGAGCTGACCGTCATCATCCTGCTGGTGGCTTCCTACTGCACCCTCTTCCTTGATTTTGGCAAGCAAACCATCCTGCCGGGCATTGAAGATGAAGCCTACATGATGTTTGATATGGCTTTCCACAATTCCATCTTCAAAGACGGCGCCTTCCAGCTCTGGAATCCTTACTTCTTCAACGGCCTGCCGGCCGTGGCGCACCCGTTTTACCATTCCTTCAACCCCATCATGACCATTCCCGTGCTGATCATGGGACCTCTGGACGGCTTCAAGATGGGCATCTGCCTGAGCTTCATCATGGGCGCGCTGGGCATGTGGTTCATGAGCGTGACTCTGGGCTGGCGGCCGCTGACGCGCACCTGGATGGCTCTGATGTTCGCCTTTGCCGGGCAGCCGGTGGCACGCTTCTTCCAGGGGCAGTATGACTTTGTGATGGGTTTTGGCTTTCTGGCCTGGTCACTGGCGGGGCTCTTTGGCCTGGTGCGCACCCGGCGGCGCTGGTACGGCGCCGTCACTGCCCTGGCGTTGGCCTGGCTTTTCTTTTGCGGCAACACCTACTACGCCTATTTCATGATGTTCACCATTGCCATTTTCCTGCCGGTGATGCTGTTGAAATTCAACCGCGCCATTCCGTACATCCACCTGGCATGGCGCAACCTGGCAATGCTCATCTGCGTGGGGGCTCTGGCCATTGGCCTCATTGCCGTCCAGCTCCTGCCTTCGGCCGAGCTTTACCCGCGCATCCGCAAAGGGATGGATCTCAACGGTTCCCACTGGCCGGTGCAGGTCTTCCTCGATTTCGTATCCAAAGACACCATGCGCCCCGATGCCTTTAATGAGCATCCGGCGCGCGAAGAATTTTATGCCTACGTGGGCATTGTGCCTTTCCTGGCCCTGGCTTTCCTGCCGCTGGCCCTCAAACGCCGCGACCGGCGCGTGATCCTCTTTGCCGTGCTGGTCATCATCTTCACCCTGGTGTGGATGACCACGCGCTTCATGCCCTGGGCAGAATGGTATTCCAGCGTGCCCTTCCTGGCCAAGTTCCGCGTGCCGGTGCGCATTCTCATCATCACCGAAATCATGCTGTTCATCCTTGCCGGGCTGTCTCTCGATACCGTCTGGGATGCTGTCTGGCGGGCCATCAGCCAGCCCGCTGCGGGCAGCCGCCTGGCCAGGTTCGGCCTGGCGCTGGTGGGCGGCGTGGTGGTGGGCATGATGGTCTTTTCAGTTTATGACCTCTACACCACCAACAAGCCCTACACCCAACCCAAACCCACCGGTCAGGCTGAATATATCGCCCTGGCCTGGCTCAACCAGTATGACCGTTACCCCAATTACGTGCGCCTGCAGCCCAACAACGGCGGCTACGGCGCCGCCACCGCCAACCGCACCCGCCTGCTCGAGCAGGTGTATGCGTTTGATAACATCCTGGCCCCCACCTACAAAGAAGGCAGCCGCAAACTGGTGGCCCACCCCAACTACTGGATTGCCCCCATCGGGGAGCCGGTCCCGCAGGAATACCGTTCAGAAATGATCATGGAGTTGGAAGGCCTGCGCATCTATGTCCTGCCCGACAGCCTGCCGTTTGCCTTCAGCGTGGACTATGCCACCCTGACCAGCGGCGAACCCAACACGGAAATCAAAAGCGGCGAGGTCACCCGGCAGCTCATTCACTGGAAAAATGACAACGCCTTTGAAGTGGTGGCGGATGGCGCCAGCCGGCAGCTTCTGGTGGCGCTGGTGACGCACTACCCCGGCTGGAGTGTTGCGGTGGATGGGCGCGCGGCGCAGTTGAAAGAGGTCAACGGCTACCTGGGGGTGGATATGCTCGAGGGCATCCACAATTACAGCTTCACCTACCAGTCTGCGCCGTTGATGATTGGCCTGCCCATTACCCTGCTCTGCCTGGCCGCTGCCCTGTGGCTGCTGGTGGATGATACCCTGCCCTTCTGGGCCTGGTTCTGGCAGGCATTGAAATGCCGGTGGCAGCCGCTGCACCAGCGCCTGACGGCCTGGCGGCAAAAAATGCGCCGGCCGCGCCCTGCTATTTCGGTGAATATTCTCGGCTGGCATGTGGAAATCAGCCGCGCCGCGCCGGGGGCGCGCCAGGCGCTGGATGTGGGCGGCCTGCTGTTTGGCCTCACCCTGGCCATTTATCTCTTCACCCGCCTGTGGGGACTGGAGCAGTACCCCATCTATTTCTTCACCGATGAAGCCTCCAACACCCTGGTGGCAGCGCAGTATGCCGACCGCGGTTTCACCGATCCTTCCGGCGACCCCTTCCCGACCTTTTTCCTCAACGCCAACAACCAATACCGTCTGAATGTTTCAGTCTATGTGCAGGTGATTCCCTACCTGCTGTTTGGCAAATCGGTGTTTGTCACCCGCGCCGTCTGTGTGCTCATCACCCTGCTGGCGGCTTTTGCCATTGGCCGGATACTGCGCGATTTCTTTGAAATGAAAGCCTGGTGGCTGGGGGTGCTGGTCTTTTCCACCATCCCCGCCTGGTTCCTGGCATCGCGCACTGCCTTTGGCCCTGAAATTGCCCTGGCCTTCTTTGCCCTGTTCATGTATTTCTACCTGGCTTACCGCTACAGGAACCCCAAAAATCTGATTCCCGCGCTGATCTTCGGCGCGCTGTGCGCCTATGCTTACAGCCTGGGACAGCTGGTGATGGTGGTGCTGGGCGTATTTCTGCTGATTGTGGATGCCCGTTATCATTGGAAAAACCGGCGCACGGCCCTGGTGGGCGCGGTGGTGCTGGTGGTGCTGGCCGTCCCTTATGTCCGCTTCATTCTGGATCATGCTCAGGCCATCAAGGATTCGATGGAAGCCGCCAACTCCTACTGGACCAACGATATGCTGGCGCTCAATGAAAAGATTATCCGCTTCATCTGGACCTACTTCCAGTGTCTGGATCCGGAATACTGGTTTGCCACCGTACCCAAAGACCTGGTGGAGCGTCATGTGATGTTCGGTTACGGCAACATGCTGGGCTTCACCCTGCCTTTCCTGGTGCTGGGCCTCATCCGCTCTGCCGCCAATCTAAAGAAACCCTCTTACCGCCTGGTGCTCTTTGCCTTCCTGATCTCCCCTGTTGGCACGGCTATTGCCGAGCGCGGTATCCTGCGTTTGTTGGTGATTGTTTTCCCGGCGGCTCTGCTGATGAGCCTGGGGCTCGATTGGGTGCTGGCGTGGTTCAACCAGCCGCGCCTCCCCTTCCCCGGCTTCTGGCTGCGCGTGCTGAACATTCAGCAGGCCACATTGGCCGGGCTGAAGAAAATCCGCCTGCCCTATCACCTGATGGCCGCCCTGACCCTGGTGTTCCTGGGAGGCTTCAATATCTACATGACCTGGGACGCGCTGACCAACGGCCCCACCTGGTACCGCGATTACGGACTTTACGGCATGCAGTGGGGCGGCCAGCAGATGTTTGAACGCGTGGACGCCTATCTGGAAAAGAACCCTGAGGCGCGGTTTGTGGTCTCGCCTTCCTGGTCCAACGGCACCGACACCGTGCTGGACTTTTTCACCAGCAAACGCGGGCAAATCCGCCTGGGCACCATTGCCGAATATATTTATGACAAGCTGGACAGCCTCACCGAAAACACTGTCTTTGTGATGATTCCAGACGAATTCCGCCAGATGCAGGAAAGCAAAAAATTCACCGATATTCAGGTGTTGGATATCATCAATTATCCTGACGGCAGCCCCGGATTCTATTTCGTCAAATTAAAGTATGTGGATAACATTGACGCGCTGATCGCTGAAGATAAGGAAGCCCGCCGCCGCCCGGTCAGCAGCGAATTTGATATGAATGGCGTTCACTGGCTGGTGCAGCACAGCCGCATTGATGCTGGCGAAATTTCGCAAATGTTCGATAACAACCCTGAAACCCTGGTGCGCACCCAGGAAGCCAACCCCATGCTGGTGGCCATCCAGTTCTCTGAGCCGCAAAGCATGAACCGCATCATCTTCCGCTTTGGCGCCAACTCGGCCCGCCTGACGGCTTACATCAAGCCGGTGGGCCAGGCCGAATGGGTAAAATTTGAAACCCAGGCTGACCATGCCTCAGATGTGCGCGAGGTGCCGCTCGACCTGGAGCAAACCTGGCAGGTGAGCGAAATGAAGCTGGAAATTTTGAGCCTTGAAGAAGGCGAAATTGGTCATGTGCACGTTTGGGATGTCATTTTTACCAATGAAAGTGAATGAAGGTCCCCAAGAAACGTGGAGCATCCGCCTGCTGCGCAGGGTTAAACCCTGGGTGGATTGGCTGATTGTGATTCTGCTGCTGGGCGGCGGGCTGCTGGGCTGGCTGCGCCTGCGCGACGCCCTGAGCGGATGGGATGTGCTGGCGGCTTACCTGCCCCAATCCACCCTGGTTTACCTGGCGGCGGGCGGCGGGGTTTGGCTGGCAGCCGGGTTCACGGCTGCCCTTGCCTATTTTTTCAGGCTGAAATGGGGACCCTGGGCCGCCTGCATGGTGCTGCTGGGCTTCACTGCCAGCTTCTGGCTGGAGCGGCTGCTGATGATGCAGCGCGCCGATTCGTATCTTTCAACGCCGCTGGCCCTGACCCTCAGCCTGGTCGCTGTGTGCAGCGCCTATCTGGCGGTGGCCCTGGCGCGCCGTTTTCCCAAAGAAAAGAGGTGAACCATGAAAGAGCAGGAAATTGAAGTCAAATTCTTTCTGGGGCAAGCCAGCGATATGTCCGGCCGCCTGCAGGCTGCCGGCGCTGAGCTGGCCATTGCGCGGGTGTTTGAGCAGAACCTGCGTTTTGATCTGCCCGACGGCCGCCTGAGCCAGAGCCGCCAGGTGCTGCGCCTGCGCCGCGATACGCAGAACATCATCACCTACAAAGGCGCCGGTGAAAACAGTGATGGCGCGCTGTCGCGCCGCGAGCTGGAGGTGCGGGTGGACGACTTTGAAGCCGCCCGCCAGATCCTGGAGGCCCTGGGTTACAGGGTGATGTTTATCTATGAAAAATACCGCACCACCTATCATTGGGATGACCTGGAAGTGGTGCTGGATGAGCTGCCTTATGGATTTTTCTGCGAAATTGAAGGTCCCAATGGTGAGGCCATTCACGCCGCCGCCGAAAAATTGGGGCTCGACTGGGAAAAACGCATCACCGCCAGCTATGCCGATCTGTTCAAACGGCTGCAGGCGGCGCGCAACTTGAAAATCAGAGATTTAACCTTTGCCGATTTTGAGGGCATCGCATTTCAGGCGAAGGATCTCGGCATCCGTGTGGGTCTGGTGCAAAGTTAAGCGTAAGAGCTTTAAAAAGTTGTCCCTTTTTGCCAGCCCGGGTAGTTTGATAAGGTCACATTCCAGCATTTCCTGATTTTTTGTCGCTTTCAATCAGGAAAATAACCGCCGCCGCCTCCCGAAAATCGGGAGGCGGCCAGGGGGTGGGCGATAAATACGCTTAATGTGACCTTGTCGAAGTCGTTCCGTTCAGGCGTTGACCGTTTCAGGCGGGTGCGCCGCCGTCCACACAGCCATGATCTGGCAGTGGTCTGACACATTCTCCAGAAAAGAACGGCGCAAGAGGCGGTCGCCAATGGCGGCGGCCTCTTTTTGCAGGGCAGCATGCGCCTGATCGAGCACCTCAGCCGCTCCGGCAAAATCGCCGGCCGCCTGCAGAACCTGGTAGACAATCAGATGCACCCGATAAGGCATGAACAACCCCCGCAGAGAATTGTTTTTCACAATATCGCGGACGGCCGCCACCAGGTTCGCCGCCTGGTCAACCTGTCCATTCATCAGCGCCAGGCGCGCCAATCCCGCCAGGGCATCCGCCTTGAGAGCCGGCAGCTTGAGCGCATCGGCAAGCTGGCAGGCCGCCGTGAAATGCTCCCCGGCCTGCTCCAACTCACCCAGGGCCGTGCAGGCATGGCCGTTGATGATCAGGGCCAGAAGCTGGTTTTTCTTATCCACCAGGGTCCGGGCAAGCTGCAGAGCCTTCTGGCTGTGAGCCAGTGCGGTTTCATTTTCACCCAGGTAATTGAAGAGCTGTCCCAAAGAGGTCAGGCGCCAGGCCTCTCCCCAGGCATCGCCGATATCACGGCTGGTTTGCAGGGCATTTTGCAGGGCGGTCAGGGCGCGGCCGTAATCCCCCATCACCATGTACACCGAACCCAGGTTGTTATAAGAAATGCTCCGGCTCCACTGGTCGCCAATTTGCAGGCTGATCTGCAGGGCCAGTTCAAAATGGCTGCGAGCTTCATCCAGGGCGCGGTGAATTAAGAGGGAATAGCCCAGGGTGTTCAGCCCCCAGCATTCACCCGCGCGGTCGCCAATTTCGCGGTAAATGGACAGCGCCTCTTCCAGGCAGGCGCGGGCCTGTTGAAATGCCTGCATATCCTGCAGTATATTGCCCAGCAGCGACAGGGTGTGGCATTCGCCGCGCCGGTCACCAATTTCATGCAGAGTGGAAAGCGCCTGCTCGCAGTAAGAGCGCGCTTCTTCGCTGCGCCCCTGGTTTTGCGAAATGGTTGAAAGGTTGGCCAGAACACTGCCTTCTCCACGCAAATCGTTCATCTGACGGTACAGCGCCAGGGCGGCGTGGTAACATTCACTGGCCTCTTCCGATTTGCCGCGGGTGAGGGCAATATCGCCCAACTCATTTAAAATTTCAGCTTTTACACAGGCTTCATCATCATTCCGGGAAAGTGTCAGGGCTTTGACCAGGCTTTGCGCCGCCACATCGTATTCCCCCAGGCCGTGCTGAGCCCGCCCGAGTTGCAGCAGGGCAAAGGCCTGGGCGCAGGGCCGCGCCGCGCTCTTTTCAACAGCTGAACTGGCAATGCCCACCGTCTCGCCATAGAGGCCCAGGTAATCGAGCAGATTGGATTCATGCGCCAGCAGCATGCCGAGGATCAAATCTGTTTCGGGATCTGACGGCCGGCCGGCCAGGGCCTGAATGGCCTGCTGAAAAACCTGCACCCCTTCCTGATAAAGGCCGGTGAGCAGGTAAAAACGCGAAAGGCCGAGGGCCATTTGTGAAAAAATACCAATATCTTCATTGCGCACCGCCCAGTTCCAGGCTGTGCGCAGGTTGTCCAGTTCCAGCCGGATCTCATCGGCCACCTGGCGGCGGCCGAGCAGTTCGTTTTCGCGCTTTTGCAAAAAGGCGGCATAGCTGGTGGCGTGAATGCGGCCGGCCTTCTCTTCTTCAGCTGGCATGGCATGCAGTTTCTCAGCCAGAAAACGGCGCAACAGTTCCTGAATTTCAAAGCGTTCCTGAGGCAGGCGCAGGCGGCGCAGGTGCGCCTTGGCCACCAGGGCTTCGAGGAAAAACGGCGAGGCCCCGGCAATTTTTCCGGCCGCCTCGCGCGAGAAGCCCCCGCGGAAAACGGAAAGCTGCCCCAGCACGCTCTGTTCGGATGGCGAAAGCATCTGCCAGAACGAGTTAAACACCGCGTTCAGGCTGTGATGGTATTGGGCCGCCGGTTCCGTATCAGAAACCCCGCCCATGCTGCGGCGCAGTTCAAAGGCAATTTCCTGGCAGGAAAGCGACTGCACCCAGGCGGCCGCCAGTTCCAGGCCGAGGGGAATGCCTTCCACCAGGTTGCAAATTTCAACCACCGCCTCGCGGTCATAATCCAGAATTTCAAAACTGCTGCAGGCCTGGCAGGCCGCCCGCAGAAACAACTGCACCGCCCCATACGACATCAGGTTTTCGTCGTCTGCCGCGGCCGGGTAAGGCAGGCCGCGCAGCAGCAGTTCTTTTTCATCGGGCACATCCAGCTTTTGCGCGCTGGTGACCAGAACGCGCAGTCCCGGCGCGGCCAGCAGCAGCTCTTCCAGAAATTCGCTGTTCTTCAGGCGCTCCTCAAACCCGTCCAGCACCAGCAAAATCTGCTTGCGCGAAAGGTAGCTGGTAAGATAAGTGCGCGGCTTCTGTTTGCCCGAGAAAGACAGCTTCAAGGCATCAGAAATGGCGGTGACCAGAAAATCGGGGGCGCTTTGCTGCCCCAGCGGCACAAAAAATACGCCGTCAGGAAAGGCCGCCAGGCTTTCAAAGGCCACCTGCACAGCCAGGCGGGTTTTGCCCACCCCGCCCAGGCCGGTGATGCTGATCAGTGCGTGCTCCTTCAGCATTTGCTTGAGGGTGAGAATTTCATCCTCGCGGCCCACAAAGCGCGTCAGCGCCCGCGGCAGGCTGTGCGGCGGCTGCAGTTCAGGCACGGCCAGCAAATCTAACAGGCGCTCTGAGGCAAAATCCGGCCGGCAGAACCAGCCGCCGGTTTCAGGATAAATCACCTCCTGCTCCACCAGGTAATTCAGGCTGCGCCAGATCAGCCCGGGCCAGCCGTGGGTTTGCAGGTAAAGCCAGTTGTGAAAAGCCGCGGGGGCTTCCCACTGCAGGCTGTAACGCAGCCAGACGCGCAGCCCTTCTTCTGAAAGAGGTCCCAGTTGAATGCGCATGTGCAGCGGACTGAGGGATATCAGGCTGGTTTCACCATGCTGATGGGTGGTGGTATAAACCAGAGCCAGGTTCTCAATGCCCGATGAGGTCATCAGGTTTTGCAGGAAGGCCAGAGAATCCGGGTCCGTTTCGCTGGCATTATCCAGGGTGATGAGCAAACCCGTGGCATTGGCGGTCTGGATCAATTGTTTAAGATAATTAACAAAAGGCTCGAAACCCGCTGCCGGCAGGGGCATGCCCGTCCACATGCGCCGGGCTTCGGCTATCACGCCGAATACCCGCTCTTTGAGCGCCGCATTGCCGCTGAACGACAGGGTTGTGAAGCCCTGCACACGCGCGTTTTCGCGCACGGTGGCCAGAAAACGCGATTTTCCCGCGCCTTCAGGCCCGGCCACTGTCAGCACGCCGCTTCGCGCCTGAGCCAGGCTGCTCAGAAAAGACTGAAACACGGCCAGAGCCTCATCCCGCTCGATCAGCCGGTCCGGTTCGTCAAACAGAACCGTGCCCGTGTGCAGCGACTCCTCGGCCGCCACCCGGCTGCGGCCGGCGCGCTTGGCCTGGTAATTGCGCTGGTCGGCAATTTTGAAAAGGCTTTCGGGGGTCTGCGCGTCTTCAGGGAAGGCCGCCACGCCAATGCTCATGGTGAGGGTGACCGGAGGAAGGCCGGCAAAAGGCCGGCTGCGGGCAGCTTCCACCAGACGCTCGGCCAGTTGGGCAGCCTCATCTTTGCCGGTGTGGGGCAGCAGGATGACGAATTCATCGCCGCCGTAGCGGAAAATCAGATCAGAGGTGCGGATGGCATTGCGCAGGCGCTGCACCAGCGCCACCAGAACCTGATCGCCGCGCAGATGGCCAAAAGCATCGTTGATGCTTTTAAAATAATCGAGATCAATCAAAAGGATGGAAAAAACTTCATCATAGCGGCTGGCGCGTTCCACTTCGCTGTGAAGCCATTCATCCAGCGAGAGGCGCGAATAGGCACCGGTGAGGTGATCTTTCAGTTCGGTTTGCATACAGAGTCTTTCACATTTCCTGATAGAATTTTAAAGCCGGAATACAAATAAATGTTTTTGCGGTGAGCGTCTGACCGCCTGAACAGTTACTGTTTTTAACGGAGCGCCATCATGCCGAATCAGGATGGGTTGCCCCGGATGGGTTGTCGTGAATCCCCATTCATGTAGTTTATCTGAAAGAGGAAATATTTGCAAGCCGGGCGCATTCTTTTGAGGAATCTATCAAGAGATTGTAAGGTGTCTGACAACTTCCTCAGCAAAACGGAGGTGACGGTCATTTTCTTTTGATTCCTTCAATTTTATGGTATGATTGGCCAATTGAATTTGTTAAATAACTAAACGGAGTTAGAACCGATGGAAAAAATTGTCCGCAAAATGCCCGCCTCTTTCATTCTGCCGAGGCGCATCAACCAGCTCAGCCGGTTGACGTATAATTTGTGGTATTCCTGGAACCCCGAAGCGCAGCAGCTTTTCGCCAATATTGACAAGGACCTGTGGGAAAAAGTCTACCATAACCCGGTGGTGTTCCTGCGCAAGGTGGACCGCCCGCGCCTGAATGCGGTGACCAACAACCCTTATTACCTCAGTCAATACGACCGCGTGATCAAGGCGTTCGACGACTATATGAACAGTCAGGATACCATCTGGAACAAGGACTATCCCAACGATAAGGACAGGCAGATTGCTTACTTTTCATTCGAATACGGTCTGCACGAAGCCTTCCCGATTTATGCGGGCGGCCTGGGCGTGCTTTCAGGCGACCACCTGAAAGAAGCCTCTGATATGGGCATGCCCCTGGCAGCCATTGGCTTTCTTTACACCAATGGTTATTTTGCCCAGCATATCACCGAAGACGGCTGGCAGGATGCCCGCGGCGTGACCGTGAACCTGAACGACCTGCCCATCATTCCCCTGGTGGATGAACACGACCGCCCGGTCATGATCAAAGTGGAAATGCCCGGCCGCACCGTTCATGCCCGCCTGTGGGAAATCCGCGTGGGCCGTGTGCCGCTCTACCTGCTCGACACCAATATTGAAGAGAACAACCCTTACGACCGCCAGCTCACCGAACGCCTTTACACCAGCGACCTCGAACTGCGCATCTGCCAGGAGATCATGCTGGGCGTGGGCGGCGTGCGCGCCCTGCGCGCCCTGGGTTACAAGCCCGATGCCTGGCACATGAACGAAGGCCATTCCGCCTTCCTGGTGCTGGAACGCATTCGCGACATGATGGCGGACGGCCTGAACTTTGAAGAGGCCGGCAACCAGGTGCGCGCCACCAGCGTCTTCACCACCCACACCCCCGTGCCCGCCGGCAACGACGAGTTCCCGCTCTGGCTGATGGATAAGTATTTCTCCACCATGTGGGCTGACCTCAAGCTCGATCACGACGCCTTCATTGACCTGGCCCGCGTCACCCAATCGTGGGGCGGCGAAGCCTTCTCCATGCCGGCCCTGGCCTTGCGCTTCTCGGAATACCGCAACGGCGTTTCAGAGCTGCACGGCGAAGTTTCGCGCAAAATGTGGGCCTTTTTGTGGCCCGGCCGCCGCGTGGAAGATGTGCCGATCACTTACATCACCAACGACGTGCACACCGGCACCTGGCTGGCGCGGCGCATGCGCGTGCTTTTCGACCGCTACCTGGGCGAAGACTGGGTTAACCGCGTGGATGACCTGACCATGTGGCAGCAGATCGATAACATCCCTGATGACGAGCTGTGGGCAGTGCGCCAGCACCTGAAGCGCAAGCTGGTGGCCTACACCATTGAACGTGCCCGCCAGCAGTGGATGAACGGCTCTGTGCACCCCGTGCAGGTGGTGGCTTCGGGCGCCTTGCTCGACCCCTATGTGCTGACCATCGGCTTCGCCCGCCGCTTTGCCACCTACAAACGCGCCGGCCTGATCATGCGCGATTTTGACCGCCTGCTGCATCTGCTCAACCGGCCCAACATGCCTGTGCAGATCATTTTCGCCGGCAAGTCGCATCCTTCGGATGAACCCGGCAAACTGCTGATTCAGGAAGTGTACCGCGCGGTGAAAAACGCCCGCAACGGCGGCCGCATGGTCTTCCTGGAAGATTACGATATGAACATTGCCCGCTACCTGGTGCAGGGCGTGGATGTGTGGATGAACACCCCGCGCCGTCCCATGGAAGCTTCGGGCACCTCAGGCCAGAAGGCCGCCCTCAACGGCGTGCTGAACTTCTCCGTGCTCGACGGCTGGTGGCGTGAAGGGTATAATGGACATAACGGCTGGGCCATCGGCGACGATCTCGATTACGAAAACCGCGATCAGCAAGATGAAGCCGACGCCGAAAGCCTCTACGACACGCTGGAAAACGAAATTGTGCCGCTTTACTACAACAACCGTTCCGGCGACAACCTGCCCGGCGAGTGGATCGCCCGCATCAAGGAATCCATCCGCACCCTGGCGCCGCAGTTCAGCATGCGCCGCATGGTGAAGGAATATGCTTCATCCCTGTATGTGCCGGCGATTGAAAAAGCCAGCCTGCAGATGCCTGAAGAAACCGAAAGTATCCTGGTTCCGGGCAAATAAGCATTTTGAAAGGAGGTTCGTAATATGGAAGCCTTTCTTTCGCTGAGCGCCTGGCTCGGCGCGCTGACCATCTTCGCGCTGCGCGTGGCCGATATGTCGCTGGATACCATGCGCATGCTGTTTGTGGTGCGCGGTAAAAAGAAGCTGGCCTGGGTGCTGGGCTTCTTCCAGAGCGCCATTTTTGTCATCGCCATCAGCTCGGTGCTTTCCAACCTGAACAACCCGCTGAATGTCATCGGCTACGCGGCCGGTTTTGCCACCGGCAACGTGGTGGGCATGCTCATTGAAGAACGCCTGGCCATCGGACACATCCACCTCAGCATCATCAGCCGCATGCGCGGCTCGGCCATCGCCGAAGCCCTGCGCGCCAGCGGCTATGCCGTCACGGAAATTCCCGCCCGCGGCAAAGACGGCACCGTCTCGCTGCTGTATGTCTCCGTGCTGCGCAAGGACGTGGACAGCGTGGAAACCATTGTTTTGGAAAGTGATCCCCAGGCCTTTATCACGGCTGAAGATGTGCGCCCGGTGCGGCGCGGTTTCTGGCGCTCCTGATGAAGCTGATCATCCAGATCCCCTGCTATAACGAGGCCGAGACCCTGCCTTTCACCCTGAAGCAGCTCCCCCGGCACATTGATGGCATTGACGAGATCGAAATTTTAATCATTGACGACGGCAGCCGCGATGAAACCATCGCGGCTGCTCGCGCCTCCGGGGCCGACCATATCCTGCCGGTGCCCCACGGCGGGCTGGCCCGCGCCTTTTCCGCCGGCATCGAAGAATCACTGCGCCTCGGCGCCGATATCATCGTCAACACCGACGCCGACAACCAGTACTGCGCCGAAGATATCCTCACCCTGGTGCAGCCCATTTTGAAAAATCAGGCCGACCTGGTGGTGGGCGACCGCGGGGTGGCCACCCTGCCCTACTTTTCGCCGGTCAAGCGCCTGCTGCAGCGCGCCGGCAGCCAGGTGGTTTCGCAGGCCGCCGGTTTTGCCATTCCCGATGCCACCAGCGGCTTCCGCGCCCTCAGCCGCCTGGCCGCCGAGCAGACCCTGGTGCTGAGCGATTATTCCTATACCCTCGAAACCCTCATCGGCGCCGGAGCACGGCGCATCCGCGTGCTTTCGGTGCCCATCCGCACCAATCCCAAAACCCGCCCCTCGCGCCTGATGCGCGGCATTTGGGATTACCTGGTGCATTCCACCATCACCATCATGCGCGCCTACACCATGTACCGCCCGCTGCGCGTGTTCACCAGCTTTGCCCTGGTGTTCATGGCGGGCGGCCTGGCTTTGGGCCTGCGCTTCCTGTATTATTTCATGCAGGGCCAGGGCGACGGCCATGTGCAGTCGGTGATTTTGATGGCCGTGCTGCTGATGGTGGGCGTTCAGACCTTTCTGATTGGCCTGGTGGCCGATCTGATCAGCTTTAACCGCAAAATTTTGGAAAACATCCTCATCCGCCAGCGCCAGCAGGACCAGATGCCGCCGCAGTCGGAAAAGGTTTCTCAGAACAAAGCATGAGCCACGATTTATCTAACGAAAGAGATTTGCATAAAGCCGCCCAGCGCGGCGCGCCTTCTTATGTGTGGCGCGCCGGCCAGGAACGCCGCCTGGCGATGATTCTGGCTGCCGCCGGCGCCGAGCGCCTGCGCGGGCGCGTGCTGGTGGATGGCTGCGGGGTGGGGCAATACCTGGAGCATTTGGGCGCCCATGCCGCCGAAATCATCGGCCTGGATATTGAGGTGGAGCGCGCCGAAGAAGCCCACCAGCGCTCTGAAAAGGTGCTCAGCGCCGCCGCCGAAACCCTGCCCTTTGCGGCCAACAGCTTTGACCTGCTGCTGAATCACGAGGTGCTGGAGCATGTGGCCGACGACGGCCTGGCCATCCGCGAGATGGTGCGCGTGCTGCGCCCCGGCGGACGGCTGGTGTTGTTCTGTCCCAACCGCGGCTATCCCTTTGAAACACACGGCATTTACTGGCGCGGCAAATACCATTTCGGCAACATTCCCCTGGTAAACTACCTGCCGCGCCGCTGGCGCGACCGCCTGGCCCCGCATGTGGAAATTTACACCCGCGGCGACCTTGAAAAGCTGTTCGCCGGCCTGCCGGTGCGCTATATCGAGCGGCGCGTGGTGTTCGGCGCCTATGATAACCTCATTGCGCGCTGGCCCTGTCCCGGGCGGGCCCTGCGCGGCCTGCTGCAGACCCTCGAAAAAACCCCCCTGGCCTTTTTGGGCCTCTCGCATTTCTGGGTGGTCGAAAAGACCGCCTGACGCCCCGAAGATAACCGCTGACACCCGCCCCAGACTACTCTGGGGCGGGTGATTAGCAATTAGGTGAATGACAGGAAGGTGTGGCGGACTTTTTGGCAACTCGATTCAAGGGCGATAAAACTGCCTGTTGACATTTAAATATAACAGTGTTATAATAACAGTGTAATATTAGAAAGGCAGGCAGTTATGGAAGAAACAACCTACACCATTCAGGAACTGATGGATCTCACCGGCCTGCCGCGCCGGACGATCCACTTTTACACCCAGCAGGGCATTCTACCCCCGCCCCAGGGCGCCGGGCTGGGCGCCCGCTACGGCGAAGCCCACCTGCTGCGCCTGCAGGCCATGCCGGTGCTGCGCGCCCAGGGCATGCGCCTCGACGAAATCCGCGAGGCCTTTGCCCAGTCGCCGCTGGATGAAATCCGGCGGGTGGCGCGCGACGCCCCGCCCATCGCGGCGGCGCAGCCGGCGCTCAACCCGGCCGGCGAACTGCGCCTGCATTACCCCCTGCCGGGAGGGCTGGAACTGGTGGCTCCGGCCAACGCCAGCCCTGAACTGCAGGCCAGGGTCAGCCGGCTGCTGGAGGCCGCGCGGCAAATCTGCTCTGATGAACGGCCGGTGCTGAAAGCCTGAACCTTCCAGCGGCTGGCAGACTGAAAAATTGTGGAATTGTTGTGTTTTGACGGCGATTTTTCAAAAGGAGACTGGTTATCATGAATACCATCACACAGGAACGTCAGGTGAGGTTTGGCTGGCTGGGGACGGTGGGCGAAAAGCCCAGCGCGCTGCCGCTGCAGCGCACCCGGGTCAATGCCCAGGTGCTGGGTCCGCTGGTGAGCGTTTCGGTCACCCAGCAGTTCACCAACCCGCAGGATAAGGCGCTGGAGCTGGAATATCTTTTCCCGCTGCCGCAGGAAGCCGCCGTGCTGGGTTTTGAGCTGCGCTTTGGCGGCCGCGTGGTCACCGGAACGCTCAAAGAGCTGGAGCAGGCCCGCCAGGATTACGAAGCCGGACGCGACGCCGGCAAGGTCAGCGCCATGCTCGAAACGCGCCGCGCCAACCTTTTTGCGGTGAAGCTGGCCAATGTGATGCCGGGGGTGGTCATCGAGAGCAGCCTGCAGTACCAGCAGCGTGTCAAATTCGACGACGGGCAGTATGAATTTGTGTTTCCCATGGGCCTGACGCCCAAATATGACAGCCCATCCGTACCCGGCGAAGGCGAAGGCACCCACGCCCCCATTGCCAGCCCCGATCAGGTGATCGGCCCGGTGGAGATCAGCGTGGCGGTGGATGCCGGCCTGGCTGTGGCCGACCCGGCCAGCCCGTCGCATGCCCTGGCGCTCACCCGCCTTGACGACCGGCGCTTCCAGGTCCAGCTCAAGGGACAGCACATCCCCGATCACGACTTTGTGCTGCGCTATGCCGCGCTCAACCCGCAGACCAGCGCCGCTGCCTGGCTGAGCGGCGACACCTTCCTGGCCACCCTGGTGCCGCCGGCCCTGCCCGATGATTTCACCCCGCCCGCGCGCGATTTCATCTTCGTCCTCGACCGGTCCGGCTCGATGAGCGGTGAAGCCATTGCCCAGGCCCGCAATGCCCTGCGCGCCTGCCTGCGCGTGCTCAACGAGCAGGATACCTTCGGCGTTCTCCTCTTCGATGACCGCCTGGAATGGTTCAACCGCGCCGTGGATGGCGAAACACCCCGCCGCCCGGCCGGTCACCCTGCTTCGTATGCCGTGGCGCAGGCTTCCATTGATGAAGCCGACCGCTTCCTGGCGGGCGTGGAAGCGCGCGGCGGCACGGAAATTGTCGCCGCCCTGCAGGCCGCCCTGGAACTGCCCGCCCCGGGCGGACGCACGCGCTACGTGGTTTTTCTGACGGACGGTGCGGTTTCGGCTGAAGAACGCGCCCTGCAGGAAGTGCACAAGAAAATTGGCGCCGCTCGCCTGTTCACCTTTGGCATCGGTCCCTCGGTCAACCGCGCCCTGCTTTCCAAACTGGCCTCGCTGGGCCGCGGCACCGCTGAATTTTTACAGCTCCATGAGGATATCGAAGGCGCCATCATCCGCTTCCAGGACCGCGTCTCCTTCCCCATGCTCACCGATCTGACCCTCGACTGGCAGAATGCCGCCGCCTGGGATCTCTATCCCGCGCGCCTGACGGATCTTTACGCCGGGCAGCCCCTGGAGCTGTGCGGGCGGGTGAAGATCAGCGGCGCTGAAGCGGCCCTGCTGGTGCACGGCCAGGTGCAGGGTCAAAAAGTGACCATGCGCGTGGCCCTGTCGGGCGGCGAAAACGCCGAACCGATGATCGGGCGGGCCTGGGCGCGGGCGCGCCTAGATGACCTGATGGAGCGCATGGCTGAAGATCCGCAGAAAGCCAGCGCCCTGCGCGCCGAAATCATCGGTCTGGCTCTCGAACACCACCTGGTGACGCCTTACACGGCCTTTGTGGCGCTGGATCAGGATGTGGCCAACCCGGGCGCCGCCCCGGCGCTGGTTCAGGTGGCCCAGCCCCTGCCCCAGGGACTGGAAATGGAAGGCTTTATGGGCGGAGGGCCGGTCTTTGCCGCGGCGCCCGCTGTGGCACCTGGCGGCGGCCTGCTGCGCTCAATGATGGCCCCGCCCAGCCCGATGGCATCGCCCCAACCGCTGCAATCCAAGAAGGGCGCGCCTTCTTCAGGCGTCACTCTGCCCGCCTTCATGCGCCGGGCAAAGCGCGACAGCGCCCCTGCCGCAGCCATCTACAGCCAGGCGGCGGATGCGGACGAAAAGACTCTTGAAATGGAAATGGATAAGAACGCCGCGCCGCAGACCGAAACCCTCGAAGAAACCCTGCGCTGGCTGGCGCGCACCCAGAACATGAACGGCAGCTGGGAAGATGACGCCGACCTGACCGCCTGCGCATTGCTGCTCTTTGTGCGTTCAGGCCATACCACCCGCTCAGGCTCCTTCCGCCAGCTGGTGCGGCGGGCGGCGGGCTGGCTGCAGAAAGCCGCCGGCTGGCTGGCCGAAAAAGCTCTGGCCGAGCTGGCTGCCGCCGCGGGCGGCACTGCCCAACCGGTGAGCGGCGCTCCCGCCGGAGCCGTGCAAAATGCCGTTGCGGCGTTCCTCTCCGGACAGCCGGCCGGGCTGGACCCCGCCCGTGAAGGCGGATCGCTGGGCCGCGTGCTGCGCGCCCTGCTGAAATAAGCGCTCTTTGTTCCCTTGCCCCGTGAGAATCCCTCTTCTCACGGGGCTTTTATAATGTGGCATTGTCAAACTGCTCAGGCAGGGCTCTGAAAAGCCAGCTAAACCGCTCGCTTCGGCAACCTCAGGGAGCGGGCATCCTCTGCAGCGCTTTCACGCTGGCCTCGACCCTCCTGCGCCCTCGGCGAGGGCAAGAGGGCTGGCATTCGCTTCGCGAAGGCAAGGGCGCAGGGAGCGGCCTGGCTGGCCCTTCTGAACTCAGCGCGAGCAGTAACGATCGACCTTGCCTATTATCGCCAAATCATCCCTTTACGATTATTTGAAGAAGGTTAATATTAATCCGCCTTTACTTGACTCTGTCTGGCAGGCATGGTATCATAATTATCAGTATTTTAGCACTCTCACATGGAGAGTGCTAAAATAAAGGAACAGACCCGCCATGAACGACTTAACCGACCGCCAAAAACTCATCCTGACTCTGGTGATCCACGAGTACATCAAATCGGCCCAGCCGATTGGTTCGCAATACCTGGTGGAGCGCTTCAAGCTGGATATGAGTTCGGCCACGGTGCGCAACGAAATGTCAGCCCTCACCGAAATGGGCTACCTGCGCCAGCCGCACACCTCGGCGGGCCGCTCGCCCACCGAAGAAGGCTACCGTTATTTCGTCGGCAACCTGGCCCAGCGCAGCGATCTGCCCGAAAACACCCGGCGCACCATCACCCACCAGTTTTACCAATCGCGGCAAGACGTGGAACAGTGGCTGCGCCTGGCTGCCTCGGTGCTGGCTTACCAATCGCGCGCCGCCTCACTGGTCACCGCGCCCCACCCCGAACAGGCCCGCTTCAAGCACCTTGAGCTGATTGCCACGCGCGGGCGCCAGGTGCTGCTGGTGCTGGTGCTGGTGGGCGGCGACATCCAGCAGCAAATCATCACCCTGGCCGAGCCTGTCTCGCAAGAGCAGCTTTCCGCCGTGGCGGCCCACCTCACCCAGGTTTGCCAGAACCTCGATGCAGAGGGCATCCGCGCCATCCTTGCTCAGAGCGATGCCCTGGAAAAGGACGTGCTGGATGTGGTGATGGGGCAGATGAGCCGCACCGACCGCTTCGCCACCGGCGATGTATACCTTGACGGCCTGACCAACGTGCTGGCCGAGCCCGAATTTTCTGGTTCTGAAGATGCGCGGCGCGCCCTGCGCCTGCTGGAAGAGCGCTCGCTGCTCGATAACCTGCTCTCGCGCACGGTGATGACCATTTCACCCGGCGGCGTGCAGGTGCTCATCGGCGGCGAAGGCACCTGGGACGAACTGCGCCAGTGTTCCGTGGTGCTGGCGCGCTACGGACTGCCCGGCTTTGCCACCGGCACCCTGGGCGTTCTGGGCCCCATGCGCATGTCTTACGGCCATACCATTTCCACCGTGCGTTTCATCTCGGCGCTGCTGAGCGACCTGATGTCGGAAACGCTGGTGGATTGATTTCAGGAGGATTTAGTGACCCGCAAAAAAGTGATTCCAACCACCCCCGAGACCCCGCAGCCCGACTCTGAAAATCAGGTCCCGGCCTCTGAACCAGCCCCCGCAGAGCAAAAGCCCATGGTGGCGTTGAGCATGGAAGAATACGATGAACTGCAAAAAACCATGTCTGAAGCGCTCAACAAATCCAATGAATATTTTGAAGGCTGGCAGCGCGAACGCGCCGATTTCAACAATTACAAGCGGCGCATAGAGCGTGATGCGGTGATGAACCAGCAGAGCGCCACCATCAGCGTGGTGCGCAAATACCTGGTCATTCTGGATGACCTGGACCGCGCCCTGAAAAACCGCCCGGCTGGCGGCGACGGCGCTGCCTGGGCAGACGGCATTGAATTGATCTACCGCAAGCTGATGACCCTCATCGAAAGCGAGGGCATCCAGCGGTTCGGCGAAGCCGGAGAATATTTTGATCCCAACCGGCATGAAGCCATCACCCAGGAACCCGGCTCTTCATTTGAGAGCGGTCAAATCATCGAAGTTGTTCAATCTGGCTACCAGCTCGGCGACCGGATCGTCCGCCCGGCGATGGTGCGGGTAGCGGCATAGGAGGCATTATTTCATGGGCAAAGTCATCGGTATTGATCTTGGAACAACCAACTCTGTCGTGGCGGTGATGCTGGGGGGGGAACCTGTGGTGATCCCTTCGGCGGAAGGCGAACGCCTGGTGCCGTCGGTGGTGGCGGTTAACAAAAATCACGAGCGGCTGGTCGGGCGTGTGGCCCGCAACCAGGCCGTGGTGAACCCCGAAAACACCATTTTCTCCATCAAACGCTTCATGGGCCGCAAATATGACGACCCCGAAGTGCAGCGCACCATCAGCCGCATGCCTTACAAGGTCACCCGCGCCCCCAACGGCGATGTGCGCGTGGTGCTGGACGGCAAGGAATATTCTCCGCCCGAAATTTCGGCCATGATTCTGGCCAAACTGAAAGCGGATGCGGAAGCCTACCTTGGCGAACCGGTCACCCAGGCCGTCATCACTGTGCCGGCCTATTTCAACGACGCCCAGCGCAACGCCACCAAAGACGCCGGCAAGATCGCCGGCCTGGAAGTGCTGCGCATCATCAACGAACCGACCGCCTCTTCCCTGGCCTACGGCCTGGATAAGAAGAAAAACGAAGTCATTGCGGTCTACGACCTGGGCGGCGGCACCTTCGATATTTCCGTCCTCGACGTGGGCGAAGGCGTCTTTCAGGTGCGTTCCACCTCCGGCGACACCTTCCTCGGCGGCGATGATTTTGACCTGCGCATCATTGACTACCTGGCTCAGGAATTCCAGAAAGAAAACAACATCGACCTGCGCAAGGACCGCCAGGCTCTCCAGCGACTGAAGGAAGCCTCTGAAAAGGCCAAAATTGAGCTTTCGAGTGTGATGCAGGCCGAAATCAACCTGCCCTACATCACCGCCGACGCCTCGGGCCCCAAGCACCTGGTGATGACCCTCACCCGTGCCCGCCTCGAGCAGCTCACCGGCGACCTGGTGCAGCACAGCATGGAACCTGTGCGCCGCGCCCTGGCCGATGCCGGCATGAAGAACAGCGATGTTAACGAAGTGGTGATGGTGGGCGGCATGACCCGCATGCCCGCCGTGCAAGAGGTGGTGCGCCGCGAATTTGGCAAAGAACCCCACAAGGGCGTGAACCCCGACGAGGTGGTGGCCATCGGCGCTGCCATCCAGGGCGGTGTTTTGGGCGGCGAGGTGAAGGATATTCTCCTGCTCGACGTGACCCCCCTGACCCTCTCCGTCGAAACCCTGGGCGGCGTTTCCACCCCGCTCATCGAACGCAACACCACCATTCCCACCCGCAAGAGCCAGGTGTTCTCCACCGCCTCTGACAGCCAGACCCAGGTTGAAATCCATGTGCTGCAGGGCGAGCGCCCCCTGGCTGCCGACAACAAATCGCTGGGCAAATTCATCCTCGACGGCATTCCCCCGGCTCCGCGCGGCATCCCGCAAATTGAAGTCACCTTCGATATTGACGCCAACGGCATCCTGAAAGTCACCGCCCAGGATAAAGCCACCAACCGCATGCAGCACATCACCATCACCGCCTCATCCGGCCTTTCTGAAGCGGAAGTGGACCGCATGCGCCGTGAGGCTGAAGCACATGCCGATGATGACAAACATCGCAAAGAGCTGATCGAAGTGCGCAACCACGCCGACAACCTCATCTACACGGCCGAGAAGGCCCTGCGCGACCTGGGCGATAAAGTGCCCGGCGATGTGAAGAGCAAGGTTGAAGCCGCCGCCAGCAAGCTGCGCGAAACCGCCAAAACCGAAGATATCGAAGCCATTCGCAAAGCCACCGATGAGCTGGGCCAGGTGATTCAATCCATTGGCTCCAGCGTCTATCAGCAGCCTGAACAGCCCCAGCAGCCCGGCCCCTCTTCCGCCGCTCCCGGCGGAGAAGAGGTCATCGATGGGGAATTCAAGCAGGTTTAATCACAATCAAAGGCCCTGAGGGTTTCCCCTCAGGGCCAAAAAAGATGGAATGGGACGTTTAAATGGCCCAAAGAGACTATTACGAAGTTCTTGGCGTTGACCGCAGCGCCACTCC
This sequence comes from Chloroflexota bacterium, assembly GCA_029561345.1. GTDB lineage: Bacteria > Chloroflexota > Anaerolineae > Anaerolineales > Anaerolineaceae > JAKQJC01. The sequence continues at coordinate 22,372 of JAKQJC010000049.1, read as the reverse complement.
CGATGATTTGAAATCGGCTTTCCGCCGCCTGGCGCGCCAGTTTCACCCCGATGTCAATAAATCGCCGGAAGCGGAAGAAAAATTCAAAGAAATCAACGAAGCCTATGCAGTGCTTTCAGACCCTGAAAAGCGCCCGGCCTATGACCGTTACGGTTTTGCCGGGGTGAACGGGGCTGGCGGCGCCGCCCCCGATTTCTCCACCGTCGATCTTTCCGACATCCTCGGAGAGCTTTTTGGCATGGGCAGCATGGGGGGGATGGGCGGACGCGCCCGTTCGCGCAATGCGCCGCGCCGCGGTGAAGATATTGGCACCCGCGTGCACCTCACCTTTGAAGAAGCGGTGTTTGGCGCTGAAAAGCAGGTCGAAATCACCCGCGATGACGTGTGCTCCAGCTGCCGCGGCAGCGGTGCCGAACCCGGCACCAGCAAAACCAAATGCACCACCTGCGACGGCCGCGGTGAAGTGCGCCAGGTGCGGCAGACCTTCCTCGGCTCAATGGTGCAGGTGACCACCTGCCCGGCCTGTCACGGCCAGGGCGAAGTGATCAACACCCCCTGCAAAACCTGCCGCGGGCGCGGGCTGGAACGCCGCACCATTAAAAAAGTGGTGGTGGTGCCGGCCGGCATCGACCGCGATACACAGATCCGCCTGGCCGGCGAAGGCCAACCCGGGGCTGCGGGCGGCCCCAACGGCAACCTTTATGTGGAATTTGAAATTGAAAGCCACAAGTACTTCCGCCGCAAGCAAAACGACATTCTGCTCGATCTGAACATCAACTTTGCCCAGGCCGCCCTCGGCGATGAAGTGGAAGTGCCCACCATCGACGGCCCCACCCGTCTGAAAATTCCCCCGGGCACCCAGCCGGGAAAGGTCTTCACCATCAAGGGCAAAGGCGTGCCGCGCCTGCGCAGCACCGGCCGCGGCGATCAAATTGTGGTGATCAATGTGGAAGTTCCCACCAAGCTCTCCAACGACCAGCGCAAGCTGATTGAACAGCTTGGTAAAACCCTGGGCAGCAGCGTCAAACCCCAGGAGCGCAGTTTTGTGGATATGTTAAAGGATGTGTTAGGTGGATAATCAAGCCCGCTGGTTGGAAGTTTCCCTGACGGTGGATGGCGAACTGGCCGAAGCCGTGGCTGATGTGTTGGCGCGCTACACCACCAACGGGGTGGTGATTGAAAGCGACGTTAAATTTAATGATGAAGAAGATGAAGGCACAGCCTACGGGCCGGTGCGCGTGTTTGGCTACCTGGCCATTGATGACCAGCTTGAAACCCGCCGTCAGCAGGTGGAAGAAGGCCTGTGGTACCTCGGGCGCATCCAGCCGCTGCCGCCCCTTTCATTCAAAACCATTGATGATCAGGACTGGATGGCCGCCTGGAAACAGCACTACCACCCCATTCCCATCGGCAAGAAACTGCTGGTGCTGCCTGCCTGGCTCGAAGATACCTATCCCGAGCGGGTGGTGATCAAAATTGATCCCAGCATGGCCTTTGGCACCGGCACCCACCCCACCACCCAGCTGTGCCTGGAACTGCTGGAAACCTACACCCCCGCCGGCCAGCCTGTGATCGATGTGGGCTGTGGTTCGGGCATTCTCTCCATCGCCGCGCGCAAGTTGGGCGCCAGCCACGCCCTGGCGGTGGATATCGACTCGCAGGCCGCGCGTTCCACCGCTGAAAACGCCGAAACCAACGCCATTGACGGCATTGAAATGGGCGTTGGCTCGGTCACCGAAGTGAAAGCCGGCCAGTTCAGCCTCACCGCGGCGCCGCTGGTGCTGGCCAACATTCTCGCCCCCATCATCATCCGCCTGCTGGATGACGGCCTGGCCGACCTGGTGGCGCCGGGCGGAGTGATCATCTTCTCGGGCGTGCTCGACCGCCAGGCCGACGATGTGCTGGCCGCCGCCGCCCGCCGCGGCCTGAAAGAGCTGGAACGCCGCCAGATCAACGACTGGGTGGCGATGGCCTGCCGAAAAGCATAGTTGCGCATTTTCTCAGTCCGGGGTAATATTAATCCCGGACTGATTTTATGATATCTTGAAAAATCTGGAAGGAGTTTATCATGATTGTTACAACCAAGACCCTCTTTGAAGCTGCCTACGGCAAATATGCCATCGGCGCTTATAACATCAACAACCTGGAACAGGTGATGGGCCTCTTCCGCGGCAACGTGGAAAGCCAGGCGCCTTTTATCATCCAGCTCAGCAAGGGCGCCCGCACCTACACCCACAAGAAAATGCTCGAAGCCCTCATCAAAACTGCCGATGAAATCTTCCCCGAAGCCATATTCGCCGTGCATCTCGATCATGGCGATGAAGAAACCTGCTACGACTGCATCAACAGCGGTTTTTACAGCTCTGTGATGATTGACGCCAGCCACGAAGATTTCGAAGGCAACATTGCCACCACCCGCCGCGTGGTCGAAGCCGCCCATGCCAAGGGCCTGGTGGTGGAAGCTGAACTGGGCCAGCTCGGCGGCGTGGAAGAACACGTGGCCGTCTCTGAAGACCGCGCCCACCTGACCGACCCCGCCCAGGCGCGCGAATTTGTCGAACGCTCCGGCTGCGATTCGCTGGCCGTCGCCATCGGCACCAGCCACGGCGCCTTCAAGTTCTCGGGCAGCCAGAGCCTGCGCTTTGACGTGCTCTCAGAGATCCAGAAAGTGCTCCCTGGCTTCCCCCTGGTGATGCACGGCAGCAGCTCTGTTCCGCAGGAAGAAGTGGAGCGCATCAACGCCGCCGGCGGCAAGCTGGCTGGCGCCAAAGGCGTGGATGCCGATCAGTTCCTGCGCGCCTCGCAGCTTGGCGTGACCAAGATCAACATCGACACCGACGGCCGCCTGGTGTGGACGCGCGTGCACCGCGAGTTCTTCATGCAGCACCCCGAACAGTTCGATTTCCGCCCCGTTGGCAAGGTATTCATCGCTGAATACGCCAAATTCATCGCCGCCAAGAACGTCAAGCTCGGCAGCGCCGGACAGCTCGAAGCCATCCGCGCCATGCTGGCCAAAAAATAAGCTCAGCAATGCCCTGGTCCTCGGAAAGATCCTTCCGGGGACCAGGTTCCTCCCCAACTTCAAAAAATAAAAATAGCCGTTGCCAGTTCTGTTTTTATCTGTTATAATTCTTATACAAACCGTTGCGGCCGTTCTTGACGACCCAACCAATTTAACTGGATGTTCAATTCCCTATATGCAGAAAAGATTGACAAAATAATAGGATCAACCTGGCAAAGGGCGGCGTTTGCCTGCGTCAGTTATTATTTTTTTATCAAATTTATCCAATGAGAGTGACATGGAAATATTAAAACTTGAAAACGAACCGCTGGAAGCTCTGCGCCAGATGGGTAAAAATCTGGGCCTTACCAATGCTCACCGCCTGAAAAAAGAAAATCTGATCCTGCGCATCCGCCAGATGGAGGCTGAAAAAGAAGGCCTCGAAATTCGCGGCGGCGTGCTTGAGATCATGAGCGAAGGCATTGGTTTCCTGCGCACCAATTACCAGGTGGGCCCGGAAGATGTTTACGTTTCTCAGGCTCAACTGCGCCGCTACGACCTGCGCAGCGGCGACCTGGTGATCGGCCATGTGCGCCCACCCCGTGAATCAGAGCGCCATTACGGGCTTTTAAAGGTTGAAAGCGTCAACGGCGTGCCGGTTGAAGATCTGCGCACCCGCCCGCAATTTGAATCGCTCACTCCCATTTTCCCCGACAAGCGCTTTGACCTCGAAACCGACCGCAACACCCTTTCCACCCGCGTTATCAACCTCATCGCTCCCATCGGCCGCGGCCAACGCGGTCTCATCGTTTCACCGCCCAAAGCTGGCAAAACCACCATCCTCAAGCAGGTGGCCAACTCCATTTCCACCAAATACCCCGATGTGCACCTGATCATGGCGCTCATCGGCGAGCGTCCTGAAGAAGTGACTGATATGGACCGCTCGGTGGATGCCGAAGTGGTGGCCTCCACCTTCGATGAGCCGGTGTCTTCGCATGTGCGCACGGCTGAAATCGCCCTCGACCGCGCCAAGCGCCTGGTGGAAAACGGCCGCGACGTGGTTATCCTGATGGATTCACTCACCCGCCTGGCGCGCGCCTATAACCTGGTGGTCAACCCCTCCGGCCGCACCCTTTCCGGCGGTATGGACCCTTCGGCTCTATACCCGCCCAAGCGCTTCTTTGGCGCTGCGCGCAACCTGGAAGAAGGCGGCTCGCTGACCATCATCGCCACCGCCCTGGTGGATACCGGTTCGCGCCTGGACGATGTGGTCTATGAAGAGTTTAAAGGCACCGGCAACATGGAATTGCACCTTTCCCGCCGCCTGCAGGAACGCCGTACCTTCCCGGCCATCGATATCGAACGTTCTTCCACCCGCCGCGAAGACCTGCTGCTGGGCCCGGATGTGATGCAGCGCGTCTGGCTGATGCGCCGCATGTATCTGCAGATGATCGGCCAGCCCCCGCAGGGCGCCGGCATGGATGTGGCTGTGGCCACCGAAGCGATTTTGCAGCGCATGAGCAAATATCGCAACAACATGGAATTTTTGGACTACTTAAACGAGGATATGTGACAGAATCTCAATCTCCATCCAGTGAACCCAAAAGCGTGGGGGGCGCATTGGACAGGGAGGTCCGCTTTCAACGAATAGCCTGGGGGATCACCATCATACTGGTAGTGGCAATGATCAGCTTCGGTCTTTGGTGGCCCGAAGCCAGCAAAGAATCGCCCACTGCAGCCCCAACCGGTGAATCCACCCAGGTTGCGGCAACGGATCCAACAGGAGCGCAAATGGCCGGCATTTCCCTGCCCGGCTTTGCGCCGTTAAGCGTCATTGATGCGGTGATCCGCCAGACCAACGCCCACACCGAAGCCACCAGCACCGAAGAACTGGTCATTGAAGCCCGTGAGCATGTGGTTTCCAAAGGCGATTCCATCTTCGGCATTGCCCAAGATTACAAGATTTCCCCAGAAACCATCCTTTGGGCCAATGATCAGCTTGATGACAACCCTGATATGATCTCCCTGGGCGTGAAGCTGACCATTCCGCCCACCACCGGTATCTACTATAAATGGCAGGAAGGCGACACCCTGCAGTCGGTGGCCGACCGCTACCATGCCAAGGTGGACGACATCGTTGCCTGGCCGGGCAATAAAATTGATCTTTCAGACCCCAAAATCGAAACCGGCACCTATATCATGATCCCAGATGGCTGGCGCGAATTTGTGCAGTGGGTGGTCCCGACCATCCCGCGCGGCCCGGCGGGCGTTCTCAAAACCACCCTGGGCCCCGGCGCCTGCGATACCAATGAGGGCGGCTACGGCGGCAGCGGCTGGTTTGTCTGGCCGGCCGACAATCACTTCATTTCGGGCAACGATTACTGGTCCGGACACCTGGCCATCGATATTGCTGCCGGTGAAGGCGCCAACATCTACGCTGCCGACAGCGGCGTGGTGGTGTTTGCCGGCTGGTCTTACGGCGGCTACGGCAACATGGTGATGATTGACCACGCCAACGGTTACCAGACGGTTTATGCCCATCTCAGCCGCATTGTGGCCACCTGCGGCCAGAGCGTGGCCAGCGGGCAGCGCATCGGTTTTTCAGGCAACACCGGCAATTCCTTTGGCGCCCACCTGCATTTTGAAGTGCGCTACCTGGGCGGGTGGATCAGCCCCTGGACTGTTTTGCCCTGACACGCCATGCCCGCCACGTTCGACGCCCTGCTGACCCACCTGAGCGGCCTGCCCCTGGGAGACTGGCAGTTCCTTGAAGAAACCGGCTCTACCAACGATGTGGCCCTGACCTGGGCCATGGCGGGCTGCCCCGATTTTTCGCTGGTGGTGGCCAACAGTCAGACCGCGGGACGCGGCCGCCTGGCGCGGCGCTGGTTCACCAACCCCAATTCTGCCCTGGCCTTCAGCCTGGTGGTGCGTCCAACCCCCGCAGAAATGCCGGCGCTGAACTGGTTTGCGCCGCTGGGCGGCCTGGCCGTCAGCGAAGCGCTGCTGGGCCTGGGGCTGGCGGCGGAAATCAAGTGGCCCAATGATGTGCTGGTGGGCGGCCGCAAGCTCTGCGGCATTCTATCCGAAACGGTGTGGGCTGAATCGACGCTGAAGGCCGTGGTGCTGGGCATTGGCATCAATATTGCACCTTCTTCCGTGCCCCCGGCTGACCAGCTTCAGTTCCCGGCCACCTGCGTGGAGGATGAACTGGGCAGCCTGATCAGCCGCTGGGAACTGCTGCGCGATGTGCTGTGGGCCCTGGCACAGTGGCGCGCCCGTTTGAAAGAGCCAGCCTTTCTGGCCGCCTGGCAGGAACGCCTGGCCTTCAAGGGCCAGTGGGTGCGCGTGGCCCCGGCCGGCCGTGAAGGTCTGCTGGGCATGGTCAGTGGAATTGATCCCTCAGGGGCACTGGTTTTACTTGACCATAATGGAACTCGGCATATAATTGAAGCAGGTGATGTGCACTTGCGGCCCGCTTGAGCGAGCCAATTTGATCTCTGGAGGCGCGAATGCTCGACAATTTACGTGAATCAGCCAACCAATCGCCCTTTTTTCAGGATGAGCAGCCTGAGCCCGAACCGCAGCCGGCTCCCGAACAGCCCAAGAAACCCAAGGCCGCTTCCGGCCCGTTTTTGGGCATGACGGCAGTACAGCGCTTTGTTCTGGCTTTGATTTTGTTCTTCATGACCTGCGTGCTGGGGGGATTCTTCCTGCTGGTGACCGAAAAGATCATGCTCCCCTTCTAGAGTCATCACCCTTTCACCCTGATCAAAAAAAGAGCAGAGAAAATCTGCTCTTTTTTTTACTTTCAATATGCGGGGCAGCTGAGCGCATCTACGCGTCTTTGACGCTGGCGATGCGTGCCAGCGAAGCCACCATGTCGCCGTTATCCAGTTTCATCAGATTCACGCCGCGAGTGGCGCGCCCCGATTCTGAAATATCCGTCGCCTTCAGGCGCAGTGCCACGCCGCCGGCAGAAATGAACGTCACTTCGTCAGCTGACTGCACCACGCGGGCTGCGGCAATCTCGCCGGTTTTGCTCAAATTTTTCTGGTCCAGGGTCACCACGCCGCCCCCATTGCGCCCCTTGGTGGGATATTCTCCCAGCGGCACGCGCTTGCCAAAGGCATTTTGCGTCACCACCATCAAAAAGCCGCCTTCTTCCACCACCTCCAGCGAAGCCACGCGGTCGCCCTCGTGCAGGCTGATGCCTGAAACCCCGCTGGCCTGCCGCCCCATAGGGCGGAATTCATTTTCAGAGCAGCGCAAAGCCTGCCCCTGGGCCGTGACCATCAGCACCTCATCGCTGCCGTGCGTCAGGCGCGCCCAGCCCAGTTCGTCGCCCGGCTCCAGCGACATGGCAATGAGCCCTGAGGGCCGCACCGCAGCCAGCTCGGAAAGAGACATACGTTTGACCCGCCCGCGCACGGTGCAGAGGATGATAAAAGCGGATGCGTCAAAATCGGGCACGGAAACGGCCGCGGTGATCTTTTCGTTGGGTTCGAGGGTGAGGATATTGACCAGCGGGAGGCCTTTTTCAGTGCGGCCGGCATCGGGAATCTGATAAGCCTTTTCAGAATAGACCTTGCCGCGGTCGGAGAAAAAGAGCAGGGTATGCAGAGAACGGGCCGGCAGCAGCATCAGCACTTCATCTTCACTGCGCATGGTCTGTCCGGTGAGACCCTTGCCGCCGCGCGCCTGGGCGCGGAAGGTGCTGGCGGCCATCCGTTTGATGTAACCGCGCTGGGTGAGGGTGATGAGGATGGCTTCATCCTGCACCAGGTCCTCTTCATTTAATTCTTCTGTCACGTCCGCGGCAATGCGCGTGCGCCGCTCATCTCCGTACTGTCCGGCAATTTCAGCCAGGTCCGTCTTGATCAGGTCCAGAATCTTCTCAGGGTGGCTGAGCAGGTCTTCCAAATAGGCAATGCGCTGCATCGTTTCCCGGTGTTCATCTTCAATCTTCTGGCGTTCAAGGGCCGCCAGGCGGCGCAGCTGCATGTCGAGAATGGCCTGGGCCTGAACCTCGCTCAGGCCAAAGCGGCTGATCAGCCGGTCGCGGGCCTGCTCAGCGTCAGGCGACTGGCGGATGGTTTGAATGATCTCATCCAGAAAATCGAGGGCTTTCAGCAGCCCTTCCAGAATATGGGCGCGGGCGCGGGCCTTGTTCAGCTCAAAATGCGAGCGCCGCGTGATGACTTCGGCGCGGTGTTCGATGAAAATTTGCAAAGCGCGCTTGAGCGAGAGCACGCGCGGCTCGCCGTTGACCAGGGCCAGCAGATGCACGCCAAAGGTGGACTGCAGAGGGGTGTATTTATAGAGCTGGTTGAGCACCTGCCGGGGTTGGGCGCCGCGTTTCAATTCAATGACAATGCTCATGCCGCGGCGGTCCGATTCGTCGCGCAGATCCGAAATGGCCTCAATGCGCTCCTCGCGGGCCAGTTCAGCAATGCGTTCGATGAGGCTGCTCTTGTTCACCTGGTAGGGGATTTCGGTGATGATGATGGCATGGCGGCCGCCGCGAATTTCTTCAATATGCGCCACGCCGCGCATCACCAGGCGGCCGCGGCCGGTGGTGTAGGCCTGATGAATGCCTTCCCGGCCAATAATCATGCCGCCGGTTGGAAAATCGGGTCCCGGCACCAGGGCCAGCAGATCATCCACGCTGACGTTATCCATCTCGTTCCAGTGGTCAATCAGGTAGGTCACTGCGGCGGTCAGTTCGCGCAGATTGTGCGGGGGAATGTTGGTGGCCATGCCCACGGCAATGCCCGCGGTGCCGTTCAGCAGCAGGTTGGGCAGGCGTGCGGGCAGCACCTGCGGCTCCTTCAGCGAGCCGTCAAAATTATCGGAGAAATCCACCGTTTCCTTGTCAATATCCAGCAGCATTTCTTCAGCCAGCGGGGTCAGGCGCGCCTCGGTGTAACGCATGGCCGCCGGCGAATCGCCGTCAATGGAGCCGAAGTTGCCCTGCCCATCCACCAGCCGGTAGCGCATGGAAAAATCCTGCGCCATGCGCGCCATGGCGTCATAAACCGCCAGGTCGCCGTGGGGATGGTATTTGCCCAGAACCTCGCCGACAATACGGGCTGATTTTTTATATGCCGAATTGGCGCGGATGCCCATATCCTGCATGGCATAGAGGATGCGGCGGTGCACCGGCTTGAGGCCGTCGCGCGCATCGGGCAGTGCGCGCGACACAATCACGCTCATGGCGTAATCGAGGTAAGCCGTGCGCATCTGATGGTCAATATCAACCTGTTGAACGGTGCCAATTTCCATAAGAACTGCTTATCCTTGAATAAGTGGGGCTGCTCAGTTACGAAAGAATTATACCATTCCGGCCGTGAATCAGGCCTGCACCGGCCTTCTGTTCCGGTTTAATCTCGATTTAACAATGGACAAAACGGGGATGGATGTATAATGATAGTGGGCGAGTTTTGACCCCCCAAAAGGAGCGTTATATGGAATTTTTACTGGATCCCAATGTGACCTACCTGATTCTGGTGGGCGGCCTATCCCTGGCTATTTTGGGATTGCTCACGCCGGGCACCGGCGTGATTGAAGCGGGCGCCATGCTGCTGCTGCTGGTGGCGGGCTATGCCATTTACAGCATCCCCATCAACCCCTGGGCGCTGGTGGTGCTGATTGTCGGCGTCATCCCCTTTGTGCTGGCGGTGCGCAAATCGCATCAAAAGCGTTACCTGGTGGTGGCAGTGCTGGCACTGGTGATTGGCTCGGCCTACCTCTTCCAATCGGATGCCTGGTGGAAGCCCGCCGTGCACCCGCTGGTGGCGCTGGTGGTGTCCATTCTGGTGGGCGTGTTCTTCTGGTTCATCACCATCAAAAGCCTCGAGGCGATGGATAAAAAGCCGGTCTTCGATCTGGAAAGCCTGGTTGGCGCTGAAGGCGAAACCCGCACCGTGGTGGAAATGGAAGGTTCGGTTTACGTGGCGGGTGAAATGTGGTCAGCGCGCTGCGCGCAGCGCCTGCCTCCCAACACCCCCATCCGGGTGGTAAAACGCAATGGTTTTATGCTTGAAGTTGAGCCCCTGAAGCCGGTTCAGCATTAAGCGCTATTCATCAAGCGATTTTTCAAAAGAAGGAGTCTAATAAAATATGGAACAATGGATTTTTGCTCTGTGCGTTGTGGGCTTTGTGGGCCTTGCTCTTCTAAGCTTCCTTTACAACGCCATCAAGGTGGTGCCCGAATATCAGCGCCTGGTGGTCTTCCGCCTCGGTAAATGCATCGGCGACAAGGGCCCCGGCCTGGTGCTGCTGATCCCCTTTGTCGATCGCGCGGTGCGCGTGGACCTGCGCGAGCAGGTGCGTGAAATTCCGCACCAGACCTCCATCACCAAAGACAACGCGCCCATCTCGATTGACTTCCTGTGGTACTACAAGGTTCTTTCACCGACCGACAGCGTGCTGCAGGTGGGCAATTTTGAAGCGGCTGCCCAGGGCATGGCCACCACCACTCTGCGCTCCGTCATCGGCGGCATCATGCTCGACGGCGTGCTTTCAGAACGCGAGCACATCAATAACATGCTGCGCACCCGCCTTGATGAAGTCACCGAGCGCTGGGGCGTCAAAGTGACCAACGTTGAAATCCGCGAGATCATCCCGCCCAGAGATGTGCAGGATGCCATGAACCGCCAGCTTTCGGCTGAACGCAACCGCCGCGCCGTGGTGACCGAATCAGAAGGCACGCGCGCCGCCTCCATCAACGTGGCTGAAGGTGAAAAGCAGGCCAACATCCTCAAGGCTGAAGGCGCCAAGCAGTCGAACATTCTGCGCGCTGAAGGCGAGCGCCAGGCCCAACTGCTGACGGCTGAAGGCTATGCCATGGCTTTACAGCAGATCAATGCGGCAGCGGTCGGCCTCGACCAGCGCACCATCACCCTGCAGTACTTCGACACCCTGAAGAACCTCGGCGGCAGCCCGGCCACCAAGTACATCTTCCCGCTTGAATTCACGGGCCTGATCTCTGAATTTGTGAAAGGCCGCGGCTGATAGCCGTGACCTTCAAGATTGAACCTGCCACCTGGCGCGACCTGGGCGGCCTGCGCCAGGTGGAAAATGCCTGTTTTGATCGCGACGCCTGGAGCCTCTCAGACCTTTTCTGGGTGCTGGTTGAACCAGGCGTGGCGCGTTTTAAAGCGGTGGATGAAGCCGGTCAGATGATCGGCTTCATTGCCGGCGACCAGCGCAATGAACCGGGCCTCGGCTGGATCACCACGGTGGGGGTGGTGCCAGAATGGCGCGGGCAGGGTGTGGGCAGCGCCCTGATGGCCTCCTGCGAGGCGGCCATGGGGTGCAAGCGGGTGCGCCTGACGGTGCGCATTTCCAATGCCAGCGCCATCCGTCTCTATGAGCGCCTGGGATATGGACGGGTGGAAGTGTGGCGCGGCTATTACCGCGACGGCGAGGACGGGGTGGTGATGGAAAAGATTTGCCCCGATTTCCCGTTCAAATTGCCGCAAGGATGAATGAGATGGCCCGGCGGGAGGGGAAGCTATGGATGCATGTTTCCGGCCAGTTTCATAAAATTGGTCCAAATTGGCATTAAATTGACCTAAATTTCTATTGTGTTAATTTTACCCCTCCGTTATAATTTAGTTATGCGAATAGTCAAGCGTGTCTTATTGGGTCTGTTAATTTGCCTCCTGCTGTCCGGCATGACGTTGACGGTCTGGCATCCGGTTCACGCACAGGAAATCGGCACGCACTATTTCAGCCAGACCGGGCACTGGGTGCTGGGCAATTTTTGGGCTTTCTACGACGGCACCCCCAACGCTTCGCAAATTTACGGCTACCCCATCACAGATGAATTCACCGATGTCGCGGTTACGAACAAGCGCGTGCAGTATTTCCAGCGCGCCATCTTCACCATGGAAGACAACGGCACGGTGAAATTGGCCCCGGTAGGGGTTTGGCTCTATGAAGAGGCCCAGGTCGAAAAAGTGGCCATGCCCACCGACACGCCCGCCTGCCGTACCATTCCCTCTCCCTACGGCGCCCATGCCATATGCTACGCCTTCCTCAATTTCTATGACAGCAACGGCGGTTTTAAGCAGTTTGGCTACCCCATTTCAGATTTCGTCAAAGAAGACGATCTTTACGTCCAGTATTTTGAAAACGCCCGTTTCGAGTGGCACCCTGAGTTGAGCTCCGATCAGTGGGTGCGCCTGACGGATCTCGGCCGCATTCATTTCGATATCTTGCAGGATCCCAGCCTGCTGCTCCCCAACACCAACGGAAACGCCACCATTGGAGACCAGGTGGAACTGCAGGCTCACGCCTATGTGGACCAGGCCGTCATCAAAAACGGCAGCAGCCAGAAAATTTCCGTGGTGGTTCTTGACCAGACCCTGCAGCCGGTGGCAGGCGCCCGTTTGAGCGCCCTGGTTCATCTGCCTGACGGCAGCGACCGCCCCGTACTGCTGCCAGACACCAACGCTGATGGCATCAGCCAGAACACCTTCAATGTGGACGGCCTGACCGAAACCCAGATTGTGGACGTGGAAATTGTGGTCACCTACAGCGGACAGGAAGCCCGCACCGCCACCTGGTTCCGTATCTGGTGGTAAGCCAGCCTGTTTTCAGCGACAATACCAGCAGCCATTAAAAAACCGGTCTCCGGTTTTTTTCCGAAGCAAGCCTGAGCAAACAGAATGCCTTAAACAGCACCGCGCTCCCGATTCCGGGAGCGCGGTTTTTCTTGTTGGGGCAGATCAGCGGTTGGCCAGGGTGACCAGTGTGCGGAAAGCCTGGTAGGCTTCGCGCATGTTCCGGGCTTCAAAGCGCACGCGGCGTCCGTCCAGGCGTTCGCTGCCGGGCATGAGCACGGCGCGGTCGGCCATATCTGTGAAGAAGAATTCCACAATCACTTCCACCGGTTCCGGCAGTTTGAACACCGCCGGGCCTTTGCCAGCCAAAAAGGCTGCCGCGGCCTTGCGGGCCCCGGCCTGAATGGCCGGTTGGGTGACCGCGGGCGAAAGCACCTCAGAGGCATAGCGGGCGCAGGTTTTCTTCACCTGCACGGTTTCGATCTTATCGCCCAGAAAATCGCGCGCTTCGGCGCACACAGCCTGGTCGCCGGTGACCATCAGCACGGGCACGTTGTAGAAACCGCACATGGCGGCATTCAGGCCGGTTTCGCCGGTCAGGCGGCCGTTCAGCCACAGGTTGGCCACCCGGGCGCTCGACCAGGTGTGATCAAGAATGGCCTGGGGCGTTCCCGCGCGGGCATGGTAACCCACAAAGAAAGCCGCATCCACGCCTTCATCCACCCCCTGCACCATGGAAAGCGGGCTGGGGCTGCTGCAGTTCAGGCGCGCGCGCTGATCGAGCTGTTCGATCAGGATATTGCTGCTGTTCCAGTGCCCGTCGGTGATGACAATTTCCGTGGCGCCAGCTTCGGCAGCGCCGGCAATGGCGGCGTTGACATCTGCCGTCATGATGCGGCGAAAACGTTCATATTCCGCGTGCCCGGGGGTCACATGGTCCCAGTTGGCCACGCCAGAGATACCTTCCATATCACAGGCAATTAACAGTTTCATGCATTCTCCTTTGAATCTTCGGTTGAAATGAGTCTGGCCTGCATGGACCAGGGGCCGGTCCAGGTGATTTCCACCGGCCGCACCTGTCCGCGCAGGTTTTCATGAGTCTGGCAAAAGACCAGTTTATTGGTGGTGGTGCGCCCGCGCCAGCGGCCCTTGACCGGTTCTTCAAAGAGCACCGGCACGGTCTGGCCCAGGTAACGGGCATGGATTTCGGCGGCCACCGATTCCTGAAGCTGCTCCAGCAGGCGGAAACGGCGCATTTTTTCTTCAGCGCTCACATCATCCCCCAGGCGGCGGGCGGCCACGGTGCCCGGGCGGGTGGAATAGCGCGCCAGGTGGGCCACATCCAGCTTCAGCTCGGCCAGCAGGTCGTAGGTGCGCTGGAACTGTTCGGGGGTTTCGCCGGGGAAACCGACGATGATATCTGTGGCGATCGATACACCTGGAATGCGCGCCCTGATTTTGGCCACCAGGCGGCGGTAATCTTCAGCGGTGTAGCCGCGCTTCATGTTTTCAAGCACGCTGTCGTCGCCGGCCTGAATGGGCACTTCAATGTGCGGGCAAATTTTTGGGGTTTCGGCCACGCAGTCGAGCAGTTCATCCGTGATCCAGTTGGGATGCGAGGTGAGGAAGCGCAGGCGTTCCAGCCCGTCAATCTGCGCCAGCAGGCGCAGCAGGCCGCTCAGGTTGGGTCCATCAGGGCGGTCCTTGCCGTAGCGGTCCACAATCTGCCCCAGCAGGGTGATCTCTTTCACCCCCTGGCGCACCAGGGCATGGGCTTCGGCCAGAATATCTTCATGCGGGCGGCTCACTTCCACCCCGCGGCGGTAGGGAATGATGCAGTAGGTGCAGGCATGCGAGCAGCCGTATACCACCGGAATATAAGCCGAAACCAGGCTGCCCTGCACCTGTTCGGGAAGCTGCAAATCGCCGTCCATCAGGGCGTGGCGGCGGGCGGTTTCCGCTTCTTCTGCGCCGCGGGTTTCCGAGCGGGTCAAAAAGTCAATCAGCGGGGCGGGGTCGGAAGGCGGCGAAAACACGTCCACATAGGGCAGGCGCTCGCGCAGGCGCGGGTTGTCGCGCGTGCCCACCAGGCAGCCCATCAGGTTGATCACCAGATTGGGGTTGCGGTCCTTCAAGGGGCGCAGCGAGTTAAGGCGGCCAAAAGCCTTGTCTTCGGCGCTCTGGCGCACCACGCAGGTGTTCAGCACAATCACATCGGCTTCTTCGGGGCGGGGCGTGCCTGCATAGCCCAGTTTTTCAAGGGCCGAGGCTACCCGCTGCGAGTCGGCCACATTCATCTGACATCCTTCGGTCCAGATATGGTATTTCATGCGTTCTTCCATTTTTCTAGATAAATTCAAGCACCGATAAGGCTTCCCCGGTATCAGGAGAAGACTGCAAAAAAGTGACGGCATCCGCCAGGCGGCGGCTGGTGCGTTCGATAAAGTCAAGCCACTCAGCGGTGCTCAGGTAAAGGTTGGGGCGTCCGCTGTGCGTGGCCTCTTCGTCGCTGCTCTGGTAAAAGGTCTGGATGTAATCCACGTTGCGCTGAATGGCTTCGGGGGGCAGAAAATCAAAATCATCCATGCCGTAGCGCAAATGGCGAAACTGCGACCAGAAGATGGACTGCGGGTCGTCTTTCAGCACCTCAAAATCAATGCCGTACCAGTCGCGCTTCACTTCCCAGATGAAATTGGGCTCTGATTGAAACTGGCGAGCAAATTTTTCGCGGGTGGGGTAGTAGATCTCGCGCGCCCACAGGATATCCGTCACCAGGTGGATAAAATAACCCAGGCGGAAGGCGTGGCGCTGCGGCTGGTCAGGGCAGGGCAGGTAGCGCCGGTAAAACACCAGGTCGGTGATGCGGGTTTTATCGCCTGTGCCTTTAAAATGGGTGACGGCGGGCGGAGGACTGAAGTTTTCCCAGTTTTCGTCGGGAATGCCCGAATCGGGGGCAATATTGCCGATCAGGAAGGCGTCGGCATCCAGTTCGGGAAAACGTTTCAGCAGGCGCTCTGCCAGGGTGAGATGGACAATCCAGGTGGCCATGGGCTAATGCTCCGTGATGGTCAGGCTGGCTGCGCCTTCAACCGCATTTAATGTGCCGGTCCCGCCAATGGGGAAAGTGAAAAAGGGCGTGGTGTGGCCGAAATCGGCGTTCACTACCACCGGAATGTGGTTCAGTTCCGGTTTGGCGCGCAGCAGGGTGATCAGGTCGGCCAGAGCCACCTTTGAGGCGTTCTGGAAGCGCCCGATCAGCAGCCCGCGCACCCCTTCAAAGCCGGGCTGGTGAATCAGCGACTGCAGGTCACGGTCGAAGGTGCGGATGTGGCTTTCCTCGTCATCTTCCACCAGCAGCAGGCTGCCTTCCAGGGAGGGCATGTAGTCCGTGCCGTGCAGCAGGTTGAAGGTGCACAGGTTGCCGCCCACAATGCGCCCCTGCGCCTGGCCGGGGTTGACCACCACCCAGCCCGGCGAACGCCTGAAAACGCGGTTTTGCTGGTCGCGGTACCACGCCTCATCGCTCCAGAACTCTGCCGGACGCAGCTCAAAAGGCTCCGCCTGCATCAGGCAGGCCTTGAACGCCTCCAGGCTGTATTCAAAACCCTTGAGCATGCCAAAGCTGGAAAAATGCGGCCCCGAATAAGTCACCAGGCCGGCGCGGGCATAGAAGGCATTGGAAAGGGCGGTGATATCCGAGTAGCCGCAGAAAATTTTGGGGTTGGCGGCAATCAGATCATAATCGAGATGGCGCAGAAGCTGGTTGCTGTTGTAACCGCCGAGGGTGGTGAGAATGCCCTTCACCGATGGGTCGGTGAAGGCGTCGTGCAGGTCAGCCACCCGCGAAGCCACCGCGGAAGAATTGAAAACATCGCATTCTTCGGCGTTATCCGAGAAGGTGACGCGCAGGCCCAGGCTTTCAAGGCGCTGGACGGCGTTCTGGCGCAGTTCGGGGGTGATGACCGCGAGGGAGACAGCCGGCGAAACCACGCGGATTTCATCGCCGGGTTTAAGACGGGCAGGAAACATTTTGGACCTCGTAAACGGCAAAGCCGAAAAATTCTATTTCTGGTAAAGATGTGCAGTGCAGGTACATAAAAACCACAACCTGACATCTTTATGGGGTCTGTTCTTAATTCCCGGGTAATTATACCACCCGTTCCGGGGTCTCCAGATTCTTAAACCTGGGTTACAATTAAGACAGCGCCTGTGAATGCAAAAGGCCAGGTCCGATACCATTAGAAAGGGTTATCAAACGATGAAAAGCACTGTCTATTTTGGCTCACCCCGCCAGACCCGTCTGGAAGCGAACGAAACCTTACCGGCAAAGCTGGATTTGATCATGGAAAAGCTGCAGCTTCGCGACCGCGTGAAAGGCGAGCTGGTGGCATTGAAAATGCATACGGGCAACAATATCGGTTATTCCACCATTCACCCCGTCTTTGTGCGCCGCGTGGTCTCCGCCATCCGCGAAGGCGGCGGCAAGCCCTTCATTGTGGATGTGGATTGGGATGTGGAAGGCTCGGAAAGCCGCGGCTACACCCCCGAAACCGTGGGCTGCCCCATTTACCCCCTGGCCGGGCCGGCTGACCGCTATTTTTACCCGCACAAACGCCCCTACAAAAGCATTGATACCTGGTACCTGGGCGGGCTGATTCAGGACGCCACCTTCCTGGTCAACTTCTCGCATGCCAAGGGCCATCCCTCCTGCTCCTACGGCGGCGGCTTCAAGAACCTGGCCCTCGGCTGCATGATCGGCAAGACGCGCTCGGCCATGCACGATGTCTGCCACGACGACCGCTACTGGTTCAGCGAGCTCTGCCCCGACCCGGCCGTGCGCGAGCAGATCAAAGCTGTTTGCCCCCACGCTGCCATTGTGGATGACCGCAAGAACCCCGGCGAGCTGCACCTGCACATTGAGCAGTGCAACCAGTGCGGGCGCTGTTTGCAGGTGGCCCCTCCCGGCAGCCTGAAAATTGACCCCGTCAATTTCTACAGCTTCCAGGAAGCCTGCGCCATCTCCACCAGCATCACCCTCTCCACCTTTGAACCGGGCAAGGCCACGCATATCTGCCTGGCCACCCAGATGACCCCCGTTTGCGACTGCTTCGGCTTTACCAGCATGCCCATTTTGCCCGACGCCGGCATTTTCGGCTCCGACGACCTGGTGGCGCTGGATCAGGCGGTGTTGGACGTGACCGGCCGCCTGAAGCTGATTGAAGAAAACATCTCCACCTCGCTGGAAGTGCACACCCGCGAAGGCCATCCCCTGCGCTGGCTGCACGGCCCCTACAAGGACCCCTACAAGGTGGTGGAATACGGCGCAGCCCTGGGCCTGGGCAGCCGCGATTACGACCTGGTGGATGTGCTGCCGGTGGAACAGATCACCCCGGCGCCCATGGGTTACATCAAAGCGCAAACCAATTGATATGCGGCGCTGGATTGCCATTTTGATTTCAATCAGCCTGCTCCTGGCCTTTCCCGGCCGGGGGCAGGCCCAGGCCGGGCTCACCCTGGCCTCCCTGCAGGTGGACCTGTGGCCGGAATACGACCGCCCCACTATGCTGGTGATTCTGCACCTTGAGCTGCCCGCCAGCCTGCCCCTGCCGCAGCCCATCACCCTGCGCATTCCCACCGCTGCCGGCGACCCTTACAACGTGGCCACCCGCCAGCAGGATGGGCAGCTATATAATGTAGAGTTCACCCGAACGGTTGAGGAAAAATGGTCCCTGGTATCCTTCCAGGCTGACGCCGCCGAAATTCAGGTGGAGTATTACGACCCCCTGTTTACCAAAAATGGCGCCGGCCGCGCCTACACCTTCCAGTGGCCGGGCGATTTCGCGGCTTCTGCCGCCGTGATCGACTTTCAGCAGCCGGTGGATGCCCGCGATATCCGCTTCAGCCTGCCGGTGAACAGCGTGCAGCAGGGCGTGAACGGCCTCACCTATCACCAGATTTTTCTGGGCGAGCTGCAGCAGGGCCAGGAAGTGACCCTGACTCTCAGTTATCAAAAAGGGGATGACGCCCTGACCCGGCCCACTGCCGCGGTGATGGCCAGCGCCCCCCTCGACGCCAGCACCCCTGGGCGCGCCCCGGCCGCCAATACCATCATGACCTGGGTGGCCATTGTGCTGCTGGTGGCGGCGGCAGGCGTGGTGGGCGGCTGGTACCTGCGGGCGGCGCGTTCTTCACGCCCCACGGCAGCGGCCCGCCTGGCGCGGCGCCGCGCACACCCCATGGTCATTGAGCCTTCCACCGATGGGCTGATTTTCTGCCACAAATGCGGGCGCCAGGCCAAGCTGGGCGACGATTACTGCCGTTCCTGCGGCACGCTGCTGCGCAAGGACGTTTGACGGCGCGCGGGCCAGCCTGCCAGCAGGGTGCCCAGCACCAGGGTGAACGAACCGATCCACAGCCAGTTGAACAGCGGGTTGTGGTAGACCTTGAAGGTGGCGCCCTCCGATGAAATGGGCTGCCAATCCACCAGCACCACGTAGAGATCATCGGCCAGGGTGCTGTGCAAAGCCGGCACGGTGACCGTTTGACCGGCTTCATAATAGTAATCACGGCGCGGGTAGAGCGTTTCAAGGCTCTGCCCGCTGCTGTTTTTTAATGTCAGGACGGCCTCAGCCATGTTGCGGTTGTCGGCGGTGTCCTGTTCACTCAGGCTTTCATAGGTGAGGGTGTAACCGCGCAGTGAGAGTGATTCGCCGGTTCTGAGGGTGCCCTGGGTTTGCGCCTGGAAAACCTCGATGCCGATCACGCCCACCGCCATCATCACAATGGCCAGGTGGATCAGGTAGCCGCCGTAGCGCCGGCGGTTTTTGCGCGCCAGGTGAACCAGGGCGGTCAAAAAGTGCTCTCCACAGCCGCGGCGGCGGGCCTGCACAGCGTGCAGCGTGTCGCCCAGGGTCACCAGAGCGGCAAAAACGGCTGCAGCCAGGCCCAACAGCCCCAGCCAGTCAGTCAGAGCTGTCGGCCGCGCAAGGACGGCCCCGCCGGCAAAGAAAACAACCGCCCCCAGCCCCGGCCAGCGCAGGCGGCTGGCCATGGACCGGCCCGCGAAACGCCCCCACAGGGAAAGCGGCACCAGGCCCATCAAGAGCAGCAGAGCCAGGAAAATGGGCGCGGTGGCGCGTTCGTAAAACGCCGGCCCCACCGTCACCTTTTCGCCGGCAAACAGCTCTGAAAGCATGGGGAAATTGACGCCCCAGAAACACACCACCAGCAAACTGATGAACAGCAGGGTGTTGATGAGGAACATGCCTTCGCGGGAAAACCACGAACCCAGTTCGCCTTCGCCTTTAAAATTCTGCCAGCGCGAAATGAACAGCCAGGCGGCTGCGCCCAGCGTCAGGGCGATAAACCCGAGAAAGAAGGGGGCGGTGGCGCTTTCAGAGAAAGCGTGTACCGATGAAATGACCCCTGAACGGGTGATGAAGGTGCCGTAAATCACCAGCGCATAAGACAGGATGATCAGAAACAGGTTCCAGCGTTTGAAAAGGCCGCTGCGTTCTTCGACCATGATGGAATGCAGAAAAGCCGTGCCGGTCAGCCAGGGCATCAGGGCAGCAATTTCCACCGGATCCCAGCCCCAATAACCGCCCCAGCCGAGCACATCGTAGGCCCAGCGCATGCCGGAGATGAGGCCGAGGGAGAGGAAAAACCACGCGCCCAGCGCCCAGGGGCGGGTGAGGCGCACCCAGTGGTCATCGCTGCGGCGGGTGGCCAGGGTGGCAATGGCCAGGGCAAAAGGCACCATGAAGCCCACAAAACCCAGGTACAGCAGCGGCGGGTGGAAGATCATGCCCGGATGGCGCAGCAGCGGGTTCATGCCGTTGCCGTCAGGCGGGGTGAGCAGCACCGCCTGCCCCGGCTGGAAAATGGCCGCCTGTTCGCGGCCGGTGGGCAGCATCCAGAAACGCTCAAAAGGATTCTCAATAAACAGAACAATGCCCAGAAAGAATACCAGGGTGGCCATCATCACGGCAATCACCCAGGGCAGCAGCGGGCGGTCTTCATCCCAGCGGCGCAGGGCAATCAGGGTGCCGCCCAGACCCATCAGCCAGGCCCAAAACAGCAGCGAGCCGGCCTGGCCGCCCCACAGGGCGGTCAGCTTGAGGTAAAACGGCATGCTGTTGCTGGTGACCGAATACACATAGGCCACCTCGTAATGCCCGGCTGCCAGCAGCCACAGCAGGCAGCCCGCCGACAGGCTCAGCAGCGGGCCGCTGAGCAGCATGGCGCGCCGGGCGCTTTCAACCTGGCGCTCGTCCTTCTGCCAGATGCCCATCAAAGCAGCGCCGGCGCTGTAAAGCGCCAGCACAAACGCCACCACCACCATGCCAAAACCAAATTCAACCATCATGGTTGGGCTTCCTCATATTTGCTGGGACATTTAAACAGCAGGCGGCTGGCGGTAAAAACGCCGTCGGCTCCCAGGGTGCCGGTGATGATGGCCTGGCTGGAAGGTTTCAACTGGTCGGGGCGCACGCCGTGATAGACCACCTGCAGACGGGCGCGCTGCGGGTCCGCAGCAGCGGCTTCCAGCGCGGCGGCCATGCCGCCCTGGGCTTTGATGGACGCATCGTCGAGGGGAATGTGCGCGACGGTGAACTTCAATTCCAGCGCCTGTCCGTCGTAGGCAATGGTATCGCCCACCACGGAGCCCATCACCTGCACTTCACGGCTGCCCAGGCTGTCTGCCCGGCTTTGCAGCTCTTCCACCGTTAAATACTGCTGGGCGCTGGCCTGGGTGGCCGTGCCAATCAGCACAGCCAGCGCGGCCGCAATCAACAGCATGCCCAGAATGATCTTGATATTCGGTTTCTTCATGCTTCTGGCCCATCTCCTCTTCAAATCCTGCGGTCATGATCCGGTGACCGGGTCACCCCGCGCCTTTGCCAAAATGCGCAGGCATGGAAAAATGCATTCCCTGTGATTGTATCATAAGCCAAAAAATTGGACTACTTTGATGAGAATTATTTTCCGGGCAGGTCTTTTATCTTCAAACCTGCTTCTTATATCTTCAACCCACTTTTCCGGCCCACCTGCAGGTGGAAAAGCCGCAATAACCTGATAAAACTGTAAGGTGACCTCGATTCGCCCGGAATATGACAGCGCAGGCTACCGCTTTGCTGACAAATGAGCCTATAATGATAGTATGGTTTGGGAATTTACGCTTTATTCCTCTATGTTAATCTTCACCGGGGTGGTTTCCGCGGGAATTGCCCTGCTCTTGTGGCAGAAGCGGTCTCAGCGGCGGGCGCAGCTGCTGGGGCTGGCCATGCTGGCCCAGGCCGAATGGGCCTTTATGGCCGGGCTGGCGGCTTCATCCATCCTGCTGGAACAGCGCCTGCTCTTCACCAAGTTGAGTTACGTGGGCATTTATTTCTGCATGCCCCTGTTCTTCTTTTTTGTCCTGCATTATTGCAGTTACGATAAATACCTCAACCGCCGCATTGTCCCCGGTTTCTTTGTCATTCCCCTGGTGATGATTGGGCTGGCTGCCACCAATGAAACTCACCACCTGATCTGGGCGGGGTTTGTCCCCAGCCAAAATGTCGGGCTGAATCTGGTGGTCTATTTGCGTGGGCCGCTTTACTGGCTGGGCGTGGTTTATATTTACACCATTTTATGCACCACAACCCTGCTGTTAGCGTAACCGTTGTGCAATCAGTGGCCGAATCGTGAAAAACGGCCACAAAGTGCAAGATTTTTGAACCTTACCAACTGAACACGGACCCTGTAAGCTCAAAGTCATCCGAGTGGAACGAGGAATGGCGATGAGCGAAAATGA
>JAKQJC010000010.1 GCA_029561345.1 Chloroflexota bacterium | reverse complement strand
GCTATTCCGGCTTATTTGTTCTGCTCAAACAAAAATGGTCCCTGTCCCAGGAACAGAAAACGGCTGTCCTGCAGACCGCCCTGGCTACCTTTCGAGCCTTGATTTACCCCAATGTCCGATCTTTTGTCTGAACCTCAGGGGGACACATTGGCATTTTATCCACCCATCTGTTTTATGATCCGCTGAAAGACGCCCACATTGCCCTCAACTTTGGCGACAGCACCCGCATGGTGGACAGCTTCAAAGCCCTGATCGAGATTGAAGGCCTGCTGCAGCGCATGTGATGGCGGCGACAGGCAAAAAAACATCCCCGGCATGCATCCGGGGATGTTTAGGTTAATCGCCAGCCTGTGCGGAACTATTCGTGGCGCAGGGCTTCCACCGGCAGCAGGCGGGCGGCCCGCGAAGCCGGGTAGATGCCGAAGAACAGGCCAATGGCCATGGAGAAGAGGGTAGCCATCAGCACGCTGTCGAGGCTGACCTGCGGGGTGATGGTGGTGCCGCTGAGCTGCACCTGGCCCATCAGCGAGGCAATAGCCCAGCCGACAGCCACCCCCAGCACGCCGCCCAACAGGCTGAGCACGGTGGATTCGATGAGGAACTGGGTGAGGATATCGCGGCGGCGCGCGCCAATGGCCTTGCGCAGGCCAATTTCGCGCGTGCGCTCTGAAACCGTGGTCAGCATGATGTTCATGATGCCAATGCCGCCCACCGCCAGTGAAATGCCCGCGATGCCGCCCAGAAAGAGGGAAAGGGTGTCGGTCACCGAGGTGGCTGTGTCGATCGAATCCTGCTGGCTCGAGACAGTGAAATCATCAGAACCGGCAATGGTGTTGTGACGGGCGCGAATGGTGGCAGTGATGGCATTGACCACCTCATCCACCGCGCTGGTGTCGGCCGCCTTGACATTGATCTGGCTGATGACCAGGGCGCCGCGGAAATTGGAAGAGCCCACCAGGCGGGTTTGCGCCGTGGAAAGCGGCACAAAAACCTGGTCATCCTGGTTCATAAAGCCCGTGCTGCCCTTGCTGGCCAGCACGCCAATCACACGGAACGGCAGGCCGTTGACCTTCACGCTCTTTCCCACCGCGGCATCCGTGGAACCAAAGAGGGTTTCAGCCACGCTGCTGCCCAGCACAATCACGCTGGCATGAGAAATCTGATTGGATTCGGTGATGAAGGTGCCGGCGGTCAGGCTGAGGCCGCGCACGGTGGCATAAGCATGGGTCACGCCCACCAGGCGGGTGTTCAGATTATTGCCCATATAGGCCAGCTGGGCGCGGCCGTTGGCCTCAGGGGCCACCGCCACCACGTTCGGCAGTGATTCCAGCGACTTGGCGTCATCCATGGTCAGGGTGCCGGCCGAACCCGAGGCGCTCATCACGCCGTTCGAACGGGTGGATCCCGGACTGACATAAATCAGGTTGGTGCCAATGCTTTCAATCTGCGAGGTGATGGCCGCCTGGGCTCCCTTGCCAATGGAGAGCATGGAAATCACGGCCGCCACACCAATCACCACGCCCAGAACGGTGAGGGCCGAGCGCAGCTTGTTGGCGCTCAAACTTTCAAAAGCTTCCAGAATACTGATAATCAGTCTCATGGCGTTATCCGTTTCCGTTTTCCAGCAGGCCGTCGCGCAGCCGGATCACGCGACTCATTTGTGCAGCAATGGACGGGTCATGTGTCACGATCACCAGGGTCAGGCCATTATCAATATGCAGTTTCAGCAGCATATCCATAATTTCAGCGCCCGTTTTGCTGTCGAGGTTGCCGGTGGGTTCATCCGCCAGGATCACGCCTGGGCGGTTGATCAGGGCGCGGGCAATGGCGGCACGCTGCTGCTGGCCGCCCGAAAGTTCCAGAGGGCGGTGGTTCAGCCGGTCTCCCAGGCCCACAATTTTCAGCATCTCTTCGGCGCGGGTGCGAATTTCTTTGAGCGGCGGGCGGTTTTCTGCTGCATACATCATGGGCATTTCCACGTTGCGCAGGATGGTGGCGCGCGGCAGCAGGTTGAACTGCTGGAAGACAAAGCCAATGCGCTGGTTGCGCACCATGGCCAGGTCGGTGTCGTTCATATCCGCAATGTTCCTGCCGTCCAGAACATAACTGCCGCTGGTCGGCTGGTCAAGGCAGCCAATAACGTTCATCAGCGTGCTTTTACCCGAACCCGATTTGCCCATGATCGCCACCGATTCGCCGTCTTCGATGCGCAGGGTGATGCCGCGCAGAGCGGGCACCTCCACGCTGCCGAGCCGGTACGTTTTGATCAAATCAGTCATTTCGATCATTTACGGTTTCGCTCCGGCAGTGAAACTGCCATCCACAATGGTGATTTGCGTTGCGGTCACAGTGCCTTTGTCATCGGCCTTGCCGGTGATCATCACCTGCAGACCGGTCTGTAAATCGCTGGCAGCGCCAGTGGTGGTCTTTTTGATCACCGTGTCTGCGGTGAGGACCACGGTGGTGACATTTTGCGGGGTGCTGATGGTAAGGGTGCTGCCGTCCACGGTTTTAATCTGACCGCTGACACCGCCGCGCATCATCCCGCCCTGGCCTCCCTGGCCGCCGCTGGGCATGGCACCGCCGTTGGGCATGGTGCCATTGGTGGGGGCGCCGCCGCGCTGGCTGTAAAAATTATTGCGGGTGGCCGCGGCCTGGCTGGCCTGGTAGGTCATGCCGGCCCAAAAACCGCCGCCGGCCAGCGCCAGAGCAGCCACAACACTGAGTGCAATCCAGATCCATTTTTTCATTTCTCAACTCCTACCGAATACCCGGAACCATTTCAGGTCCACCCATAAATCCGCCTTGCTGCATGCGGCTGGAAGAAGAACTGTTGGAAGCCTTGGCCACCGTCAAATTGGTGATCACGGCGTCGCCTTCGCGCAGTTGATCGGCAGCCACTTCGGTCATGGTGTCGTTGGTCAGACCCACTGTCACCGGGATGGTGATGCGCTGGCCTTCAAACAGCACCACCACCATGCTCTGGCTGCCCGTGGTCTGCACAGCCGCATTGGGAACGAGCATCACGTTTTCGTGCTGGGCCACGATGATGTTAACGCTGGCCGTCAGGCCGGGCACAATGGACGCGTCGGGGTCGGTGATCTGCACAGTGACCGGGAAGTTCACCACGCCCTGCGAGGCCGTGCCCACCAGCCCCACCTTGGTCACCACGCCGGCGTACACTTTGGTCGAAACCGCGTCAAAGGTGATTTCACAGGGCTGGCCCACCTTGATCTGGCTGTAATCGTATTCGGATACGGTCAGGTCCACAAACAGCCTGGACATATCGTCAATGCGGAAAGCACTCTTTCCCGAAGAGACAATATCGCCGGTCATGACGTTGATATCTGTGATGATGCCGTCAAAGGGGGCGGTCAGATGCGCCTGGTTCACCGAGGCCTGGGCCAGGGTGATATTGGTCTGGGCAATGGTCAGCTCATCTTCCGTGGCGCCCTTCTTGAGGGTTTCAAGAGTCTCTCTGGCGTCCTCCACCTGAGCCTGAGCCAGGGCAATATCTTCGGCGCTGGGAGATTTTAATTTTTCCAGCGCGGCCACAGCGTCTTCATACTGCGACTGCGCCAGGGCCAGGTTGGCCTGTTTTTCAGCAGCCTCAGCCGTATCAGCCTTGCCCGTGTAATAATCGAGCAGCCATTTGGCGTCGTTGCGGTCCGATTGAGCGCTGAGCAGGTTGGTCAGAGCCTGGGCCTTGTTGGGATCATCGTCGTCATTGGTGGAAAAGCGGTCATAAATCACCGCCAGGCGGTCCACTTTATCCTGGGCCAGCACATAGGCCGCGCGCGCCGCTTCAATCTGCTGCGTGGTGCCGCGGGTGTAATTGAGCCAGCT
Organism: Chloroflexota bacterium; assembly: GCA_029561345.1. Lineage (GTDB taxonomy): Bacteria > Chloroflexota > Anaerolineae > Anaerolineales > Anaerolineaceae > JAKQJC01. The sequence goes on along the minus strand of JAKQJC010000010.1, from coordinate 14,739 downwards.
CACATATTTTTGTGCGGTTTTAACCGAGTCTGAAGCGGTCAGCACATTCAGTTCGGCCTGGGCAATTTCAGCCGGCGAGGGGTTAAGGAGTTTATCGAGGGCCTCTTCCGCTTCCTTCAAAGCCGTTTCAGCCTTGGCAATCTTCAAAGGCTGCGGTTTCTGCAGCTCTTCCATGGCATTCTGCGCCTCAATCAGGCTTGTTTGCGCCTGGATGATGGTCTGCGAGAGGGTGTTGGGGTCGAGGGCCGCCAGTTCATCGCCCGTCGCCACGGCCTGGCCCAGCACCACCTTGATCACGCCGACTTTGCCGCTGGCCTGCCAGGAGATGGTGGTGTTCTGGTTGGAACGCACCGTTCCTGAGCCGCTGATGGTGGAAGAAATGGAACCCATTTCAACCGAAGCCGTCACCGGAGCGTTGGTTGCATTGGCGCTGTTGGCCGAAACCACCCGGTAAGCCACGAACGCGCCGATCAGCACGAACGCCGCGATCACCCCCAGCCACCATTTCTTTTTAAGTATCTTCATTTTTCTTCCTCCAAGAATAAAAATTTCTGGCTGGCTGCTCACCCATCCAGAAAACCCCACCAGAGCCTTTCTGACCGCGCAGACTGCCAACCCTATCTACAAGCATTATAGGATGTGAAGATGACTCTATGATGAATGCAAGAAAAATGGTGAAACAACAGCTATTAATGGTCTGACAGAGCCGCTGCCTTTGGTTTTTCTCTCTGAACTTTGCAGTTAAAAATCATTCCCCCGGCCGTGATACGGCCTCATTTCTGCGTCTCAATCCACAATTGATCCCCATCGGTGGAAAGTTCCACCCAGCCGCGGGTTGAAGCGGCCAGCAGCGGCATGCCGTTCACCGAATCTGCCGGCGGCGGGGTGGAGCGCGCCCACAAAATGACCTGCGGCTGCACGCCGGGCAGGCTGGCGCCGCCGTGCCCGGCCAGCAGGGTCGTCGCGGAGCCCAGGGCTTCCGGCGGCAGGTTTTTTAACTCCCCATCCTGATAACCCAGCGGCAGCAGGGCGCTGAAGCTGCCCCAGTTCAGCCGCCAGAGCGCCCGCCCGTTCCGCCATTCCAGCAGATGCAGCTCAGCCCCCTCGCCCAGGTCCAGCACCTGGCCGGCAAGCGCCGGTACCAGGTCCACATCCAGCTCAACCAGGCCTTCGCGCAGCCGCCGCGATGCGGTTGTTTCATTCTCCGGCGGCATCCACAGCACAGCCTGCGGCGGAATGGTCTCGAAGGTGCGCGGCAGGGCGGTGACCGCCGCAGGCTGGCCCGGAGTAATCAACGCCCAATCGAGGCGCCGGTCCAAAAGGGGCAGGCGCTGTCCCAAAAAGCTCTCCAGCTTTGAAGCTTCATCGCCGCCGTTGATCAGCAGCCAGCGGCCGCCGGGACTCTGGATCAGCAGCGATTCCGAACCATTGGCATCCAGCAGCCACAGGTGCAGGCGGCCGTCCGGCGCGGCGGCCGCCGTGCGCCAGGTGAGGGCCGCCAGGGCCAGCAGCCCAATGATGACCCCTTCGGGGCGCAGCAGGCGCGGCAGGGTGCGGCGCAGGCGCGGCCAGAAGGTCAGGCCCAGCAGCAGGGCATAAAAGGCTGCCACCAGGCCGGGCGTCAGCGCGCCGAGGCGAAGCTGCGCGAAGGGCATTTGCGCCAGCGACTGCACGGCATGGATGGTGTAGGCGGTCAGCGGCCAGGTCAGCCAGGCGGCCGCCTGCCCCAGGCCGGGGTCAAACCAGCCCAACAGCAGCGAAAGCCCGCCCCAAATCATCACCAGCGGCTGCGGCGGCAAAACCAGCGGGTTGGCCAGCAGGGCTGCCAGCGAAACACTGCGAAAGTGAAAGGCCATGACCGGCAGGGTGGTGATCTGCGCGGCCAGGGTGAGCAGCAGGTAATCACCCACAGGTCCGGCGATCCAGCGCACCACGCTCGGAGGTAAAATTTTTCCCGCCAGGCGGTTGAAAGCGCCCTGCAGCGGTTCGGCATACAAAATCAGCCCCAGGGTGGCGGCAAAGGAAAGCTGAAAGCTGACATCCCAGGGCAGGTCTGGCTCAAAAAAGCACATCGCCCCGGCGGCAAAAGCCAGGCTGTTCACCCCGCTCTGGCGGCGGCCCACCAGCCCGGCCAGCAGGCCCATCCAGCTCATGAAGGCAGCGCGCACCACCGCTGGCCCGGCTCCCACCAACAGGGTGTAGAACGCAATGCCCAGGGCTGAAACCAGGGCGCCTTTCTGCCAGCCCAGCCAGCGCCCGCAGAGGGTGGTGAACAGGGCCGCCACAATGGCCATGTTAAAGCCCGAAATGGCGATGATATGCGCCGTGCCGGTAACTTTGAACGCCGCGCTGATATCTTCAGGCAGGTTGTTGTCGTTGCCCAGCAGAATGCCGCACAGCAGAGCCGATTCCGGGGCCGGGTAAGCCTGGCGCAAAAAGGCCAGCCCGCGCTCGCGCAGGGCAAACAATCCGGCCCACAGCAGATTGCCCGCGTTCTGTTCCAGGCGCGCCGCACGGGGGTGATCCATCAGGCTGAACACGTCCTTGCGGGCCAGATATTCGCGAAAGGAAAAATCCATGCCGGCGGGCGGGGTTTCCAGCTCGCCGTTCAGGCGCAGCCGGTCGCCGTAGGCCAGGTCTTTTCCTGGCTCAAGCTGCACCAGCAGCAGCCCGCCCGCGGGCTGGTAATCCGCGCCATCCAGGGCTGCCTGTTCCACGGCCACCTTCACATACGTCAGGCGGTCGCGCTCATCCGGCGGTTCCGCCACCACGCCAATCACCGCCGCCGGCCCGCGCTGGTTATAAAATGCGATGTGCGCCGGGGTGATCACAGGCCGCGAAAGGGCGAAACGCCCGGCCCCCAAAAAGAAAACTGCCGCCAGCGCCAGCAGGGGCAGTTTATGTGTTTTCTTAAAGGATTGATAGACCGTCCAGCGCCCGGCCAGGGGTGAGCGGCCCGGAAGCCGTTCCACCGCCCAGGCCGCCAGCGCCAGCAGCCCGGCCGCGCCCAGCCACAGCTCCGCGGGCCACGGAAGGGCGCTGCCCAGCAGCAGCCCCAGCACCAAAGCCAGCGAAGCCCACAGCAGCGGCACGGCGGCCCCTACCCGTGTCTCTTCCGGGCGTCAATGGGCGGCGCCAGTAGAAGCGGCTGGAGCCGGTTGAAAAGCGGCCTGAATTTAAACAGGCCGAAAGCCAGCCACGAAGCCAGGCTCACGCAGAGCGAGAAGGTCAAGTTCCAGGGCAGCTTCAGGCCCAGGTCGGCGGCAAAAAACGCCGCCAGCAGCAGGGCTGTGCCTGCAAAGGTCTCACAGCCGCCAACATCTCCATCCGCAATCACTTTTCGCAAATCCACCAGGCCAATGCCATCAATCATCAAAAAGCCCGTCAGGATGTTCCAAAGCGGCAGCAGCATCCATATCAGGCCAACTACGATTTGCGGATTTTTCTGCAAAGGATTAAAAGAAGGGTTTGGGGTCGCGACAAAAAACCGAAAAAGAGAGGATGAATGAGTCAGCAGAGCCAAAACGCAAACCAGCGCGGTCAAAAAGCAGGCAAGCTCATTGAACCGCGGCCGGATGCATTCTGGTATATTGTTCAGGTCTTCCTGGTTGAGCCGTTTCATCTTTCCCCCTCGCGCCGGTCAGGCCGCGCTGGCTGATTGCTCCAGTTCCTTCACTCGGGGATGGTCGGTGTAAAAACCGCGCTGTTCCACCGGCAGCAGGGCCGCTATGCGGCACATGATCTCTTCGGTGCTTTCGTTCATCCATTCATCGCGGCGGTCGCGGTCCATGGGCGGCAGGGTGAAGGGCTTGCCAAAGGAAATGGACATGTGCGGGCGGCGGAAGCGCCGCAGGGTGGCCATGGCCGTGCTCGTTTCGGCAATACCCACCGGCACAATCGGCACGCGCGCCCTTTCGGCCAGCAGCGCCGTGCCCGATTTGCCTTCAATCAGTTTGCCGTCGCTGCTGCGCGTGCCCTCAGGGGCAATGCCCAGGGCGCCGCCCTTGCGAATGTAGTTGAGGGCTGCCGTCATGGCGGCAAAATCGGCCTTGCTGCGGTCAATCCAGATGCAGCCGGTGGACTGGATGAGCCAGCCAAAGCCAACATAGCTCTTGTATTTATCTGCGACCAGGGCGATGACATCGCTCCGGCCGCCCTGGGTCAAAATCAGGGGAATATCCAGGCGGCTGGCATGGTTGGTGGCAAAAATGATGCCGCCGGTTTTGGGCACATTTTCCACTCCGTAAGCATCCACGCGCGTCAGCGCGCTCATTAAGAAGCTGATGGTTCCCACAATCCAGGTTCGATGGTTCATAACCGCCTGTTATCCTTTTCAAGATCAGCTGTCTGCCTGTGAGGCTTCTTTCTTAATTTCAGATTTCGGGGTGGCCGGCTGCTGGCGCTTGGCTTTGATGACTTCGAAAACCGCCGGCAGCACCGAAATGACCACAATGGCGATGATCACCAGGGAGAAGTTATCTCTGACGAAGGGGATATTGCCAAAGAAATAGCCGCCAAAGATGAACAGGGCCGTCCACACGATGCCGCCAAAGATATTATAGCTGATAAACTTGCCGTACGACATGCTGCCAATGCCCGCCACAAAGGGGGCAAAGGTGCGGATGATGGGAATGAAGCGCGCCAGGAAGATGGTGATGTTGCCGTGCTTCTCGTAAAAATTATGCGTTTTATCAAGATATTCCTTCTTGAGGAAGGGGATCTTTTCGTTAAACACACGCGGGCCGAGTTTATGGCCGATCCAGTAATTAGCGGTATCGCCTACCACAGCCGCCAGGGCCAGCACGATATAAAGCACCACCACATTGAGCTGAAAGCCGGTTTCGCTGGCAGGCAGGGCGGCCAGGGTGCCGGCGGCAAACAGCAGCGAATCGCCCGGCAGGAAAGGCATGATCACCACGCCGGTCTCAATGAAAATCACACCAAACAGCATGATATAGGTCCAGTTACCCAAAATACCAATCCACTCGCTCAGGTGCTTATCCAGGTGCAGAACGAGGTCAACCAAAAACATTATAAAATCCACTTCATTTCCTTTCGTAAATACCAGTTCATGAAGAGCAGAATCACCATCATGCCCATCACAAGAATTTCCAGGATCATCATGCTGAACACCGGCACGGTGACAGATGGAATCACGGTCCAATCAGCATAGAAGGCTTCCAGCAGGCTGGCTGCATTCCAGGCCATGTGCAGCCCCGCCGCAAGCAGGTAGGTCAGCGCCAGGCGCAGGTTTTTGCCGTCATTCCAGGTGGCCACCAGCGCCCAACCAATCAATCCGCTGCAGACAATGTGCAGCAGGTCGGTGCCGCCGCGCATGAAGGCCAGGTTGATCCAGCCTTCATGCGCCACATTGCTCACCGCGCCCAGGCTTTCGGCCAGGGCAAAGCCGGCGCCGCTCAAAATGCCCGCTGCAAAACCTTCCTGTGGGGTCAGCTTGCGCCCGGCCATCAGCCAGAGGCCCATGGGTTTAAGGGCTTCTTCCAGCAAAGGCACAAATCCCGCCAGCAGGGCGATCACCCAGAAAACCACTTCCGGACGCTGGAAATAGGGCTCCAGCGTCATGATCAACTGCTGAGCGCTGCTGGTGGAAGGTGTGCCTGATTGCATATCCATCCAGAACCATTCCAGCGAAGGATCAGACATAAACGCCACCATCGCCAGAATCATGGCTGCGCCCAAAAAAAATGCCTCAATGATGATGATGACCAGCGGGCTGACGGTCAGGCCAAAGGTCCACCAACCCCAGCGCCGCGTGCGGCTGCCGTTCAGGCCGCGCAGAGCCAGAAAGACCAGGAAGAAGATGGGCAGGGCCACGGCCAATGCATTCAGCGGCGGCAGCAGGGCCCAGCCCCAGAAAGCGTCTTTTGAGAAAGCATTTCCCAGCAGCAGCACCACCACCCAGAGGATGATGCCCAGCGGCGCCAGCCCCAGGGCCAGCCGGCGTCCAAAATTCAACCAGCCGGGCAGGTGCCAGCCCGTCAGGCGCATCAAGGCGGCCAGAAAACCCGGCACCAGCACCGCGCCCATCAGGCCAGCGCCCCAGGCCAGCATGCCCATCACCGTCGGGTCGGCATCGCCCGTGGGCGGGTAGATGCGCCCGAAAATGGATAACGAACCCATCAGCAGGGCAACGCCGAAGAACAGCAGCGCTCCCAGCCCTGAAACGATCATCAGGCTGATGGAGGCCCAATCGGTGTTGGGTTTGCTGCCCGCGGTCACATTCGCCATTTTACTTTTCGCTGATGGTGATGTGCAAAATCTTGTCACCCTCGGGCTGGTTGGCCTGGGTGGGGTCGCGCGGGGTGAGGCTTTCCACCACCGACATGCCTTCGATCACCTGACCGAAAATGGTGTAACCGCCGTCGAGGTTGGTCGCTGCAGCATAGGTGATGAAGAACTGGCTGCCGTTGGAATCGGGTCCGGCATTGGCCATGCCCAGCACGCCGGCCTTGTCAAATTTCAAGTCGCTGATTTCGTTCTTGAAATAGTATCCCGGGCCGCCAAAGCCTGAACCGCTGGGATCGCCAGCCTGGGCCACAAAGCCAGGAAGCACGCGGTGGAACATCACATTGTCATACCAGCCGTTGCTGGCCAGGAAAATGAAGCTGTTCACCGCCAGGGGAGCCTTGTCGGCATAGAGTTCAATGACGAACTTGCCCTTGGTGGTTTCGATGGTGGCCGTGTACTGCTTTTTGGTATCAATGGTCATGGCCGGGCAGCCCTTGAACTGCTTCTTTTCGAGCAGCAACAGGTTGACCACGGTCTTGAGGTTTTCATAGTCACCAGGCCACTGCAGCACCTTGTTGTTGATCATCAGGAAAGGCGTGTAGGGAATCTGCATCTCTTCGGCCTTTTTCTGTGCATCGGCCACCAGCTTGACGATCTTGTCGCTCTTGAGGTCGGTCATGAACTTCTTGACATCCAGGCCGCTGACGGCGCTGGCGGTCTTTTCCAGGTAGGGCTCAAAATCGGCCACGGTCATGGTGGACCATTCGTTCTGGGTTTCAAACAGCCTGTCGTGCATCTCCCAGAACTTGCCCTGCAGGCCGGCAGCTTCAGCCGCCTGGGACCCCAGAAGGGCTTTATCATGGAAAGGCAGGGGGAAATGGCGGTAGATGACGTAAATGTCGTTGGGGAATTCCTTCACCAGGCGGCCCAAAACGGGGGAAATGGATGAACAGGCCGGACATTGGAAATCGGCATATTCCACAATCACCACCGGGGCGCCTTTTTTGCCCTGCGACCAGTCGGCGTCAGAGGGGGCGGGAATGCCAGTGGCCAGCACCGCCTGGGTTGGGTCAGGGGTGGGGAAAATGCTGTCGGCGGCCGCGGTGCAGTTGGCTGTATTGGTATCCAGCGTGCCGGGGGTGGCTGTGGCAGCTTTGGCCTCGGCGGTGGCCGGCGCGGGGGTGAAGGTTTTCTGCGCCGTCTGCGGTGTGGCGCAGGCCGAAAGGACCAGCGACAGAACCACTAACAGTAAAAAGATGCGTTGTTTCATGGGACTCCTTAGAAAATCAGACAGATTTGGAATTCAGACGGTCGCGGACCGCCCGCTGTAAATCGAGCAAAACTTCGTCTTGAGGCCGGCTGGCATCGATCACCAGCCAGCGGTTGGGCTCTTCAGCCGCCAGAGCCAGGTACCCCTGACGCACGCGTTGGTGAAAGGCCACGGCGTAAGCATCCAGGCGGTTCCATTCGCCGCCGCCCTGTTGGCGGCGCTGCAGGCCCACTTCCACATCCACATCCAGCAGCAGGGTCAAATCGGGTTTCAGACCGCCGGTAGCAAAGCGCAGCAGCCAGCGCAGGTCTTCCTGGGGCAGGCCGTGACCGTAGCCCTGGTAGGCCAGGGTTGAATCGGCGTAGCGGTCGCAAAGCACAAACTTGCCGGCGGCCAGCGAAGGGCGGATCACTTCTTCCACCAGCTGGGCGCGCGAGGCCTGAAACAGCAATATCTCGGTGCGCGGCTGCATGGCGGTATTCTTCATGCCGGTGATCACGCTGCGGATCTGGTCGCCAATGGGCGTGCCGCCCGGTTCGCGGGTGGTCAGCACATCATACCCCAGCGTGCGGATATATTCCGCCAGGCGGGGGAGCTGGGTGGTCTTGCCAGAGCCTTCAGGACCTTCAAGCGTAATGAACATGATTTATCCTCTAAAGATGCGCACGTGGCGGTTGGGTTCTTTGCCGTATGATTGTGAAATCAACTGAGCCTGACGCGCCATTTCGTGCTGCAGACGGCGGATGGCCGCCGAAGCCGGGGGCAGATCCACAGAATTTTCACCGTTTAAAACATGGTCTATGGCCGCCTGGGCCTGGTTCACCGCCTCATCGCCGGTGGCGGGGTAGGTTTCAGCCAGGTTGAACAGGTCTGCCAGGAATTGCTCGATCTGACTGACGGTGTTGGAGCGCAGCACATAGATGGGCATGCCGGCGTCTTCCGCCGCCACAATGGTCTGCTGACGTTCGCGGTAATAGGCGCGCAGGGTCACCATCAACTGGGCATCGCCGGGGGTTTTCACCACCAGGGCCGGCACGCCCAAACGCTTGGCCGCCTGCATCAGGCGGTTGCGCGCCACGCCATAGGGATAAACGCGCAGCGGCTGCAGCGTGCTGCCTTCAGGCACCAGCGAGGCCGGAATCTGCGGCGCGGCATGGACCTCAGCCGGCTGGTTGGAACGGCGCGTGAAAGGCATGGTTTCGCCTGCGCCAGCCTGGCCGTGGCGCAGGGGCGAAGGCGCGCCGGCTGAGGGTCGGGGCGGCGGCGCGGCTTTTTCCACATGCACATCGCCGGTTTCGTCGCGGTAGCGGATTTCAGGCGGCAGCGGGTAGCCGCGCACCAGGGCATCCACCGAGGCCGAAACATCCAGATGAATGGCCACCCGGTCGCGCTCTTCCAGTTCAATCAGCACGTCAAAAGTGGGCGGGGCGCGGCGTTCCAGAACGGTTTTCTGGGTGCCGCGGCGGCGCGCCTCTTCGTCCGAAAGGGTCACCGACTCAATCCCGCCAATCAGGTCAGAGAGGGTGGGGTTGAGCAGCAGGTTTTCAAGGGTGCGGCCGTGGGCTGTGCCGATGAGCTGCACGCCGCGCTCGGCAATGGTGCGGGCGGCGGCGGCTTCCAGTTCGCGGCCAATTTCATCAATCACAATCACTTCAGGGTTGTGGTTTTCCACCGCCTCAATCATCACCTCGTGCTGCAGGGTGGGGCGGGCCACCTGCATGCGGCGGGCCTTGCCCACCGCCGGATGCGGCACATCGCCGTCGCCGCCAATTTCATTGGAGGTGTCAACAATGATGACGCGCCTGCTTTCAGCCAGGGTGCGGGCGGCCTCGCGCAGCATGGTGGTTTTGCCAATGCCGGGGCGGCCCAAAATGAGCAGGCTTTTGCCCGATTCAACCAGATCCTGAATGATATCAATGGTCCCATAAACCGCGCGGCCCACGCGGCAGGTGAGGCCGACAATGTGGCTGCGGCGGTTGCGGATGGCGGAAATGCGGTGCAGGGTGCGCTCCATGCCGGCGCGGTTATCGGCGTCAAATTCGCCAATGCGCTCGGTGACATGGTTGAGATCAGCATGGGTGATCTCTGTCTGGCACAGCGCCACCTCGCCATCCACAAAACGGGCAGTGGGCAGGCGGCCCAAATCCAGAACAATTTCAAGCAGGTTGTCGCTGTTATCGGCTTCTGTCAAAGCATCTTTGACGCGCTGCGGCAGCACGTTCATCAGGGCCTGCAAATCATCAGTTATGTGAAGTTGTGTCATATGATCGTTCTACGTTCTCGGTTTCAAACGCGCCATCGGGGCGGGCATTTCAGGGCTGCCTTTTTCCAGCACCGGCAGTCTGAGCCGCTCAGAGACTTTTTGCACCGCCACCAGCCGCCGGGCCATCAACGCCTGGCGTTCGCCGCAGGTGGCGCAAACATTTTCCAGCGCCGATTCAAGCCAGGCCTGATAGGAGCGGATGCAGATATACACCGGGCGCTCTGGTTTGCGCTGCAGCCTTCCCACCAGCGACAGCAGCACATTGGTGACCGCGCTGACGGAGGGGTGAACAAAGGGCTGCACCCAGATGCCCAATGGACCGGCGATGATGCTGGCGTAAGCCATCAGCTCGCCCTTTTCATGATAAACCAAGCCGTCCTGGCGGCCCTCTTTCAGGGGTTCCATGGGCTGCATCAGCCCCGGCACCACCATTTGATACAGGTTGTGAATGGCCACGCCATCCACATCTTCAGCCGCGCGCCACGGGCTGGATTCCGGCACGGAAGACGGCAGTTCGTTCGCCGTCAGGCGCCAGATACGCTGCCAGGCATAGACCGAAAAACCGGCTCCGCGCAGCGCTTCATAAACCCGTGAATGCTCGTCCACCTCCCCCACCAGATGATAGGCCTGCCATGCCCCGGCCTGATAGGCTAAAAACTCCAGCAAAGTCGAGAAGGCCGTCAGGTCGTCGCAATCTGCTGGAGCCAGGAAGGTCAGGCGCGCCGTTCTGGAACCCAGCGGGTAGCGCATCTGCCCGATGACGGACACAGATGCGCCATTCTCGCTGTCGTAAACACCGGTGCAGGTGCTGTTGACGGGGTTGAGTTGGGAAACCAGGTTTGCCAACCCAAGGGGGCTGCCGCGGGTGAGCGCCAGCGCACTGTCAAGAGTCAATGCCTGCTGCCGGTAGCGGTACAGGTCAAGGATATCGTGCCAGCCAAAAAGGTGTACGCTTATCTCGCCAGCTCCACAAAATAGCGGTGGTAGCGGTCATCCGCCGTCAGTTCCGGGTGGAACGAGGTGGCCAGCAGCCGCCCCTGCAGGGCAGAGACGATGCGGCCGTCAGGCAGTTGATCGAGCACCTGAGCGCTGCCCGACACCGCTTCGATGAGGGGGGCGCGGATAAACACAGCATGATAGGGCCGCCCCGAAGGGTCAACCGGTTTCAGGTAAGGCGCGGGCAAATCCACCTCAAAGCTGAAGATCTGCCGGCCAAAAGCATTGCGCTCCACCACAATATCCATCACGCCCAGCAGAGGCTGGTCGCGGTGGGCGTCCTTTGAGAGGAAAATGGCGCCGGCGCAGGTTCCCCAGATGGCGCGTTCGCGGGCAAAGGCACGTAAAGGCTCCATCAGGTTGTAGGCCACGGCCAGTTTGCCAATCGTGGTCGATTCTCCGCCAGGGATGATCAAACCATTCAGGCCTTCAAGCTGGCCAGGCAGGCGCACCTCGCTGGCTTCCACCCCAATGCGTTTCAGCGTGGTAATGTGTTCAATGAAGTCGCCCTGCAGGGCAAGTACGCCGATACGCATGGAAACCTTCTACCAGCCGCGGCCGGCGATCAGTTCACCCTGGGGAATGCTGGAGATCTGGCGGCCAACCATCGGCTCACCCAGGTTGCGGCTCACCTCGGCCAGAATGTGGGCATCTCTGAAGTGGGTGGTGGCTTTCACAATCGCGGCGGCGCGGCGGGCCGGGTCGCCAGATTTGAAGATGCCGGAGCCCACAAAGACGCCGTCCACACCCAGCTGCATCATCAGGGCAGCATCGGCGGGAGTGGCAATGCCGCCGGCGGCAAAATTGACCACCGGCAGGCGGCCCAGCTGGCGGGTTTCAAGCACCAGTTCATAGGGGGCGCCGTTTTCTTTGGCAAAGGTCATCAGTTCTTCTTCGGGCATGTTCTGCAGGCGGCGGATTTCACCCAGCACGGTGCGGGCATGGCGCACGGCTTCAACCACGTCGCCGGTGCCAGCTTCGCCCTTGGTGCGGATCATGGCGGCGCCTTCGCCGATGCGGCGCAGGGCTTCGCCAATGTTGCGGCAGCCGCAAACAAAAGGAACCTTGAACGCATGCTTGTTGATGTGATGCGATTCATCGGCAGGGGTCAGCACTTCAGATTCATCAATGTAATCAATTTCCAGCGATTCGAGAATCTGGGCTTCCACAAAGTGACCGATGCGGCATTTGGCCATCACCGGGATGGACACGGCCTGCTTGATCTGGATGATCAATTCAGGGTCGCTCATGCGAGCCACGCCGCCGCTGGCGCGGATATCCGCTGGGACGCGTTCCAGAGCCATCACCGCCACTGCGCCGGCATCTTCAGCGATGCGCGCATGTTCGGGGGTCACCACATCCATAATCACGCCGCCCTTGAGCATTTGGGCCAGGCCCTTCTTGACGGCGAAAGTACCAGTCTGCTGTTCCATAATAAAACATTACCTCCGGTTGATACGATCTTGTACGTTTGGGATGGGCCGCGTGGTTGGTTGTTCTTCCTGAAGCGGGTCTCAGGCTGAAAATAAACCCATCTTTTACCGTGAAGATTCTACCACGCCCGCGATATTCCGGCAACGATTATATGTAAGGTCATGGGGTGAGGAAGCATACTTTTCAAGGAAACGCTGCCCCCAAGGGAGGCACGGGCTGGGCCTCATGCGTAAGGAGAACAGCGATTCACCTGGAAGGGGTCCGGCACGCCAGAAAAACCGCAGGCCCGCTTGACACCCCCCCTGCTTGATGCTATAACCAAGTCCATGAGCCTTTCTTTCATCTCATCCGAACCTCTTTTACAGGTGAATCACCTTTCGGTGGTCTTTGCCGGCAGCGGGCCTGAAACCCTGGCGGCCGGCCGGGAAGAAGACGGCGCCCTGGAGGCGCTGAAGGATGTGTCTTTTGAGTTGGAAGCAGGCTCGTTTGCCTGCGTCATCGGCGCTTCGGGCAGCGGAAAATCTACCCTGCTGCGCGTGCTGGCCGGGCTGGTGAAGCCCACCAGCGGCGAGGTGCGCTTCTGGCGGGCCTGCGGCGGCGGCCGCCCCAAGGTGGGGCTGGTGTTCCAGCAGGCCAATTTGATGCCCTGGCGCACTGTGCTCGAAAACATCATGCTGCCTTTTGAATTAAAAAAAGCCAGCCGCGCCGAAGCCGAGGCCCGCGCGTTGGAACTGCTGGAGCTGGTGGGACTGGCCGGTTTTGAACGCAGCTGGCCGCGCGATCTATCGGGCGGCATGGCCCAGCGGGTGGCCATCGCCCGCTCGCTGATGCACGACCCCGACCTGCTGCTGCTGGATGAACCTTTTGGCGCGCTGGATGCGCTGACGCGCGAACGCATGGGCGCCGAGCTGCTGCGCATCTGGCAGGCGCGGCGCAAGACCGTGCTGATGGTCACACACTCTATAAATGAAGCGCTCTTTTTATCCGATCGGGTTTTGGTGCTCAGTTCGCGGCCGGGGCAGGTTTGCCTCGATTTGAAGGTGCCGCTGCCCCGCCCGCGCAGCGAGGCCATGCATTACACGGCTGAATTCGGTGAAATGGCGCGCTGTCTGCGCGCCGCCATTGACACAGAAGCGGCGGTTACGGCCAATCGAGCAGCAGGGTTTCGGCCAGCAGCCGCGGATTGACATTGCCGTCAAGCTGGTCGAGGGCCAGCGTCAGGCGGGCGGCCAGGGCGCGCGCCTGGCTCACTTCCACCTGCCGCGCCAGCGCGCGCAGGGCGGCTTCTGAATCGACGTTCACCAGGGGGGTCTGGGCGCCGCTGGCACACAGCATCACATCCCGCCACAATGAAATCCACACTTCCAGAGCCTGGCGCACCGCTTCGCGCGGGCCTTCCTTGTCCTTGGTCAGCACCTCCACATAGGCAAAACGGGTGCGGCGGTTGGCCTGCACCAGGCTGAGGGCCTGCTCGAGCAGGGCCTGGCGTTTATCAAGCTGTTTGGGGTTGGCGTGCAGCTGCAAAGCATAGCCCACGCGCCCGCCCGAAAGATGCGCCAACCGCCGCGCTTCAGCCGCCTCAATATGCGCTTCATCCATCAGGGCGGCCGCCGCCCGGTCGAGGGGCAGGGGGCGCAGGCGCATGATTTCGCAGCGCGAAAGGATGGTGGGCAGCAGGTTTTCCTGGGCGTCGGTGGTGGCCAGCAAAATGACCCGCGTGGGCGCTTCTTCGAGGGTTTTGAGCATGGCGTTCTGCGCGCTCTCATTGGCGTTTTGAAAATCGAGCAGCAGGCCCACACGGTAACGCGCGGCATAGGGCGCCAGCATCAGGGTGCGCTGCAAAGTACGCACCTGGTCAATTTTGATCTCGCGGCTGCCGCCCTCGGCCTTGAGGATGCTCAAATCGGGGAACTGCTGGCTTTCGATCTGCCGGCAGGTGCGGCAGGCGCGGCAGGGCAGCCCCGGTGCAGTTGGGGTGAGGCAGTTGATGGCCTGGGCAAAGCGCAGCGCCAGGGTGCGCCGGCCAATGCCGGGCGGCCCGGTGAACAAATAGGCGTGACGCAGGGTATCCTGGGCGGCATGCACCGCCAGAATTTCCGCTGCCCATTCGTGGCCAAACACTTTCCAATCCATGCCTGTCATTGTAGCTCAAAGCCGCGCTTCAAGCAATCCTTACAGCCCGCGAAATTTAAGCGGTTTAAAAAGGGTAACTGCTTTGACAATGTCACATTAAAGATTGCCCACCCCCCTTTCCCCCGCAGTAGCGAGGGCAGGCCCGCCCGTGGGCGGGGGAGACCGTTAATTGGGGGCGTTTTTGCCCCCAAAGCTGGCCAAAAACGCCCCAAGCGGTTACTATGCTGATTGAAAGCACTGAAAATGCAAATAGGATTGAATACCGGACACTTTAACAAATGACGACTGGCACATGAGGTACACTTATGTTTATTCCGTCCAAGGAAGAACAGGAGTGAACCATGAGTGACAATCGTCGCGTTTATCGTACCATCAAACAGGCAATTATGCAATT
>JAKQJC010000052.1 GCA_029561345.1 Chloroflexota bacterium | reverse complement strand
GGCCTTCGAAAACATCGCCTCCGTCAGCGAAGAGAACTCGGCCGCCGTCGAAGAGGTTTCTGCCTCCACCGAGGAAATGAATGCCCAGGTCGAAGAGCTCACTGCTTCGGCTCAGGCCCTCTCCGAAATGGCCCTCTCCCTCAAGAAGCTCGTCTCCCAGTTCAAGTTGTAACCGTTTGGAGCATAAACAGCCACAGGCCAGGATTTCCATCCTGGCCTGTGGCGTTTCAAAGCAGGCGCAGCTGTGTTTGCTGCGGCTCCTTTTGGGGCACCGGAACCCTTGTGCCAAAGCCAAATTTCTGCTGCAATTGATCGAATTCCGCCTGCAGCCGTTTGGCCTCCGGAACCGGGCAG
Organism: Chloroflexota bacterium; assembly: GCA_029561345.1. Lineage (GTDB taxonomy): Bacteria > Chloroflexota > Anaerolineae > Anaerolineales > Anaerolineaceae > JAKQJC01. Next base: position 40,064 of record JAKQJC010000052.1, on the reverse strand, counting down.
CCGTAGCTCAGTCCGTAGCGCGCCTCATAACGCCGGCGCAGCCCCGGAAAAAGCTCATCCAGTCGGGCATAGAAATAGGACCGCTGCCGGTCGCGCATGGACATGCCAAACCACGGCAAAATATACTGCGCTCCGTGATCCACGGCCGATTCAACGATGGCCTTGATATTATCCAGATGGTCTTCCAAAAATGGCAGTACTGGCATCAGCGTCACCCCCACATGCAGGCCCTGATCCGCCAGCATGCGCATGGCTGCCAGGCGCCGCGTTGGCGAAGGTGCCCCTGGTTCCACCTTGCGCGCCAGTTCATCATCCGTGGTGGTGAGGGTGAAACACACCGAGGCAAAACTGCGGTTGACCTCCGTCAGCACATCGCCATCCCGCGTCACCATGTCGCTCTTGGTGATCAGGCTCACGCCAAAGCCGTAACGCGCCAGCAGGCTTAGGGCTTGCCGGGTGAGCTGGTATTGCTTCTCCGCATAAGTGTAAGGGTCGCTCATTGAACCGGTGCCCACCACCCCTTTCACCCGCTTGCGCGGAAGCTCCTGGCTCAACAGTTCAATGGCATTGACCTTCACCAGCACATCTTCAAAGTTCTCTATGCCGTAACATTCACTGCGGCTGTCGCAGTAGATACAGCGGTGCTCACAGCCGCGATAAATGTTGAAGTTGTAGCGGTGACCAAAATAGCCGTCACCGCCCGGTACGGTGGAAAGCATGGTTTTTGCCCGAATTTCGATGATCATGGGATTATCCCCGGCGAATCAGATCCGCCAGCGCCTGCCGCCGGGCAGCCGCCAGGCCGGGCATGGTGTCAAGCGCATAAAAAACATCGTCGCCTTCCAGAATCAGCGAAGCGGAAATATTGCCGTGCAGGGTTGCCTGCAATGGATCATAAGTGGCGCGGTAACCAGCTAAAAAGCCGCCGCAAAAGGCATCGCCCGCCCCGGTGGGATTCACCAGGCGCACCGGATAGGCCGGCAAGACCCAGCGGCTGTGGTTGATTCCATCATACAGATATTGTCCCAGTTCACCCCGCTTGATCACCACCATTTCACACCCCCAGCTTGCCACCGTTTCGGCCATTTCCCACAAGTCGCTGCTGCGGCTGCGAAACAGGCTGCGCATCTTTTCTTCTGAGCATAGAAAGGCGTTGATGCCGTGTACCAGAGGCGGCAGGTGATCCCAAAAAGCCGGGGTCATATATCCGGGCGCCGGGTCCACGGTGATGGTCTGAATATGTCCCTGGCGCAGGGCTGAGGGCAGCAGGTTGTGGCTGAGAAAATCCACCGGGCACAAATGCGCGGCGCTGGCATCCAGGTAATCAGATGGCAGGTTGTTCACCCGCAAAGTGTAGTCGTTGGGCGTGGTGCGGCTGTCCAGTTCAGAAATATTGGGGATAAAATCGAGCAGTTCACGTGGAAAAGGCTGCCCGGCGCGGGCAAACTGCTCCACCGGGTTGCTGAAAGTTCGGCCTTCTGGTGGATAGGCAATGAACTGGCGTTGATCCAGCGGGTCCGTCAGCATGGTGATGCCGCGGCAGTCAAAGCCCTTGCGTTCCAGCCGGTCCAGCCATTCAACCGGGTAATTGGAACCCGCCCGGCTGAACAGGCCAATATCCTTATCCCACACGGCCAGTCCCACTGCCGCATAGAGCATGTTACCGCCCGGCACATTGAGGATGGATTTTCCGGCAGGGTTGATCATAAACACCCTGTTGAGCGAGCCAGCGACCACATAGCGCACAATTGAACTCAGCATGAGATAACCTCAGCCTCAGAGATGTTGGGTTTTTCTAATCGCCCGGTCCAACCGGTCGCGCAAGCGGGCGCATTCCAGCGCGCTTTTTTGATATTCCGCCATCTGCTCCATATCGCCGTTCACCTCTTCCATCAGAAAGCGGATCTGGTTGATGCTGCGGGAGGCATAACGTGAACGCATGCGCAGCACCGCCCGCACCACATCCTCCAGCAGGTCCTCATCCGTGGTGCGCTCAGGGATGGGCTGCACCATCAATTGATGCGAAAGTTCCAGCAGGGTTTCTGGCATGGCCGTCTGTAAATGGTGGTGCGGCTCCATATCTTCCTGGCGCAGCGACTCGCGGATGACACTGAAAATAATCTGGTAATCGGTCAGTTCGAAGTCTTCGGCCATAATCTCGCGCAGGCCGGCCTTCTTCAAGGCCGCATCTGCCTGGTAAAGCAATTCAGGGTAGCGAATGAGAATGGCCAGGCAGTAGCGGTCCAGCACATCCGGCGCCGCCGCCTCGGCCGGGCGCAGGGCTCCTGCCGCGGGCGCCTGCTGCGGCCGGTGGACGGGGCGCTGTCTTGCAGCGGGCGCGCCGCTGCGCACGGCCAGGGCGCGCTCATCAATTTTCAACAGACGGGCCAGACGCTGGCGGTAGGCGTCGCGCTCTACGGCATCGGCCACATCTTCAATCAGCGGCAGCACCTGCGCCGCCAGGTCGCTTTTGGTTTTGGGGTCATCCAGGTCGCGCCCCTGGGCCAGGGTCTCCATCACATGAATGACCACGGGCTTGGCATCGGCCACAATTTTCCCCCAGGCCGCCGGGTCCGCGTTCACCACCTCATCCGGATCCTGCCCTGACGGCAGGGTGGTCACGCGCAAATCGGCCTGCAGGCGCGCCTCGTGGCGCACCAGGCCGCGCGCATCAAAAGTCACCTCATCGGTGCGGTCCATCGCCTGCCTTGCCACCTGCAGCCCGCGCAGGGTGGCCTTCTCCCCCGCCGCGTCCGGGTCCAGCGCCAGCACAATGCGCCGAGTCAACTTCTTGATCAGGCGCAGCTGGTCTTCAGTCAGCGCCGTGCCCATTGGCGAAACCGTGTTGGCATAGCCGCCCTGGTGCAGGGCAATCACATCCAGATACCCTTCCACAATCACCACCTGGTCCGCCGCACGGATGGCCTTCCGCGCCAGGTCCAGGCCGTAAAGCAGGCCGCCCTTGTCAAACAGCACTGTCTGAGGCGAGTTGAGGAACTTGGGCACATCGTCCTTATCCAGAATGCGCCCGCCGAAACCGGTCAGCTTGCCCTGCCCATCGCGAATGGGAAACATGATGCGGTGGCGAAATTTGTCGTAAGGTTCGCCGCCCTCGCGTTCGCTCAGAACCCCGGCTTGCAGCATCTCTTCCACCGTGTAATCTTTGGAAAGGAGAAAACGCCGCAGGTTATCCCAGCCGCGCGGGGCGTAGCCCAGGCCAAAGGCCTCGATGGTTTCATCCTTAAGGCCGCGCTGGCGCAGGTAGGCCAGCGCCTGCCCACCTGCCGGGGTTTGCAGCAGTTGCATGCGGAAATAGGTGGCCGCCTGTTCCAGCAGGGTGCGCAGCCTTTCGTGCGCCTCGGCCTGTTCTTCCTGCTCAGGGGTATAGGTGTGAAGCTGGATGCCGGCACGGTCCGCCAGAAAATGCAGCGCGCCCGAAAAATCCAGCCCTTCGCGCTTCATGATGTATTTAAAAATATCCCCGCCTTCGTTGCACTGGCCAAAACAGCGCCAGGTGCCTGAATCGGGGAACACCGCAAACGCCGGTGTGCGGCTGTTGGCGTGAAAGGGGCAAAATCCGGTGTAATTTTTGCCTGAATGGCGCAGTTTGACCGTCTCGGAAACCAGGTCAAGAATGTCAATCCGCGCTTTAATGTCATCAATCACGGACATGGCCTGCCGCCTCCCTGCAACCTCAGCGGGGCGGCAGAACTGCCGCCCCGTTTCATCCGGTCAAAAAGCTGGTTTAGAATCCTTCCAGCAGTGAAAAATCTGCCACGCCCTGAGCCATGCCCGCAATGCGGTTCAAAATGGCCAGGCGGTTGGCGCGCAAATTTTCATCATCTGCCATCACCATCACCGCATTGAAAAAGCTGTTGATATGCGGGATCAGGGGCATAAACACGGCAAAGAATTCATCCACCGAATCAGCCCGGCGGGGGGCGGTCTCAGCCGCCTCCAGCGCCGCCACCAGGTCCTGTTCGCTCGGATCCACCAGGTAATCGGGGTTGATCTCGTCGCAAAGGGTCTGGTCGCGAGTAATGCGCACGCAGCGGGCATAAGCCGGTAAAATGACATTCCAATCTTCGCGGGCAATCCAGGCGCTCAAAGCCTTCACCGCCCGCCACGCACCAGCGGGATTATGCGCCTGCCGGCTCATCACCGCATCCACCACATCATAGCGGATGCCCTGCTCCAGCAGATAGGCACGCATGCGGCCGCTGATGAATTCAAAACAGGCATCCAGGCTCTGGTCCGAAGCCTGCAGCGGCAGATGGTCAGCCGCCAAGCTGAGGCCGGCGCGCAGATCAAAATCCAGATCCCACGACATCAATGCCTGCACCAAACCCAGGGCAGCCCGGCGCTGGGCAAAAGGATCCTTGGTGCCGGTGGGAGCCAGCCCGGCGGCAAAAAGGCCGCTGAGGGTATCCAGGCGGTCAGCCAGCCCCACCACCAACCCGGGTTTCATGGTTGGCGTGGCGTCGCCAGCGAAGCGTGGCAGGTAATGTTCGGCAATGGCCTGGGCCACCGCCTGGCTTTCGCCAGAGTGAATGGCATAATAACGACCCATAGTGCCCTGCAAAGCCGTCATTTCCACCACCATATGGCTCACCAAATCGGCCTTGCATAATTCAGCCGCCCGAATGGCCACGCTGGTGTCCTCATCGCTCAGGTGGAACTGATGGCAAAGCTGATCCATCATGGCCGAAATGCGGCGGCTCTTATCCAGCATGGACCCCAGTTTCTTTTGGAAGGTCAGAGTTTCCAGGCGGGGCAGAAAATCACTCAATTTATGCTTCAAATCATCCCGCACAAAGAAAGCCGCATCTGCAAAACGCGCCCGCACCACCTGCTCGTTGCCGTCAATAACCACATTGGCATGGTTTTCATCGCCGTTGCGGATAATGATGAAATAAGGCAGCAGGGCGCCGTCTTTCTTCACCGGGAAGTATCGCTGGTGCTTCTTCATCACCGAAATCAGCACTTCAGCCGGCAGTTTCAGGTGTTCAGGATCAAAAGATCCGCGCATTGGGGTAGGCATTTCAACCAGGTTGGTGTTTTCATCCAGCAGAGCCGCATCCTCATCCACGCTGCCGCCCACTTCGGCGGCCAACGCCTGCACCTTTGTCCAGATGGTCTGGCGGCGGCGGACTGGATCGAGGATAATTCCCTGGCCTTCGAGGGCCGCAAAATACGCCGCTGGCGAGCTGACCGGCAGTTCCTGCGGTGATTTAAAGCGCAGGCCGCGGGTCACCGCCGCCGAATCATAACCGGCATAGCTGAAAGGGATCAGCTGCTCGCCAAACAGCGCCAGCAGCCAGCGCAGCGGACGTGAGAAAGCCACATTGCTGCTGTTCCAGCGCATGGTTTTATCGAATTTAATACCGGCAATCACGCCTGGCAGAGCCTCAGCCAGCACTTCAATGGCGCCGCGCCCAGGCTCATCTTTTAACACGGCCGCATAGCGGCCGCCGTCCATTTCGCGCACCTGCAGGTCGCTGACCGCCACGCCCTTGCTGCGGGCAAAGCCTTCGGCGGTTTTAGTGGGTGCGCCAGCCGCGTCAAAAGCACGGTCTGCCGGCGGCCCCTTGATCACCACCGTGCGATCAGGCTGGCTGGCAGCCAGGTCTTCCACATAAGCCACCAGGCGGCGCGGCGTGCCCATAATGCTCACCGGGCCGTGGCTCAGGCGCAATTCATCCAGCAGGGCCGGGATGCGCGCCCGCAGCTGTTCCAGTGCGCTCTGCAAATCAGCATCCGGCAGTTCCTCAGTGCCAATTTCAAAAAGGAAAGGTGCCGCTTTTTCGGCGGGCCGCGCCAGCACAGGCGCGGGTTTGGCTGCTGCTTTACTGCCGCTTTTCAACCACGGGTATTCCAGGTTCTGGCGGTAGGCCAGGTAGGCTTCTGATACGCGCCGCGCAAGGTCGCGCATCCGGCCAAACAAGGCCTGACGCTCGGTCACCCCCACCGCGCCGCGCGAATCGAGCACATTGAAGGTGTGCGAACATTTGAGAATATAATCATGCGCCGGCAGCACCATCCCCGCGGCCAGGGCCCCTTCGGCCTCGGCCTCAAAAAGGGCATACATCTGGCGCAGACGTTCCACATCCGCCACCTCAAAGTAGTAACGGCTGTGCTCCTGTTCGGCCTGCAAATTTACATCCCCATAGGTCAGCGCAGGACTCCACTGAATATTGCGGAAATTACGCACCGCCTGCAAAGCCATGGCAATGCGTTCCAACCCATAGGTGATTTCAACCGCCACCGGATCCACCGGCTGGCCGCCCGACTGCTGGAAATAGGTGAACTGGGTGATTTCCTGGCCGTCCAGCCACACTTCCCAGCCCAGCCCCCAGGCGCCCAGCGCCGGCGATTCCCAGTTATCTTCCACAAAGCGGATATCGTGTTCCAGTGGATCAATGCCCAGGGCTTCCAGCGATTTGAGATACAACTCCTGCGGGTTGCCCGGGTCCGGTTTGAGGATCACCTGAAACTGGTAATGCTGCTGCAGGCGGTTGGGGTTTTCACCATAGCGGCCGTCATCCGGGCGCACAGAGGGTTCCACATACGCCACGTTCCACGGCTCAGGGCCCAGAACACGCAGGAAAGTGGCCGGGTTCATGGTGCCGGCGCCAACCTGCGAATAATACGGCTGCCAGATCAGGCAGCCCTGTTCAGCCCAAAACTTTTCGAGGGTCAGCATGATGGATTGGAAATCAAGGGGTTTGGCCATGGGTTAATTGCACCTGAAATTGAAAAAATGGGGCGTTTCGGCCCGATGTTCCCATTATACCAGCCTTTTCATGCTTTTAACCGCCGCCAAAGTGATGTATGATAAAGATACCGCAGGGCACAATTCATCGTCTTCATACCCCGCCTGCGGCAGGCAAAGGCATGAACCTTTCTGCTTTTGCCGTGATCTGCATTCAGGGTTGATCTTATTCCTGGAGGATGGATAAAATGAAAAAATGGCTTGTTTTGACCCTGTTTTTCCTCCTGGCCGCCTGCGCGGTGGCCCAGGCCCGCCCCACCGCCACCCAGGTTTTCCTGCCCGAAGTGCTGCGTCAGGCCACTTCCGATTTTAAACCCCGGCCCTGGCCCGATACCACCAGTGGCATCCACGTGTTTAACGATCAGCTTCCCGGCAGCATGTCGCAAACCCTGCTGCAGTTCAGCGCCACCCGCTACGCCGGCACGCAAAAAATGACCCGCTCGACCGCCGATCAACTACGGGCCATCAATCCCGATTTTCTCATCCTGCATTACCGTCTCGGTCCCGGCCTGGGCTACCGCGGCATTCAGAATGGCTGCCAGCCTACTGGCGACTGGCTGGCCATTGTGGAAGGCAACACCTGGGTGCAGGAATGGCCGGGTGACGGCGTGGTACAGGAAAACTGGTTCTTCCACTGGCCCGAAAGCGGCAGCACGCGCGTTTTGCAGTGCGACTGGGGCTGGTATCTGATGGATCTCAGCAGCAGCGCCTACCGCACCTGGTGGCAGGCCGAGGTCCTGCGCCAGCTGCGGGCCAACGATGACGACGGCCTGTTTCTGGACAGCCTCAGCGTGCCCAATTACCTCGGCGGATCGAGCTACAACCCCAACCTGCCCGACCTCGACACCGTCTTTGAATCAGCCTGGGCGCAGCGTATTCACAACTGGCTCGACTGGCTGCAAACCCAGCCTGCCGGCGATTATTATATTGTCCCCAACGTGGGATCCTGGATCACCACCCGCGACCCCACCGATTACAGCCCGGTGGATGGGGTGATGATAGAAGGCTTCGCCCTGGAAGGCGATGCCAGCCCCTATGCCCTGGTGGACTGGCAGCTGCAAATGAACCGCATTCTCAGCCTGGTTACCACCGGCAAAGCCGTCATCAACCAGACCTATGCCTACGGCGACCGCGAACGCATGTTTGCTCTCGGCAGCTACCTGCTGATTAAAGGAAACCGCACCTATTTCAACCTTGAACTGGATTACGCCCCCGAATGGTGGCCGGAATATGATCTGCCCATTGGTTCGCCCACCCAGAATGCTGGAACCGCCATCACCAATTTGCGCCTGGCCTCAGGCCTTTACCGCCGCAGCTTCAGCAATGGTTTTGTGCTGGTCAATCCCACCAATCCCTGGGATGGCAGCGGACAGACCATTCCCATCAACCTCGGCGGCACTTATTATCTGGCGCAGACCAGCGGCGGCGGCGAAGTGCCCGAATCTGGCATCCCCACTGGTGTCATCACCTACCAGGCGGTCACCTCGCTGAACCTGCCGCCCTATTCGGCCGCCGTGCTCTTCAACACCCATCCTTAAGGGGCGGCCTCATAACGGCCTGAAGCGGTCACTTCGCTCGACACCACAATGCGGGCATTTTGCGGGAAAGAAAGGATGAATCGGGTGCCTTCACCCGGCACGGTTTCACATAAAATATCTCCTCCGTGTGCCTGGATAATGCCGCGCGAAACAGCCAATCCCAGCCCGACCCCCTTGCCCACAGGTTTGGTGGTAAAAAAGGGAGCAAATATCCGCTGCTCCTGCTCTGCGGTGATGCCAATGCCGTTGTCCTCCACCACCAGTATGCAGCGCCTATCTTCCGTTTGAAAGCGCGTTGAAATTTTGATATGCCCGCCCAGGGGGCGTACCATGGAAGGCGGCAGCGCTTCAATGGCATCGCGGGCATTGGTGAGCAGGTGAGTGACCACCTGCACCAGGCGCGAGCGGTCGCCCAAAATGGCTGGCAAATTTTTATCCAGATCCTGGGTGACGGTGATGCCGGCCCATTGTTTCAACTGGCTTTCCATCAACAGCAGGGCATCATGCGCCAGGTCATTCAGAGAAAGCGCTTCCAGGTGCTGGGTGGCCGCCTGAGAATAGTCGCGCAGTGCGCGCACAATATCCGCCATGCGCCAGGCATTGCGGCTGATCAATTCCAGGCTGCGGTGCAGGCGCACCGGGTCCAGGGCATGGCGGTTTTCCATCTCAGCCAGCAGCCCATCGCTCAACCCCGTCAGCACCTGCAAGGGTGAATTCATTTCATGCGCCACCCCCGCTGCCATGGTGCCCAGGTCCACCATTTTTTGTGTCGCCAGAATGGCAGCCTGGAGGCGCTCGCGTTCTTCCAGTTCCTGGCGTAAATCGTGATAAAGCCGGGCGTTGTAAATAGCCGTGGCTGCCTGATCCGCAAATGCCTGCAAAGCCTCAGCAGCTTCTTTAGTAAAAAAGCCCGGCGTGCCGCTGTCAATGTTGATCAGGCCAACCAACTCATCTCGAATCAGGATCGGCGCGCCAATATAGGATTTTACCCACCGGCTGCTATCCTGCCGGACCCAATCGGATGACTCATCCACATTTGGCGTGCAGACTGGCGCCTTGGCAAGGGACATTTTTTTAAGATTGGGAAATTTATCCACCACAAATGTCAAATTCTGGATCACATCTGTCAGACCCACCGCTTCATAACCGTGATGCCGCACCACCCGGGCCATACCGTTTTCAACCAGGCAAATGGTGGCGGCGTCATGCGGCACCACCCGGCTGATGCTGTTGAGAATGCGCTCCAGCACTTCTTCAAATTCAAGGGTGCTGTTCAATGCAGCGGCTGTGTCTGCCAGCGCCTCAGCCACCGCCCGCTGCCGCCGTTCTTCGGCAGCCATTTTCGTCCGTTCGGTGACATTGCGCACCATGATGGCCAGCATATCTCGTGAGGGGGAAAAGTAACTCACATCAAAAACGCCTTGAAACAGGTTGGAGTGAATCTCTTCCCGGTGAGGCGGTCCACCCCGCAGCACTTCGCCAACTTTGAGCATTCTTTCAGGTGTCACCAGTTCCCTGAAATCATCCAGGGTGAGGTCTTTCCAGAATTCAACCGGCTTGCCTGTGTTGACCGCCATCCCCTGGTTCACCTCAACAACCTTTAATTCAATAGGTTGTTTCTCTCGGATGGTCAATTTTATCAGCGCAAACCCATCCAGCATCTGGTCAAACAGAATGCGGTAGCGTTCTTCGCTCTGCCTCAGAGCTTCTTCAGCCTGCTTTAATTCACTGATATCCACAAAGGTGACAATCACACCATTAATGTGTTCAGCTTCGTTACCCATTGGCACAGCGTTAATAAGCAGCCAGTGATATTCGCCGTCTTCTGAAACGATCTGAATAACCTGGTTTAACAAAGGCCGGCCGTAAATCACCTCGGCCATCAAAGGGTGCTGATCTGGTAAAATGGCCGTTCCATCATCCATCACAATTTTCCAGCGGCCAGAAAACAGGGATGTTCCCACCACCGTTTCGACAGGGATATCCAAAATTTCACAGGCAATCGGGTTGGCCAGCACAACCCGGCCGTCGCCGTCATACAAAATAATGCCGGCAGAGAATGACTCATACAAAGCTCTAAAACGGGTTTCAGAGCGGGCGCGCCGTTTCACTTCGTCCGCCAGTTCAGCCGTGCGCTGCGCCACGCGTTCCTCCAACAGGGTGAACGAGCGCTTCTTTTCTGTAATATCACTGCCGGTGCAAATCACCTCACCCCGGGTGTGTCTGCTTTCACGCCAATTGACCCAGCATTCGCTGCCGTCAGAACGGAGAAAACAGGTTTCATAGCTCTCACCAGGGCCAACCTCCCCCGTCACCTCACGCCACGCTTTGCCAACCAGAGCATTCACATTCCAATTCAACAAGGTTCCGGCCGCCGGGTTGGCATACATAATATGCCGGTTTTCATTCAGTAAAACCACCCCTTCATCAAGATCATTGATGATTTTCTGCTGGCGTGATAGAAGTTGGCGCGACTGCGCTTCTTTTAAAGTCTTGCCAATCAGCGTGGGAATCACCTGCAAATATTGGTATCCATCATCCTTAACCACGAAATCATAAGCCCCCTGTTTCATGGCCTCAACAGCCAGCAGAATATCCTGATTGGCGGTGACAAAAATGCTGGGGCATTCAGGCGCCCGGGATAAAAATTCCAGACCGTCGCCATCCGGCAAGCGGTGATCCACCAGGGCCAGATCAATCTTTTCTCCATTCACCCATGCCAGCCCCTCAGACAGGCTGGCAGCCTCAAGCAGCTGATAAGGCAATCCCTGTTGGCGCACCAGACGCCGGAAAGCCATACGGTCTGCCTCATCATCATCAATAATCAGGATGGTCTTCATTCCAGAAATGGCCATGATTTAATTATAAACCGAGTCGACCAAAATGGGTTGCCCACACCACAAAAAAACGCCCATTTGCATGGGCGTATCCTCACAATTTTGTTAACCGCAGACAGCAGGTCAGACCATCGAACGCAGGCCATCCAGAGTCAACTTGGCGCCCGGCACCATGGCAAAAAAGCCCTGAAGCTGCTCGCAGGCGTAATCGGGGCAGGCGGCGCAGTTGGCATATCCCCGTTCGCGGGAACAGGCACGAATGCCGCATTCTGCGCAGTAGCTGCCCAGGCGTTTGTCTGAGGTGCAGCCGTCGCAGGTCACTGCCTGAACATCAATTGAAGGCGCGTTGTATTCCACCCGCCACTGCGCAGCCACCCGTTCCTTGGCCTCCAGGTCATCCGCCTGGGTGGCCTGATAACCGGCACACTCCGCGCAATCCAATCCACAATAGGCAATCAATTTGGCCATGTTATTTCTCCTTGAACCATTTGGAATAAACCCATTCTAGAACGTTTATTCTATACTGTCAAGGAGCCAGAGGGGTGAACTTTTATCCGATGGTCAGCACCACAATGCCGGCCACCGTCAGCAGCATGCCGGCCACCGTCTTAAAAGTCAACGGTTCCCCATTAAACAGGATGCCCATCAGAGCGCCAAACAGCGGCGAGGTGAAGGCAATGGGCATGACGCGGGTCAAAGGAGCGCCTTTGATCGCCATGTAATAGCACAGCATGCCCACCGAACCAGCCACCACGCCGCCGCCAATCACCATCATCAACAAAGCTTTGGGGCCAGCCTGGGGAATCGTTTTCCATTCCGGGAAGCTCACCGCCGCAAGGATGATCAGCGCCACCGCGGTGCGAATGGTGATGCCCATCTGCGGAGAAAGGTTGCCCAGGTGCAGGCCCTTTTTCTCAAAAAAGCCGCCCACACCCCAGGCGATGGCGGTCAGCAGGGCTAATAACTCAGGTTTCATCTTTTTTTGGCTCCTTTTCCAAACTGATTCTCGAATTTACTCGTGAATGGTCACGAACAACGCCGGACGGCGGCGTAAATCGTTATAAATATAGGTTCGAATCAGCTGCTCGGCAGCGGCCTGGGTGGCCCCGCTGAGTTCATAAAGGCGCGTGCGCAGGCCGTTTTCAGCCTCATCCGTCAGGTTCACGCCCTTGGTTTGCACCGCCACACTGCGCACCCGTCCGCCTGAAATCACCGCGCTGACGCTCACCGCGCCGTCGCGCGCCAGGTTTTCACGCTCGCGCATCACCGAACGGTCCATATCCTCCACCACCGAGCCGTTGACAAACACATACCCGCCGGGCAGGCGCTCGCCAATTTGCATGCCGGCTTCGCTCACCTCAATCACCGTGCCATTTTGCACCACGGCGATGTTCTCGCGCAGAATGCCCACATCCTCCGCCAGTTTGGCATGCTGGCGCAGCATGCGCAGCTCGCCGTGAATGGGAATGAAATAGCGCGGGCGCACCAGGTGCATCAGCAGTTTCATTTCTTCCTGGCTGGCATGCCCCGAAACATGCACCGGCGCCACCGCTTCATAAATCACCTCGGCCCCGCGCTGGAACAGGCGGTTGATGGTCTTATACACCGCTTCCTCATTCCCCGGAATGGGATGCGACGAAAGCAGCACAGTATCGCCGGGCTTAAGGTCAAACATGCGGTTGGTGCCGGTGGAAAGCCGCCCCAAAATGGACGCCGGTTCACCCTGGGCCCCCGTGCACATCAGCACCACTTCCTTGTCCTTCATCGCCAGCGCCTGGTCCAGCGGCACCATCAGGTCATCGGGAATATCCAGATAACCCAGCTTGCGCGCCATCTTAAGGTTGTCCGTCATCGAAGGACCCACAAAAGCCAGCTTGCGCCCATAATGAATGGCGGCATTGGCCGCCTGCTGCATGCGGGAAATCAGCGAGGCAAAAGTGGCAATAATGATCCGTCCGGGCGCTTTGCGGAACACCATATCCAGGGCTGAATCAATCACTTTTTCCGACGGCGTCCAGCCAGCCCGCTCCGCGTTGGTCGAATCAGACAGCAAGGCCAGCACGCCGCGGCGCGAAAAAGAGGCCAGGCGCGCATAATCGCTGGGCCAGTTATCCACCGGCGTGTGATCAAATTTATAGTCGCCAGAATGCACCACCAGGCCCGCCGGGGTTTCAATGCCCAGCCCCACCCCATCGGGGATGGAATGGCAGACGTGGAAAAAGTCTACTTTAAATGAAGCGATCTGCACCGTATCCCCCGCCTGCACCGTGCGCAGGTCGGCTTTTTGCAGCAGCCCTGCGCGCGCCAGCTTCACCTCGGCCAGGCCGCGCGTTAAAGGCGTGGCATAAATGGGCGCGTTGATGCTTTCAAGCACATGGCTCAACGCCCCCACATGGTCTTCGTGGCCGTGAGTCAGGACAATCCCCCGCACGCGGTTGATCTTGTCCATCAGGTAATTGAAATCAGGAATGATATAATCTACCCCCAGCATATCGCTTTCAGGGAACATCATGCCCGTGTCAACAATGAGGATATCATCCTCATACTCATACACCATCATGTTTTTGCCAACTTCCCCCAACCCACCCAGGGGAATGATGCGCATTTTGTCTTTATTCATAGGACCAGCCTTAAATCAAAATCTCATGAAAAAATATTGTGGGCAAGCTTAACACATGCCTGCCCATTTGTCAAAGGTTCAAAGTCACCAAGTCTGCCATTATTTTAACCGTAAAGGCTGGTGGTGATATGGGTGATGGGCAAGGACAAACCGCTGGAACCCCAGCAGCGCGACCTTAAAGAAGAGACCGCTGACCTGCTTATCCTGCCCTTTTCGCTGCTGGCCTTCTCCGTTTTCTGGGATTTTATCGTTGCCACCACGCCAATCAAAATGGATCCGGGCGGCGAATGGATGATTGAATTAATGGCCTCGGCCATCCTCTACAGCATCACCTACCTGGCCGCCCGCGGTATTTACCTGCTGGATGAAATCAAAAGCCGGCCCGGTAAAACCGTCCGGCTCTGGGGCTGGTTTTTCTTTGCCGCCAGCGGCATTGCAGCCCTGGCCAGCATCACCTATCTTTAGTCCGCTTGCCTGCGTTCAGCCGCCTTATGCTCAGCCTTGTTATCGTACATGCGCTGGTCGGCCAATTTTAAGACCTCTTCCAGCCTGCGCGGCGGCAAAGCCGCCGCCGCGCCAATGGAAAATTGCAGATTAATTCCCGGGTGCGCCTGATTCCAATCTTTCAATGATTTTTCCACCCGCTGCAGCACAATGGGAATGGCGCCTTCATCCTGGTTGGGCAGCAGCACCACAAACTCATCACCGCCGGTGCGCGCCACCACATCCCCCGTTCTGAAGCTGGAACGCAGCACATCGGCAGCCCCTTTCAACAGCTCATCGCCGGCCGCATGGCCCAGCGTGTCGTTGACCCGCTTAAGTCCGTCCACATCCACGCTGACCACCACAAAAGGCTGATCGCGGCTGTCGCCAACCGTCCGCAAAAATTCTTCAAAATAAGCCCGGTTGAATAATCCGGTCAGAGCATCGTGCTGGCTCATCTGCAGCACCTTTTCTTCGGCTTTTTGCGTGCTTTTAAAGCTGCGCTGCAGCAGCAGGGTGGCGATGAGAATGCTGGTCCAACCCAGAATCCAGACGGTCACATGCCCAATGATCAGGCCGCTGCGCTGCAATGCATGCGTCTCGCGCAGCATGGCAATCGGCACCGATTCGCTGATGCCCCCGCGCACCTGGCCCGCCACGTATCCCTGCTGGGCGTGACATTTCAAGCAGCCCTGCTCCACCTTCAAAGGGCGCATCAGCCGCAGGTATTCCTGGCCGTTCATCATTTCCACCGAGCTCACCTCAACCGTCCCGGTCTCAAAGGCCTCCAAAGCATGGGTTTCCCATGCATCGGCTGCATTAGCCGGCCGGATGGGGTTAAGGCTGGTGATATGCCCCAGAATGCCCATGCTGTCTCGCTGCAATTCAAATACCTGCCGGGTCATATAAGCCGGGTTGATCAGCGTATATTGTTTGCCTTCCGTGGATGTGAGGTTTTGTTCAGGGCGTCCGTTCAGGTAAGGATTGGGCTGACTTTTCTCCGTCACCGGCACATAAACCCCGCCGTAACTGCTGTTCCAGCGCCGGTACAGCACATCCTTCTCAAAGGTGGTGCGCGCCATCACCCTTGCCGTTTCATAAATCAATTTTTCCTGCTGGTCCAAGTTCCAGAACAGCGACACAGCCAGCACAGCCGTCAAAATCAAGGCAGAAACCAACGCAAAGATGCGAATGGTTCTGGTCCAGCGTTCAGGCTTAAACTCGGAAATCAGAGGGATAGGCCGGGTATTTCTGGCAGTCATGGCAATCACCTCCCATCAAAACCGCGCTGGTAAAAAAATACAGGCAGAGTTGAACTCTGCCCGGTTCACATCAAGCCAACCCTTCCAGGGTTTCCGCCGCCCGCAAAATGCGCGCAAGCACCTTCTCGCGGCCAATAATTTCCATGCTCTCAAACAGCGGCGGGCTTACCTTCTGTCCCGTGACAGCAATGCGCAGAATGCCAAATACCTGTCCGGCTGAAAAGCCGCTCTGCTCCACATAGCTGCGCATGGGCGGCTCGGCCAGCGCCGGGGTGATTTCGGGCAGGGCAGACAAAATGGCGTGCGCGTCCCGCGCCACCTTCGCCGATTGCGCCGCCGTCATATTCTTGGCCGCCAATTCTGCCGCCTCAGGGGTCACCTCATCCCTGAAGAAGAAACCAGCAATCTCCGGAGCTTCATCCAGGCCCGCCAGACGTTCATGGATGATGGGGGCAATCTTCAGCAGGGTGGGCATATCCGCTTTCAAGCCAGCCTTTTCAAAGAAAGGCTGAATGCGCTGGGCCAGGTCTTCCACCGTCAGGCTGCGGATGTAAACGCCGTTGAAATGATCAAACTTGGTGAAGTTGATCGCCGCCGGCGAGGGATTCAGGCGTTCCAGACTGAATTTTTCAATCAGGTCAGCCATGCTGAAAATTTCAGTGTGGTCGTCATAGCTCCAGCCCATCAGCGCCACCCAGTTCACCACCGCCTCAGGCAAATAGCCCAGGTCGGCCAGATCTTTGACGAAGATGGAATGCCCGTCCTTGATCAGGTCGGCTGATTCGCGTTTGCTCATCTTGCCCTTGCCGCTTGGCTTGAGGAATACCGAGAGATGCGCCCAAACCGGTTCATTCCAGCCCATGGCGCGGATGATCAGGCAGTGCAGCGGCAGGGTTGCCAGCCATTCTGCGCCGCGGATGACATGGCTAATGCCCATCAGGTGGTCATCCACCATCGCTGCCAGGTGATAAAGCGCCAGGCCATCTGATTTCACCAGAATATAATCATCAAGGGTGCTGTTCTGCACGGTGATGTCGCCGCGCAGCAGGTCGCGCACGGTGGTGGCGCCTTCTTTGGGGGTCTTGAAGCGGATGACATGGCTTTCGCCAGCCGCCACGCGCCGCGCCGCTTCTTCAGGGCTCAGGGCGCGGCAGGTGCCGTCATAATGGGGAATTTCTTTGTTTTTCTGCTGCTCGGTGCGCACCCGTTCCAGACGTTCGGCAGAGCAAAAACAGGGATAGGCGTGCCCATCCGCCACCAGCTTCCGGGCATATTCCTGGTAAATGGCCTTGCGTTCCGACTGGCGGTATGGACCGTGGTCGCCGCCAACATCAATGCCTTCATCCCATTGAATGCCCAGCCAACGCAGGCTGTTCTTCAGTTCTTCTTCCGCCCCTTCCACAAAGCGTTTGCGGTCAGTGTCTTCAATGCGCAGTAAAAATTGGCCCCCCGTCTGACGCGCCAGCAGGTAGTTATAGAGCGCGGTGCGGGCGCCGCCAATGTGCAGGTGCCCTGTGGGTGAAGGGGCAAAACGGACGCGAACGGGCTTGGTTGCAGTCATAAAGAACTCCTTGAAAAATAAAAAAATCAGGTCACGGTCTTCTGGCGTGCCACCACGCTTTCAACCAGGCCAACGCCCAGCAGCAGTGAAACCATGGAGCTTCCGCCATAGCTGATGAAGGGCAGGGTCAGCCCCGTCACCGGAATGACATTCAGATTTACACCGATATTAACCGACATCTGAAACAACATCAAGACTCCATAGCCATAGGCGATTAAAGAGCCGAACATGTCGGGGGCGCGGTGGGCCGCCCGGAAACAGCGAAACACCACAAACAGCAGCAGGCCCACCACAATCACCGTGCCAACAAAGCCGAATTCCTCAGCCATGGCCGCAAAAATGAAGTCGGTGTGGCGCACCTTCAAGAAATGAAGCTGCACCTGGGTGCCGTGCTGGTAACCCTGGCCAAACCAACCGCCAGAACCAATGGTGATCAGCGCCTGATCCACATTGTAAGTATCGCCGTGGGTGGCATTGGGATCTGGCACAAGAAAATTGAACACCCTTTTTTGCTGGTAGGGTTCAATAAACGGAAAAATGACCACTGCCAGCACCAGCGCGCCCACGATGAAAAACACAATATACTTGGGCGGCAGACCGCTGATCCAGATGGTGGCAAACCACAGCACGGCAATCACAATGGTGGTGCTCAGGTTGGGCTGCAGATAAATAAACACCAGAATCGGCGCCGTGAACACCATGCTCATAATGATCCAGCGCCAATTGCGCGGTTCATCCTGGTGCTGCGAGAAATACTTGGCCAGGGTGATGATGACCGTGATTTTGGCCAGTTCAGCCGGCTGGATGAAAAAGCCAATGCCGGTTTCAATCCAGCGTGCCGCGCCAAAGGTGGCCTTGGCTGCCACAAAGGTGATGATCAGAAAACCAATCGTCACCACATACAGCGGCGTGCTCAACGACAGCCAGTAATGGTAATCAATGGCCGTGGCAATCAAAATCACCACAATGCCAATGCCCACGTAAAGCGCCTGGCGCTGAGGGTGTGAAGCCAGGCTGATATTTCCGGCCACAGCCGAATAGATCATGGCCACGCTGAAAATGGATAACAATAAAACAACACTAAAAAGGGCGTAATCGAAATTGCGCCAAACCTGCGAGCGCATAAGCTATTTCCTAACGATGCGTGGCCTTCAGGGGAATATCAGCCACCAGGCGGTGTTCGCGTCCTTCGTGAGTCATGGAAATATTCACCGTGTCCGGGTCAATCTCCACATAACGGGAAATGACCTGCATCAATTCATCTTTAAGATCCGCCAGCATCTTGGGAGTCAGGTTAGTGCGGTCTGTCTGCAGCACAAACTGCAGGCGCTGCTTGGCCTGGCCCGCGCTGGCCGGTTTGCGGCCTGTCAGAAGTTCAAGAAGGTTAGGCATTGCTCCCTCCTGTCCGGAATAATCGGGCAAACCGGTCAAAGAAGCCATCCTTTTCTTCCAAATTCATGAACGGCACTTTTTCACCGCGCAGCCGGCGGGCAATATTGTGGAACGCCACCGCCGCCCGGTTCTTGCCATCCAGGGTCACTGGCTGCCCCCGGTTGGTGCTGATGACCACGTTTTCGTCTTCAGGAATCACACCAATTAATTCAATGGCCAGCAGTTCGAGCACATCTTCCGCCGTCAGCATATCACCACGCTTCACCAGCGCCGGGTTCAGGCGGTTGATGATCAGCTGCGCCGGTCCTTTTTCTTCCGCTTCAACCAGCCCGATGATGCGGTCAGCATCGCGCACCGATGAGACCTCAGGGTTGGTCACCACCAGCACCAGGTCGGCCGGGGCAATGGCATTGCGAAAACCACGTTCAATGCCCGCCGGGCAGTCAATAAGAATCCAATCCATTTCAGGCCTCAGTTCGTCACACAGCGCAATCATATCGCTGGGTGAGACCGAATTTTTATCGCGGGTCTGCGCGGAGGGAATCAGGTACAATTCAGGCAGGCGTTTATCGCGGATCATGGCTTGCCGCACGCGGCAGCGCCCCTCAACCACTTCAACCAGGTCGTAGACAATGCGATTTTCCAACCCCATCACCACATCCAGGTTGCGCAGGCCAATGTCAGCGTCAATGCAGGTCACTTTTTGGCCCTGCGACGCCAGCGCCACCGCCAGGTTTGCCGTGGTGGTGGTTTTTCCCACCCCACCTTTGCCCGAAGAAATTGTCACTACCTTTGCTGTCATACCCTTCCTTATTTCCCTTTCGCAGTCCATTCTTCAGCAACCACCTGCCCATCCTGAATGAATGCCATTTCAGGCAGCAGTTTTCCTTTTCGTTTGGGTGGAATGGCCACCTTGCTGGCAATGCGCAGCTGGGTGGGGGTCAATTCCATGGCGCACACCACCGCCTTTTCATCTCCTCCGGCACCAGCATGCACCACCCCGCGCAGCTTGCCCCAAATGAGCACACTGCCTCCGGCAATCACCTCTGCGCCAGCGTTCACATCACCCACCACGGTGACATGCCCAGGAAATTCTATCTTGTATCCCGAGCGCAGTGTGCGCTGCACAAACAGGGCTCTTTCTTCGCTGGATGATATGGTGGTATCGGCCATGCGCGAAAGCGCCTCTGCCTGAGCCTCGGTTTCCGGCCGCGCCGAAACCAGGCGAATCACCAGGCCCAGGTTCTGCGCGGTATGCTCGGTCACCTGCGAAGTGCTCAACACCGCCCAGAGAGTGATGTTCTTTTCTGCCAGACGGTCGCGCAGTACGCCCATTTCCGCCGCATGAATCACATGCGGCCCCACATCCAGAGCCATGCGCGCACCCTGAAAGAAAGCCGCTTTGTCTTCTATCTGCCTGAACAGCGCCTCTTTTAAATCATTCCAATTGCCCTCACCCATGGTGACAAGCAATCCTTCTTTGATACCCTTAATCGTGACATTGCTGCTCATTTTGCTCTCTTTCGATGATAAATTATAGCAGATGTTTGGCAATTCGTGGAAGAAGACAGTGCCTTTTCAGGGTGGAATTCTCCAAATTAGGGAACAGCGGTGATGGTGGTATCTTTGAGTTCAAAGTAACCCTCCAAAACCTTGCGAACAACGGGGGCTGCCACCACCGAACCTTCACCCCCATTATAGACAAAGGCTACCACCACAATTTCGGGGTTGTCATAAGGGGCATACCCGGCATACCAGGCATGGGTGGGCCAGGTGCCGCGGTTACAAATATCCGCCTCGCGCGCTGTATCGTCGCAATATTCTGCTGTGCCGGTTTTACCGGCCGATTCCACCGTTGAGCCCTCAAAAGTCTCTTTGGCAGTGCCGTCCGTGACCACCATGCGCATGGCATCCTGTGCTGTTTCGATCACCCAGGGGGCCACCGTCTTCATTTCACCGGTGGTGTTGTTGCCGTCATATACATTGATTTGCGGATCCACTGTGATATCCCACAGCACTTCAGGAGAAAACGGCCTGATCACCTTGCCATCCTGCGAACGCACTTCGCGGATCAAGGTCGGGCGCATCACTTTGCCGCCGTTGGCCAGGGTGGAGAAGGAAGACAGCACCTGCAGTACCGTGGTTGAAACATAGCCCTGGCCCATCGAAGCGATATATGTGTCGCCAGTGGTCCAGTTTTCATAGTGATTGATGCGTTTCCAGGTCGGGTTTGGAATGGTGCCTTTGATTTCACCGGGCAGTTCAATACCCAGAATATGCCCATAACCCAGGGCTTTGGCATAATCGCTCAGTCGCCAGGGTCCCAGGCCGCCGTCTTTCACATCACCCACGCCGTTTTCGCTAATGTAGCCGCCGCCAATTTTATAGAAATACACATCGCACGACTGCGCCACTCCCCACCAAAAATTGACCATCCCATGCCCGGCCTTGTCCCAGCACACATATTCATACGGCCGCCCAGGGTCATTTTCATAATATTTTTCCATCAGCACAATTTTACCCGGGTCTTCCACCTGGTATTCCGGCGTGACCACGCCTTCATTCAATGCGCCGATGGCCGTGGCCATCTTGAACACGGAGCCCGGCGGCTGCTGAATGCTGATGGCATGGTTCAGCATTGGGTGAGTCGGGTCCTGAGAAAGCTGATTGTAATAATAGCTGGGGATCTCCCGGGCCATGCGGTTGTTTTCATAGTTCGGATATGAAACCAGGGCCAATACTTCACCCGTATTAGGATTCATGGCAATCACCACGCCGCTGTTCGATTTCATCTTTCCGGCATTATCATTGTATTTCTTGATCTGTGCCAGCAAAGCTTCACGGGCGATGGTTTGCAGGCGCGTGTCAATCGTCAAAACAACATCATCGCCCGGAATGGGCTCCACCGGCGCCTCCAGGTTGCGCAGTTGCTGCCCGGCGCCGTCACGTTCCATCACCGTCTGGCCGTTCACGCCGCCCAGTTCATCCTGCATGGAATATTCGATGCCCGCAAAGCCCACCTTGTCGCGTCCTGAAATAAAACCGCGGTCAGTGTAATACTTGAGCGAATTCTCTGGAATGGGACCCAAAAAACCAATAATCTCCGCGGTCAGGTTGCCGGTGGGATATTCCCGCACCGCATCAATGGAAATGCCCACTCCGGGCCAATCGGGCGCCTTTTCCTGAACAGCCAGAGCCACCCGCCGATCCACATTGCATTTGATCTTAATCGGGCTGAACGGCCAGTTGGTCATGCCAATATAAACGATCTCCTCAATGCCCAGGTCTGAAATACAGGGGGTGAAGTTCTTAACCGTCTTTTCGCTGGTGTCACCCTTGTTGACAGGCGTGCCGATCAGGGCTGAAAGCTCGCGGTAAATTTTTTGCAATTGGCCCGGTGAATCTTCGTCATCCGGCAGCAGCGCGGGCGTAATCACCACATTGTACGACGGCACATTGCGCGCCAGTACAAAGCCGTTGCGATCTACAATGGAACCGCGCTGGGCCGGGGTGTTCACAACAATCGTGCGGTTATTGTTCGCATCCGCCTGGTATTTTTCTCCCTCAATTATTTGCAGGGAAAATAGACGCAGGGCATAAAAAGCAAAAACAAGGCCGGCTGCCAGGTAAATCACCAGGTAGCGCCAGTTTTCAAAGTTGGGTTTGAGAAAACGTGTTTGACTCATACATCCATCTCATCCGGCGGGTAAATCCGGTCCGCCAGGTCCTTCATCACGGCATATACCGGCAGGGCAATCAACATATTCAACAGCAGGCTGGGTAAAACCACCAGGTTCAGACTTTCCATCAAATCCAGAGGAACCCCATTAAATTGCCTGATGAAATACGTGAGGCCGTGATAAATCATGGTTCCGATAAAAACCACCGTCAGCATGGAAAGCAGCGGTGAACGCCACACCCGGCTCAAAATAAAGCGGGCAATGATCACCACCCCCAGGTAAGTTGCCACAATGGCGGTCAACGGCATGGCCGAAATATACGCCGTCAGTCCAATGGTCACCAGCGCCCAATACCACCAGGTGGGGACCCGCTGCTGCAAGGCCCAGGCAGCCAGAACCAGCAGCAGAAGGTCGGCCGTGCCAAACACCAACGGCAAACGGCTGACCACGGCTGTTTGCAGCATCATGGCCAGCAGCAGAACGGGAATGGCCAGCAAATAACCGATCATACCTGCCTCAGGGCGAGGGAGTCGGCTCCAGCGGGGCAATATCAATGGGTTGAAAACTGGTGATCACCAGCACCGATTTCAGGGAAGCAAAATCAACCACCGGCTGCACGGCCACACTTTTAAACAGACCGCCCTCCACATTCTTCACTGCGGCCACCTGCCCCACAAACAGGTTCTCCGGGTAGTTGCCGCCCAGACCCGATGTCAGGACGACCTCGCCTGTATCCACCACCACATCACGCGGCAGCAAATCAAGGAAAATCTCCCGGCTCACCGAGCCCATCAACACCGCTTCCGCCTTTGATGATTTCAGGCGCACATTGACATGCATGGCCGGGTCGGTGATCAACTGCACCCGGGCAGCCGAAGATGTCACAGCATCAATGCGGCCCACCAAACCCTGCTGGGTCACCACCGGCATTCCATGCCGCAGGCCGTAATCAGATCCATGATCAATAAAGATATACTGCATGAAAGGATTGGGGTCCCGGCCAATCACAGCAGCAGCCACATAGCGGTTTTCCGGACGCTCACGGGCAAAATCGAGCAAAGAATAGAGCACCTCAGCTTCGCTGATCTTCTGCTGCAGCTCAATCACCTGGGTTTGCAAGCCCGCCACCTGGATCTCCAGTTCAGCATTGCGCTGGCGCAGGCTGGCCACATCGCGCGGCACAGTCACAAACTCATAAATGGCCATAAACCGGCTTGAAAGCCAGGCCTGAACAGCCTCGAGTGGATTGGACGAGCCGCGAAAGAGGGGGGAAAAATAACCACCCAATGCCAATATCAGCAGGCCGGTCACCACCAGCACCAGAACGGCCGTGCGAAGATTACGAGCGGCAAATGGATTCATTTTTTATTGATGATGGGAGCCATCATCCCTTTCAAAACACACCTTTATTCCTGTTCGCGACGGCGGTTTTTGTTCGGGTTGCGGTCCACATCCGCCACCAGGCGTTCAAAAATATGCGGGTCGCTGATCTCAAAAAGCTGCCCGGCGCCGCGCGCCACACAGGTCAGCGGATCTTCGGCCAGCCAGGTGCGCAAATGCAGTTCTTCGGTCAGGCGGTTGGTCAGGCCCTGCAATTGTGAAGTGCCGCCAGCCAGGCAAATACCTGTCTCAAGCAGGTCCGCCACAATTTCTGGCGGGGCTTCATCGAGGGCATCCTTGATGGTGTCAATAATGACCTGCACTGAACCAGCCAGAGCCTCGCGGATTTCAATAGATGAAACATCCACCACTTCCGGCAGACCAGAAACCAGGTTGCGCCCGCGCACGGGCATCATCTTTTCTTCTTTGAGCGGGTAAGCCGAACCAATGGTCATCTTGACCTGTTCGGCCATGCGTTCACCAATGAAGAGATTATATTTGTTGCGCACATACTGGATAATATCCTGATCCAGTTCATCACCGGCCACACGCAGCGAGCGCGAAACGACCACCCCACCCATGGCCATCACGGCCACCTCGGTGGTGCCGCCGCCGATATCCACAATCATGCTGCCGCGCACATCAATCACCGGCAGGCCGGCGCCCAGTGCCGCCGCGGTGGGCTCCTCAATCAGGAACACCTCGCGCGCACCCACCGCCATGGCGGCATCATACACCGCGCGCCGTTCCACCTCGGTGGCGCCGGAGGGAATGCCGATGGCCACCCGCGGGCTGGGCAGCGGGGCAATGCTGATTCTATGCGCCTTGCCGATAAAGTGATCGAGCATGGCCTTGGTGATATCAAATTCTGAAATCACGCCGTCGCGCATCGGGCGAATCGCCACCAGGTCGGCGGGGGTGCGCCCCACCAGTTCCTTGGCCTGCGCGCCCACCCGGAATGGTTCGCGGGTGCGTTTTTTAATCACCACCCACGAAGGCTCATTAATAACAATCCCCTTGCCCCGCACATGTACGAGGGTATTGGCTGTACCCAGATCAATGCCGATATCGAGAGCAAAAAGGCTTAAAAGCCAGCTCAGGGGGTTAAACACCTTCTAAAACTCCTTATTTTCCGGCTTGAATCCATATTTCATCACAATTAACCGATCCAAGCTTTATAATCTCAGTGACATCCTGCATCATTATACCACACCCTCAAAGAGGGATTCTCAGAAACAGTTAAATACTTTCTCTTGAAAGCAGTTTTTGGAATGTTATTATAATGAAGCCGCCCTGTATGCGCAGGGCGGCCTGAAGGTTCTATGCAATGATGTGGTTAGCCGATTTCTGGTTCAATCAGACCGTAGGTGCCGTCGCGGCGCCGGTAAAGCACATTAATGGCGCTGGTCTGGGCGTTGTAGAATACGAAGAAGTTTTCATGACCCAGCAGCAGCATCTGCTCAATGGCTTCCATTTCATCCATCGGGGCCAGATGGAAACGCTTGCGGCGCACGATGATCGGTTCAGCTTCAGACATATCTTCAGCTTCCACTG
Source organism: Chloroflexota bacterium (assembly GCA_029561345.1). Lineage (GTDB taxonomy): Bacteria > Chloroflexota > Anaerolineae > Anaerolineales > Anaerolineaceae > JAKQJC01. Next base: position 14,985 of record JAKQJC010000052.1, on the reverse strand, counting down.
GTTCTGGAGCCACCTCAGCAGCCGAGGTGCCGTCGCCGCGGCCCTTCACCCGTTTGCCCTTCAGGCGTTCAGCCTGACGCTGCATTTTTTCAAGCGCCACATCAATCGCCGTGAAAATTTCTTCCGCGCGCTCTTCGGTGCGCAGGGTGTAACCCTTGCCAGATACGGTGATCTGGGCCACCTGCCGGTCCGCAGCGCTGCGAGCTGATTTCTTGTTCGCCAGGTCAAAACGCACTTGCTCTACATCTGACAATAAACGTCCAATTTTTGGAGCTTTCTTTTCGATATATTCCCGAATCCGGTCAGTCACTTCCATATTCTTTGCGGTGATTTCAAGTTTGAATTCCATGAATACCTCCTTGGCTACTTGGAAATTTTATTAATTATACACTATCCTGTTGTCAAGTGTTATCTGCAGTCTGCAGGAATTTTCCTGCCCGGGCCACAGTCAACCCCATGACTCTTTGCGCGCCGGCGGCTTTCAAAGCCAGGGCGCAGTTTTCCATCGTTGCGCCGGTGGTGGTCACATCGTCCACCACCAGCCAGCTCTTTCCGGCTGCCCGTCGTCCATCCGCCTGAAAAGCGCCCGCTAAATTCTGGCGGCGTTCCTCTGCCGATAAATGCACCTGCGATTCCGTCTCCCTCGGCCGGCTCAAGACCCCCCTCCCATAAGGCACGCCCAGGGCCAGCGCCAGGGGGTAAGCCAGCATGGCCGCCTGGTTATAACCTCTCTCGCGCAGGCGCCGCCGTCCCAACGGCACCGCCACCACCCCGTCCACGCTCCATTCATGCTGCCTCACCACCTCCAGCAATAACTCAGCCAGTGTATCCCCCAAGCCTAAATCCCGTTTATATTTCAGGTTGATCACGCTCTGACGCAGCACCCCATTGTACCAGGCAGCCGACCTTAAGGCTTCGTAGGGCTTTCCAGCCACGCAATCCGGGCAAATATCCCCTTCGCCGCGCAGCGGCAGACCGCAGATAGAACAAACAGGTGGAAGCAGCGCTTCCACCTGTTGACGGCACATTTCACATAAACGTTCCCCAAATTTCCCGCATCCCGCGCATTCCGGGGGGAAAAGCCAGTCGATCCCCTCCCAAAAGCGGCGGTAAAACCGGTAGGAGAAGGGCACGGCCAGCCTGCTATAACCCCAGGAACTTGCCCAGTTGTGACTGCATCAGCGTCAGGGCGGCCGGCGTCAGCAGAATGATCATCAGCGACGGGAAGATCAGCAGGCCCATTGGGATCAGCATTTTAATAGGCGCCTTGTGCGCCTCTTCTTCGGCGTGCTGGCGGCGCTTCACCCGCATCTGTTCCGATTGAATGCGCAGCACCTTGGCCATGCTCACGCCCAGCTGCTCGCTCTGGATGATGGCAGCCACAAAGCTGGTCATTTCAGGAATGCCAATCCGGTCGGCCATATCTCGCAAGCCTTCGCGGCGCACCTTGCCCAGCTGCACTTCCTGGATGACACGGGCAAAAGCCATCGAAAGTTCATTGTCCCATTTCTCGCTCACCTTGGCCATCGCCGCATCGAAACCGAGGCCGGCTTCCACGCAGATGGTCAGCAGGTCCAATGCGTCGGGCATGGCCTTGCGCACTTCCTTCTGCCGCGCCTGAATACGCCCGCTCAGCCACAGCTGGGGGAAGAAGAAACCCAGCAGGGTGAACACCAGAGCCAGCAAAAGGATCATGGCGATATCCCATTTGGCAATGGTCAACACCAGAAAAACCACGCCGCCAAACACGGCTGCCACAATAAACTGCAGGGCCAAAAAGGTGGTTGGGTCCAGCTGGGCAGGAGTGCCCGCCAATTCAAGCTTTTTGGCAGTGGAATTCAGCGCGTTTTGCGGGGTAAAACGCGCCGCAATATCGCCCAGTTTACGGGCGGCCGGCAGCAGAATACGCTGGGCAAAAGGCTGCGACATCTCAATTTTTTCGAGATCCACCACCTCGCCCTTCATCGAGAATTCTTCCAGGCGCCGCTGGAGCATATCTCCATCGTCCTTGCCGGGGTTGCGGATGCCAACATATACCAGGGCCGCAGCGCCTCCCAGCACCACCACCACCAGAATGATGAGAATGATCCATTGTATTTCCATAGGACTGCCTCCTAGATTTCAACCTCTGCCATTTTCGTCATGGCAAAGTAACCTGCAATAATCAGAAAGCCTGCGCAGGCCAGGCCGGCATAACCGCAAATGCCGTTGGTGAAGAACTGCATCATATAATCGCGGTTCATCACATATAGAATACCCATCAAAATCACCGGCAGCAGAGACAGAAATTTGCCTGAATACGACTGTTGAGCGGTCAGCACTTTGATTTCGCCCTTGATGCGCACGCGTTCGCGGATGGTGAAGGAGATGGTATCCAGAATTTCCGCCAGGTTGCCGCCAACCTCGCGCTGCACATTGATGGCTGTGATCACCAAATCCAGGTCTTCGCTGGGAATGCGCCGCAGCAGGTTTTCAAGCGCCCGTTCCATGGGCACGCCCAGCTGCATTTCCTGCACCACGCGCCGGAATTCATCGCAAATGGGCGGGGGCAGTTCCTTGCTCACCGCTTCCATGGCCTGCATGGTGGAGTAACCGGCGCGCAGGCCGTTCACCATCAGGTTCAACATGTCGGCCAGCTGTCCATTGAAACGGGTCAGACGCTTACCCTGTTCGGCCTTAACGTACATGCGCGGCAGGAAAAGGCCAATAATGAACCCCACAATGGCGCCGATGATCGTCAGCCCCAGAATATACGCGATGGCGCCCACCCCCACTCCGGCAATGACCATCACAGCCACATACTCGCCAGCTTTCAATTTGATATCCGCCTGGGCCAGGTCTTTGGATATGCTGTCGCCAAATGAGGATCCCTGCAGCCGGCTGTTCAGCCAGTCAGCCAGCGGCGTAGCCTTCTTATCCGCTTCCTGTGTTCCCCGTGTGTCATAGAGAGGCTGTTCCGAGGTGTAGCGGTCAAGGCGTTCATCAACCACCGATTTCTCGCCTGAAATGGTGATGACGATGCCGATAATCAGGAATATCAGCGCCAGAAAACCACCCACAATCAAAAGTAATGTTATATCCATTGCACCGGTCCTTCCAACCTGAGCAGTCTCAGGTCAAACAGCCAGAGTTTTAATATTGGCGGCGGCCACTGGCCCCAAAAATACTGGGTGGCAGGTGAATGCCAGCATCCTCAATTTGATCCATGAACTTCGGCCGCAAACCGGTTGGGCGCAAGCGGCCTACAATCTTATTATTTTCCATGCCGGTTTGTTCAAAGACAAATACATCCGTCATGGTGATCACTTCGCCTTCCATGCCGGTGATCTCCGTGATATTGACCACCTTGCGCGTGCCGTCGCGCATGCGTTCCTGGTGAATAACCAGGTCAATGGCCGAAGCAATCTGCTCGCGAATGGCGCGGATGGGTAAATCCATGCCCGCCATCAACGACATGGTTTCGATACGGGCGATGGTATCGCGCGGGCTGTTCGAGTGGGCGGTGGTCATTGAGCCGTCATGGCCGGTGTTCATGGCCTGGAGCATATCCAGGGCGGCTTCATCACGAATTTCACCGACGACAATCCGGTCTGGGCGCATGCGCAGCGCATTGACCACCAGGTCGCGGATGGTGACCTCGCCTTTATTTTCCACGTTCGGGGGACGCGATTCCAGGGTGACCACATGCTCCTGGCGCAGCTGAAGTTCTGCCGCGTTTTCAATGGTGACAATGCGTTCATCGTTGGGAATGAAACCCGACATGACATTCAGCAGAGTGGTTTTACCAGAGCCGGTACCGCCTGAAATGACAATGTTCAGGCGGGCAATCACACAGGCCCGCAGGAATTCCACCGCTTCCGGGGTCAGCGAGCCGTACTTTACCAGTTGATCCACGGTGATGGGAGAGCGGGAGAATTTACGAATGGTCAGCACCGGCCCCACCAGCGAGATGGGCGGGATGACGGCGTTCACGCGGGAGCCATCCGCCAGGCGGGCATCCACATAAGGGCTCGATTCATCAATACGGCGGCCAAGGGGCGCCACAATTCTTTCCAGAATGCGCATCACATGACCGTTGTCTTCAAAAGTGATGGCGGCACGCTGCAGCTTGCCGGCCCTTTCCACGTATATGTTCTTTGCCCCGTTCACCATGATTTCTGTCACGGTTTCATCTTCCAGCAGGGGCTGCAGCGGCCCCAGGCCCAGAATTTCGGCAGCAATTTGCTCAAACAGGCGGGCGCGTTCAGGGCGCGAAAGAACAATGCCTTCTTCGGCCAGAATCTGCTCAAACAGTTCCTGAATGGTGCGCCGCACATCGGCCATTTTCCGCACATCAATGGTCGGGTCAATGCTGGAAAGCAGCTTGTTTTGCACCCGCACTTTCAAATCCTGATAGGTATCCTGCTGGGGAGATGTGGCGGGCAACGGCATGGCCCGGCGCGCCGCAATGCTGCCCTGCGGGGCCGAAACCTCGGCGGGGGCGGATGAATTGGCAGGTTGCTGCGGGTTGTTGGCTTCACCGCCGCCTTGTAAGCGTTTTAATAGGGACATGGCTCGGGCCCTCCTATCTCAATGGTTTCTCGTTTTCAGCCGCATCCAGCTTGGCCAGGGTATCTTTGACCGTATCAGCAAGGGCCGCAATGCTGCGTCCAATCGGCTGCATCTTGTTATCAATCATAAACGGCACGCCGCGGTTAACCGCATTGATCACAATCCGTTCATCCAGCGGAATCACGGAAACGACTTCCTGCTTAAGGTATTCACCCACCTTCTCAGGTGGATTGCCAACCCGTTTATCATAGCGGTTCATGGTGAAGACAATGCGCTTGCGGTTAATGCGCATGGCATCGGTGAGGGAAAGAAACGACTTGGCGCCAATAATGGCCGGAATATCCTGACTGGTCACCAGGATGAACAGATCAGCCACATCCATCGTGGAAAGCACCACATCTGTCAGGTATGCCGGTGTGTCCACAATGATGTAGGAATACATTTGCCGCAGGAAAGTCAGCACCTTGCCAAATTGTTCGCCGCTCACTTTTTCAGCATGTTCCGGGCGCAGTGGGGCCGCCAGCAGGTGCACCCCTGAAGCTGCATTGGCGATCATCACTTCCTTCACAATATCATAATCAAGTTCGTCAGCCCGGGGAGCCAGGTCAATGATCGTGTTCTTACCCTGTTCATTGAGGAAAATGGCCACATTGCCAAATTGCAGGTTTCCATCCACCAGGGCTACTTTGGTTTCTTCATTCACCATCGCCACTGCCAGATTCGAAGCGATGGTGGTGCATCCGGTGCCGCCTTTGGGGCTGAACACCATGATCACCTTGCCCTTGGGCATGGCTGGCATCATCATGCCTGGCATCATTCCGGGCATCATGCCGGGCATGGCAACCGGCGTTTGTTTGCTGCGCTCTTCAGCAGCAATGGCTCCAGCCACTCGAATGGTGCCGCTCAATTGATCAATACGGGGAGGCTTAAAGATAAAATCGCGCGCGCCCGCCAGCATGGCCCGGCGCATGTAGTTGGGGTCATTCTGAACCGATAAGATGATGATCTGCGCGAAAGAAAGTTTGCGCCGGATGGCTTCGGTGGCCGCAATGCCATCCATATCCGGCATATTGATGTCCATTAAAATGACATCTGGCTTCAGCTCTTGAGATAAGTCAATCGCTTCCTTGCCGGTGCGTGCCACACCCACCACCTCAAAATCCGCTTCAAATTGCAACAACTTGCGGATATTTTCACGCGTTTCGGCAATATCATCAACAATCAGGATGCGTATTTTTTCTCCGGCCATAAACTGCCACTAACCTCCACTGAAAATTAGCAATCCATTTCCAAACAGTTCATTAATCTTTGAAAAAACCCGGCATGGCGGCGCATCAGGACGGCCTGCCAATCACGCCATACCGGGTTTTTGTATTTAAATCATCCTGGCTCTAACCCTGCCAAAATCATTCTGGTCTGCGACCAGTTGACCATCAAACCGGCTGCAAACGTTGTCAGAGCTACGGAATGGCGTAGCGGTCGGGCAAAACAAACCCGTCAGTGAACGGCTTGGCTTCGGGCTTGTCAAAGCCGTAGGCCAGCTTGGTGGGCAGCGGCACGCCGTAGCGGTCCATCAGGTACTGCAGGGTGACGGCTTCCGTCTGGGTAATCTGCATGTCGCCGGCAGAGCGCAGCACCAGGGTAAGCTGGGCGCCTGAATAAACCAGGTAATTCAATGTAATGGCATCCTGCGGCGAAACCACCAGGGTGATCACATCCGGGGCGGTGGGTTCGGGCGGGGCTGCCGGAGGCAGGCTGTTCGGAGCGGCGCCTTCAGGGGTGGGCGATGGAGTGGGGGTCGGCCGCAGGTCCGGGCCCGGTTCGCCATCCAGGCGGAAATCGCCCACCTGCAGCACCATGATGTTCTGCAGGAATGACTGGCTCACCATGCGGGAGCGCTGGGCTTCTGAGGGAACGGCATAAATGGGGTTGGCTTCGCCCAGGGTCGGGTCAATTTCAATTTTGCCCTGCACCTTAGCCGGATTGCCCGCGCCATCAATGGTCACCGCCAGTTCAGCTTGAACCGCATTGCCGTCTTTGTCGAGGCCGCCAGGGTTAGGCGCCTTGATTGTACTGGTGTAGTTGGGCAGAATGGTCTGAAAATCAGGATCCAGATCAATGAATTTCATGGTGGCAATCACATTCACATAGTCGCCCGGCTGCGGCGCATATGAGATGCTCGACAGGCGGTTCGCCAGGGGAATGGAAATGGCCACGTAGCCCGGGGGAATGCGGAAGGCGGCCGCCGAACCTTCGGTGGCGTCAGCCACCATGCCGCTGGTCAGAACCACATGCGCGGGCAGGTCTGCATTGGCGCGCTTGCCTTCCAGGGTCTTCAGATCATTGAAGAATAATTTCTCATCCAGAATGGCCTCGCGCGGATAATCCATCAAAATCAGGTTATCGGCGCTGAAAGTCTGGCCGCGCTTCACTTCCTGAGAGGTGAAAGCCACCTTAACCAGCGTGACGGGGGGGGTGGGCGTGGCCACCACCACAGGGGTGGCATTGGAAACCAGCGGCCCAACAGAGCCCCCAAGCCCCAACTGCGGCAGCACAAAAGTGATGCCCGCCCAAACAGCCACAACGCCAACCAGGATGATCAGCGCTATGTAGATGAAAATGCGTCCTCTTTTTTTTGAACCTTGAGCCATGGATGCCTCCCAATGAATAGTGAATCTTGCGATTTTAATCGCATTGCTCTTTCACAAGTCTATTTCATTATCCGTCAAAAGTCAAGCGAGATAACCCTATTATAAAATAAAATCTCATAATAAAGGTTAAGTTTCACCGATTTTGACCGGAAAACCTTGATTTCATTGGGAGATGCAAATTCCATGCCAGGGCCAGGAAAACGCTTCGGGGATTAATAAAAGAATGGCTCCGCTTCGCAGCGGAGCCCGTTCTTTTTAGCCACTGACCCTTACGGGTTAGATGTTGTCAACAATATTCTGGAAGATATTGCCGATGGCCGGACCGAGCAGAGCAAGAATGGCGATAACGACAACAGCAACCAAAACGAGAATTAACGCATATTCAACCAGACCCTGACCTTTTTCTTTCGGAGCGAATAACATGTTTTTCACCTCCTTTCCTATTCTGAATGTGCTTGCAGCTCGTTGGAATTGCAAGCCCGATTTAGTTATATTATAAGCAAATTGGGCCAAATTACAACCGTCCCCAGCTTACAAACGGTTTACAACCCGTGCCCAAAAACAACATCCACCCGCCTTTCAGCGAGTGGATGTTGCAACACCTTCATCCAAGATTAGATGTTGTCGACAATGTTCTGGAAGATATTGCCGATGGCCGGACCAAGCAAAGCAAGAATGGCGATAACGACAACCGCAACCAGGACGAGAATCAGCGCATATTCAACCAGACCCTGACCTTTTTCTTTCGGAGCGAATAACATGTTTTTTTCACCTCCTTCCCGTTACAGGATAAACTCTTTATGCGAGCTCGGGTAATTATATCCAATCCTTTCTTTTATGCAAAGTGATTTTTGCACAGATTAATCATTTGCTTAATCATCGAAATTAAGTCCTATTTCTTTCCTCAACTCAGAGCATTTCAGTACGTTCATTAATAACTCTATTAACAGCAGCCAATGCCCTTGCCAGTCAGTTTTAGAGAAAAGCTGATCTTTACCAACAAAACCGCACACTTTCCGAACAATTTCAATCCCGTCGTCCGGTCATCCACGCACAGCCACCGGCCGGTTCAGTCCCTCAAAACCTCTCAAAAGGTTTCTCAACCCTGCAAAAACCATCAACCCGCCTCAAAGCGCTCCAACAGGGTCTTTTTTCGCTTGTGATGTGGGGCGGTTAAAGCTATAATAATCATGCATTTTATGACAGATCGGTTTTGAGCCGATGTCACAATTAGAGATGGTTATGGAGGAATACATAATGAGCGATTTCTTTCAGAATGTCAGTGAAGATCAAAACATCTTCCAAAAACTGTTAGGAAAAATCCCCGGTTTTAATGGCTATATGGAACGCGAAAAGCGCCGCGCCTCAGATAAACTGATGCGCGAATCCATCGCCAACCGCTTTGAACAGCTCTGGGGGCGCGTCTCTGGCCTGCAGCGTGATCTGATCAGCCAGGGCGGCATCGCCTACATCGACGACATGGAAGCGGCGGCCATCAAACTGCGCCAGTTCATCGATCGCATCCGCACTGCGGCCTACGGCTATTCACCTTTCTTTGCTGCTGCCAAAGTCAACGAACAGGAATTGGCCCAGGTCTATGAATACGACCTGGCCATGTTTGCCATGGGTGACGAGGTCAGCCGCGCCATTGACAACGTGGAAGCCTCTCTTGGCACCGAAGGCCTGCCCGCCGCCATCCGCAACCTCACCACCCTCTCACGCCAGTGTGTGGATGTGTTCGAGAAACGCCATGAAATTATGATCGGCAGCGGCGCCCCCCAGGCTTCCCAATAAGCCGGCCTATCACAGCTAAATTCTCATAAAATAACGGAGTAAAACCATATGGCCAGAATTTTTGATGTTGTTGAATACCCCAGCGAGATGACCGATGAACTGGTCCACCGCTTCCCTGAAACCGGCGTGGCCGACCTGCGCATTGGCTCGCAGATCATCGTCCGCGAATCACAGCGCGTGGTCTTCTTCCGCGACGGGCACGCCCTCGACACCTTTGGCCCCGGCCGCCACACCATTGTCACCGCCAACATCCCCATGGTGGTTGATTTCATCGGCCAGGCCTTCAATGACCGCACGCCCTTCACCGCCGAAGTCTACTACGTCTCGATGCGCGAATTTGCCGACCGCAAATGGGGCACCCCCCAGCCGATCATTGTCCGCAACCCCGGCATGGGCCTCGGCGTGGCGCTGCTGCAGGGCTTCGGCTCCTATGCGTTCGCCATCAAAGACCCCCAGCAATTTGTGACTCAAATTGTCGGCGCCCAGGGCATGTACCGCACCGCAGATATCGAAACCCGCCTGCGCAATATGCTTCTCTCCAAGCTGCAGGACCTGCTTGGCGAAACCGCAGCCAGCAAGAGCGTGGTTGAACTGATTGGCCTCACCGAGGAACTCAGCGCCGGCGTGCGCGCCAAAGCCCAGGATGATTTCAACGCCATTGGCCTGACCCTCAAATCATTCTACATTTCCAACCTCAAACCCTCCGAAAAATCGGCCGAAGAACTGCGCGCCATGGGCATGCTGGATATGAATGTCTATACCCAGCTCCAGGCTGCCGACGCGCTGCGCGATGCCGCCAAGAACCCCTCTGGCGGCGCCGGCCTCACCGCTGGCATTGGCGCAGGCATTGGCCTCGGCAACATCATCACCCAATCGGTGCAGGGCATTGCCCCCGCCGGCCAGGCTGCCCCCGCCACTGCGGCGGCCGTCCCTGCCGCCAGCGCCACCCCCGATGTGATGACCCCCGCTGAAGCTGCCGCCGTCATGCGCGTTTCTGAAGAAGATGTCATTGCCGCCATCACCGCCGGCGACCTCAAGGCCCGCAAGATCGGCAACGCCTACCGCATTAGCAAAGATGCCCTGGATGCCTTCCTGAAAGGCTAAATCAGCCCCATTCAGCCGCACCCCTCCCCTTTTCACCCTGAAAAGGGGAGGTTTTATTTCAATCAGGCTGATTTTTTTCAATTGACGAATCATCTCTTTGGGTGTATGGTTGAAGGGATTGGATCAACCACAAAACTATGAAATTACACGAATACCAGGTTAAACGGCTTTTCGCCAGACACGGCATTCCCACCCCGGCAGGCCGGGTGGCTGCCTCGGCCCTTGAAGCCCAGCAAATTGCTGTCGAATTGGGCAAGCCCGTCATCCTCAAAGTGCAGGTGCTCATCAACGGACGTGGAAAATCGGGCGGCATTTTGCTGGCCAAAACCCCCGTCGAAGCCTTCGAAGTGGCCACCAGCCTTTTCAGCCTGCGCCCCAAAGATTTACCCGTGCGCAAAGTGCTTGTGGATGAGGTCATTCCCATCAGCCAGGAAATCTACCTCGGCATTATCATCGACCGCTCGCTGCGCCTGCCCGTGTTGATGGCCACGGCCGAAGGCGGTGCCAACATTGAAGAACTGATCCTCGACAAACCGGAGAAGGTCTTCAGGGTTCTCATTGACCCGCTGGTAGGGCTGCATGAATATCAGGTGCGCGAGCTGGCCGCCAGCATCGACCTGCCGCGCAGCAACTGGCGCGCTTTCGCCAGCATTGCCTTCAGCCTGTGGCAGATCTTCATCGAAACCAACGCTCTGATGATTGAAATCAACCCCCTGGTGCTCACACCTGAAGAGAAACTGGTGGCGCTCGACGGCAAAATTGACCTGGATGAAAACGCCATCAATTTGCACCCCGACCTGGCTGAACTGCGCGACACAGATGTCGAATCACCGCTGGAAGCCGAAGCGCGCAAATTCAACATGACCTATTTACACCACGCTGGCGGCGATATCGGCGTCATTGTCAACGGCGCCGGTCTGTGCATGGCCACCCTCGATACCCTGCACATTTATGACGGCCGCCCGGCCAACTTCATGGACATTGGCAAAGACCCCACCCCTTCCAAAATCTACACCGCTTTCAAAATCGTCAGTTCCAACTCTGAAATCAGCGTCATTCTGTTCAACATTTTTGGCGGTTTAATCCCCTGCGACGAAATTGCCCAGGGCATCCTGACGGCCATCAGCCAGAAGCCCGGCCTGCCGGCTGTGGTCCGGTTGGATGGCGTTCGCGCCGCGGAAGGCTGCAAATTATTGGAAAAATCAGGAGTGACGGTCACTGCTTCTCTGGCCGAAGCGGCTGCCCGGGCCATTGCCCTGGCACACGGAGAAAAAAATGAGTATTTTGGTCAATAAAAGCACCCGCCTGCTGATCCAGGGCATCACCGGCCGCGAAGGTCTGTACCACGCCCAAAAAATGCTGCTCAGCGGCACCAGCATTGTCGCCGGAGTCACGCCCGGTAAAGGCGGCGAATGGATGATCGGCGGAAAAATTCCCGTTTTCGATTCCGTGCATCTGGCTTATGAAATTTCTGGCGCCAATGCCGCCCTGGTTTTTGTGCCCGCGCACACCGCTCCAGATGCCATCTTTGAAGCCGCTGACGCCGGGGTACCGCTGATCATTTGCATCACTGAAGGCATTCCCATCTACCAGATGCTGCGCATCAACGCCTATCTGAAGCAGAAAGGCATCCGTCTCATCGGTCCCAAAAGCCCGGGAATCATCTCGCCTGGCGAATGCTGCGCCGGCATCATCCCCCCTGAAGTCTCCTCGCCAGGGAACATCGGCGTGGTCTCCCGCGCCGGCACCCTCACCTTCACCATTCTTGAAAATTTAAAGCAGGCCGGGCTGGGCGTCAGCACCTGCGTGGGCATTGGCTCTGATCCCATCATTGGTACATCTTTTAAAGATATTTTGGAAATGTTTGAAGCCGACCCGCATACCGAAAAGGTGGTGCTGGTGGGTGAAATTGGTGGAAAAGATGAAGAAGAAGCGGCCAGCTATATTCCCCAGATGACCAAGCCGGTCTGCGCCTACATTGCCGGCCTGACGGCCCAGGCCAATAAACGCTACGGCCACGCCGGCGCCATCATTGAACGTGGCGCGGGCCTGGCCGTGGATAAAAACCTGTCGCTGGTGGCAGCCGGGGTGCGCATGGCGCGCCATCCCGAAGAACTGCCCGAGCTGTTGAGTTGACGGCGTAAAGCCCCTATTTGCGCTGCGTCTCGATATACCTGACCACATCGCCCACCGTGCGAATGGCGGCGGCATCCTGATCATTGATGGTCAAATCAAAGGCCTCACAAAACCCATCCATCAAGAAAAACTGGTCCATCGAATCCGCTTTTAAATCTTCAATAAACCGTGTTTCCAGGTTGATTTCAGTGCCTTCCTTGGGTTTGAGCACCTTCACGATCACATTTTTAACCTCTGCAAAGGTATCCATAATCAACGCCTCCGGATATAATACTTGAAAAGGGTCTATTTTACCACCTTATCTTACCACAAATAAAAGGTTATGTCAGAAGAAAATCTCCTCTCTTCCCGTAAATCAGAACATATCCGCGTCTGCCTTGAAGAGGATGTGGCCTCAGGTCTCAGCAGCGGTCTTGAACAGTACCGCTTCATTCATAATGCCCTGCCCGAAGTGGACCTGGATCAGGTGGATACCGGCTGCGCCATCTTTGGCAAAAAGCTGGCCGCCCCCCTGCTCATCTCATCCATGACCGGCGGGGCTGCCGACGCCAGCGCCATCAACCGCAACCTGGCGGCTGCCGCCCAGGCCCACGGCATTGCCATGGGGGTGGGCTCGCAGCGCGCCGCCCTGGAACACCCCAAAACGGCCGCCACCTTCAAAATCAGGCAGGTTGCCCCCGACATTCTCCTTTTGGCCAACCTGGGAGCTGTGCAGTTCAACTACGGTTACACCGTGGACCACTGTCAGCGCGCTGTGGATATGATTGAGGCAGATGCCCTGATTTTGCACCTGAACCCCCTGCAGGAAGCCGTGCAACCCGAAGGCGACACCCGTTTTTCGGGCCTGCTGAACCAAATAGAAACGGTATGCCGCCACCTGCCCGTACCCGTGGTGGTGAAAGAGGTGGGCTGGGGCATCTCCGGCGAGGCGGCGCGCCGCCTGGCATCGGCCGGGGTGGCCGCCATTGATGTGGCCGGCGCCGGCGGCACCAGCTGGTCGCAGGTGGAGCTCCACCGCATTCGCGACCCGCATATGGCCGCTGTGGCTTCCAGTTTTCGCGCCTGGGGCATTCCCACCGCGGAATCCATCCTTCAAGTGCGGGCAGCCGCGCCAAAAATGACCATTTTTGCCTCAGGCGGCCTGAAAAACGGCATTGACCTGGCCAAATGTCTGGCCCTGGGCGCCGACCTGGGCGGCCTGGCCGGCGCCCTGCTGCGGGCAGCCAGCCAGTCGGCTGAGGCCGCAGCCCAGGCTGTTCACAACATCCGGCGCGAGCTGCAAATTTGCCTGTTCTGCACCGGCGCAGCCAGCCTGGCCGACCTGCGCCATAACAAACTGGCGCGCATTTCATAGGAATAAGCCCATGGACGATCAGACGCTCACCGCCTTGATGCTGCAGGCCGTTGAAACCGAACTGCAAAACGCCGTCAACCAGGCATTTGGGCCTGCCTGCGGCGAACTGCGTCAAATGCTGGCTGCCCACATGGGCTGGGAAGGCGCAGGCGCCGGTCCGCAGGCGCGCGGCAAACGCTTGCGGCCCCTGCTGGTGTTGTTGAGCGCAGCTGCCTGCGGCAGCCCCTGGCACGCTGCCCTGCCAGCCGCCGCCGCCGTGGAATTGCTGCACAATTTTTCCCTCATCCACGACGACATACAGGATAACAGCCCTCTGCGCCGCGGCCGTCCCACCGTCTGGGTCACCTGGGGCATGCCCCAGGCCATCAACGCCGGTGACGCCATGTTCAGCCTGTCGCAGGTGGTGCTGCTGCGCCTGGCCCAAACCGTCAGCCCTCAGGCGGCCATCCAGGCAGCTGACCTGTTTAACCGCACCTGCATCCGCCTGACCGAAGGCCAGTACCTGGACATCGCCTTCGAAAAAAGGCAAAACATCACCCTCACCGATTACCAGATGATGATCAGTGGTAAAACCGCCGCCCTGCTGGCTGCCTGCTGCGGCCTGGGGGCCATTGCCGCCGGCGCATCTCCAGCCATCCAGACCGAAATGCAAACCTTTGGCCAAGAGGTGGGCCTCGCTTTTCAAATCATCGATGATATTCTTGGCATTTGGGGCGATGAACAGCAAACCGGAAAATCGCACCAGTCAGACCTGGTTTCAGGCAAGAAAACCCTGCCCGTGCTCTATGCATTGGAACAAAAAGGCGCTTTTTACGAGCAGTGGCAGGTTGGCCCCGTCACGCCAGCCCACGTGCCCGCCATGATCTCCCTGCTCGATGCCTGCGGCGCCCGCGCCTACGCTGAAGCCTCCGCACGCACCCACAGCCAGGCAGCCCTTGCCGCGCTGGATGCCGCCATACCACAAAAGAACCCTGCTGCCAATACTTTGCTGGCCATGACAAATAACCTTCTTTTCAGACATTCATAACCCGGCAAAAGTAAAAAATGGCACGCAATAAACTTGACATTTATATGGCAGTCCTGTAAAATGCTTTTGGCTGTGGTAAACAGCGTTTCCCCATTTTAATTTGTATCAGGCATTATCCTACTTTCACTCGAAAGGAGGTGGTAACCCGGAAAACGGAATATGCAGACGTAGCTGGATGACGAACCTGACCAGCACGGTTATTCTGCGTATAAACAGGGTTCAAACCGTCAATACCTTCGCCAAAATTAGCGTAACCGTTGTGCAATCAGTGGCCGAATCGTGAAAAACGGCCACAAAGTGCAAGATTTTTGAACCTTACCAACTGAACACGGACCCTGTAAGCTCAAAGTCATCCGAGTGGAACGAGG
>JAKQJC010000022.1 GCA_029561345.1 Chloroflexota bacterium | reverse complement strand
GGCGAAAGCCGGGAACCGGGTTTCCGGATTGGCAATGCCATATCCCCGCAGCAGCATCTCCTCCAGCGCCTTCACGCAGGTATCTACGGACAGTCCGGTCAACTGGCTCAAATCTTTTCCAGCGCCGTTGCTCCCCCTGAGGCTCTTGGGAACAGCCCGGATCAAGCGTCCGCTTTCCCGGTCCGTGTTCAGACCCAGATGGCTTTCAATCCAGCTTGCCAGGGGGTGGCGAATCAATTCTTCATACGTTTCCGGCAGGCACAGATCTCTGATGCTCCCGGTCAGGGCCGTGATAAAGCCCACATCAGCCGGGTTGTGTTCTTCTGTTGCCCTGCGCAGGGTTTCGCCCACCACGTTTTCCGCATGGAAAGTGTCCCCGAAAATAACCGAGGCCACCGCGGCAATTTCCCTGCGCTGCTGTTCCAGGCTGCCGGCCCCGGCCAGCGTCGCTGATGTGCCCACACACTGCAGGGATCTGGCTTCCAGGGTCTCGCGCACCCGCCGCACCAGCAAAGCCACATCCGCTCCCTGCCGGCCGCGGTAGGTGTGCAGTTCGTCCAGAACCAGAAAACGCAGTCCTTTGGCCGCCTCGATCAGTTTTTGCTCCCTGGGCCTGGTCATGATCAGCTCGAGCATCACGTAGTTGGTCAGCAGAATATCCGGAGGATTGGCAATGATGCGGTTCTTATCCTGGTCGCTTTCCTGTCCGGTATAACGCTCCACGCTCACCGGCGGGTGGCCCTCAGGATAGCCAAACTGGAGGTATTTTTGCAGTTCGCCCTGCTGGCTGTTGGCCAGTGCGTTCATCGGATAAACGATGATGGCTTTGATCCCCTTGCCGCTGCCGTTGCGTAAAATATGATCCACAATCGGGATAATATACGCCAGGCTTTTGCCCGAGCCGGTGCCGGTGGTCAGAATGTAATTATGCCCTGCCCGCGCTGTTCGCACGGCATCTTCCTGGTGTTTGTGCAAACGAAGCCGCTCGCCAGGATCTTCCTGTGATTGCTTTCGCCGGAAAATCCGCTTGCATTCCCTGTGCAGCACGCCCTGATCCACCAGCTCGTCAATCCAGAGCCCGGGTTCAAAGAACGGGTTTAATTGAATCAGCGGATCAGGCCAGAGCAGGCCTGAATCAATGCTTTGATTGACATATTCCAGTATCCTCGGGTTGCGAATCCGGATGAAACTGGTGATGTAATCTGAATAATCCTGGATCAGCGAATTTCGCAAATTAAAGACATTCATGGTTCCCCCTTGATTGGGTTTGGCAGACAGTCGTGGCATGAGGTCTCATCGGCATCACTCATTTTAGGTTTTGAAGGCGTCAGCTGGATTTTCCGCAATCCTGTTATTCTCCAGCCTGTTAATTATACGTCATATTGCACCTTCCTCAAAAGTATTCCTGATAAAGTTGATATTTCGCCCTATAAAATGTGATGAAAGATGCATCTGACATACCTTGCGGGTATTTTTCGGTCAATTTTTTTGGGCTCATTCCAAAAATCACAACATATGAAATACTTGAGAACCTGAAGAAAGCCAGAGATTTCTACCTTTGCGGGTTGACTTTGCCGATTGAGTCTAGAATGGTAAAAATCGTCTTCGATAAACAAAAAAACCACCCGTTTGGGTGGTCTCTGCCGTATTCAGAGGCGCGAGGTTCTCTGGTCTTCCCGAAGGCGTGCTCATCCCGACTACACTCATACGGCACTCTTAATATATCACGGACGCCAACGAGTTTCAATGGGAGAATAAAAAAAAGGATCTGGAAGGTATCTTCCAGGTTCTTGCATCTGCCGGGACCCCCGACCGTCCCCGGTCTTCATCGCGTGCTCTGGGAGATTACACTCCAGATGCAATCTCAGTATAACATCGGAAGGCGCCACTTTCAATATGCCCCCAAAAAAAGATCACCCTTGCGGTGGTCATTACCGTATCCAGAGGCGGGGTTATCTCTGGCCTTCCCTATTGGTGTGCTCGCCCCGACTACACCTCTACGGTAACTGCATTATAGCACACCAGAAATGGTGCTTCAATTAGAATAAATAGAAGCAAGGGCAGGGCCTGCTCCACCGCAAAACGGAAAGAATCTTACCGGGAAAATTTGCGCCAACAAAAAACCACCCGTTAGGGTGGTCTCTGCCGTATCCAGAGGCGGGGTTATCTCTGGCCCTCCCGAAGGCGTGCTCGACCCCCGACTACACCTCTACGACAAAATCATTGTAGCACGGAACCCGAGGTTTTTCAATGGATGATGGCGTCGTCAGCCAGGCCCTATGGAAAGTACTGTTTCACCAGGGCAACAATGGCTTTGGAAACCTCCCTGCGTTTTTGAGGGTCCGCAATCTGGGCAATGGTCAGCGCCACCTCTGCCGCCTCGGGCGGCACCTTCTGCTCGCTGACATTGCTCACATCAAATATTCTCATTGTCGGCCATCCGGCCAACGCCAAAAATTCATTGGGGTTTACCTCAAAATGATCCGCCAGCAGCAGGCAGGTGGTCATGGTGGGGCGCTTGCCGTCCAAAACCCGCCGGATCGCCTGGTGATCCAGGCCTGCCCGCAGGCCAGCCTCGCGGTAGCTCTCATTTTTTCTGATCAACAGTTCCTTTATCCGGTCAATGAAGGGTTGAGCGGCATAATCTGCGTGAATGGCCTCAATCCGGGCAATGGCGGCGTCAGTTCTCATTTTCATAAGGATTTCCCTTTATGGTTAGGTTGAATATACTTGAAATATACTCAATAATTTGAAGCCTTGCAAGGAGGAAACATGGAAAACAAGTATATCCGCGCTGCCGGGTACCGGCGGGTATCCATGCGTGAACAGGTGGATGGGTACAGTCTTGATGCCCAGGAAAACCACATTCGCGCCTATGCTGACCAACAGGGCTGGCAGTTGGTCAAAATATATACCGATGCCGGCATTTCAGCCAAAAAAGACAGTCAAAGGCCTGCTTTTCTTCAACTGATGGAAGATTCAAAGCTGGGGCAGTTTGATGTGGTCATTGTTGATAAAATCGACCGCTTCTTCAGGCATCTCAACGGCCTGCTCACCGCTCTCGACCAGCTGAATCACGTCCAGGTATCCTTTGCCTCCGTTCAGGAGAGGCTTGATTTCACCTCCCCCTGGGGTAAATTGACCCTCACCATGCTGGGAATGCTTGCGGAAATCTATATTGACAATTTGCGTCAGGAAACCCGCAAGGGCAAGCATCAGCGCGCCAGAACCGGCCTCAGTAACAGCGGAGTGCCGCCCTTCGGTTACTGCAAGGGTCTGTGCTCGCAGTGCACTGACCCCAATGGACCGGGATACTGCCCTGAATATGGCTCGCAGAATCGCGGTGATGGAAAAACCATGGTCGCCCATCCCATTGAAAGCGAAGCCGTCCGCCTGGCTTTCCAATGGTATTCCAGCGGCGATCAATCAGACCGCATGATCACAGACCGGCTTAACCAGACCCCTTATGTATGCGCCAATGGCCAGGTCATCCCATTTCGCACCAAAGGCCGGGCCGGCTTCAACCCGCCCGGGCCTATCAACCGCGATCTGGTCAGGGAAATTCTGAACCGTCAAACCTACACGGGTAAAGTCATTTACCAGGGCCGGGATGACAATGGCCGGCATATCCGGGCAAAAACAATCGAAGTCTATGCGGGCAGGCATCCATCTCTCATTTCTCAGGATTTGTTTGAAGAAGTTCAGTGCATTCGCAAGTTGCTGCAAAGCAGCGCCCTCATTTGCCACGGTGCCCCTGCCCGCATTTACCCGCTTACAGGCATTCTGCGCTGCGGGTATTGCGGCGGCCATATGCGCGGCGTGTCCAACAAAGGCCGTTATTATTACCAGGATGCCAGCCGGGTTGAGCGCACCCAAAAATGCTGCCAGCCTCTGGTCAACGCCGAAAAAATCGAATCTCAGGTTTTTGCCATCATCCAGGCAGCGCTGAATAATCCCCAAATAAGGGAAGAAAAGGCCATCAGAGAAAAACAGGCCCAGGAAGCCCAGGCTCGCTTTGAGCGTGCAAAGGCCCTCTTTCTGGCAGGGTATATTTCCCAGGTCGAGCTGGAACGCGAAAGGGACTTTTTGGAGACATGCCAAAAAGCCTTGAAAGAAAATCTCCCCGGTGCTATAATGACACTAGGTGTGATTGGTGTCAGCAATGCTGACTCCTTATTGAAACGCAAAAGGCTGTTCCAACTCACGATTGAAACAGCCTTTGTGCGGAAAAACGATCTGGTAGGCTTGACACCCACTTTCCCGTTTTTACCTCTTCTCCCCAGTGTGAGAGAGAATTGTACAGGCGGGAGCGACGGGATTTGAACCCGCGATCTCGGCCTTGACAGGGCCGCATGTTAGACCGCTACACCACGCCCCCCCAACGGCAAATAGTTTATCATACCCCCCCTCATCCGTCAAGGCTTTTGCAAAACTCATTTTCCCAATTGTCTGACTTCTTCAATCGCCACCCGCAGGGCAATTTCAACCGCCCGAAGGCTCATTTCCAGCGTCATGGAAGGCTGGCTGTTCTTATCCACCACCTGCTCCGGCAGATAAGGAATATGCATAAACCCGCCCGCCGGGCTGCCTTTCCGGCCCGCTGCCAGGTGTAAAACTCCGTACATCAAATTGTTGCACACGAAAGTGCCGGCCGAATTGGAGATGGCCGCCGGAATCTGGCTGGCCTCCAGCGCAGCCACCATCCTGCGCACCGGCAGGGTCGAAAAATAGGCTGCCGGCCCCCGCGCCTCAACCGGCTCATCGACCGGTTGATATCCGGCATTATCTGGTATGCGCGCATCCATGACGTTGATTGCCACCCGTTCCACCGTGATGCAGCTCCGCCCGCCGGCCTGCCCCACCCCCAGCCAGATATCCGGGTTAACCGTTTCAATCTTCTCTCTCACCACCTGAACGGCTGCGCCAAACTGCGTTGGCACCACCAATTTGATCAGCTCAGCGCCGTCAATCTCGTCCGGCAGCCGGGCTGCCAGCTCATAGGATGGGTTGACCTTTTCCCCGCCAAAGGGGTCAAAACCTGTGACCAGGCATTTCATAACAGATCCTCCTTTTCTTCCTCAACTGGCTATAGTCTAACATATTTTTTACCCCCTCCCAAACCCGTCCCCCAAAAAGGGGAGTATAATATTTTTGTATCCTTTTCTGAGGTGATGATGTATGGATGGACAGACAGATCTCTGGAAAAATGCCCCTTCTGCGGCGCAAATTCCTGTCAACCAGGAGAAAATCTCCGCCCAGCTGATGACAGATTCGGCGATCACCAGCCTCTTTGATGAACAGAATGCTCTCCTGAACCAGTCTGAAAATATCACCCTGCCCATTCTGTCTTTGCGTCAATTTCCATCGCATAACCCCCTGATCCCCGATCAACTCACCCCTGTCCACACCGGCGCCTCTGCCGATAAACCCTGCCCGCCCGGCGTTTACCGTCTGCTCGATAAACTGCGGCAGACTCCAGCCAACCTGGACCTTCATCTCACCTCACCCCGGCGCACCTCACCCATCAAGGGGGCAAAAGCATGAACCATCCCATCCACCTGCCCAAAGCCATTCTCAGTCCCCTGGTGCAGCGCTTCTCCTTACCGGTTTCCCCTCTGGGCCGGTTCTTCATCCCCGATACCTCCGGCACCAATCTGCTGGGCATGGCGGCAAGCTGGTTTGACGGCAAAACCCCCGAAGAACAGGGACGCATTCAACTTTATCTGAAAACCCTCGCCGCCCCACCCTGCATTGCCCAGATCCACTTTCTCCGCGATCACAATCGCCTGGTTAAGACCTACGCCATGCCACATCAAACCCTGGCTGAAAGCCAGTGGATACTGGCTGGCCGCGACGATCTCGCAAAAGAGTTCCTGGTCAACAGCGTGCCTTCTTCTGCCAGCCTCTGCCATTCCATGCTGGCCAACCTGGAGCCTGATATTCCGGTTTGGGAAGGGCAGTTGACCATCAAAATGGCCCTGCCAGATTGGATCGTGCTTTGTGGCCTGGCGGACCTGTACAGCCGCATTCACTATGCTGCCTGGCTGGAACATCGCCCGGTTGACGAAGAGTTTGCCCTTGCAGATATCTGCCGCTCTGTGGATGACGGCCTCACCTATCAGGATCCCCGCTGGCTGCTGCCTTTTTTCCTGCCGCTGATGCCGGTTAAAATTGACCGCCTTTCTCCAGAGCTGATCAGAACCTCTCTGCAAAACCTGGTCGGCCTCGGCCTGCTCGCTGACCTCACCCGCCGCGACACCGTCCACCTTTCTGAGGCCGGCCTGCTGCTGGTCTCATCTCTGCACGAGCGCACCTCAGCCGTCGCCTTCCACCTCACCTCGCAAAACGCCGATCAATCGCTCCAAAACCTGATGGAATTCTTTGTCCGTTCGCGCCGCCTGCTCTGGTTTATGGATATTTTCGGCGAAGGGGATGAAGTCAAGGTTTCGCTCATCAGCCTCGAAACAGCCGAAAAACTGCTGGGTGAACTGCTCAACCCCGCCGCACTGAACGCATCGCTTTATGAAACCAGCCCGCTTCAGCCAGTTCCCCAGGTAATCACCCCCTGGAAACTCATCTATGAAGAGGGGCCGCAAAAAGGCACCGCTTTTATTCTGCTGCCGTCAACCCATATCGGCCGCTCGGTCAACAACGATTTGCGCCTGCAAAACACGCAAATCTCCCGCTCACATGCCCTCATTGAGTTGAAGGATGGCAGCTACATCCTGACCGATCTGGGCAGCGCCAATGGCTCCTATCTCAACGGCGTGCGCATCACGGAACCAACGCCAATTCATCACAATGACCTGATTCGTTTTATGGATCTTCAGTTTCGTGTTCAAGATCCAGCCGCCCCGCCAAGTCCGGCGGTTCCACCGCTGCCCCCCGCGACCCCGCCGCCCGCTTTGCAGGTCCCCGTGGTGCGGGTCATCACCCCTCCCGAGCCTGCTCCCCAGCCTCCCGTCCGCGAAACCATCGATCTCTCCAATGCTGCCCCACCGCCGCAGCCGCGCGTTATTTCAAACACCATTCCCATCAGCGACCTTGCGAGTATGGCCCCTCCGCAGGAAGTCATCTGCCCCAAATGCAAGAAACCGCAGCGAACTGATTCACATTTCTGCCGTTTTTGCGGCTGCAAGCTGCAATAATCCCCTGCTTTCACTCACACCCCGGCAGATTTTTTCCACCTGCTGTGCGGTTTGGTGGTTGAATTCTAAGATCCCTTTTACAAACAATGGGTATGATGGGATTATCTTTTATCGTTGTCGTTTGTTGGACTTGAGAAGGAGAAACTCCAATGAAAATACTTAAAGTAGTGGCATGGGTTGCCGTGGCTGTTGCTGCCGTGGTTGGCATCTATTATGGCGTAACCTATATCCAGGCGCAGCAGCAGGCCAGCCAGTCCAATTACCAGACGGTCCGCGTGGAACGCTCTCACATCATCGCCTCCATCGGCGGCACCGGCGTGGTCAGGCCCAGCCAATCTGCCTTTTTATCCTGGCAAACCAGCGGCAGCATTGCCTCTCTGCCGGTGAAAATTGATGACCTGGTTCAACCAGGTGATCTGCTTGCCTCATTGGATAGAACAACCCTGGCGCAAAATATTATCCTGGCCGAAGCTGATCTGGTCACCGCCCGGCGCAACCTGAAAAACCTGCAGGAATCGCAAGTGAACCGCGCCCAGGCTGAATTGAACCTTGTTCAGGCGCAGAAAAACCTGGAAGACGCGCAGAAAAAACGCAGCTACCGCAATGCCACCACCCGCGGCACCAAAGAGCAAATTGATGCCGCCCGCGCCACCTATGTTCTGGCAAAGGATGAGGTCGAACGCGCGCAAGATATGTTTGACCGCGTTGCTGATAATTCCCCGGATGACCGCGCCCGTGTGGTGGCCGAAAGCAACCTTTCTGCTGCCATTGCCAAACGAGACCGCGCTCTGATTAACCTCAATTACCTCACCGGCGCCTCCGATACCGAAGAAGTTGATGAAGCTCAGGCCAAGCTGGACCTCGCCCAGGCACAGTTTAATGAAGCCGAACGCGAATGGAATCGTCTAAAAGATGGCCCTGATCCCGATGATATCACCGCCGCCGAAGCCCGCATCGCCGCCATTCAAGCCACCCTGCGCCTCTCGTCCATCACTGCCCCCTTTGCCGGCATCATCACTGAAGTGCGCTCCAAAACCGGCGACCAGGTATCCCCCGGCACCATTTCCTTCCGTATTGACGATTTATCCCACCTGTTTGTGGATGTGCCCATTTCAGAAATTGATATCAACAAAATCGCGGTCAGCCAGACGGTCAATTTCACCTTCGATGCCATCCCTAATAAAACTTTTCACGGTGTGGTGATCCAAATTGCCCGGGTACCCATTCAGGGCCAAACCTCCGTCAATTACAACGTGACCATTGAAATGACCGACGCCGATTCCAGCGTCCGTCCAGGCATGACAGCCGCCGTCAACATTATTGTGGATGAAATTGAGGATGTGCTCAATGTGCCCAACCGCTCGGTCCGAGTGCGCAGCGGCCTGCGCTATGTCTATATGCTGAAAGATAATCAGCCGGTTGCGGTTCAGGTCGAACTGGGTGTCTCTTCTGATACCAACAGCCAGATCCTCTCCGGCAACCTTCAGGAAGGGGATGTCATCATCCTTAACCCGCCGCTGGACCTGACGAATATCACCGGCGGCCCATCCTTCATGGGTGGAAGGTGAGGTTGATTATGGAAGAAGACTGCGTCATCCAGGTTGAAAACCTGACCAAAATTTATCATATGGGCACGGTTGAAGTGAAAGCCCTGGCCGGGGTCAGCTTCAACATCACCCGGGGCGAAGTCATCGCCATCATGGGGCCTTCCGGCTCGGGCAAATCCACCCTGATGAACATCCTCGGCTGCCTGGACCGCCCCACTTCCGGAAAATATATTCTCGATGGACAGGCTGTGGAACGGCTCACTGGCGACCAGCTGGCCATCATCCGTAACCGCAAAGTGGGATTTGTCTTTCAAAGCTTCAATCTGCTGCCGCGCGCCTCGGCCCTTGCCAATGTAGAACTTCCCTTGCGTTATGGGAATGTGAAAAACATTCGGGACAAGGCGCGGGCTTCGCTGGAGGCCGTTGGTCTGTCTGAGCGCATGAATCACCGCCCATCCGAATTGTCCGGCGGCCAGCAGCAGCGCGTGGCCATTGCTCGCGCCCTGGTCAATGAACCATCCATCATCATGGCCGATGAACCCACCGGCAATCTTGATACCCGCTCTGGCAAGGAGATCATGGAACTGCTCCTCAACCTCAACCAGCAGTACAAAACCACCCTCATCATCATCACCCACGATCCTACCATTGGCGCTCATGCCGAGCGCATCATCCGCCTGAGGGATGGCCTGCTGGTGACGGAGGAAACATGAATATCGGACAAAGCATCTTCGAGGCTCTTGAAAGCCTCAGCGCCAACAAACTCCGCTCCGGCCTCACCATCCTCGGCATCGTCATCGGCGTGGGGGCCGTCATCGCCATGCTGGGGGTTGGCCAGGGCGCACAGGATACCATCACCAATTCCATCAGCGGCATCGGCACCAATCTTCTTTTCGTGTTCCCCGGCAATTTCACCCAAAACGTCCGTAACGGCAAACCGCTGACCATTTCAGATGCCAATGCCCTGCTGGACCAGTTCTCCGCGCCGTCCATCCTCACTTCGGCGCCGGTGATCCAGGGAAACACAGAGGTGGCCTATGGCAAAACCAGCCTGCGTCTGTCCGTCACCGGAGCCACGCCTGAATATATCGCCATGAGCAGTTACTCCCTGCTGGAAGGTGAATTCATCACCGAATCGCACAACCTGGGGCAGGCCGCCGTGGCCATTTTGGGCCCTGAAGCTGCCGACCGGCTTTTTGGCCGCCGCGACGGGGTGACAGGCGAGAACATCCGCATCAACGGCCAGCCGTTTCGCGTCCTCGGCGTGCTGGCCCCCAAAGGCGGCAGCGCCTTTGGCTCGCAGGACCGCATCATTCTGGTGCCCTTCAGCACTGCTCAAAACCGCGTCCTGAAACGGCAGAAGGACCGTGCCGATTACATTCTCATTCAGGCAGTTGATGCTGAATCCGTTTCTTTTGCCAGCGATGAAGCCAGTCAGGTCATCCGCGAACGCCACCGCTCTCCCATCGGGGAGGATGATTTCACCATCCTTTCCCAACAAGATTTTGTGCAGACCGCCCAACTCATCACCGGCGTTTTGACTGTTTTTCTTGGCGGCATCGCCGGCATCTCTCTCCTGGTAGGCGGCATTGGCATCATGAACATCATGCTCGTCTCAGTCACAGAACGGACCCGTGAAATCGGCCTGCGCAAGGCCCTGGGCGCACGCAAACGGGATATCATGATCCAGTTTTTGACCGAATCAGCTCTCCTCAGCCTGATCGGCGGCCTGATCGGCATTGCTCTGGGCTGGTTGATTGCCTTCATCGTAGGTCAGATTGCCGCGGCCAACGGCACCCCGCTCAACCCCGGTATCGGCCTGAACGCCATTCTGCTGGCCACCGCATTTTCCACCGCCGTGGGCCTGTTCTTTGGCATCTATCCAGCCAACCGCGCTGCCGGCCTGGAGCCCGTTGAAGCCCTGCGGTATGAATAAAACTCATCTCATTTCCCGATAGCCACAGCTGGCAGGTTTTTTAGCCCGTTCCTCAATATTGCCCGGCCAACAGCATATACAAAGTTGGTCGGGCAGTTGTTCAGATTCTCTTCACCTGGGATCGTTTTGAAGCCTTGCAAAAAGAACATTCTGCTATAATAAATTCATGAGCCAGATATTTCATCTTTACCGCCTGCAAAAAATGGACACTCGCCGCGCCCAAATTTCTTTGCGCCTGGCTGAGATTTCCCGCATCCTTTCAACCGACCCGGTTCTGGCCGCTGCCCAACAGCGCCATGCCAAAGCGGAACAGACTCAAAAAACTGCCCACAGCAACCTGCGCAGCGCCGAAAATGCTGTCCAGGCCATGCAAATCAAGCTTGAACAGAATCAATCCACGCTCTACGGCGGACGGGTACAAAACCCCAAGGAATTGAACGACCTGCAAAACGAACAGGCTTCTCTCAAAAAACATTTGAGCATGCTTGAAGATGAACAATTAGCCGCCATGGAAGCCATGGAAGAAGCCGAAAAAGGCACGGCCGCTGCGGTTGAGCAGCTCAACCAGGCATTGGCGGCTGCTGCCACATCTCAGGCAGCCTTGCTGGGCGAAAAAGTAACCCTGGAAAAAGAAATGGAACGCCTCGAGTCTGAAAGGCTTGCCATCCTGCCGTCCATTCCCGCTCCAGATCTGGAACTCTACAACCGCCTCAGCGCTCAAAAGCGCGGTCTTGCCGTGGCCGATATTCAGGATGACTCCTGCGGCGGTTGCGGCAATATGCTAAGCCCGGCCATGCGCCAGGCAGCCCGTTCTCCCAGTCAGGTCAATTTTTGCCCCTCTTGCGGGCGCATCCTCTACGCTGGATAGCCTATGTTTGATTTCCTTTTCAACCTTTATATCGACCGCTTTTCCTTTATCGTCGGTTTTATCGCCGGAATTGCCTTCAGCTTTGCCATCTGGTCTTTGCGTGCCAACCTGCCGGTGATCCTTGAAAGAGTCAAAACCTTCCGCGTCACCACCCAGAAAAAAGCCACCAACACCTTCGACGACCGCTATCGCAAGGAAATACTGGTTGCCTCTCAATCCCTGCATGTGGCCAATGCGCTCTTTTCTCTCGATGAAATTGTAGTCACCCCTCGGTTGCTGGCCCCTCCACCTCTTCCTCTGGCAGACGGCACTTATCCAACCGAGGACACCTTCCAATCCACCGTCCCCTATATGCCCGATTGGCCCGAATTCTCAGCCCAGTTCAGCATGCCCACCCTCTCCATTGCCGAAGCCCTGCAGGGCGGCCTGCAGGTGGGCATCATTGGTCAGCCTGGCGCCGGAAAAACCACCGCCCTGGCCCATTTTACCTGCCAGCTTGCCCGCAAAGACCCGCGCCTGGGCGCCTTTTCTGAAATGGTACCCATTTTTGTCCATGTCAATAACCTGGGCATTCTGGAGGGCAACGCCCCCAAGGATCCCCTCTCACCCATTATTTCTGCCGCCCAGGAGGTCATTTCAACCCTCAATCAGGCCCAGGTGCCGGGTTATCTCAAAAATGCAGTGAGCCAGCACCAGGCCATATTGATTTTGGACGGCGCAGACAGCCTTTCTCCGGCTTTGCTCCCGGCTCTCTCCAACTACCTCCGCAGCCTGCTCAAACAATACCCTGGCCTCCGCCTGGTCATTGCCGCCGCACCAGAATATCTGAACGGTTTGATGCAGTTGGGCATCGTCCCGCTGGCTCTTACCGCCTGGGGCCGGGCTGAACGCGAATACTTTATCCACCGCTGGGATACCCTCTGGAATGCCCACATCGGTCCAAAATATGAAGAACAGGGCTTCCTCCCGGTTGAAACCCAATATTTTGTCAACTGGATTCTCGCTGAAAATCCCACTCTAACCCCACTGGAGATTACATTAAAAACTTGGGCATTGTATGCTGGCGATGCGCGCGGCAGCAAGGTGGCGGATGCGGTCGAATCTCATATTCACCGCTCCATCCGCGACCCGCAGAAACGCACTGCCCTTGAACGTCTGGCTCTGCAGATGATTTTGAAAGGTCAGACCATGATCACCGGCAGTCAGGCAAACGCGTTGGTGACCGAACTGACCAAAAATACCGACACGGCCCCATCAAAAACGGCGGCTCTTATAGATGGGGCCGTCCAGCTGGCTGCGCAGGCGCAAAAGAAAGCTTCATCCATCCGCCAGGCTTTGCCTGAAATTCTGGATAGCGGCCTGCTGGTAGAGTATAAAGAAGGTTTGGGTTTCTCTCAGCCATTGTTCATCGGATACCTCGCCAGTCTGGCCATCACCAATAATGAGCAGCTGAATGAAATCATCAATGCTCCTACCTGGCCTGGCAAAATTGCCCTGCTGCGGTTTATGGCTTCCATTTACGATATCACCCAACAGGTTGACGCATTGATGGCTCAGGACGTCGAAGATCCTTTGCACCGCAACCTGTTTATGGTGGCCCGCTGTCTTTCAGAAACACCTTCATCTGCGCCCTGGCGCGGCAAAGTGATGCGCCGGCTGGCTGAACTGCTGCAAAAGCCCCATCTTCCCCGCTGTTTGCGCACCCGTGCCATGGCTGCTTTTGTCGCATCAGGCGACCCATCTGTCTCTATCCTGATCCAGCAGCTCATCAATCAACCCTCACCTGAAATCCGGCAGATCGCCCTTCTGGCCTGCGGCGCAGCCCTTGAAGCCAAACAAGTCAATGCCATTATTGATCAGCTTGCCGATTATGAACCGCTGGTTCGTCAGAGTGCCTGCCTGGCTTTGCTGGCCATCAACAACACACAGACGGCCGAGGCCATCTCGGTCATCTTCCAGCAGGGTGATGAAGGCATGGGCCGCATCATCGCCGAAACCATGGCCAACCGCCCTGAAACCGGCCATTCCATCATTAAGCAGAGCAGCTTTGATGAAAACCTGCTGGTACGCAGAGCTGCCGTCTTTGGCCTGCAGCGGATTCAGGAACGTTGGGCCAACGATATTCTTGAGAAGATCAGCATTGAAGATGGCCAGTGGGTGGTCAGGAACGCCGCGGTGCATGCCCTTGAAAACCGCAAAAAAGCCTCACCTTATGCCCCTCATCCTCTGATCTCCCCCCACGAGTCCACATGGCTTTTGGGAAAGGCCAGCGCTCAGGGTGTGGGCATTTCACCAGGCACCTTCCCCACGGATATGTTCCTGCAAATCCTTAAAGAAGGCTCCCTTGAAGAGCAGCTTGCCGCCATCGATTACCTGCGCCTGCTGCCAAGCCCCTCAGCCGGCGTCATCGGTGCCATGTACCAGCTTTATTTCACCGATGAACCCATCCTGCAGGAAGCGGCTTTCAATGCCCTCTGGTTTTTCACCCTCAGCGGCTCAAAACTGCCTTCAACCAAGGAATTTGGTTTGGGTTGAAAGCCCACCGCAAAGTAATAAACGCCAGTTCATGTTGAACTGGCGTTTTGTTTTTCAAAGTTCATGCCTTTTCAGGCGATGCGAGCAATCACCTTTTTTTGAACGGCATCTGCTGAAATGCCTTCCAGGGTCACCAGTTTGTCATGACCTGAAAGGCCCGCCACAATCTGAACCTTGCTGGGTGAAATATCAAAAACTTCTGCTAAAAAACGGATCAAAGCTTCATTGGCCTGCTCTTCAGCCGGCAAGGCAATCAGGCGGATCTTAATGGTGCCGTCGCTGAGAATTTCTGTGATTTCATTGCGCAGGGCGCGGGGCGAGATGCGCACGGTGATGGCAGCCCCGGTCTTTCCGTCATGAAGTTTATAATGTCTGTCTGACATAGATCCGCCTTTTTATTAAACGATAGAATAGAGCAGGTTTACCAGCACCATCTCTATGGCCTGAATAGCGATCACAAGGATGATCGGGCTGAAGTCTATTCCCCCGGCCGGTGGAATCAACCGGCGAATGGGTGATAACATCGGTTCCACAATGCGGTCGAGGGTGACTCTGACGGAATGGTAAGGTGATAGAAAATACGACAGCAGCACGTCAACGATAATGAGAATGGTCAGAAGCCGAGATATCAGGCTGATGAATTGAGCAATAACGATAATCATATTTTACACCGTTTCTGCGTTAAGTTTGAATAAAAAATGGCTTATTGTCAATATTGGCGCGGCCCGACAATGGCCTCGCCAATGCGGATATATGTGGCGCCTTCCATGATGGCGGCCTCAAAATCGCCGCTGGTGCCCATTGAAAGTTCCTGCCAATCACTCTGCGGCAGGGTGCCTCTCAAGTAATACTGTAAAAGAACCATCTTGCGAAACAAACGCCGGCTTTCATCAAGGTGGTCGCATAACGGCGGCATGGTCATCATGCCTTTCACGTTTAAATTTTTTAATTGAAGAATCTGGGCCAGGTCAGCCGCAAGCGCCGGCCAGGTGCTGTCATCCCCGGCCTGCCAGCCCTGCTTGCTTTCTTCGCCGCCAATGTTCACTTCGATCAACACCGGCAGAATTTTCCCTGCTTCACCAGCCGCCTGGTCCAGTTTATAGGCCAGCTTGAGGCTGTCCAATGAATGCACCAGATCAAAATGCTGCGCCACCAGCCTGGCCTTGCGGCTTTGAATATGGCCAATCATGTGCCATTCCACGCGGTGCTGCCGCAGCAGGTTGATTTTCTCAACCGCTTCTTCAGCATAGCTTTCTCCCAGGTATTGCGCCCCGGCCTGGATGGCATTTTCCACAATGTCAGCAGGTTTGGTCTTGGTCACCACCACCAGCCTGACACTCTCCGGGTCGCGATTGACCGCAGCAGCGGCCTGCTCAATGCGGGCTTTGATGCGTTGGATATTCTGGAAAATCACCTCAACGGATGGTTCCACGTTTACTCCTGATTATTTTTGGGTGACAAGTAAATGATTGCCCCAAACCGTCCTGTACGGCCATGTTCCTGCCGGTGTGAAAACCAGTGTTCCGTGTCGCAGGCCGTGCACACGCCTGCGATTTCTATTTTCTCCACCCCGGCTTCCTCAAGAACCAGCCGGTTGGCGTTCCAAAGGTGAAAATGGGGCTGGGTTTCTCCTTGTTGAATCACCTCTCGGCTTCGGGGTCCAAAAGCCTTTTGCGCCTGTTGAACCACATCATCCCCCACCGGGTAATGATCGACGCAGATGGAGGGGCCAATGCCGGCCAGAATTTCTTTCGGTTGGCAGCCGTACCGTACCTGCATGGCCTTCACCGCCTCCAGGGCCACTTTGTTAACAGTGCCTTTCCATCCCGCATGCACCAATCCCACCACCTGTTTGTGCGGATCAAAAAGCATCACCGGAACGCAATCCGCAAAACGCATAAACAGGGTGACTTCCGGCCGGTTCGTGATGATGGCATCGGCCTGAGCATGCAGGGTTTCAGGAAGCCGGGGTGCCTCTGTGCAAATCACATCGCTGGAATGCACCTGCCAGACGTCATAAAGGCTGCTGAGGGTCCTGCCTGCCGCTGCAAAGGTGCGCTGCCGGTTTTCCGCAACATGGGCCGTTTCATCGCCCACGGTCCCGCCCACATTCAATGAAGAAAATGGGCCCACACTGGCACCGCCCTTGCGCGAAAAGAATCCATGCCAGAGATCTTGGCCAGAAAAGGATTCGAAGTGAAAAGTGGTGACTCCGTGGGGGTGAACCTCGGTTCTCATTTCACCTCTGGTACGGCAGGGTCCTTTTGCGCCTGAGCGATGGCTGTCTTTTTCAGCAGAAAAATCCGCGTCTCATCCACCGATTCCTTCACATAAGGATAACCGAACCAGCCCGTGGCCAGGCCAAACAAAGCCCCGGTGATGGTTCGCAATAAGGGTGTGCTTTCGCGCATCGGCAGCCATTTCCACGCTTCAGGGAGCGGCAGCAG
This sequence comes from Chloroflexota bacterium, assembly GCA_029561345.1. Classification (GTDB taxonomy): domain Bacteria; phylum Chloroflexota; class Anaerolineae; order Anaerolineales; family Anaerolineaceae; genus JAKQJC01. The sequence goes on along the minus strand of JAKQJC010000022.1, from coordinate 133,750 downwards.
GCTGGGCAGTTGGGATACGCCATCCAGCCCCATTGGCACCATGCCAATCAGCACCCATAATGCCCAATGCAAGGGTTTTAATTTCTTTCCAACAGTCGAAAACACCAGGCCGAAAATGAGCAAAGAGCCATAAATGGCCACATCCCGCTCGCAAATGGCCACCTTGTAGCCCACCCTGTCATTTCCATAAAATTCACGGCCGCCCAGCAAATCATCTGGCGCAAGCCCGCTGGCTTCTTCATAGGTGATGCCGCCCTGCTCTGCCAGGGCGCGAGGGTAAGCGGCCTGTTCACCAAAAAGAAACCACGAGCGGTAACCCAGCTGATGACAGAATGGACTGTACAGTTTATAGATGACCGTAGCAGGAATTTCAGCCCCGGTTTTCATCAACACGGGTGCCAGAAAAGGCAGGCCGACAAACAGAGCCATCACCAGGTTAAACACCAGCATATAATGATCTGAAAACCACATCGTCAACCGGTCTGATCGGGTAATGGTCTTCCCCTGCTCCACCCGCCGGACATGGTCTTCTCCGCCTATTTCTTCCATCTGGCGTTTGCGGTCAGACGCAGCGCCCAGAGCCACCTGAAGACGCGGGCCATCAAAGGGATACTTGAGCTTGTATGGGCCGATCTCCACCAATGGGGTGTTTCCACCGTAAGCAGCCGACAAGGCTTCGTCTGTATCAACATGCATGACCGCCACCTGATGAGGAAAACGGTCTGATAAAGCCTCCAGTTCAGCCAGAATGGCCTCTGTATTGTCTGCGTCGCTGCGGGTATAAAGGGTAACGTTGATCATCATTTTTCCCAATCAGACATCTTTAATCACCACCCGGGGCGAACCGTTCATCCCCGAAATGGTCACATCCCCCGGATCATAGGTCACAGAGGGGTAAGTCCAGCGGAAAATCCACTTTGCATCCTCAGGCAGGGTGTTGACGCACCCATGGGTTCTTGCCAGGCCAAATTCATTGTGCCAGAAGGTTGAATGGATGGCGGCGCCGTCATTCGAAAACAGGCAGGTCCAGCCAATTCCGGGGGTGTCAAAACCAGCGCCGGTTGAACCGCCGCTCATATGCGTGGATATCATCTTTCGCCAGATCGGCATGCTGCCAACCGGCGTTGCATCGCCGTAGCCCGTTGAGACCCGGCAGAAATATACCTCTGAGCTGCCTTCATAACAGGATAAGGTCTGGTAAAGCAGGCTGACCTCAATCCTTTTGTCCATCACATCCGGGCTAATCGGCGTCAGTTCATCCGGCGTGATGGGCCGGAAAGCTTCTGCGCTGGCCCAGAAAGCATCATCATATCCGCCGTATTTCTCGGTGAGCCGGTAGACAGGCTTGCCCTGATCATCCATCTGAATGCGATCTGCCCAGAGCACCTGGCTGTAATAAAGGCGCGGCTTGAGGGTCTCTTTCAGCCACGGCGATCTGGGTGCATTTTCTACCGTGAAATCCACATAGGGCACCGTCACCTCAACCCACATGCCCGGTTTTTGGGTCGAATAACCGGGAAAATCGGTCAGGGGCGCATTGGGCAGGTTTTTTACCGGTTGAACATAAGGCGCATAAAGATAGCCGTTGGGCGTCTCAATCCAGGTCTGGCTGATGCGGTTAAGGTCCAACCGTGAAGTCACCACTTCCCGCAGCCAGACCACCACCTCATCCCGGTACACCGTTCCCGCAGCCGGCGCATCCATATACGGCCGGGTCTTCAATTCGAAGCGGGCGCCCTCTCCTCCGGCGCAAATCCGTCCCAATTTGGCCCCCTGCGGAAATTCAGGCAGGGACGGCGCCAGGCGAAGTCCACCCCGCGGAAAAACGGCCAGGCCAGCCAGGGCGGCAGCCGAATATTTTAAGAATTCACGTCGCGTCAGTTTCACTCAATCATCCTTGATGGTCAGAGAAAATCCACCTTCTGACCGCTTCAATTTCAGGTTCCCACCAGGCATCTCCAGCCGTGTAAGGAACAGCCTGGCGGATGCTTTGGTAAACTGACCGGGTTCCCTCACCCAGTTTTCCTTCGGGCATCAGGCGCAGGCGCAGATCCACAGCCCGGGCAGCCGTGTAAAGTTCAATGGCCAGAATATGAGATACATTCTCCACAATCTGCCGGGCGTGGCGGGCGGCCGTCATGGCATTGGCATTGTGATCTTCCTGTCCGCCCGAAGTCGGCAGTGAATGGACCGTATCCGGTGTGGCCAGGGTTTCATTTTCCAGCACCAGCGAGGCCGCCGTGTACTGGGGCATCATCAGGCCGGAATTGAGCCCCGCCGCTTCAGGTGAATCCACCAACATGGGCGGCAGTCCGGCGTTCAATTTTCCATCCGTCAGGCGGTAGGTCCGGCGTTCTGAAATGGCGCCCATTTCGGCCACAGCAATGCCCAGAAAATCCATCACCATGCCCACCGGCTCGCCGTGGAAATTGCCGCCCGAAAGCGCCGTGCGCGCCCCAAACAGCAGCGGATTATCCGTCACAGCGTTGATTTCCCGTTCCACCACCTGCTTGATAAAAGCCAGTGAATCGCGGGCTGCTCCCTGAACCACCGGCGCGCAGCGCAGCGAATAGGCATCTTGAACCCGGCCGGCGGCATTCGCCAGGGTGCTGCCTGAAATCAAATCGCGCACGTGGCTGGCAACTTCAATCTGCCCCGGTTGTCCGCGCGATTGGTGAATGCGGTCATCAAAAGCATTGGTGGCGCCCAGCATGGCCTCAAAGCTCAGAGCCAAAGCCCATTCCGCTGCATCGGCCAGCCGGTAGGCGTCCTTGACCGCCAGAGCCGCGATCGCCGCCGAAAAGGTCGCGCCGTTGTTGAGCGCCAGACCCTCTTTCGGTCCCAGCTTGATGCGCTGGATGCCCGCCGCTGCCATGGCCGCCTTTCCCGTCATCACTCGCCCCTGGTAATCCGCCATGCCTGAATCCTCATCCCGGTCGGCATCATCTGTCGTCAAAACCAGCGCCATATGGGATAACGGGCCCAGGTCGCCGGAGGACCCCAGCGAACCCTGCGAAGGCACCACCGGGGTCACCTGCTTGTTCAACATCTCAAGCAGCGTTTCGATAATCTCCAGGCGCACCCCGGAAACCCCCTTTGATAACGTATTAGCGCGCACCAGCATGGCTGCCCGCACCACCTCAGCTGGTAAAGCCGGGCCGGTGCAAATGGCGTGGCTGAGAATCAGGTTCCGGCTCAGTTTGGCTGAATCTTCTGCGGCAATCTGCCGGTCAGAAAAAATACCAAATCCAGTGTTGATGCCGTAAACGGGCTTTCCGGCAGCCACAATCTCCTCCACCCAGCGGTGGGCTTCTTCAACCGCCGCACGGGCTGTCTCCGATAGCTGCACTTTTTCATAATGCCGGGCAACCGCCACAATCGCGTCAATCGTCAGATGATTTCCGTCAATTACGATCATAGGTCTCCTAGAGTAAAAAAGTGCCCAGCAAAAGCGCCGCTGCCGGGACGGTGATATTATCCCAATCGTTTAATGGGATTGATTCGACCAGGGTGCCTGTCAGGGCAATGATGCCGACAGGTAAAACATATGCAGATAAAGCCTCAGGTGGTGCTGCCATGCTGCCGGCCAGCCAATGCGCCGCCAGAACCCCAAATGACAACAGCCATCCACCCAAAAACATCGCCAAAGAACCCGCCCATGATTTTCCCGGCGACCACGGCAGCCGGGTTTTGCCAAACCGAGAGCCCACGATATCTGCCAGGCCATCTCCCCCACACATGACCATCAGCGCCACCATGCCGTTATAGGAATCGCGCCAATAGAGGATGGTAAGCAGCACAAACACAATTCCATACATCAAAGGGCCGCGTAAAATCTCGCGCCGGTCTCCGCTGCGTGAAAGCGCCTTGACCGCCGCTTCATCTTTCATCATCCCCGAACCCACCAAAAAGAACTGCACGGTGATGGCAAAGGGAACGGCCGCTGCCATAAATCTGGCTTCATAAGCTGAGTCAAACAGCAGCCAACAGAGCACAAAAATGGGTCCTGTTCCGGTGTGGATCACCTTCCGGCTCAATGAACTGCTCATGCAGCCTTTGTGGGCGGCGTAGTCATTGACCCGCAGCCACAGAACCGCTACGCCAAAGGTCACCAGCAAGGCCAGCCAGTTATTTTGCAGCATATCTACTCATCCCGCCGGCTCATCTGGCGTTCAACTTCGCGCTTACTGTCGCGAGCAGCAATTTCATTACGTTTATCGTACAGTTTTTTGCCCTTGGCCACCGCAATTTCCAGTTTGGCCCGGCCGTCTTTCAGGTAAATTCTCACCGGCACAATGGTGACACCTTTTTGTCGTACCTGGTCCCACATCTTGCGAATTTCACTGCGGTGCAGCAGCAGCCGCCGTGGGCGCAGCGGGTCGTGGTTATACCGGCTGGCCGGATCGTAAGGAGAGATATGCGCATTTAACAGCCACGCATCATGACCGTCTATTTTAATGTAAGCTTCACCCAGGCTGACCTGTCCCGCCCGGATCGATTTGATCTCCGATCCCTGCAAGGCCAGCCCGGCTTCAAAATGTTCCAGCAGGAAGTATTCAAAGCTCGCTTTGCGATTGGTGGCAACGGTTTTGGTATTCATGCAGGTTATTTTAACACAGATTTATCCCCAGCGTAAAACTGCCAACCCGGCAATCAAACGCCCAAAAGCACATAACAACAGGACAAATGGCATATTCGTGTTTTCGGCCAGCAAAGGCCCCAAAAACGATCCGCCCAAAATGCCCGCGTTGAGCACAATGTTATACCATGAAAGATACACCGTGCGGTCGCGCTCCGGCGCTTTTTCCAGCAGGTAATTGGTCAAGGCCCCACCCACAAAGGACCAGGCAATTCCGCCCAGGGTGTTGGTCAATAAATACATGCCCACATTGTTGCTGATCACCAGCAAGGCTGGAAAAATAGCCAGCAGCACAATGCCAATGCCGGTGACTTTCTTATTGCCCCATTTTCCAATCCAGCGTACCAATTGGGTGGATCCCAGGAATACCGTCAGTTGAAAAGCCGCGGTGCCAAAACCCAAGACATTATCCTGCAAGCCCAGGGTGCGCACCGAATAAATCGGAAAAATCGGGATGGCCAGGAACTGCATGAAATGAAAAAAGAAGAGCAGTCCCAGCACTTTTCCGGCATGTCCTTTCAGCACATCCAGCCGGCTGATAGCGGCCAGACGATTCTTTATGTTAAACCGCTTCTCCGTTTCTGCTGTTTCCTGATCTTTGGTGAATCTGGCGGAGAGATTGCGCACCCGCCAGAGATGGAACGCCGTCATGATGCCGCCCAGAGCGCCAACCCCAAACACAATCTGGTAGCCCAGACTGAAAGGCAAAGTGGCCAGAAGCTGACCTGAAATTAATGAAACCACCACCGTCACGGCCGACAAAATGGCGTTCCTCGTTGCCGCCACCTGGCCGCGCCATTCGGGTGGCACCGCACAGGCAAACAGTTCATTGAAACCAACGGAAATCAGGGTACCCGGCAGGCTCATCACCAGGGTGACCACAATGATCGCGGTCACCTGATCAGAGTTTGAGAGAAAAAAGGGCATCAAAATGAACGGGATGTAAAAAAGGCGGTTTGCCAGGGCCGAGAGAGACACCGCCTGACGAATCGGCTGCTGCGACAGCCATTGACCGGCCGGCAGGGCAAAGATCATGTTGATCACTGCCGGGCCTGAATTGATCAGGCCCAGTTGAAGTGGAGTCGCACCCAGGCGCGCCGCATAGATGGATAAAAAGGCCAGTAAGCTGCCGTTGAGCAGGCCAAACCAGCCCACGTCAAAATACAGGTTGATAAAATTGGCCCTGAATTCGTCGGGGACGGCTCGTGTGGAACGAAACAAAGCATTCATAAATTTTTGGTATAATCCTTTCTCAGAAGGCAGCGATTTCTATTCCTCAACCACAACCACTCGGGTAAATGAGCTATGTGCCTTGACCGGGACAGAAGCCACGAATCCGTGCCGGCTGACAATGCCCTGAGAAACGCTGCACATAAGGAGGCTCTTTGATGACACTGCGTGACGACTTCTTGCTCGATCCCACCGTGACTTTTTTGAATCACGGCTCTTTCGGCGCCACGCCGCGGCCTGTGCTTGATGCCCAGCGCCGCTGGCAGGATGAAATGGAACGCCAGCCTGTGGAATTCCTCGGCCGGAGGTTTTACAACCTCCTGGCTCAATCGCGGAAAAACCTGGCTGATTACCTCGGTACCCAGCCCAATAATCTGGTCTATGTGACCAATGCCACCACCGGGGTCAATATCATCGCCCACAGCCTCAACCTGGGCCCCGGGGATGAAGTGCTGACCACCGATCATGAATATGGCGCCTGTGACCGCGCCTGGCGGTTTTATGCCCATCGTCAGGGTTTCAAGTATACCAATCAAACCGTTTCTCTACCAGTCACAGACCCCTTGCAGTTTGTCGACTCTTTCTGGCAGGGCGTCAATTCAAATACCAGAGTTATTTATATCAGCCATATCACCTCACCCACCGCCCTCATCTTTCCGGTGGATCTCATTTGCGCGCGCGCCCGCAAGGCTGGTATCATGACCGTGGTGGACGGCGCCCATGCCCCGGGGCAAATCCCCCTCAGCCTGGATGCATTGGGAGCAGATTTCTACACCGGCAACCTGCATAAATGGCTGTGCGCCCCAAAAGGTTCCGCCTTCCTCTATGCCCGCCCGGAAGTTCAAAACCTCATTCACCCGCTCACGGTCAGTTGGGGTTGGGAAGCCGAAACACCCGGCCCTTCTCCTTTTATCGACTACCTGGAGTGGACCGGCACCCGCGATATCTCTGCCTTCCTTGCCGTGCCCGATGCCATTGCCTACCAGGAAAGCCGCCAATGGCCGGCTCTGCGTGCAAGCTGTCACGAACTGGCTGCACAAACCCAGCAGCGTATCACCCGGCTGACAGGCCTGGCCCCGCTGCACCCCAATGATCCGGTCTGGTTTGCCCAGATGGCCTCCTCCCCGCTTCCTTCCCATGTCAATGCTGCCTGGTTGAAAGAACAGCTCTACAGCCAGTTCCGGGTCGAGGTGCCCATCGTCACCTGGAATAACCGTATCTTTGTCCGCTATTCTTTCCAGGCCTATAACACCCCTGACGAGTCGGACACCTTGATCAGGGCGCTTGAGTTGCTGATAAAATAGCAGGTTTTCTTATGGAAATCGCATTAGCTCTTGGCGGCGGCGGCATCAGAGGCCTGGCCCATGTGGGTGTGATCCGCTCGCTTGAATCCCTTGGATATAAAATCCGCGCCATTGCCGGCACCAGCGCCGGCAGTATCGTCGGCGCGCTCTATGCAGCCAGCCTCACCACTCAGGATATGCAGGCCATATTTAATGATATTGTCCCTGATCGAATGTTCGCCCGGAAAATTGAGGACGGCCCTTCACTCATGGGACTGGGTGGTATGGAAGATCTGCTTCATCAGGTTCTGGGTAACCGCACCTTTGAGGATTTGCCCTTTCCTTTTGCCACAGCAGCCGTGGATACCGCCTCAGGTCAGGAAATGATGCTGCACCACGGCAATCTGGTACAGGCTGTGCTGGCTTCATCTGCTGTGCCTGGAATTTTCCCGCCCCGGCAGATCGGCCCCGCCCTGCTGATGGATGGCGGTGTTCTGGACCCTGTCCCCGTGTCCATTGCCCGTTGGCTCGCCCCGGACCTGCCAGTGGTGGCAGTGGTGCTTAACCAACCCGCACCAGATAAAGCCGACACCTCTCACCCGCTGCTCCCCATTCCCATCCCCGGCCCAACCCAGCTCGTTGAACAAATCTCCCGCATGCGCCTGGCACAGGCATTCTCGGTCTTCTCACGCTCCCTGGAAATTTCCAGTCTGATGATGACCGAGCTGCGCTTGCAAATCGACCGTCCCGATGTGATCATCCGTCCCATGGTGACGGATTACAGCCTTTTGGGCCATTACAATGTGGATGATCTGGTTTCGAGGGGAGAAAAAGCCGGTCTGGAAGCCCGGGCCAGCCTGGAGCAGGCTGTATCATGGCCCAGCGCACTGGCACGCAAGCTGCGCTCCACCCTGACCCCTGAACCAGAACCTGTCAATCATGATTTGAATGCTTGAAAACCCTTCAGGCATTTTTCATGTATAATTTAAAGTGCTTTTCCAAAGACTCTGGCTCCATTTATTAAGTTGATTTTGTACAGGAAGGTCATGACTATGGCAGATGATCAACAAAAAAGGCTGCTGGCACTGCGCGAAGAAATTCACCTCCACAGCTACCGTTACCATGTGCTGGATGATCCCATCATCAGCGACGCCGAATTTGATCGGCTGCTGAATGAATTGAAAACCATTGAAGCTGCCCACCCCGAATGGATCACTCCCGACTCTCCAACCCAGCGGGCCGGCGCCGTGGCCGCCGATAAATTCGAGAAAGTGCGCCATCCCAACCCCATTCTGAGCCTGTCCAACGCCTTCAATTCGCAGGATATCCGCTCATGGTATGAGCGCAACCTGAAACTGGATGAACGCATTCAACGCTCTGCACTAGTGGTGGAACCCAAAATTGATGGCCTGACCGTGGTGCTGCACTACCGCAACGGCGTTCTGGTCCAGGGCGCCACCCGCGGCGATGGTGAAATCGGCGAAGATATCACCGCCAATTTGCGCACCGTACGCGCCATTCCCCTGCGCATTCCGGTCGATCCTCACGGCCCGCAGCCCCCCGCTTACCTGGCCGTCCGCGCTGAAGCCTTCATCACCCTGCAGGATTTTGAAGCCCTCAACCACCGTCTACAGGAAGCCGGAGAGAAAACCTATCTCAATCCGCGCAACACCGCGGCCGGTTCCCTGCGCCAGCTGGACCCTGCCCTGACTGCTTCACGACCCCTGACCATTCTCAGTTACGCCATTGTGGCTGCCGATGGTCCCGTCCCGGCAACCCAATGGGATACCCTGGCCTATTTGAAAGCCCTGGGTTTTCCTGTTTCTGACCTTATTCGTCTTTGCCCCACCCTGGATGAGGCCATTTCTGTCTGCGCAGCTGCGCCCACCCAGCGCGATCAATGGCCATTTGAAGCCGACGGCATGGTCATTAAGCTGAACGATCTCCAGCTTGCCGCCGACCTGGGCATTGTGGGCAAAGATCCCCGCGGCGCTGTGGCGGTCAAGTTCCCTGCCCGCGAAGTGACCACCCGCCTGCAGAATATCGGCGTCAATGTCGGCCGCACCGGCGTCATCACCCCCTTTGCCATACTCGAGCCGGTGGAGGTGGGCGGCGTGGTGGTGCGCCAGGCCACCCTTCACAACTTCGACTTCATCGCTGAAAAAGACATCCGCATCCTTGACCGGGTGCTTCTGAAACGCGCCGGCGATGTCATCCCCTATGTCATTGGCCCCATTGTTTCAGCCCGCACCGGTGAAGAAACCCCTTACCAGATTCCCACCACCTGCCCCGCCTGCGGGCAGCCCATCGAAAACATCCCCGGTGAGGTGGCCTGGTACTGCGTCAACGCCGCCTGCCCGGCTCAACTGGTGCGCAACCTCGAACATTTCGTTTCACGCCCCGCTCTTGATATCAATGGTCTGGGCATCAAAATTGTGGAACAATTTGCTGAATCTGGCCTGGTTAGGGATGTGGCCGACCTCTTCACCCTGAAACGCGAGCAAATGCTGACCCTGGAAGGGTTTGGCGAGCGGAAAGCTGATAATCTCCTTGCCGCCATCGAATCCGCCCGCCAGCAGCCCCTTGCCCGCCTGATCAATGCCCTGGGCATCCGCGGGGTTGGCGAAGTGATGGCCGCCGACCTGGCGAAATACTACCCGGATCTCGAAATGCTCAGCCGCGCCTCGGTCGAAGATTTACAAACCATTGAAGGGGTTGGCCCCAACATCGCCGCTGCCATTGTCGATTGGTTCTCACGGCCCGCCAACCAGATGGTCCTGACAAAGTTAAAAGCCGCCGGCGTCTGGCCCACTTCCATCCCGCCTGCACCGCCCGCCCCAGGCACGCAGCCCCTGGAAGGCATGACCTTTGTCATCACCGGCACCCTGCCCAACCTTTCGCGCGACCAGGCCCGCGAACTGATCCAGAATAACGGCGGCAAGGTGACCGACAGCGTCAGCAAGAAAACCAGCTACCTGCTGTTGGGCGCAGAACCTGGTTCAAAATTGACCAAAGCCCAGGAACTGGGCGTCAAAATCCTCGATGAAGCTGCCTTCCTGGCCCTGATTGGAAAAGCCTGATGGATACCCGCCCCATTCTAACCCTGAAGCCTGGCCGGGAAAAACCGGTTCTCCTGCGCCACCCCTGGCTTTTTGCCTCCGGCATTGACCGCCTGTCCAGTCCACCTGCCCCCGGCGAAACAATCCAGGTAAACAGTTCGCGGGGTGAATGTTTGGGCTGGGCTGCTTTCTCTCCTGCCTCGCAAATCCGCGCCCGTTTCTGGTCATTCTCACCCACCGATGTGATTGACCGAGCTTTTTTGCACAGCCGTTTGCAACGCGCCATCCAGCTGCGCCAGAGAACCATTCCACCAACCGAAACCGATGCAGTCCGGTTGGTTCATGCTGAGTCTGACGGCCTTCCTGGTCTGATTGTGGACCGCTACGGCAGCACTCTGGTGATGCAGTGCCTGAGCGCTGGGATCGAATATTGGAAGGAAACCCTGGCAGATTTACTGCTGGAATGCACTGGCCTATCAGATATTCTGGAACGCTCTGATGCAGATGTGCGCAGCCTGGAAGGGCTGCCCGAACGGATTGGCCCCCTGCGAGGCCAACCAGCTGAGCAGGTCACCATCACTGAAAACGGCATTAAATACAAAGTGGATCTGGTGAAGGGCCATAAGACCGGGTTCTACCTCGATCAGCGCCCCAACCGCGCCTGCCTGGGCCAGTATGCCGCCGACAAAGAGATTCTCAATTGTTTCTCCTTCACCGGCGGGTTTACTCTCTCAGCCCTGGCGCACCAGGCGAAATCGGTGATTTCCATTGATTCCTCAGGAGATGCCCTGGCTCTGGCCCAGGAGAACCTGATCTTGAACCAGCTCCCGGCAGAAAAAGCAGAATGGATCGAAGGCGATGTGTTCCAATTGCTGCGCACCTACCGCGATCAGAACCGCCGTTTTGACCTGATTGTTCTCGATCCGCCAAAATTCGCCCCCACTGTCGCCCAGGCAGAACGGGCCTCCCGCGGATACAAGGATATCAACCTTCTTGCTTTCAAGCTGCTGCGCCCCGGCGGCCTTCTGTTCACTTTTTCTTGCTCTGGGGGCATTTCCGCTGATCTCTTTCAAAAAATTGTCGCGGGGGCAGCTCTCGATGCCGGTGTGGATGCCCGCATCATCGCTCATCTTGGTCAGGGCAGCGATCACCCCACCGCGCTCAATTTCCCTGAGGGAACCTACCTCAAAGGCCTCATTTGCGCCATCTAAAACTTGGCATTAACCAGCACATCAAGACGGGCTGCCTGCATAGGCAGCCCGTCAATTTATAAAAGACTCTCAGTCTGGCAAATAATCTTTGCGCAGCGCTTCCAGTCGGCCAATAGATTCGACCAGGCCGCCTGGGCGGTTGCGTTCCAGCCAAATCCGGCGGTATTCGGCGAGAATTTCTTCCAGTTCCGTTCGCAATCCCGCTGCCTTTCTCTTATCTTGGGTAAGGAAGAAATCAAGGCGATTAAGCGCATGCTGCATCATCTTTGCGGTCAGGCGAAATTCTGCCGCCACCAGCTCTGCATCCGGCCGCTGCATGGCCTGTCCATCCATTTGCGCCATGGCTGCGTCCAGTGCAGCCTGCGTTTTGGCAATAAATCCCTCCGGAAAGCTGGCCTTCCTTTCCATCAGCCTTTCCGCGGACCATTGCAAAATCCAGAAAAGCACCGAGCTGTTGTGCGGCTCAAAACCGGCTGCCCGGTATACTTCGCCGAGGTCATAAGCCAGGCGGCCCATTTTCCCGTTAGGATCCATAAAGACATGCCGGTTCAGAGCCTCCGCAATATCCAGGCCGCGGTTGGCTTCCAGGCACCAGCTGTAAGCAGCGCCTGCCAACAGGCCCAGGTAATAAATGGGCATGGTCTGCCAGTGGCCATTATCACCCCAATCTGTGTTAAGGTAGCCATTTGCCCCATGCTTCAAACCATTCTCCGCTGCATTCAACAAATTGCCCAAAGCGTTTTTAGTCCGGCCGCCCAGGGTGCACCACGAAGAGGTACCCGGGCACACATAAAACGGAATGCCGGCTGCGGCAAAACAGGCGCCGTGTTGGTCGAAGGGATGCTGCGCCTCATAACCCCATTCCAGGGCAATGATGTCTTTGGGTAAGGAAGGCACCAGATCAGGGTGCTCAATAATAATGTCTCCCCAGAACTGGGTCTGGTATCCCCTGCGGCGCAGGCTTTCGTACACTTTCAAAACATAATCCAGATAAACCTGTCCGGCGCCGCGCGCCTCCACGGCGGCTTTGCTGCGTCCCTGCCCCACATCGAAAGTCTCATCACAGCCCACGTTCACTGTTTTGCTTGAGAAATGCGGCAGCAGTTCATCCAGCAATCCTTCCACCAGTTCCAGGCTCCTGGGATCTTCAGGACACAGGCTGTAAGGGCCCGATTGGGGCCCCCAGGGAGTCATATAACCATCCTCAACCTCGGCCAGGGGCAGATATTCCTTGTGAGTCAGCCAGCGGTGCATGTGACCGAAGGTGTTCTGGTTTGGCACCAGCTCAATGTATCTCTCCCGGCAAAACGCATCTAACTGCAGAATTTCCTCACCCGTGATGGGAGAAGCTTGTTCCCAGACAAGCGGATGTTTCTGATAGGCAAAAGTGTGTTCCGTATAGAGTTGAATCTGGTTGACCTTCCACGAAGCCAGTTTTTCCACCAGGTCCAGCAAGGTTTCCATGGTGGGCACCTTATCACGGCTGATATCCAGCATCACACCCCGCACGGCAAAATCCGGCCAGTCGTGGATCTCAAGGCAGGGCAATGTTTTACCTGCCTGGTCAATAATCTGCGCCAGGGTGCAGACCCCATACCAGAGACCCGCTTCGGCCGCTGCCACAATGCTGATTTCATCTGGGTGAATACTCAGGCGGTAAGCCTGCGCATCGCGTTCAGAAGCCGGGCTGAGAACCAGGCGAATGCCAATCCGCTCAGCCGGGACGGCTGAGCTGGCAAAAATATCCCATTGGATTTGATGGCGGCTCAATGCCTGCTGCAGGGGTTCAGCCAGGCCCATTCCTTTTTGGGGGGCAATCCCTGAAAACGTGATGAGGCGGTGATCCTGAATGTCATGCATGCCTTCCAGTTTTTTTACAATACGAGGTTCAGGAACCAGAGTGAGATGCATCATGGGTCACAATATCCTTTCCTAATTCAACACAAAAAAATCCATTGAAAAAACAAAGAGCGCACCCTCAAGTGCGCTCCTTCACCGTCAGGTGGAGATGGCGGGAGTCGAACCCGCGTCCGAAAGATTCGTCCCTCGAATATCTACAAGCGTAGTCAGCCTATGAATCTTACCCGAAGTTTGCCAGCCGACGAGGCGCGCATCAGGCCAGTTGCTTGGACCCGAAAGCCCTCTTTTATGCGCTTAGCAACGTCACGCACAGCATTCTGACTTTGTTACGCCTGGTCAATCACCGGTCAGAAAGCGGGACTGGCAGACGTGGCCTCCGTAGAGACCAGTGCAGCCTCACTCAGCTTATGCAGCGAGAGGGAGAGCAGCGTAGGAAGTGCGATTGGCACTTGATTTTTTGTACTGATTTTACGAGGTCGGTACCTCTCGGCTCGCAATCCGGGGCCAGCCTCCTCCGTCGAAGCCTGTCATCCCCAAACATGTCTATTATACCCAAGTTCACCCAATTGCACAATGAATAAAAAAATCCCCCCTTCCAGGGGAAGAGGGGATCTTGGTCATTTAGAACTTGATTTATTTAGGGGCGTTTTCAGCCAAAACGGCATTCGCAGCGGCGACAGCGGCGTCGAGCAGGGTCTTGGGATCCAGGGTAGGATCGGCAACGATCTTGCTCATGACATCGGTGTCAATGATCGAGCGTACAGGGTCGTAACCGGCCACGGGAGCTTCAACCATCGCGTACTGAGCCCAATCAAACATCTGAGCGTAAGCTTCGGCCACGGGGCCCCACTTTTCAGAGGTGATCACGGCTTCCTTGGCGGAGGCGCGCACGGGCAGATAACCAGTCTGGATGGCCCAGCGGGAAGTCTGTTCTTTTTCACCCAGGAATTTGATCACCAGCCAGGCGGCCAGTTCCTGTTCGGGGGTGGTCTTGTAGACAGAGATGCTCGCGCCGTAGAGGTTCACAGCAGGCTTGCCGCTGTTGGGCAGCATGGCGATGGACCACTTGAAGTTGGCGCCTTTTTCCACGGCATCCTTGTAGTAAAGCAGGCCGGAGGAAGAAGCGAAGACAAAGAGAACCTGGCCATTGCCAAAGCGGGTCTGTTCGCCGTATTTTTCGCTGGTGGGAATTTCAACAGCGCACTTGTTGGCGAAGACATTCTTCACGGTCGTCGCAGCGGCCACGCCGGCATCGCTGTTGAACACGTAGGCGGAACCATCTTCGGCGATGATGCGGCCGCCATTGGAGAACACCATGGAAGCGAAGTTAGAGGCATCGTGGCGGAAAGCCCAACCGTATTTATCGGTTTCTTTGGCAGCTTTGCAGACGATTTCCTCGAAGGTCGCCCAGTCTTTGGGGGGTTCGGTGTAGCCCAGGGCATTCAGCCAGTCCACGTTATAGTACATGACATCCATCGAGCGCTGGGTCGGGAAGCCCAGAATTTCGCCCTTGTACTGGGGATTGGCATCGCTGGCAAGGAACGCAGGGAAGTAATCTTTCAGGTCTTCTTCAGTGAAGCCGTACTTGCTGCTCTTGATGAAGGGGTTCAGATCGATGACCGCACCCTGGCCGCGGTAGAAAGCAGCCTGGTTTTGGTAAGCGAGGGACATTGACGGGGGCTGTCCGGCCTGGATGGCAGCGCTGACCTTGGTGTAGAGGTCATTGTAGGAGGCGCCGCCGATTTCGGCTTTGGCAGTGATGCCGTAAGGGTTGCTGGCGTTGAATTCATCGAGCATGCCCTGCAGGAAAGCCTGGTCTTTTTCTGAGCGGTTATGCCAGAAGGTCACTTCGATTTTCTTGCCTTCCAGAGAAATGGCATCAACCTGTTCAGGGGTGGCCGGGGGATTGGCAACTTCGACAACCGGAACTTCGGTGGGTTTGGGGGCTTCAGTGGGTTTGGGGGCTTCGGTGGGTTTGGGGGCTTCCGTCGCCTTGGCGGCGGGAACATCCGTCGCCTTGGGGGCGGCGGTGGGGGCGGCGGTGGGGGTCGTGCAGGCCGCAAGGACCATCGACAGAACCACCAGAACCATGGTCAACTTATACAGTGAACGCATTTTTCTTCTCTCCTTCTAGAATTTTGTTGGTTTAAGAGGCTGCCAGTCTGACTGACCAAGTCGCACTGGCACCCCGTTCCGACTAACAAAGTTTAACCCTTGATGCCAGTTTTGGCAATACCTTCTGTGAAGTATTTCTGGGTGAAAAAGTAAAAAATGAGAACTGGTACCACCACCATGGAGGCGAATGCCATCATCAGGTGAATCTTGGTGCCGCCTTCCCCAACCAGGAACTGCTGCAAACCAACCGCCAGCACGCGCATCGAACTGTCGCGGGTCACCAGCAGCGGCCATTTAAAGCTGTCCCAGGACCAGATGAAGTTCAGCAGGGCAATAGTGATCAGGGCCGGTTTGCTCAGAGGCATCACAATGGACCAGAGGTAACGCAGGTGCCCGGCCCCGTCAATTTTGGCAGCGTCAAAAAGATCCTTGGGAATCTGCATGAAATATTGCCGCAGCAGGAAAATACCAAAGACGCTCACGGTGAAGGGGATGATCAGAGCCTGGTAATTGTTATACCACTTGAAGTTGTACATCATGACCAGCTTTGGGACCAGGGTCAGATCATTGGGGATCATCAGGGTTGCCAAAATCAGCAGAAACATCAGGCTTTTACCGGGAACCTTGATGTATGCAAAAGCGTAAGCGGCCAGGGTGGAGGTGGTTACGGTGCCCAGAACAATACACCCAGATACGATCAGGCTGTTCGCCAGGTAACGGAAGAACAGCGGCATATTCCAGGTTTTATCAAAACCGATATCCGTGATCGCCTCAGGGTAATTGCTGAATTGCAGTGGTTCAGTGCCAAACGGCCACCACGGCCAGAAATTATTGGCAATGACGCTGCCGTAGCTCTTGAAAGATGACAGCACCATGTAAACAAAGGGGATCACTGATACCAGTGCACCAATGACCAATACCACATAGATAAAGAACCGCCCCCAATTGAACGGATGCCGTTCATTTTTTCGTGTTTGAGAAAGAGTGGATTCGCTCATTTTACTTCCTGCCTCTGCCTAATCGTACACCACGCGTGAACCAGCCACCTTGTTCTGAATGATGGTCAGAGCAAGGATGACAATGAAGACCACAAACGACAACGCCGCACTGTAACTATACCGCCCATACACCACCAGCTGGTTGAAGATATAGATGCTGGAGGTCGTGGTTGCGTCGCCCGGCCCGCCCATCGTCATAATATAGATATGGTTGAAGGCCTTAAAGGTGCCGATGACGGTGATAATCAGCAGGAAAAAGGTGGTTGGCGAAAGCAAAGGAAGCGTAATGTAGCGGAATAATTGCCACCCTTCGGCGCCATCCACCTTGGCCGCATCATAGAGCTCCCCAGGAATATTCCCCAGGCCACCCAGGAAAATGACAATGTCATAACCCACAAAGACCCAGGTAGTATAAATAATCAAAGAAATCAGTGCCAGACTGGGGCCGGCTGCCCAGGCCGGCAAAGGTAATCCGACTGTGCCAGCCAGCATGGCAAAGATCCCTTTGGTCTCTCCCAGCCATTTTAGGCCAGGAAGCCCGATCACGCTCATGGCTTCATTGATCAACCCGGAGGTGGGGTTAAAGAGATAAGCCCAGACGGCCGCCGATGCCACGGTGGTGGTGATGTAAGGCATGAAAAACATCATGCGGAAAATAGCCAGCCCGCGCACCTTCTGGAACAGCAGGTAGGCCAGCACCAAACCCAAACCCAGCTGCACCGGCACCGAAATGACTGAATAGGTGGCGGTGATTAACAAGGAATGCCACATGGCCGGATCGCTGAAGGCTTTGGCATAATTGGCCAGGCCAATAAACTTGACACAGGTCAATTTCCACTCGCACATGGAAATATACATGCCAAAAAACAGCGGGTAAAATTCAAAAACCAGCAGGAGGATAATGGCTGGCGCCAATAAGGCATAACCAAACAAGGCTTCCTTAATTTGCCGCCATGTCCGAATACTTAAACCGAATTTCTTTGGAGTTTGGTACAGCGATCCAGGTGAAACAGCAGTCATTTGACCTCCTAGGATATTTTGATCAGGTTGTTAATCTTATCATTAAAATGTCATACAAGTAAACTGCTAAAATACCCATTTTCCTTAAAAATTGTTGATCAAATCGTTAAGGATTCGCTTTCACAAAACCCAAAATAGTCCTGGGATGGGTGTCTGTCACCAGCAAAAAGCCTTTATCATCCAGCTGAGCCAGGCCTTCCCAGTTCCGCGCCTCTCCATTATCCCGCAATTGCAGCCAGATAGGCGCATGTTCTCCCAAGCTGATTTTTTCTCCATCCCAGTGCAGTTGCACCAGTCGCTCAACATTCTCACTCACCTGATGGCTTGCGCCTTCTCCGTTCAGGGCCAGCGGGTCTGAATCTGGTTTAATTTTGGTATCTCCCGGATAGAAATAATTGATCACCCAGAAATTTCCAGCTTCATCCACTGGTGTGGCATCGGTCAGGCGATATTCCAAAGAAGGCATCGGGGCGTTTTTCTGGGGGTTGAACTGCCGGTCAAAAACCAGGGCGTGCGCATCGGGATTAACCTTGGCCCCATTGGCTTCATAGAAAGATAATATACCTTCTCCTGTCCAGGCCAGCGCTTCATTGGTGAAATTATCAATTTTGGCCTGCGGAGGGAGTTCTTTCCGGCTGCCTTTATCCAGCTTGATTTCAGTGAGCGCTTCATTCACCTTACCCACAAACAAATAACCCATCATCCGGTCGCCTGACTTCGTTTCCACGGCCGCGTAAAAATGCTCGCCAAAGCAGGCCGCCGCTTCAAAGCCTTCATAACCGGGTAATTGACTGGCTTCCCCATCATCCAGTTCCACAGGTGATGGTTTTAACGCCCGCAGCGGGTTTTGCGCCAGCGAATCGAGGATCTCCGCTTTCGTCAAGGTATAGAAATAGCTTTTATCCTTGGGGGCAAAACGCGCCGGATATTGGGGAATCAGGATCAAATGGTCGCCGCACCAGGTCAAGCCCGAAATTTCAGCCTTCGCGTCAGCCAGGTCTCCTTCCAGAGGAATTTCCACCACAGGTACTTCTCTCACACTCCCGGCAGACGCAGGCGCGGTGGCCGGTTGCACCGTAGATTTGGTGCAGCTATTCATCACCAACAGGCTAACAAAGCACCAGCAGATCAAAATCCGCTTCATGGCAGGGTCATCCGCACCAGCAGTGGGTCATGGTCGGAAAGCCGGCGGGTATCAAAGAATTCAGCATTCAAATGCAGCACGCTGAACACTGGCTTTGCTTGTTGAAACAGATGCGGGCTGACCAGAATATGGTCCAGCGATTGCGAATTGCCAGTGTAGAGATATGAATATCTTTCTTCCTCAGGGAGCAAATCATAAAGATTGACCAACCCCACGCTGATAAGGGTCTGAACGGACTTCGAGAAGCCAAAATCGTTAAGGTCGCCCAGCACAACAATATTGGCATCCGGGTTAATCGCCAGAATCTCACCTACAAAAGTCTTCACCACCTCAGCCTGTTTAAGGCGCTGCACTTCTGAAACCAGTAACGGCGGCTGGTTCTCGCCAAATACCGGCTGGTCGCCGCCTTTGGAGTTGAAATGATTGTTGATGACAATGACCTGTTTACCTTTGAAGGTGAACTCGGCAGCAAGGGGTTTACGGCTGTCCAAAAAAGCCGTGTTGGTGGGGTCAATCCGGCCAGGGTTGAATGAAAGGCTCGCTGCCCCATTGTTATTGATCACTTCCACCGGGCTGACCGCATCTCCGCCCGCCCGGGCTTCAAAACTCAGGCCGCGATCGGTGCGGAAAAGATAACCTACACGAATATTACCGCCGGTTTCACCGCCGTCTTTGCAATCCTCCGGGGCAATATCCACGAAGGCATATTCTGGTCCATCGGCCGCCTTGATCGCATCCACCAGCATCTGGTAGGTTTTTTCAGCGGTCACCTTGCCAGTATTGGCTGGCCCATCATTATCCTGCACTTCCTGCAAACCGATAATATCAGGCGACTGCATCACCTTCACAATATGTTCAGCCGCCAGCTCAAAGCGCAGCGCCTCATCCAGCGGGTCAAAATTGGTCAGGTTGTAACTGGCGATTGAAAGCTGGTCTTCAGCAGCCGCTGGCGCCGCCTCCGAGCGGATCAGTCCGCCATCCGCGGTTTTGGGCCGTCCGGTGACCTGAATCTTAAAATAACCAAAGTTGTAGTCCATAATGCCCACCAGGGGTTCGGTGAACTTATCTCCCACCTTCATATTCGGCACAATCATGAACATATCATCAATGACTATCATCTCCGGGTTGGCATCATTTTCTCGCAGCAGCATCCCCCCGCGCGGTGTGCGCAGGGAAGCATCTTTGCCGCCATTCGGCAAAATGACCGTTTCCTTGTATTTATTGGTTGGGCCAACCACCACGGCATTGTTCACCTGCACCCGCATCGATTCAAACGTCTCGTAAAAATCAAGGCCATCGGTTTCAGGGTCAAAAATACCAGAATTCTTAACCGATCCCTTGACATCGTCATCAATTATCTGCGTGGGCGGCTTGCGCCCGCCCTCGCCAATGATCACCGGATCGGGCAGGGTATTGCCGCTGGAAAGAATGGAGAATTTGGGCTTGGCAATTTCCGTCACCGAAAGGTTGCCGGTTACTTCGCCGCCAGAATAATATTCCATCACCGTGCCAGTCACCGCCACCGCATCGCCAATTTTGATTTTCGGGGTCGATTCTGTGAAAACCAAGATGCCTTCCGAAGTCGAAGGATCTTCATCAGGTGTTGCGCTTTGGATATAAAAGCCGTCGCTGCGCACAGCCGTTACCAGGCCGCGCACATTTTCAACCGTCTTCCCCTCCATCGGCGAATGGTGAGCCGCCCCTTGAATATCATGAATGGCGGTTTCCGGCTCCGGAACGACGGCTGCAGCAGGCTGAACGGCGAGCAGTGTGGGCTGCCCCTTAACCGTGGGTGCGGCCGTGCGTATGGTCACAGTCGGATTTCCCTGACAGGCACTCAGCGCCAGGCTCAAAACAATCAAAAGAAACCATTTTCTGGACATTATTCCTCCGTCACGTTTCAAGGTCCAAGCATTTTATCACATCACCGGTGCTTTTCACCTGACCTCTGACCCTTTGCATAGCCATGAAACCTTTGTTATACTTGAGCCATGACAATCTCTGGAAACACCCCCGTCCGCACCCCCGTCCGCCGCAAACAGGCTGAACGCTATATCCTGCTCATGCTCCTGAGTTTTGCCGGTTCCATTTCATTGACCCGCTTGTTCCTGAAAATCAGCGGTTATCCACAAATTGGCAATGGTGAGTTGCATATCGCCCATGTTCTATGGGGCGGTTTGCTGCTGTTCATTGGCACCCTTCTTCCCCTCCTGTTTGTCAACCGCTGGGCTTACACCATTACAGCCATTCTATCCGGGGTCGGCATTGGCCTTTTCATTGACGAGGTCGGCAAGTTCATCACGCAAAACAATGATTATTTCTACCCTGCTGCTGCGCCCATCATCTACGCCTTCTTCCTCATCTCCGTGCTTCTTTATACCCAGGTGCGCCGCCGCCGTTACCGCGACGCCCGCACCGAGCTTTACCATATCACCGCCGACCTTGAAGAAGTGCTGGATCACGACCTCTCAGAAATAGAACGAAAAAGCATGCTGGATCGTCTGGAAAAGCTTCTTAAGGAAACTGAGGACCCCAACCTGACCCTTCTGATTTCCAATCTCCTTGATTTCGTTAAAGGAGAAAAGGTCATCACCCGCGAACACCAGCTCAACCTGTACGAAAAAATGCAGCTTCGCCTGCAGACTATTGAGAAAAGGTTCTTCTCCCGGCTCAAAATGCGAATTTTTATCCTCTGCGGCCTGTTTTTTGTGGGTATTTGGGCACTATTCTTTCCCTTTACCATCATCACCCATACGGGTGTCTCCACAGAAATTCAGGATATTTTTACCAGCATGATCACCCGGGGAACCATCCGCAACATGACCAGCCTGGGCTGGCTGGAAATCCGCATGGCACTTGAAATTTCAGGTGGCTTACTGCTGTTCGTGGCAGTGGCCATGATCCTTCTGCGCAAAGAAAAGCGGGGCATGGATCTCGCGTACCTATGTTTGATTTTTTTGTTGACTGTGGTCAATTTGTTTGTTTTTTATTTTGATCAGTTCGCCACCGTAGTAAATGCGCTGGCGCAATTGATTGTGCTTCTGGCTGTGATTTTTTACCGCAAACGTTTTTTTGAACCCCGATCATAATCAAAGGACCGGCTGTGACATGACACAACCGGTCCTTTTTTATCTCATTCCTCCCGTGAGTCTGTGGGAGGCGTATTGTTGGTGCTGATTTTGATGTTTTCTTCTTCGTATTTCACAACCAGACGGATTTCTTTGGTTGTGTCACTGGTTGGCAGATAGGGAATGATGACCGGGCTGAGAAATTCATCCACAAAACGTTCCCAGTTCCGTTCGTTGACATCCAATTCCTTATGCGTCATCAACCAGTCCAGAACCGTTGAATCCCAGGTCAATTTGATGCCCTGTTTCAAATAGCGGTTAGAGAGATCCAGCAAAAGATGCTTCTCCAGCCAGCTTCGCCGCGCCGAGTCTGAGCGGGCTGTATCCACTGCCACAACATCAATTTGCGCGGCCATCTCCGGGCCCATCACCGCCTCAACAGCCTTAAAAAGATCCTGTTGGTCGCGAGTCTCTGACGCAGCAAAACCAATCGGCCGGAATTTCTCAATTTGCAGTTGAGCTGTCATCAACACAATCGAATCGCTCAAATAAATCACCTTGCCGCGTCCATCGGTGATAAACCCATCTGCCAGCGCGCGCGTTACAACCTCTCGCACCTGCGGGTGACAGATGTCTATATTCTGCAGGTGCAGCACGCACCATGGAATTTGCATGACCTTGTGAATAGGCAGCGCATCGCTGTATCCAACATAACCCGGAGGCGCGCCAATCAGCAGGTTGATATCTTCAGGATGCCCAAAGCGGCTGAAGTCAATGGAAACCACCCGGTCGGCCGCGCCAAACAGAGATTGGGCAATGATCTCTGCCACCAGGGCGCTGTTTTGGGCTGCATCGCCCGCCAGCATGATCACCGCATTGGGCCGCGCCAGGCGCAAATCCAGCCCGCGCATGGTCACCTGCAGACGGTTTAATATGGATTGAACATCTTCATCCGAAAGGGTGGCCCTCTCCATCAACCGATTCTTCAAATTATCGAGACGCTTTGGCAGAGAAACTGGCATGCCAATCATACGCTGAGCCACCGTCTGCGCATCGTTCATATCCACATCTGTCTTCTGATGCGTGACGGCATAAGCAAAACATTGTTCCAACAGATCCACGCCCTTGTCTGGGAAATGGCGGTTGCGCATAAACTGTTGGCCAAATTCCAGCAGCCAATCCAGAATCTCATCGCTGATGGTGATTTTATGCTTGGCCCCTAGTTCATCACGCAGCTTACGCAGCACCCGCAGGGTATGTTCGGCGGAAAGCTCCTGCACCCTCACCGGCTGGAAACGCCGTTCCAGGGCTGTATCTGGTTCAATGAATTTCCGGTATTCATCGTTGGTTGTGGCGGCAATGCAGGCAATTTCACCACGCGCCAGCGCTGGCTTTAGAATGCTGGCAATATCATTGGTGCCGACCATGCCGCCGGCGCCGATAGCCGAATGGATTTCATCGATGAACAGGATAATACCATCCTGCATGGCTTCTTTAATGATGGCCTTCATGCGCCGTTCCAGTTCACCGCTCACGCTCGCGCCTGCCACCAGTGTGGAAGGCTGCAGAGAAACCAGCCGAAAACTCTTCAGCATGTCCGGCACCTGGCCGTCCACAATACGCTGCGCCAGGCCTTCAACGATGGCGGTTTTGCCAACCCCTGCCGGACCAACCAGAACCGGGTTGCGCTTGGTGCGGCGGCACAGGGTTTCAATCACCAGTTCCACCTCTTCTTCACGGCCCACAATCTCAACCAGTTTGTGCTCTTTGGCGGCCCGGGTCAAATCACGGCCGTACTGGTCGAGGGTTGGTGTCGCTGTTTTCTTCCGGGAGGTTTCCACCGGTGTCGATACAGGGGTGCCAGTGGAAGGCACCGGCGTTGATGTGGGTGTTTCTTCAAGAGGCGGGGTTTCTCCCTCACCTTCCGGAGTTACACCATCTACAGTTGGCGGTTCGACTTTTGCCTTGGGAATGGGAACCCCATTCGATCGTCCCATTTTGGACAGCGCCGAAATTGGATCCGACAATTTATAACCTGCGGCCCCCAGAACAATGGTGGCCAAGTCCCGTTCGCTGATGGTGCTGCGCCCGCGGGCTTTGGCCCTTTCCCCTGCCTGGGCAATCAAACTTTCCAGACTTAATTCCGGCCCAATATCGCCTGCTTTCAGGGCGGCATCAGCCGTATGGTTGGCTTGTTCTGCAGAAAAGCCTTGTCCCATGGCTTCCATCATCGTGCTGTATTGCTGAAGCATGGCCCATAACCAGTGATGCACCCCCAGAGATGCATGCTTTTCCTCAGTCTGCCGGTTTAAAGCAGTTTCAACCACCTGGCGGGCGGTCGGGGTCAACTTTTTATCGATTTCATCACTCAGTACTGCCATAACGCATCTCCATCTTCAAAACTGGATCATCGGCTTATTATAACGCAATTCGGAATTTTGTTCTAAAACCGGTTTTCCACATTCTACCCGAAAGGCTTTCTTCCACTACCAGGATGAAAAAGCCATCTTGAAAGACATCCGGGAGGCTGCCAGCGATCGTGCTAATAAAAACAACCTATTGACCATAACCCGCCATAAAGATACAATAGCTTCAGAAAAATTACCTTTCAGGAAAATGGATTATGCCTATTTACGAGTATATCTGCCTTGATTGCAAACAAAAAACCGAAGTGATCCGCTCCATGAAAGATGCGGATGCACCCATCGCCTGCAAGCATTGTCATTCCGAAAAAACCACCCGCCAGATGTCGCGCTTTGCTGCCCACAGCGGCGGCCAAATCGTCGCTGGCGGCGGAGGCGGTCACTGTGGTTCCTGCAGCGGCGGCTCCTGCTCTGGCTGCGGCGGCCACTGATGCCCTTTGAAAACCAGCGCGTGCTGGTCACCGGTGGATCCAGCGGCATTGGCCTGGCTTTAGCTTTGCGCCTGGCTGCAGCTGGCGCCCACATCAGCCTTCTGGCCAGGCGTCCCGAACGTCTGGCCGCCGCCCAGGAGGCGGTCCGGGCAGCCTGCGTCCGTTCTGACCAACAGGTTGAAGCCCTGGTTGGCGATGTCTCCTGCGCCAACGAGGTCACCCCACTTCTGAATGAGTGGATCAAACGCAATGGCCCGCCCAATTATGTGTTTAACAGCGCGGGCATTTCTCATCCCGGGTATTTTCAGGATCTGCCGCTGGACATCTTCGAACAAATGATGTCCGTTAATTACTTTGGCACCGTATATGTGACCAAGGCGGTTGTTCCAGCCATGCTTGCCGCCCAATCGGGTCACATTGTGAATATTTCCTCTGTGGCTGGATTTCTTGGCGTTTTCGGTTACACAGCGTATGGGGCGTCAAAATTTGCTGTGCGCGGTTTCAGTGATGCACTGCGCGCTGAGTTAAAACCTCAGGGTATCCAGGTCTCCATTGTCTTTCCCCCCGACACAGATACCCCTCAGCTGGCCTATGAGATGCAATTCAAGCCGCCTGAAACCAGGCATCTTTCTGGCGGGCATGCGCTCTCAGCAGATGCGGTCGCCAAATCCATTTTGGCCCATGTTGAAAAGAAACGTTACATCATCATTCCTGATCTTGAAAGCCGGCTTTATTTCAACCTCAGCGGTCTGCTGGGCGATCTTCTGTATCCGGTCATGGATTGGATGGTGGCAGATGCCCGCCAGAAAACGGCTCAGGGCAAAAAATCGCGGTAGTAAATCAGGTAACCGGCTTCCGCATAAAACCCCACAGATTCATACACACGCACTGCGCCCGATTCGTTGGTTGCATCCACATTCAGCCCCAAGGCTGAATGTCCCATTTCCATTGCCTTTTCCATGGTGCGCACCAGCAAAGCCCTTGCCAGCCCGCGCCGGCGCCATTCCTTGCGCACAAAAATGATCTGCACCCAGGCCTGGTTTCGCCCCTGCTTTTCGATTGCCCCCTCCCCCATATCGTTCAACGAAGCCCCCACCACCTCATCGCCTTTAAATAGGATGAAGCTGAACCGCGGATCAAAAAGCCCTGCTTCCACCTTCTTGCGAAACTTCTCGAAAGATTCCTTCTCAAAACCCCAATGCTCTGAAAAGGCGTCATTGTACGCATTCCAGACGGCTTCATCCTCCCTTTGCTCAACCCAGGGCACGATGCGAAAGGCGTCAGCCACCTGCCCCTCCGGAATCCCTTTTCCGGGAAGGTCGCGGTTCATGACAATGAAACGTCGGGCAATTTTCATGCCCGAGGCCTCCACCACGGCCCTGGCTGCCAGGTTGGTCTCAAGCAGGCGCGTGCCCAACCTGAAACGGATGGCCCCTCCCGGATACCGTCGGGCGGTTTCTTCCACCAACCGCCACTGGTTTGCCACCAGAGCTCTGCCAATACCACGGTTACGTTGATCGGGATGGACAAAGCTGCGGGTCTGGTAAACCCGCACCCGGCCCTCGCCCCGCCAGATGCCTTCGCCATATGCTGCCAGAGCCCCCCCTTCATCCTCAACCACCCACAAATCTTTTTCAGGGTTGACCTCCCCATCTGCGAAACGGCTGTTGAGAATATCGCGGGTCAGCACGCGCTGTTCCTGATCCTTTAAAGCAGAAAGATGGATCAAATGAGCGGCTGCTTCAACATCCTCCGGTGTAAACAATCTGAAACGGAAACCATCAGGCAGCATGGTATCGGCTCTCCCATTCAGAACGCAGCATCCCCATAAAAATCAGGTCCCAACGCCGTCCCTTCCAATTCAAATACGCTCTCATCCGTCCTTCGTGGGTAAAACCCATTTTTTCATAGGTTCGGATGGCGGGTGTATTATATTCAAAGGTATTCAGCGAAATTCTGAAAAGGTCCAGTTCTAGAAAACCGAAACGCATGATTTCCAGCATTGCATCCGTTCCAAACCCTTTTCCCCGGCAGTCTGCTTCCCCAATACCAATACCCACCCAGGCATCGCGATGCAGCAAATCCACTTCCAACTCAACCAAACCTGCCAGCCGGTCATCATCCAGAGTGTGAATGCCAAAAGAATAGACCTGCTCGTCGGTTTCCCATTTCTGCAGTTCTTTTTTGATATCTCTCAGGTTGACCGGGAAAGCAATGCTGCTGGAAAGCAAATTCCAGTATTCCGAATCGCTGCGCCAGCGGAAAAAGCAGGGGGCATCTTTTTCGATATCGATGGCGCAAAGCCGGGTCCGTTCACCCTGAAAGAGCGGCCGCAGATTATGCATGTTGGGCCTCCCACTGCTCGCGCAGCAACCCAAAAATGAGCGCATCCCAGCGCTGACCGCTGCGATATACGGCCGCCCTGCGTCTGATTTCTTCCCGAAAGCCCATTTTCGCCAAAAAAGCTGTACCACGCACCTGATAGCCCTCACATTTTGCGTTCACCCGGAAAAGATTCAGTTCTTCAAAAGCAAAACGCAGCAGCAAGCGCATGGCTTCTGTACCATATCCTTTCCCCCGGTCCGCCTCGGCACCAATTTTAATCACCAGCCAGGCTCCACCGTGACGCCAATCCACATCCTGAACTTCTGCCAGCCCCACCAGCCGGTCATCTGCCGCCAGATGAATCCCAAATTTGAACTGACCAGGGGAATCGCTGGTTTCGGGCGGCTGCAAGAGCGCTTTTGCCTGTCCAGCACTCAAAGGCCGCGGCGGCTTGCTGCAAATAACCGCATAGCCCTCCGCATCCTTCGACCATGCTTTGACGGTTTCTGCGTCTGTTTCCGGATCCAGGGCAGTCAGCCGGATTCGTTCACCCAAAAATAGAGATTCTTGGTTTATCCTTCCCAGTTCTTCAGGCATGTTTCCACCTCGTTGCGGGTGATCACCCGGCCTGTGCCCCCCAGGGCTGTGGTTGAAAGCGCCCCAACCACATTGCCCCATTTCAAACACAGCGCCATTGGTTTTCCTTCCAGCCAGGCCGTGATAAACCCGGCGTCAAAACAATCTCCTGCCCCGGTCGTATCCACCGGCTCCACCTTCATACCCCTGGCATACGTGATGGTTTGATTCTGACAGGCGTAGGAACCATTTGCGCCGTCTTTTACCACCACCAGCCGGCAGAACTCTCCCAGGCGGCGCAGCGCCCCTTCCAAATCATCCAATCCGGTGATCCGCCGCGCCTCCCGCGCGTTGGGCATGAATACATCCGCCAGCCGCAGCACTTTTTCCAGCCCAGGGGTTTCAGCCAGGGTGGCATGACTGGAATTGCCGTCCATCACCAGCTTCATCCCCTTCAGTTTCACAAGTCTGCTGCCCACTTCCAATAAATCGCCCGTATAGAGACCGGGCAAAAAAAGCACACGGGCTGAGGTGGTTGGCAGACGTTTGAGTCCGGCTGGCAGTGCTGGATCAGGGTCGCAGTACGAAATAAAAGCTCTGTCATCCGCAAATGAAGCCGAAACGGTGATTTTCCGCAGCGCCTGTTTGTGTACCTCAAACAGCGAACAATCCAGGCCTTCCTGACGTGCGGCAGCCATCACCTGTTTGCTGAACTCATCATTTCCGAAATCACCCGCCCAGCCCACCTTCACTCCCAGACGGTGCATGGCGATGACCGCGTTATATGTTCCACCAGGCACAGCCGCAAACTGCTGGCTGAACACCTCCTTTCCCAGTTCTGGAAAAGATGGCAGCCCGGTGAAAATATAATCTATGTAATAGTCACCCAGAGCCAGAACATCATATTTCGCCATGATCAGCTCAACCTGGGGAAGTATCCTTCATGCAGTAATATATACTGGTCCAAAACCTGGCGAGCCAGGGCCTCATCGGCAACCAGGGGATGTATGGTCAGAGCGGTCAGAGCCTTCTCATATGAGCCCATCATCGCCGCGGCAATGGTCATTTGCTCATAGGCCTTCACCTGCTTCATCAGGCCCAGGGCATGCCCTGGCACTTCGCCTACCGCCAGCGGTTCAATCCGGTCGCGCCCAACCAGCACCGGAATTTCCACCACCTCGCGTTCATCCATCCCGCTGATCGCGCCGCGATTCAAGGTGTTCAGAATCATCACGCGTTCTTTTCCCTGCGCCAGTGATTCAATCAAATCCAGCGCCACGCCCGCGTAACCGCCGCTGTTCTTCGCCGCTTCAGCCATAATTTCCGCATCATGTTCGTCGTGTTCGCTGCGGTCAGTTTCGGTCTTCATATAAGATTGTCCGCGGCCGCTGAGGTAATCTTCATATATGACCTGCATTTTCTTCTCGTCACCCCGGCTGCCCAGCTCATCCAGTCGGGCAAACAGACGCTGGTTGGCTTCCAAAATCTGCTCACCGCGGGTTTGCTCAGCTTTTTGAATATGTTGAACCGCCTGTCTGCTGTTGTAGTAGTAATACAGGTATTCGTTGGGCAGCATGCCCAGCTGGGCAATAAACCGCGGTGAAAAGGCCATCTCCGGCAAATGCCCGGTCTGCACTGCCATGCCAATCAGATCTGGCAGAACATCCTGCCCGCCGGCCCAGATGCGCCTGATCCAGCCCAGGTGATTCAGACCAAAGTATTCAATCCGCACAGCTTCGCGAGGCAGCTTGAGCAGGGCTGCAATGAAGGCCTGCATCGAAGATGGCGCATCGCAAATACCCACGGCCCGCCGCCATCCGCCCACTGTCAGGATCATCTCGGTGATGAGCCCCGAAGGGTTGGCAAAATTGACCAGCCAAGCGTCCGG
This sequence comes from Chloroflexota bacterium, assembly GCA_029561345.1. Taxonomy (GTDB): domain Bacteria; phylum Chloroflexota; class Anaerolineae; order Anaerolineales; family Anaerolineaceae; genus JAKQJC01. The sequence goes on along the minus strand of JAKQJC010000022.1, from coordinate 104,480 downwards.
GCAGCCCGCTTTCATCAGATCAATGATGCGCTTGATCTCCGGGATCGTCCGCATGGCCATGGCAAAACCGCCGGCACCGGTGGTTTCCTGCCCCAGCAGTCCCAGTTTCAAGGGCACCCGCTCATCTATCACTCTGGCAGGCATGTTTCCCACACGGAAAGTGGTGAGGACAAAATCCGCCCCATACAGGGCCATTTTTAGATCCGTGGTGCGGTTGACCGTCAGCCGGCCGGCTGCTTTTTTCTCCAAAGATCTCGTCAGACCAGCCATTAAATCCAAACCCCGCTGGTCGATATCCATCAGGCACAATTCCCTCAAACCAAGCTGTTCCGCACGCTCAATGACCGCCTGGACCATGAGCGGCGTCCGCGCACCGCCGCCACCAATGACAGTGATTTTCATTTCTTTACCTCCCTTATGAAGCCGGATGGGCATGCTGCTGTTCCAGTGCCGCCCGCTCCTGAAGTTGCTTATGCAGGACTTTGATATCTTTAGGCACAATAAAAGCGGTCACCGTAAAGAACACCGCGCAGAGCGCCCAGGCCACCGTGCAAATGAGTAACATTGAACTCTGAATGGAGGAATTTTCTGCCAGAATGCCGGTGATCAACGGAGCTGATGCTGCGCCAAAAGATTCGATGAAACTTTCCACCGCCAGGGCCGTGCTGCGAATTTCAGGCAGAGTGATGTCATAAACGGTTGAAATGACATTCGGAGAAGCAAACGGCATGGTCAATGCCGTCAGGCACAACAGAACGGTGAACATCACCTTATCTTCAATCGGCACACCCAAAGCCAGCCAGAGGAAAACCGCGCCGGCAATCACACCGATGGTGGAAATGATCGCCCGGCCGCGCAAAGTGCGCTTGAACAGCCAATCCCCAAGGTAGCCGCCGATGGGATAACCTGCGGCGAGGCACAGCACCGCCGCGCCCATGGTGATCAATTTGCTTTGTTCGTCAAAATTCCGTTCCTGTCCCAGGTACAGGAAAAAGAAATAGGTGATCACATTCCACGGGAAGACCCCGAAAAAGCCCTGCAAAAAAACCATGATCAGGGTGGGTTTCTTGAACAAATCTCCGACCAGTTTCCAGTCAAATTTATAGATGCCTATCTGGTCCAAATCTGCCAGTTCGGCCTCACTCTGACCGCGAGGCACATCCTTCACCCCAAAGAAAATCACCACCGCCAGCAGCAGCCCCAGGCTGCCGGTAATATAAAACACGCTGCGCCAGCCAATCACCCCGCCTAAAACCAGGGCCAAAATCATGCCAATAAGGTAACCGATTGGCTGCGTCAGCTGCAAAATGCCGTAAATTTTGCCGCGCATGTTCGGGCCGAAATAATCGGCAATCAGACTGTACAAGCCAGGATAACTGGAATCATCAATACCGGTTGAAGCACGGGTCACCAAAAAGGCATTGTAATTGGGTGCCCAGGCGTTCAGCATGGTGCTGGTTCCCCAGATGGCCGAAGCAATCGCCAGTAATTTTGCCCGCGAAAAGCGGTCGTACAGATACCCCCACAACGGGTAACAGATGGCACCCACGATCAAAGCGCCAGTCGAGAATGCCCCCACCTGCGTCAGGCTGAGGTTCCATTCCTGCTGAATTTTATCCGTCAGCGGGCCAATCAACAATTTGTCTGATTGGTGCAGCAGCATGAATATAAAGAAAATGGCGGTTACGATATAGCGATACGTATTCGTTTTTTTGGGTGCATTCATTCGTGTTTCTCCTCAAGGATTTTTTCTACCAGTTCATTGTAACGCACATAACGAAAACCTTCGGCGAGCTGACAGCCCGCTGCCTTGCCGATCTCACTGGCTGTTTGGCGCATTGCCCGGGTCAGCAGGTCAAAGTGGCTTTGCCCGCCCAAAGCCTCCGCTGGCAATCCAGCTTGTTTTGCCTGAAGCAAAATTTCATCAACAAGGAATATCACCTGTGTCTTGTGTTCCGCCAGGGCTTCCATTTTCCTGCCAAAGGTCGCATCAATATTGAAAAAGCGGTTCATCAACCGAATGTCGTCCCCATAATAATATTTTTCTGGAACAAAATAAGGTTTCAGCCCTTCCTGTAATTGCTCCGGATATTGCAGCGGCAGGTGCGCTGTACTGCACGCTTCCCAGGCAGCGCGGCCCACCTCACGGTGATCGGGGTGACACAAATTATCCCCCAGAGGGTCAAAGGCAAAGATCGCATCCGGCCGGTACTGACGGATCAAACGGATAAAATGCCTGCGCAGCTCGCCAGCCGGCAGCCGGTCCAATTCATAGTCTGCAAAGCCCAAAAACAGCACTTCTTTTGCGCCTAAAACCGCCCCGGCTTTGCTGGCTTCTTCGGCGCGGAATTCAGCCAGTTTAACGGCATCGTACTCAAAAGTTCCCTTGTTGCCGCTCGTCACCGTGACCAGGATAATATCAGCACCTTCATCTGCCATTTTGGCCAGGGTGCCGCCAGCATAAAACTCCGCATCATCGGGATGCGGGGCAAATACCAGAATCGTCTGTGCCATGTAAACTCCTTAGGGTTCATTTGTACTATAATAATCCATTATACACCTACCTGAATTTCAGACATTTCAATACGATATGATCAATTGAGTTCGCGCCACCATGATTGCCAAAATAGTCTCCAAAATCACCATCGGAATACTGCTGTTCACCCTGCTGGTATCCCTGACCCTCAGCCAGGTTCCAGTCATCGCCCTGGCTCGCCCGGCAGACCAGTTGCCCTTGTTTTTACCGCTTGTTCCGGGGCCAGTCAAACCTTATCAACTGGACGGCCTGAATTTCAGCCCCTACATGGATGGCCAAAACCCCGACTTTGGAAGCACCATATCTGAAGTTCAGCTGCGCGAACGCATGACCATCATTGCGCCTTATACCCGCTGGATACGCTCCTTTGGCTGCGGCAACGGGCTGGAGAAAACCGGGCAGATTGCTCACGAGCTGGGCCTTAAGTCAGCCTCTTCAGCCTGGATTTCCCGTGATGCTCTTCAAAATCAGGCCCAAATTGACTGCCTCATTCAGCAGGCCAACGCAGGTCAGGTGGATATGGCCGTGGTGGGCAGTGAAACCCTCATTCGAGGAGATGTCAGCTCTGCCGAACTGATCTCCTACCTCCAGCAGGTCCGCCAGGCCATTCCGGCCACCATTCCGGTCACCACCGCCGATGTCTATTCCTCGCTGTTGGAACATCCTGAGGTGGCCACAGCGACGGATATCGTTTTTGCCAACATATACCCATTCTGGGAAGGTTACCCGGTCACCCACAGTGTTGCTGTTCTCGATGATGCCTACCGTCAGCTTGCGGCTGCATTCCCCAGCCAAACCATCATGATTTCTGAAACAGGGTGGCCCAGCTGTGGTGAGTTGGGTCAGGCCGTTGGCTCGGTCGAGAATGTAGCCCAATATTTCAGCCAGGTGGCAGCCTGGGCAAAAGAAAATAAGGTCAGCGTCTTTTATTTCGACGCCTTTGATGAAGCCTGGAAAACCGCCAAAGAAGGCCCCCAGGGAGCCTGTTGGGGATTGTGGGATAAGGACGGCAATATGAAACCTGGCATCCAGTCCATTTTTGCCGGCGCCGCTCAGCCCCTGAACCAGGTTCTGCCCCTAACCTGTGATACAACCACCTTTTCTTTTCAATTCACCTATGTCCCGCCCATCGGGAGTTTTGACAATGTCACCGGAAAAGCCTGCGGTGTCTTTAATAAGCAGGCCCGGGTGGTTCTCTGGATTTATGCCTGGGGTGGATGGTGGGTTAAACCTTATGGCAATCAACCCCTGACTGCCATCAATCCAGACGGTTCCTGGCAGGTGGATTACACCACCGGTGGGGTGGATGAAACAGCCACTGCCTTCAAGGCTTACCTGATCCCGCCCGGTGTGGATCCCTTTGGGAATATGACTGGCTATCCCATGATCGAAGTTCAACGCAACCCATAAAATAATGTCCCGGCGTTCTCATCCCTCATCTTCACCTGCTTCTCCCCCGCCAGCGCCCCAAGCAAATGACCTGGCTGTAAAGCGGCAAAAGGAGAATTCGACCCTGGATCTGGTTGCAGGCATATTCTCCCCGCTGGTCATTATTCTTTTCGTCGTTCTGATGATCATTGGGCTGGACGAATATGCGGCTCATTACCAGAAAGTCACCCAATTTGAAAAAAATATGATCATCAGCACAGGCATTTGGGAATATTTTCATAATGATGGTAAAAGCGGTTGGGTCAAAATTCAAGACGAGCGTTGTCTTAACACGCTTTATCTGGATACACGGTACTACTCAGCGGCTGCCTTGGCCACACTTGAAGACGGCAAAGAGGTGCGCGTCCGCTATTCCGTGCCTGATTGCCGGGCTTACCTGGATGTTTATTATGCCGAGTTCAGATATAACCTGAAAGGGCTTCAGGAATTCATCCCTCTTTTTCTCTTTTGCGTGATGGTTCTGATTCTCAAACCAGATTTTCTTTACCTGGGCCTGATTGATCTTTCCGATACGCCAGATCCGGCAGAAAAGCCATGACCTTATCCATCTTCGTTTTCTTTCTTCTAGGAATTTTGATCGAGGCGCTGCTCCTTTTTGATTGCGCCCATCCCATTAACGGCTATATTCAATCTCTTCACCCGCTTTTGCAGCGGATTTTCTCTCCAGTCAATCTCGCAGCCAGCACCCTGGCCTTGCTGGCTGCCGGTTTGGCTTTTCTGATTCGCCTGGCTGGACTGGATGGCCCTTCCATGGATATTGGCACATCTCTGGTTGGCTCGGTCTTGGTGGTGCTGGGCGTGTTCGTCTTTTTCGCCGCCATGGCGGCTGATCTGTTTATCCCGGTCATCAACGAACAGTCCATACTGATCGTCCAGTGTGCCATCCTGGCCAGTTTTCTGCTGGAAGGCAACCAGGTTCCCTGGCTTCCCCTCCTCCCTCTGGTCCTGATTCCAGGCATCATCAGCCTGTTTCTTCTCTTCTCTCAAAAGAAACTGCCCCCCATCCTTAAAGCCCTTTTCTATCTCTGGTATCTCTTCACCCTGATGATCCTCCCTTTCCAGACTGGCCAGGTGGAGGCTTTTTTGCATGCAACCTATACTCCCATTCAGGCTGCCGTATCAGGGGGTTTGCTACTTTTTATGGTTATTCACGGCCTTTTCACAGCGCGCTTCTTTTTGATGGTTTGCTCGCTGATCAGGCCGCGAAACCGCAAATTCATCAACAGGTTAATGCCGCGCCTGTTCACAGATGACCAGGTTCCGCCAAAATCGTTTTTGTTGACCTTTGCAGCCTGCGTGGTGGCCATCCTGCTTAATCAGGTGTTGCATATCATCCCACCTTCCCTTGCTCTCACCCTTTGCGTTATGTCAGCCGTGCAAATTCTCAGCCATCTGAGCAGGATGAAAAAATGAGACGGCGCTGCGGCTTTCCGCTGGAGAATCCATCAGGGGCCATTTGATCAGAATTTGAAAAAAATCTTTCCAAATTTTGTCAAAAACACCCTGAATCAGATATAATTAATTCAATGATCAGACATATAATATTTGATATGGATGGTACGCTGGTCGATACCATCCCCCTTTGGGAGCGTGTTCGCATCGACCTTTCACTTCAGCATGGTTATACCTGGACAAAAGAAGACCGCATTGCTGTTGATGGATTGAATTCTCTTGAATGGAGTCGTTATCTTATCCAAAAACTCCATCTGACCCTTTCATCCGATGAGGTTCAAACCATCGTCATCAACCGCCTGGTAGAACTTTACCAAAAAAGCAGCCCTTTTCGTCCCGGTGCCATTGAGGCTGTCAAATGGGCCGCCACCCGCTGTCCAATTGGATTGGCTTCTGGATCACCGCATGTCATTATTAAGGCCGTCACCGAAAACCCTCAGATAAAAGGCCTTTTCAGCATGATTATGTCTGCTGATGAAGTCAAAGCCGGCAAGCCCGCCCCTGATGTTTACCTTGAAGCTCTGCGCCGATTAAAAGCTGCCCCTGAAACTGTGCTGTGTGTGGAAGACTCTGGCAATGGCATCGTGGCCGGGAAAACAGCGGGCCTGAAAGTGGCTGCGGTGCGCTATGAGGACACACCCGTTCCATCAGAGCAGCTCGCCCAGGCTGATATCATACTGCCCACTCTGGTTGGTTTTTCTGATGCGATTGAACCGTTATTTAACAAAGGAGCATGAAATTGAAACGACCCCGGTTCATCTTGATAACCCTGTGCGTGTTTGTTCTGATGCTGCTTCTGCCTGCCTGCACGAGCCCTGCCACTCCTTCACCTGCCCAACCAACTGAACCCGCCGCTCTTGCGCCAACGGTCGTGCCGGTGACCTTGGATGGCAAACAGCTTCTGGAACAACGCTGCATTGAATGTCATGACCTGCAAAGGACGGAGTCAGCCAAAAAATCAGCTGAAGGCTGGGGAAAAACGGTTCAGCGTATGATGGATAAAGGCGCCATATTGACCGCTGATGAAAAATCCACGCTTGTCGAATACCTTGCCAAAGCCTACCCACAATAGACGATCGCTCAATTAAGAACCCACCATGCCCAGATCATCTTCCCCAATACTCAAAGTGCAATTCCTGTTGGATGGAAAAATTACCTATATCAACACGGCCGCAGCCAAATACCTTCAGGGATCCATTGAAACATTCATTGGGAAGAATATCTATACCCTGCTCACCCCCAAAGAACTGATCGATTTTGAAATCCAGATTTCCCGCCTTAACCTCAACCGTCCACTCTGGCTAACCCAGCTGGCATCTTCCCTGACCGAAAAAGCTGAAAGAATTAAATGGTCTCTCCATTTGATTTCCTCTCTCGATGACAATGTCGTTGAAATTCAGGCAGTGGGCCGCAACATCACAGCCTGGGCTCAGGTCAGCGAAAATCTCGACCTGGCAATGAAAATCATCGAAAACTCGGTGGACGGCATCCTGGTCATGGATCAGCAGGGTTTTATTCTGATGGTTAACCACGCCTTTACCCTGATGACCGGATTCGGTAACGAGGATCTGGTTGGCAAACCCATTTCCATATTGGAAAATAACCAGCATTCTGCCGAGTTTTACGGCGCCATTCGTAAAACGCTTTTCGAGCAAGGCGCCTGGCAGGGCGAAATCTGGCAAAAAAGAAAAAACAATGAAACATTCCCGGCATGGATTTCGATTTCTGCCCTCTCCTCCACGGAACAGCCCTCTACTCATTTTGCTCTCTACCTCAGAGATATTTCCACCATCAAAAGCATGGAAGAAAATCTCAGCTTTATCGCTTTCCATGACCCGCTTACCGGGCTGCCAAATCGCGCCCTCTTTCAAAACCGCCTGACCCATGCCATTGAGCTGGCCCGGCGCAATCAAAAAATGGTCACCATCCTTTTTCTGGACCTGGATATGTTCAAGACCGTTAATGACACATTTGGGCATGATAAGGGTGATTTGCTCCTTCAGGAAATTGCCTACCGCCTGGGCACCATCATCCGGCAGAGCGACACGGTTGCTCGCATGGGCGGCGATGAATTCACCCTGCTTCTGGAAGACGGCAATCAGGGATCCATTGTTGGGGCTTATACTGTCGCAAAAAAAATTCTGCAGGTCGTCTCCTGGCCCTTTACCATTGACCGGCGGGAAATTGTCATCACGCCATCCATCGGCATCAGCATTTTCCCTACCGATGGCGATGACGTCACCACCCTGTTGAAAAACGCCGATCTGGCCATGTACCGGGCCAAAGAAATGGGAAAAAATAACTTTCAATTTTTCTCTCCCGAGCTGAATGTAAAAGTTCATAAACGCCTGGATATGGAAAACCACCTGCGCCGCGCCCAGGAATGTGGAGAACTTTCACTTTACTACCAGCCCATTGTTAACGCGAAAACCCAGAAGGTGACGGCGATTGAAGCTCTCCTGCGCTGGGAAAATCCTGAACTTGGCAAGGTTTATCCAGATGAATTCATTCCAATCGCCGAATCTTCAGGCCTCATCCTGCCGATGGGCGAGTGGGTCCTTGAAAATGCCTGCATAAAAGGTCGCGCCTTGCACGACCAGGGATTTCTGGTCAAATTATCAATCAATTTATCCGGCCGGCAGCTCGAGAGCGAAAATTTTGTCCAAACCATCGAAAGCGCGCTGGAGGTTTCCGGCTTCAATCCCGAATTTTTATCGTTGGAGATCACCGAAAGCCTTCTCATGGGAAACCTGGAAAAAATTCGCAAAGCCCTGATCTACTTACGCAGCCTGGGCATAGGGGTTTCCATCGATGACTTCGGCACCGGTTATTCCTCACTGAATTCGCTGGTGGTTCTGCCCATCGACACCCTGAAGATTGATAAATCTTTCATTTCGGATATTGCCAACAACCCCCACAATTTATCCCTCGTACAAGGCATTATTTCCATTGGGCATAACCTGGAATTGATGGTGGTGGGTGAAGGTGTTGAGACCAAAGAACAGGCTGGCTTGCTGACAGCTAACGCATGTGATGGCCTGCAGGGATATCTTTTCAGTTATCCTCTTTCAGATACTGCCATCACTGATTACCTTTCTGAGCATTTCTAAATCCTTTCTCCATCAAATTGTTCCGGCATCTATCTTGCACCGGAAATGAAAAAATTCATTCCCGGCAGGTGTGCATTGTCCAGGTCCTTTCGTCTTTTCCCATTCCTCATCATCCTCCTCTTTGCCACGTCTTCTGTACGGGCTGCCCCCTTCCAGCAGGAAAATGCGGCGATCTTTCTTCCAGCCGTCTTTACTGACTGGCCCGGAAAATGGATCGGCCCAGAAGGCGGCACCATCGTCACCCTGGCGTACGACCCCACCAACACTAACATTGTATATGCGGGTTCCTGGGGCGCCGGAGTCTATAAAAGTGATGATGGTGGGCAATCCTGGACCACAATCAATACCGGCTTGGACAACCTGCTGATCCAATCTCTGGCAGTCAACCCGGGAAATCCTGAAATCATCTACGCCGGCACTTACAAAAGCAAATTATACAAATCCATCAATGGCGGGCAATCCTGGTTCCAATCCAGCAATGGCATCCAGGAGGAAGCCATTGTCTACAGCATTGTAGTTGATCCCTGGGATACGGATAATGTCTATATCAGCACCCGCGGCAGTTCCAATAATGGCGCGCCGCCGTGGAATGGCGTAATTTACCGCAGCATCAATAACGGAGCAACCTGGGTCCCCAGTCTCAAAGATGTTGGCGGCGCTGCCGCACAGGACTGGGCTTATTCGCTGGCCATCCATGCCAACCGGCCTCGAATTGTCTGCGCAGCCACACACGAGCACGGCCCCTATTGCAGCCAGGATGAAGGCCTGACCTGGAAAGCCCAGACAACGGGCATCACTGATCTGTCAGGACGGGCCATATTGATCGATTCTACCAATACCGATCCGTTCACCCTATATTTTGGCGTCTGGCATGGCGCCGGGCTGTTTAAATCTATCGACAGCGGAAAAACCTGGTCTGTCGCCAATAAAAACCTCAACGGTGCCAAAGTTTACACCCTCGCCTTCAATCAGAAACAGCCTGCCACCCTCTTCCTTGGCACCTTCAGTGTGGGTATCTATAAATCTCTGAACGCTGCAAAGGAATGGTCTTCCTCAGGCCTCCCGTCTAAAGGGATTTTTGCTCTGGCAGATTCCCCCGCCGATCCAGCCACCCTGCTGGCGGGTGTGATGGGCGACGGGATCTATAAAAGCATGGATGGTGGGCAAAACTGGCTTCTCTCAAATACCAATCTCTTTTCAATGTCCATCTCAAGCATCCTTCAAATGCCCGGAAATCCCGCCCGTATCTTCGCTTCCACCCTTGGGAATGGCGTCTACCTGACTGAAAATCGGGGCAAAACCTGGCAGGCATTGAATTCTGGTCTGCCCGATGCCTACGTGCATCAAATCCTGGTTTCTCCTTATTCTCCAGACACCCTGTTCGCTCTAACAGACACCGCCGGTCTGTATTCAATGAACCTGAATACCCTGTCAGGCTGGACCCCTGTTGCTACTGGCATCCCCGATCAGTCTCTGGCAGACCGCTCCTTGCACCAGTCAACTATCACCCCCAGCCTGCCCGATGGCGTGAACTTGCCCCCATCCGATCTCAACACGGTCCCTCTGACAGGATTGGCGTTTTCTCCAGCAGCTTCTCAAACAGCTTACCTGGCCACCGCCGGAGCCGGAGTGTACCGCAGTCAGAATGGTGGTCAAACCTGGAGCACAGCCGGGCTATCAGGAAAATTTATCCTATCCCTGGCCCCTTCACCTCTTTCCAGTTTGACCGTTGCGGCTACAGTATCCGGTTCATCTCAAATTCAGGTGACTCAAAATGGCGGCGATTCATGGACTGCCCAGGCTCTCCCTGTAAACGCGGTCAACACACTGGTTTATCCTCCATCCACAAACACAGGTTTGCTGGCTGGAACAGATAAAGGCGTCTGGCGTCAAAAATCCGACTTAAGTTGGGAATGTCTGGGTCTCAGCTATGAAAATATCCTGGCCGTTGCACAGTCTGCATCCAATCCATCCCTGATGATGGCTGGCAGCGATCATGGTTTCTTCTATTCATTGGATGGCGGGTTGTCGTGGGTGAATGGACCAGCTGAACTGGTGCCTTATCCGGTGGTGGTCATTTCCGAAAATGCCACATCACCCGGTCGGGTTCTGTTGGGCACAAGAGCTCATGGGATCTTTATCTTCAGTGCCATGCCCCTCACATATTGATTTTCCGGCTAATTTCCACCGTCCAGGCAATTGATTGTAAATAAGCCTCACGGATCTGCGCCTGCCGCAAACCAGGCAAACCAACCTGGTCCCATTGACCGTTTTCATAGGCCAGCACACAGTTCAACACCTGACCGATGCTCCCAGATTTATTCAGCAGGGCTTCTTTAAGCTCTTCAATCAGGGGTAAATCTGCCAGAATATCCTCCATGGGCTGTTCCATCAATACATCCAGCATAGACAGCAGTCCAGCCGTGAAATAACGCTCCTCTGGTTTCTCGCGCATGGCGTGAGCCAGCAGTTCGCACATCTTGCCCCTGATCATAGCAGTGGTCGTCAGGGTGCTGGGTTGATCATCCACAGCCATGAGCGATAGCAGGCACAGCCAGGCCCTCAATTGATTTAACCCCAGCAAAACAAGCGCCTGACGGATGGAATCGACTTCATTGCCGACGCCATAATAGGCAGAATTGATCATTCTCAAGAGCTTATAGCTCATGGATACATCTTGCTTTAACAGATCTTCCAATTCCTTGATCGTTACATCCGGGTCATAAAGCCGTGATAGAAGTTCCAGAATGGCAATCCGGCGGGCAGGAAGCCGTCGCCCCTTGATGACATTCGGGCGTGAAAGGAATGAGCCCTGAAAATAATCAAAGCCAAGCTGCTTGCAGAAATCAAAGTCTTCACGCGACTCAATTTTGTAAGCCAGCAATTTGACCGGGTGCCGCCGTAAATCCCAGACATGCCGCTTAATATTGAGCTGGTTGTTTGCACCAATACATACTTTGGCTATCTGAAAATGCTTCAAATAACCGGGGGCTGTGGTTTGAGTGAATTCATTGCTGTCCAGAACCAGGGTGTAATGTTTTTTTGACAGCTCACTGATCCCATTCAGGGTCTCCTGGTCAATCGCCCCTTGCGGTAAAATTTCTAAAGCTACATTATCTTTGAGAAAGGGGAGAGGATGCTTGCCTAAAAGGAAATTTCGGTCAATTTTTATGAAGGCCAGTTTTTCATTCACAATTCTTTTCAGACCAATTTCCAGGAAGGCATTGATGATAACGGTGGATGTAGCCTCGCCCGCATTTTCAGACCCCGCTTCAGGAAGATCATTGATCCGGCAAAGCAATTCATAACCATATACATCCAATGATGCTGTATATATAGGCTGCCTGGTTACATAAACACTCACCATTTTTACTCCGTTGTCAGTCAGCACCAAATGTAAAAAATAATTGCAAAAAAACTTTCTTGAATTATAATAGATGATAAGTCAGGGTAAGTCAATAATGATTAAGGGTTTTTTAGAAAGGGCAGCTCAATTATGGAATCTCTCCGCGACATGATCCAATCCTTGGCCTCCGCTGGTATCAAAAAATCCATCAGCGGGTTGTCAGATATGATTGGCGAAGAATTATCCTTTACAGCCCCAGAGATCAATTTTGTACCCATCCTGCAAATTCCCTCTCTGGTCGGCGGCCCCGAAAACGAAGCGGTGGGTGTGTATTTACGTGCTGAAGGCGAAATGGCCGGCCAGTTCATGCTGATCATGCCCCTCAAGAAAGCCCTTGAAATGGTGGATATGCTCATGGATGACCCCATCGGCACCAACCAGGAACTCGAAGGCATGGGACGTTCAGCCCTGGCCGAAGTTGGCAATTTAACCGGCGCCTTTTTCCTCAACGGTATTGCCCAAATCACCGGTAAGGAAACCGTGGTGACGCCACCCGCTGTCATGCTGGATATGGTCAGTGCCATCCTCACCATCATCGTTGCCCATGCCGGCGAGAAAGTTGAGCGCGTCATCACCATCCGCACCAACATCATCACCGCCCACAAACAAGATATTCAGGCCGATTTCTGGTATGTTCCGGACCTTTCGACCGTCAATGCCCTGAACAATATGCGGACCCAATAAGAATTTGACCCTTCCTCCATCTGTTCAGCCCGATATTCTCTATTTGGATGAAACGTTTCTTGTTTTGAATAAGCCAGCCGGCCTGCTCTCTGTGCCGGATGGTTATCAATCGTCTTTGCCGCATTTAAAATCAGTCCTGGAACCCCTCTATGGACCCATTTTTATCGTCCACCGTCTGGACCGGGACACCAGCGGGGTTATCCTTGTGGCCCGCACAACGCAAGCTCACCAGGAACTGAACCGCCAGTTTCGCGAACGGGAAGTAAAAAAGATCTACCGCGCTTTGATCTGCGGCTGCCCGCCCTGGCAGGAATTTTTGGCCGAATTTCCCCTGCGCGCCAATGCCGACCGCCGCCACCGTACCCGGGTTGATTTTGACCGCGGTCAACCCGCGACAACGGAATTTAGGATATTGCAATCATGCGCCCTGGCAGCCCTCCTGGAAGCCAGCCCGCGCACTGGCTATACGCATCAAATTCGCTCCCATCTGGCCTACTGCGGCTTCCCCATTATGGCCGATCCGCTTTACACCTATCAAAGTCAGCCACCCGATCCAGGTTGGATGCCGCGCCTGGCGCTTCATGCCTGCCAGATATCCTTCGTCCACCCTCTTTCCAGAAAACTCTGTTCATTCGCGGCCCCCGATCCGGCCGATTTTGCCGCAGCGGCAGCACGGCTTCTGGAAGAGGAAACTGCCCATTGAATTTCAACCCGCTAAGAGGTAAAATTCAGAGAAATCTTGTCCACAATAAGGTCAACCATGTTTTTACCGACCACTCTGGAAGAATGCACCCGCCTCGGATGGAAGTCCCTCGATGTCATCATCGTCACCGGTGATTCCTATGTGGACAGCCCCTATATTGGCGCAGCCCTGATTGGCAAAATTCTCCTCAACGCGGGTTTTCACGTTGGCATCATTGCCCAACCCGATATGACTGGGACGGGGGATATTTCCCGCCTGGGCGAACCCCGTCTTTTCTGGGGCGTCACGGCGGGCAGCGTCGATTCCATGCTGGCCAACTACACTGCCTCGCGTAAAAAGCGCAAAAGTGATGACTACACGCCAGGGGGAGTCAACAACCGCCGCCCTGACCGCGCCTCCATGGTTTACACCAACCTGATCCGCCGGGCATTCAAAAATACCCGGCCCATTGTCCTGGGCGGGCTGGAAGCCTCCTTGCGCAGGGTGGCTCATTATGATTTTTGGGACGACGCGGTTCGCCGCTCCATCCTCTTTGACGCCAAGGCTGATTATCTTCTCTACGGCATGGCTGAATCTTCCGTGGTGGCCCTGGCCTGCGCCCTGGATGCAGGAAATCCGGTTCAGAATATTCGCGGGCTGTGTTACATCACCCGCACCCCCCCGGCCAACGCGCTGATTCTCCCCTCTTATGAAAACGTCAAACAGGATAAGGCGCTTTTCACCGAAATGTTTCACACTTTTTACCACAACAGCGACCCCATCACCGCCAGGGGATTGGTACAGCAGCACGGTGACCGCTTCCTGGTGCAGAATCCCCCGCCGCCTTACCTCACCCAGGCTGAAATGGATGCCGTCTACGGCCTCTCGTTTGAACGCGACCTTCACCCCTTTTATGCTGCCCAGGGAACGGTCAAAGCACTTGAAACCATTCGCTTTTCTGTATCCAGCCACCGAGGCTGTTATGGCGAATGCAATTTCTGCGCCATTGCCGTGCACGAAGGCCGCACGGTTCGCTGGCGCAGTGAAGACTCCATCGCGGCCGAAGTGGAAGCCCTGACCCATCTGCCCGCTTTCAAAGGCATCATTCAGGATGTGGGCGGGCCAACCGCCAATATGTATGGCTTCGAGTGCGAAAAGAAACTCAAGGATGGCGCCTGTCCTCACCGCCGCTGCCTCTACCCCAAAGCCTGTCCTTCCCTTCATATCAACCACCAGCCTCAACTCCGCCTGCTGCGCCGCCTGCGCCAAATCAAGGGTATCCGCAAGATCTTCCTGGCCTCCGGCATCCGCTATGATTTGATTTTGAATGACCCCAGAAACGGTCAGGCATATCTTGAAGAAGTGGTCGCCCACCACACTTCCGGCCAGATGAAAATTGCCCCTGAACACACCCAGGATCATATTCTTGCCCTGATGGGTAAAACAGGACGGGCTGATTTGCTGGCCTTTAAGAAACGCTTCGATGCCGCCGTCGAAAAATCACCCCAAAAACAATTCCTCACCTATTATTTGATCGCAGCTTATCCAGGCTGCACAGACATGGACATGCGCAACCTGCGCCATTTTGCCGCCCAGGAACTGCATATCCACCCCGAACAGGTGCAAATCTTCACCCCGTTGCCGTCCACATATGCCGGGTTGATGTATTACACCGAAACCAATCCCTTTACGGGTGAAAAACTCTTCGTTGAAAAAGATACCGCCCGTAAGGAACGCCAGAAAAGATGGATTACCGAGGAAAAACCTTGATGCCCCCACCCCCCTTCACGCTTTTTGCGGTCTGTGTTCCAGGACTGGAACGGGTCACTTTGCAGGAAATTCAAAGCCTCAACCTGCCCCCCCGCCTCTTTCCAGACGGTAGTCTGGAAACCGGAGGCATCACCTTTTCTGGATCCATGGAAGATCTCTACCGGGCGAACCTGCATCTGCGCACCCCCAGCCGCATCCTGGTGCGTTTTGGCGACTTTATGGCCACCGCCTTCTGGGAACTG
Source organism: Chloroflexota bacterium (assembly GCA_029561345.1). GTDB lineage: Bacteria > Chloroflexota > Anaerolineae > Anaerolineales > Anaerolineaceae > JAKQJC01. The sequence continues at coordinate 89,149 of JAKQJC010000022.1, read as the reverse complement.
CACAAAAAAGCGGCCCAATTGCCCTGGGAAAAATTTATTCCTCCTGGCCAGCCGGTGGCACTGCGGGTGACCTGTCACCACTCCCGCCTGTACCATTCTGACGGCGTTGCCGAAAGAATTGTAAAAGCCATCGGCGACCGGCTTGGCAAAGTCTCCCCGCTGGCGGAGCATGATGAAACAGCTGAGACACAGCAGCCCCAGCTCATCATCGTCCGTTTGGATAACAACCACGTCACCATCAGCATCGACTCTTCCGGCGATCAACTGCACCGCCGAGGTTATAAACAGGCGGTGGCCAAAGCCCCTCTGCGCGAAAACCTGGCGGCTGCCATGCTGATGGCCTCAGGTTGGAATACCCAATCTCCTCTCATCGACCCATTCTGCGGTTCAGGCACCATCCCCATTGAAGCCGCCATGCTGGCGGCCGGCCTGGCCCCCGGACTGCACCGCAGCTTCAGTTTTATGAAGTGGCCAGGTTTCATCGGTAAAACCTGGAACCGCCTGCTGGAGGAGGCGCAGGCCAAAATCACGCCTCCAGCCGCCCCCATCCTTGCCTCTGACCGGGATGCCGGCGCCATTCAAATGGCCAAAGTAAATGCCGAACGGGCTGGCGTGCTGCCCTGGATCCAATTTGACCAGCAGGCTGTTTCAGCCATTCATCCGCCGGCTGGTCCCGGCTGGGTGGTCACCAACCCGCCTTACGGTGTGCGCGTTTCATCCAATAGCGACTTGCGCGATCTCTATGCCCAGTTTGGCAAGGTGCTGCGGCTCGCCTGCCCCCAGTGGCAGGTTGCCATCCTCTGCAGCGACCCGCTGCTTCTTGGCCACACCCACCTCAAACTGGATACAGCAACCCGCTTTAGCAACGGTGGCATCAATGTCCACCTTGGCCTTGGAAAGGTAGTCTGAAATGTCTTTGCGTGATTACATCCAAATCCTCCTCGATGCCGGTCAAATGACCCGGGCTGAAAAACCCATCTCCAAAGCTTATGAAATCGCCGGTGTTTTGAAGGCCCTTGAACCCCGGCCGGTGCTTTTCTCAAATATCAAGGAAAGCCCTTTTCGCGTTGCCGGCAACCTCTTCGCCTCAAAAGAAGCCTTTGCCAGCTATTTTGGTCTTTCACCCCGCGAAATCATCCCCTTTCTCACCCGCGCCATCGACAGCCGATCTCCCTGCAAAGTGGTCGCCGATGCCCCCTGCCAGGAAGAGGTCATCCTCAGCCCCAACCTGGATGAACTGCCCATCTTGATACACTGTCAAGGCGATGGCGGCCCTTATATCAGTTCAGGCATCATGATCGCCAGGCATCCGCTCCATGGTCAGAATGTGGATTTTCACCGCCTGATGCAGTTTTCACCCACCGAGCTGGCGGTGCGCGTGGTCCGCTCGCGCCATTTCGACACCTTCCTGCGCGACCGGCGCGCTGTGGATGTGGCGGTCTGCATCGGCAATGCTCCCAATATCCTGGCTGCCGCGGCCACCTCGGTGCAAATTGGCATTAATGAATTGGATATCGCCAATGCCATGCAGCCGGTGGAGGTGGTCCGCGCCCGCACGGTGGACGTGCTGGTTCCAGCCGAAAGTGAATTTGTTCTCGAGGGCACCGTCTATCTGGACCGCCTGCATGCCGAAGGCCCTTTCGTGGATCTCACCGAAACCCAGGATGTCGTTCGCCAGGAACCCGTCTTTGAGGTGAAAGCCATCACCCACCGCAAAAATCCCATCTGGCACGCTCTGCTGCCCGGCGCTCTGGAACACAAATTGTTAATGGGTATGCCGCGCGAACCCACCATTTTTAAGGCCGTCAACCAGGTGGTCCGCTGTCTGGATGTCAACATCAATCCCGGCGGCTGCTCCTGGCTGCATGCCATTGTCCAGATCGACAAGCAGCATGAAGACGATGGAAAAAAGGCCATCATGGCCGCTTTTTCCGGTCACCGCTCCTGCAAGCATGTCTTTGTGGTGGATGCGGATATTGATATCTACAACCCCCTCGAAGTCGAATGGGCCATGGCCACGCGTTTTCAGGGTGACCGCGACCTGGTGATGCTTGGCCGCGAACAGGGGTCTTCACTGGATCCATCGTCTGACCCGGAAACCCACCAGACCATGAAAATGGGCTTTGATCTCACCCAGCCCCTGTCATCTCACGCCAAAGCTTTTGGCCGAATCCCCTTTCCACAGGTGGATGTCTCCCAATTTATCTAGCAGGTAACCTCATGCAGCTTTCTTCTGAAGAATTGGCCATGTTACAGGGGCAGAACGGCCGCGCCGTTCAAAAAGCCATGCAAATTCTCAATGCGCTTGGCGTCATCTACGGCGCTGAACGCATGATCCCCGTGGTTTCCGTGCAAATATCCGGTGTTTCCTACGATAACCTGGGCGAGGCCGGGCTGGAATTTCTGGATGAAATGGCTCGCGGCGGCGGCAAAGCGCGCGTCCTCACCACCCTCAACCCCGCCGGCATGGATATTGAAAACTGGCAGACTCTGGGTATTTCTGAAGATTTTGCCCTCAACCAGCAGCGCGTCATCCAGGCCTTTGCCGATATGGGCGTCATCACCACCTGTTCCTGCACGCCTTACCTCTTTGGAAACACCCCTCTTTTTGGCGAACATATTGCCTGGTCTGAAAGCTCAGCCGTGGCTTTTGCCAATGCCGTGTTGGGCGCCCGCACCAACCGAGAAGGCGGCCCCAGCGCCCTGGCCGCCGCCCTCACCGGATTCACCCCGGAATACGGCCTGCACCTGGATAAAAACCGCCAACCCAGTGTTCACATCCATGTGGAGGCGCGCCTCTCCGAAAGCCACCATTGGGGCGCCCTGGGCCAGGCCATTGGCCGGCGATTTGAAACCCTCAAACGCAAGCCCATCCCCTACCTCACTGGGGTCTCATCTGCCAGCCTGGAAAACCTGAAATCCTTCTGCGCCAGCGTGGCTACCTATGCCGGCCTGGCGCATTTTCACATCCAGGGCCTCACCCCTGAAGCCGCCCAATATCCCCCGCCAGCCGAATCCTTTACCATCACTCAGACTGAAATTGACGAAACCCTGGCCAGCCTTTCCAGCGCGCCGGCCGATGCGCCAGCTGATTTTGTCAGCCTGGGCTGCCCCCACCTTTCTCTGCGCGAAATTGCCCGCATCGCCGAATTACTTAAAGGCAAAAAAGTGACTCGCGAATTCTGGATCACCACCTCACGCCCGGTGCGCCAGATGGCTGACCGCATGGGGTATTCCGCCATCATCGAAGCCAGCGGCGCCAAATTTGCCACCGATACCTGCTGCGTGGTGGCCCCCATCCAACGCCGCTTCAAAGTGATGGCCACCGACAGCGCCAAGGCCTGTTATTACGCTGGAGCAAAGAACAAATTTGCCACCCGCATTCTCCCCTTTGATGAAGTCGTTCTGGAGGCAACCCGTTAAGCCTATGAAACTGCAAGGACGCAGCATTTTTTCAGGCCAGGTTTCTGGATTGGCTCTGGTTAGCCCGGCCAATATCTCTTTCTACGGTGGTGTGGATCCGGCCACTGGCGTCATCGTCGAGCCTGGCCATCCTCTCGAAGGGCAGTCCATTGCCGGGCGCATTCTGGTCTTCCCCACCGGCAAAGGCTCCACGGTGGGCTCCTACACCCTCTATCGTCTCAAACGCAGCAGCCTGGCTCCCCTGGCAGTGATTAACGCCGAGTGCGAAACCATCACCGCGGTGGGCTGCATCATTGCTGAAATTCCCTGTCTTGACCAGGTTGACCTGAGCCAGATCCACACCGGTGACCAGCTCACCCTCAATGCCGGCGAAGGGTGGGTCGAAATTTCTCAAAAAACCGCCTAATCCGGGTTATAATTGGGGTTAGGAAAAGGATAGATAACCATGTTAGATTCTACGTTGATACTGATTGAGTTCATCATCGTATTTGGCTTGATGCTTTTTGTGCATGAATTAGGACATTTCCTGATGTGCCGGCTGTTTCATGTGGAAGTGGAGGAATTTGGCTTCGGGCTGCCCCCACGCGCCATCCGCCTGTTCACCTGGCAAGGCACCGAATTCACCCTTAACTGGCTTCCCTTTGGCGCTTTTGTCAGACCCAAAGGCGAAAACAACCCGGAAATCAGCGGCGGGCTGGCTTCAGCCAGTCCCTGGGTGCGTCTGGGCGTGCTTCTGGGCGGTCCTGTATCCAATTTGCTGATGGGCGTCATTCTCTTTACGGTAATGTTCCTGTCCGCCGGCCGTTCAGATCCATCCATCGTCATGCTTCAGGACATTGCCCCCGATTCACCGGCCGCCGCAGCCAATCTAAAAGCCGGTGATATCATTTTGAAAATTAATGATCAACCTATTACCAGCATTGAGGGTTTCAGAACCATTATCCGCTCAAATGCCAACATTCCTGTGACCATCACCTACCAGCGCGGTAATGCAGCCTCTGCCACCATCACGCTCACCCCCGCCCTCTCTTCTGAGGGCACCGGTCAGGCTGGGGTCTATTTGGGAACCGGCCTGCGGCCGGTTGGTTTTCTTGAGGCCGTTCCTCTGGCCTTTCAAACCGCTTATGACCAATGCCGGGAACTTTTTATGGTGCCCGGCCGCCTGATCGCTGGAACCATCAACCCCGAAGAAGCCAGAATGGTGGGCGTGGTGGGCATTTTTGATATTTACTCGCAGGTCAATAAGATGGATGCCGAAGCTGCGGCTGCGCCAGCGCCCCGCCCGCAGGTTTTTCGCCTGTCTTTCATTGCAGCCATCTCCATTGCCCTGGGCCTCACCAATCTTTTCCCCATCCCTGCCCTCGACGGCGGCCGCATCCTGTTTGTGCTGCCTGAAGTTCTTTTCCGCAAGCGGATTCCTGCCCGGTTTGAAAACCTGGCCAACTCGGTCAGCTTCATCGGTCTGCTCATCTTGATGGTGCTGATTACCATCAACGATATTGCTAATCCCATTGTCTTGCCCTGATACGGAGGATTTACTTATGCCTAAAAAACAGGCCCCCATCGCCTTCAAAGATGTGCTCGATGCCCTGGTCAGCAAGGGGAAAACTTTTCCCCCACGCTTTCTCTATGAACTTTCGGGATTGGATGGCAAAAAGCTGAAAGATATCCGGCGCATCTGGCCGGATATCCCCCTTGAACGCCGCCGCACCATGCTTGAGGACCTCGAAACGCTTGGGGAAGATGATCCTTTGCTCTCATTTGAAGAAATCGGAAAATTAGCGATGACTGACCCCGATGGCCAGGTTCGCGCCACAGGCATCCGCCTGCTCTGGGAAGTGGAAGATGTGCAGCTGGTTCCCGTGCTGATCAACATTTTGTCGTCTGACCCTGAAGAGCATGTTCGTGCCACAGCCGCAACCGCATTGGGCAAATTCGTTTATCTGGGCGAAATGGAAGAAATCGCCCGGCCAGTGGCTATCAAAGTGGAAGATACCCTGCTGGACGTCCTTCATGGAAGCGAACCCACCCTTATCCGCCGGCGCGCCCTTGAATCACTGGGCTTTTCCAGCCGGCCAGAGCTGGAGGCATTGATTAACAAAGCCTACACAGACAAAGACCAGGATTGGCGCGTCTCCGCCCTGTTTGCCATGAGCCGCACCGCGGATGAAAAATGGAATCCCCTGATTATGCGCGCGTTGGATGACGAAAATGATGCCATCCAGTTCGAAGCTGTTCGTGCAGCAGGTGAATTAACCATCCCTGAGGCCCGCCTGCCCCTGCTGCGCCTGGTGGATGAAACAACTGATGAAGATCTTCAGGCGGCTGCCATCTGGTCCTTATCGCAAATTGGCGGCCAGGATGTCCGCGAAAAGATCACTGCACTTCTGGAGGATAGCGAAGAAGACGAGGATGTTGAATTCCTGGAAAACGCCCTCGAAAACCTCGATTTCACCGAACAGGTGGTCATGCCCGGCATGATCGAATTGGATGATCTGGATCTGAGTAACTTTGCGGATGATGCCGACGATGACGAAGATCTTCGGCATAAACTGAACTGATCTGTGAACCAGCGCCTTTTCACTTCTCTGCTCCTGTTCATCGGCCTGCTGCTGGGCAAGGTTGCATTCCCTGCAGATGTCATTGCTGCTGCCGCATCTTCAGGCCTGTCCATTGAAGTGTTTCCTCAAGTAAGTTATATTTTTGGAGAGCAGGTGTCTTTTGATGTGGAGGTGAAATCTGAGGCCCAGATTGATGAGGCTTATCTGGTCTATCAACCCGAAGGGAGCGAATCACGGGTCATCCCCATGCAAATTGATCAGAACCGCCTTGCTGTGGATTTGGACCTGAATCAGACTCGCATTCCCCCTTTCAGCCGGGTGGCTTACTGGTTCCAGTTAAAACCCCAGGGCGCCGATCTGATCACCAGTGCATCATACGCATTCAATTACGATGACAACCGCTTTGAATGGCAGACCCTTGAAAATGAACAGCTGGCTGTGTTCTGGCACGATGGCGATCTGGCCTTTGGGCAATCAGCCTTGAACACCGGGATCAATGGCCTGGAAACTGCTTCTGGGCTGCTGGGAACAGCTGCGCCGTCCCAACAGATCAGAATTTATATCTATCCCAGCACTCAGGAACTGCAATCCGCCCTCGAAATCAGCGGCCAGCCCTGGCTGGCGGGCCATGCCAGTCCTCAGCTGGGCATCGTTCTTGTCTCCATTGCTCCCAATGCCGATCAGCGGCTGCGCATGGAACAGCAAATTCCCCACGAACTGGTTCATGTTATGCTCTACCAATCGGTTGGCAAAGATTATGACCGTATTCCCCCCTGGCTGAATGAAGGTTTAGCCACGCTTGCTGAGCTTTATCCCAACGCTGATTATGCCAATGTTCTTGTCACTGCTGGGAAAAATAACACCCTGCTTCCCATGAGCAGCTTGTGTTCTCCCTTCCCGATGGACGCCAGCCGGGCCTTTCTCTCTTACGCACAGTCGGCCTCTTTCACCCGCTTTCTGCAGCAAAAATACGGCGTGTCTGGCATCCAAAACCTCCTCTTAAAATATTCTGACGGATTGGGCTGCTCCGAAGCCTCATTTGCCGCCTTCGGCAAACCGCTTGCTTCCCTCGAATCTGATTGGAAAGAAGAAACCCTGGGCATTTCCTCCAGCCTCGATGCTTTGCGGCGAATTGCGCCCTATTTGCTGCTGTTTGCTGTGCTGCTGCTGCCCGTGTTGATCATTGGCATAGGCCGGCTGTTTTCCAGTAAAAAAGGTTAATCCATGGACAATCCTCAGTCAGAACGTCTTCACATTCTGGTGCACGGCATCGTTCAAGGAGTTGGCTTTCGCTATTATGTTTTAGGCGCCGCCTCTGCCATGCACCTGTCGGGCTGGGTGCGCAACACTTCCACCGGACAGGTCGAAGCCGTAGCCGAAGGTCCGCGGTCTGTTTTGGATCGCTTTGCCAGCTATCTCGAAGAAGGGCCTGAAAATGCTTTTGTTTCTCATGTAGAAAAATATTGGCTTCCGGCCACGGGCGAATTTTCAGGGTTCAATATCACCTCTACCCGATAACCCACCCCACTGAATACCAGCGAATGGACGAAAAAACACACCCCTTCTTCGTGCTTTCAGAAGGGGTGTGTCCAAATCTCTGGATAAATACAGAAATTATATCGTCCACAAAATGAAAGCAACCCCTGCGCCCAGCAGCATCAATAAAAGCACCAGGATAAAACCAATCATCATCCAGCGTGCTGACTTCTGGTATGATGCATCCAGATCCTCGATGGCTGAAGACTGGGGAATCGGCGGGCTTTGTGGGAAGGTGTGGTCAAACCCGGCGTCTCCCTCCATTCTTTCCACAGCATCCTTGGCTTCCTTCAAGCCGACATAGGTGTGCTGCCTGTAAATTTTTATCGCCTCAATCTTCTTTCCCTGCCGCATTAATTCCTGAATTTGCGCCATCCAACCGCTGCTGCCCCCCGTTTCTGCGCCATCGGTTTGGATGATCAAAGGTTCGGATCCGGAAAGAATGCGCCCTTCGATGGTTTCAACCACCATCGTAGCTTCCCTCAATCCGGTATGGGTCTTCTCACGGAAAAGTTCAATTGCCTCCAGCTTGCGGCCTTGCCGCAGCAGTTCGACAATCTCTCTCATCCATTCGGATGACTCTCCCCTGATGGCTGTCACCGTCTGGCTGATCTGGATTGGAACCCCGGGAACACCGGACCACTTTTCGATGGCCTCAACCGCCAGTTTTGCTTCTGCCAGTCCCACTCCAGTCTTTTCCCTGAACAACTTGATCGCCTCGATCTTTTTTCCTGCCTGCGCCAGTCTTTTCACTTCTTCCAGAATTGCAGAATTCCCATTGCCCATTCCAAAACCTTCTTCTTGAGTGACCCGGATCAATGAATTGCAGTAAGGGCATTTGCTGACCGGTTCAGCCGAATTCAGAGGCGCATTGCAGTTGGGGCATTTTAAAATTTCAACAGGCACAGGGGGATCCCTCCAAAAGTATAACAGGCCCCGAAAGGATCAGGGCCTGTTGTGCTTTTCTTTTTGTCCGGGTCAGGCTTCTTCAATATCGATCGAAACGATCTTGACCGCTGGGGCATTGCGGATGCGCGGGTCGCGTTCCGGAATGGCATTGACCACATCCATGCCCGAAATCACCTGCCCAAAAACGCTGTGTTTGTTATCCAGCCAGGGCGTGGGCACATGGGTGATAAAGAATTGTGAGCCGTTAGTATTGGGACCAGCATTCGCCATGGAAAGAATACCCGGTTTATCATGCTTCAGTGAAGGATGGAATTCATCCTTGAATTTGTATCCCGGATCGCCCATGCCGGTTCCAGTGGGGTCGCCGCCCTGAACCATGAAGTCTTTGATCACGCGGTGAAAAATGGTGCCATTGTAGAAGCCCTGGCGGGCCAGGAACACGAAATTGTTCACTGTTCTGGGGGTTTTCTCAGCGAATAACGATATCACAACATCACCCCTGTCTGTGTGAAGGGTGGCTTTATAGGATTTCTTGGGATCGATTCCCATTGCCGGTGGTTCTGGCCACATCATGCTCATGTTGATCATCCTTTCTGATGTCTGAAGTATATGAATATTTTACCCTAAACCCGCAAAATAACAACCGGCCCAGGAACCTGTTCAAAAAAACCTCCGATCTTATTGCAATTTTAGAACGATTGTGCTATTATAAAGCACAAGAACAATTGTTCGAGGTATACCATGAGCGGCCTGAAAAGAGCATTCTTGCTGTTAAGAAGAACAGCGCATCCCAACCGTCAACCCACCATTCATCCATCCTTAACAGATGGGCTTGAACTGGATCATCAGGCCTACCTGCTGGGAAACCTGGATGCGTCTCAACAAAGACAATGGCTCTTTGATTCGGCCATCCAAAATCATAATCCAGCTCTGGCCAGCCTTGAACAGGAAATTGGCCGGGAATTGATCGAGATCCAGTCGAATTCTTTATCCAGTTTATCGGAGCAGGAAAACAGCAGTCTTTCCATATTACACGCACAAAACGCTCAATTGCGTGCCGTGGTTGAACAGCAATCGGCCAGGTTAAGCGAACTGCAGTCAAATTGGCGGCAGGAAACCAGCCAGATAGAAGCTCAGGTTGGAGAAATCATTCAATCTGCCCGCACCATCGCTGTCTTCATTTCTGAAACATATCCCAATACCTCTCTGAATGAGATTTTCTCGCTGATGGATATGGCCGAAGAAGGATTAACCAGGGGGGCCGGTCAGGCTGCCCTGGTTTGGGCTCAACAGGCACTTTCTCAGGCTCTCGCTCTGCGCACCCAACTTGAAATCAACGCCATTGAATATGCGCAATGGCTGGGCGTGGCGCTGTATCAACTTGATTTGCTGCATTCTACCCTTATCTCTAATCAGCAGGTTTATGCCATCGATGCGGAAGGCAGGGAACTGGATACCTGGATTGATGTGGATCCCTGGGTCAACGGCCGTCTGTCGCAGCTGGAACGTGCGGTCAGCGCGTTGCGTTCGCGCCTGCAATCAACTTCTTGTTCAGTTAGCCTTCCTGAAATCAGGCACCTTTTGGAAAAATATATACCTGAAATGAACCTGCGCCTGCGGCGGCTGCTGGAAGAAGCCCGCCAGGCAGTTATCGCCGCGCAAATGCGAGTCAACATCGCAGACCTGATTGTCACATCCCTCACTCGCCAGGGCTACGGCATCCGCTCGGCAGGATTCTCTCAGGCCGATATGCGCTGCCAGTATGATCTGACCCTTGAAAACCCTGATGGAGGCGTTGTTCAGGTTCATGTCATCCCTCAATCCAGCAAAAGCCCGCGTCATGAGCTTATTCTGGATGCGAGGAATGATTCGGTTCAATCCGAATACGAGCTTCGGCGGCGAACTCAAGAAATTCTCTCATCTCTGCACCAATTCGGCATCTCTGTGCAAAACAATGCAGAAGTCAATACCACCTCCTTCCAGGAGGAAGCCCCCTCCCTCCAACTGCCGGTGTTCCTGCCATGTCCATCAACCGTATCGCTCTGAATCCATACTTTTTAACTGGACGCCGTTTTCACATTCTGTTTGGCCAGGGATTAGACGATGCTTATCTGGATTCTTCGCTGCAAGAGCTGGATTTTACGACTGCATTCTGCCAGTTCCTGATCGAGTCGGGTTTTGAGAATATTTACCTTTATTCCGCTCATCAGCAGGTTGCTCCTCTGATCCAAAAAACAGAGCGAATTTCCGATCCAGTTTCTTCCAGAATCTCGTTGGATGAGGATTATCCGGTCGAAGGTACCTCAATGCGCTGGCTGGCAGATGGACCGCTGCAATCCCGTTTCATTCTTCCGCAAAAAAAATTGCCGTCTCAAGCTCGCCAATCCTCATCAGGCATGGGTGATTCGCATGCTGTCCGCTTACTGGACACCCTGATGAAAGATGAACACCAGAAGACGGCAATCATTGTCTTACAGGCGGAGACCACCCTGCGCTACCACGAAGATCAGCGCACTTTGGCGGCTTTATTCGGGGCATGGAAAGACCTGCCAACCCAGAATTTGAATGCTTGCTTTCTGGCCTTTTCAGCCAACACCTCTCAGGCTCTGGAAGATCTGGCTGGCCGTTTGCCAATTCCAGAGCTCAGAGCCCTTATCTTTTCGCACACCAACCTTTTTAAAATTGCCAGTCCGGCAGAAGATGAATTGGAACGCCTTTTAACTTTATTCAGAAGGAACCACCCGCAACATTCTATTTTACCGGAGGAATCAAAGCGCATAATCCCTATTCTCGCCGCTGAAGGTCTCTCCCTGCGCCAGTGGATTTCAAGGTTTAATGGAGTGGATCAGATAACGCTACCCTTGATTCGGGAATATCGCTGGTTATCTTCCAGTCTCGATCCATCACGGCCGGCAGGAGAACGCCTCCAGGAGTTGGTCGGCCTGAACGAAATTCGCTCACGCCTAGAAGAATGGGCTGCCTGGCTGGAAGTGACCAGGCAAAAGAAAACTTTTCATAAAAATCCTCCTCTGCTGCATATGGTTTTTGTGGGAAACCCTGGAACGGGTAAAACCACCGTGGCTCGCCTGCTGGGAGAAATTTTACAGGAGATGGGTGTGTTGAAGCGCGGTCATTGTGTGGAAGTGAAGGCTTCTGACCTGGTTGCCGAGCATGTCGGCGGAACCGCAATCAAAACAGGGCAGGTCATTGATCAGGCGCTTGATGGTATTCTCTTCATCGATGAAGCCTATACTCTGGCCGATGCTTCCCGCGGAGGATTCGGCCAGGAGGCCATTGACACCCTGCTTCCCCGTTTGGAAGATCAGAGGGAGAACCTGCTGGTCATTGCAGCCGGCTATCCGGATAAAATGACCGCATTTTTGGATTCCAACCCTGGATTATCCCGCCGTTTTCCGTTAGAAAATCGATTCCACTTTCCTGATTATTCATCTCAGGAACTGGCCGAGATCCTGACAAGAATTCTGGCTGATAGGGAGCTTGTGTTGAGCAATGAAATTAATACTGAAACACTCCTGCCTATTCTTTCAGCCATCGAAGGAAATGGTGGAGGGGTGCGAAATTTGGCTGATGCCATTGAACGGCGTTGGTCTGCCCGCATCATCAGAGAAAATTTGTCCATCCACGCCCCCATCACCTTAAATGATTTCCCAGAATCCCTGGTAAAAAGCACTTCCACTGATCGCGGTAAAGAAGACATCATATTTTCTGAATTTGATGACCTGATTGGGCTTGATTCCATTCGCGCTTGGATGATCAGTGAAATGAACCTGGTAAATTTTGAAATTCGACGAAAAGGCTTGTTCAATTCCCAAATCAGTGAGGGCCGTCACCTTATCTTTTCTGGAAATCCAGGCACCGGCAAGACCACCGTGGCCCGTTTGCTTGGCAAAATGTATCGCCACCTCGGCCTCCTCAGAACCGGTCAGGTGGTCGAGGTCAGCAGAGCAGATCTTGTGGCAGGTTATGCCGGCCAAACAGCACAGAAAACCATGCAGAAAGTCAGAGAGGCCTTCGGCGGCATCCTGTTCATCGATGAAGCCTACGCCCTGATCCATTCTCCTCAGGATGCCTTTGGCCAGGAAGCGCTGGACACGCTTGTGAAAGCAATGGAGGACCACCGCCAAAAATTCATGGTCATTGTGGCAGGTTATCCGCTGGAAATGCATCATTTTCTGAATGCCAACCCAGGGCTGCTTTCCCGTTTCCTAAAGGAATTACGCTTTCCAGATTTTTCTATCAGCCAATTGCTCCAGATTTTTCTCAAAATGGCTGAGAAGGATCAAATACTTGTCCCCAATGACCTCAGGCCGTTCATCCAGCAGAAAATGGTACACCGGAAAGCAGTCGAAGGCCGTCATTTTGGCAATGCGCGGTCTGTCAGAAAGCTCTATCTGGATATGAAAACCAATCTTGTTAACCGTTATGCCGATTCATCCGCTATAGATATGGAAATAAGTTTTACAAACGAGGACCTTCCTGGCCTGGATGATCCAGCCTTGACCGGGGATGAAGATATCAGTACAATGAACGAGCAATATCTATTCCCCAATTATCTTCCGGGAGGCGCCCCCAGATGAACAAAGATATCGAACAGATCCGCAAGGAAATGGCTTCCATTATGCACAGCGTCGCTGAACAGGGATTGATCCGCTCCAGCGATGGCAATATGTCCTGCCGCATCGGTGAGGATCGCTTTCTGATGACGCCAAGCGGCGTCTACAAACTCTGGATGAAACCAGAGGATATGATTTTAATAGATGCCTCAGGCACGGTGATTGAAGGCCTGCCTGGTTTGCGACCCACATCCGAATGGTGCATGCACCTGAAAGCTTTTCAGCAGCGCCCGGATATTTCCTGCGTTTTGCATGCTCACCCGCCTTATGCGACCGCGCTGACCCTTGCCGGGATTCCCTTTCCTATTGATCTCATTCCTGAAGTGCTCGTCGCCCTGGGAGATGTGCCTACAGCCGATTACGGCACACCCGGAACCCAGAGTCTGGCGGACAGCATTCAAGACCTGATCCTGACCCACGATTCTCTCCTGCTCAGCCACCACGGCAGCCTGTGTGTCGGAAAAAGCCCTGTCGAAACCCTGATTGCCCTGGAACGGCTGGAACATGCAGCCCGCACTTACGCGATCGCGCGATCGCTGGGCAACCCTATTCCCCTGCCCCCATCTGAATTGGCTTTGCTGCGTGAAATCGGCCTCAATTTCCGCAAATAACCTCCACCAAAAGGATGAAAAGACAGGGCCATCGACACGCCCTGTCTTTTCTACCCGATAAAGGCCAATAACCTATTGACTTTAATTCCACAATGAAATAACATTTATTTAAGAAAATTTTTGCTCACGCCCCTTACCTATCATCCGATATAGAATTTTCCCCAAAAAGGAGGTGATTTTTTACATCCTTTTCCCATTGGTGATTCACGACCACAATCTCGGTCATATTTGCATTGGAGTCGAATTTCTATTCAAGGAAAGGAAAGGTAATTATGGCGCGCATTCGAGCAAGCTATAATGAATTAAATGACGCCTCCAGGCGCTTTGCTGCCCAAGCTGAAGCCATTGGGGCAACACTCAATCAGGTGAAGAACAGCATGGCTCCCCTGGAAGGCGGCGGTTGGATTGGTGAAGCGGCAAGCTCTTTCTACACTGAAATGAATGGCGATGTTTTGCCCGCGGTGGACAGGCTGCGCAATGCCCTTGATGTGGCCGGGCAGATCACCCAGCAAATCGCCAACACACTCAAGCAAGCCGAGCAGCAGGCCAGCGGTCTGTTCAAGTAACACAGGAGGACACAATGGCAGACATTATTAAAGCTGATTATCAAATGCTGGAAGAAATGGCGCGTACTTTCCGCTCCGGTGCTCAACAACTGGAGGATACGCTGCGTGAGTTGCAGAACATCGCCAACACTTTCGAAAACGGAGCCCTTTTAGGTCGTGGCGGCCAATCTTTCTCTGAAGTCATCCGCGGCCCCATGTGCGCATCCGTCGAAAAGATGATCGCCAAATTCCAGGAACTCGAATATGATGTCCTGGGCGCCATGACCGATCATCGCGATGAAGACATCGAATCGGGCACCCGATTTTAAAGAAGGAGGCTAACGATGTTTGGAATTGATGATCTTCTCGATTTTGCACGTGAGGTGGTGGAAGATGTCATTCGCCAGATCACCGGTCAGGCTGACATCGTCGAAAATATGGTCACCGCCCCCGTTCGCGGTTTCGTCCAGCAGGTGGTTGGCGGGGCCTGGCAAGGACAAGGCGCTGATAAATTTGTTGAAGAAATGAATAGCGTCTTCATCCCGGCCTGCGTGGACCTGGCTGAATCTCTGACTTCATTAAACTTCAACCTTGGCTCGGCCATGGACATCCTCGACGCTGCGGATGATGCCGTCAACGGCATTGTCAACGGTGTGGTGGATGTGTTCTCGAGCATCTTCTAGAAAGCGAGGTAATCTATGGCTCAAGATGGTATCTATATGGATGTCCCGGCCGTGCAAAACATGGCTGACGGCTTTCGCAGTGCCGGTGAAGTGCTGAACGGGGTCAGCACCGCTCTTGAAGCGGCCATCATGATCCTGAAAGTCACTGCATTTGTCGGCCTGGTGGGCGGTTTTGCGGTGGAACATTTCCTCTCGCAAATCCAGCCCAAAGTGAAGAAACTGGCTGAGAAATGCGATGAATTGAACTTGGATCTGATCGGCGCCATCATCAGTTATCGCGATGGTGATGAATCCGGATCAAAGCGCTTCCGCTAAAATTTGCTTTTCATCCTAACTTTACAGAAAAGGGCCGCGCATGCGGCCCTTTTCTCATTTTGTTAGTAAGAATACCAGTTCCAAAGGGAAAATGAACTTTTGCAACCGCCATGCGCGTCCCTCCACAAGCTGCAACATACGGGCCTCATAAGTGGCCGGCATGCCTTTCGCATGGCCCCCAAGGCTTCGCGCTGGAAAAGTGATCAATATATGTTCTGCTTGAAGGGAGTCTAACAGCCGCTGGCTGGCCTCTTTATCCTGTTGATCCAAAACAGGGATCGTTTTAAGCAGCATGGCCAGATGAACCTTCTGCCGGGGAATGCCGGTGGTTAGATCACACAACCCTGCTTGCCCTGATCTCGCCTGGAGCATCAGAAAACTCCGGTCCAGCCGGATCAGATCCTCATCAACATCATAACAGTGGTACGGCGCATTTTCTGCCAGCGGCATCCAGGGGAGTGCCAGCGGATTCAGGCCGCAAGCCAGGTCCAAAACCGAGCGCACTGGTGCAATACCCTGCAGGGTTTGATGAAAAAAAATCTCCAGCACAGCCAGTCTTTCCTGTGTTGAAGCATGGAAACGCATGGCCCGCAGGCAAAAATTTTTCATGCTGTCTTCATCTGCGCCTTCACCCAGCTCATCCAGCTCCCTTTGAATTTTCCTGACATCAAAGCGTTCCCTGTAGGCCCCTACAGCCTGATGCAAGGCACTGCGGGTGGCCTTGACGGCCTCTTTCAGATTAGCACGCTTGACCAATTCAACCCGCGCCAACTTTTCCACAAGATCCCGGCTGATGGCTCTGTAACCGGCGCCGGCCTGAACGGCGTCCATCACCTGCTGAAGCTGTTCTTCTGTGTACTGCATAAAATCGATTATACCTTCATTTGCGCTCTGCCGATCATCATGTTTTTTTCGGCAAGATATGATAAGATGGTTAAGCATTCAGATTTCTCCTGGGGAGGTGTTTTCTATGGATCTGGTATTGATCATATTACTACTGGTGGTGCTGGCCCTTGCCTGCGGGCTTGGTTTATTTTTCGCCAGTAAAATCATCTATCCGCACACCTTCAGTTACGAACAAACCCGTCAATGGGATGTGGAAGCTGGCAAGATTAACGAAAAGGAATTCGATTCCTGGTCCCGTGAAGAGATCCTCATTCCATCTCCTTACGGCTATAACCTCTATGGACAGTATTTTCCCCTTCCAGGCAGCAAAAAAACCGCCATCATCGCCCACGGCATTACCTATACCATCTATGGTTCTGTCAAATATATGAAACTTTTCCGCAACCGCGGTTTCAATGTCCTTCTCTACGATCACCGCAATCACGGCCGCAGCGGCGGCAAAAACACCACTTTTGGCTATTACGAAAAAGAGGACCTAAAATCTGTGGTCGATTGGGCTCTGAACAGACTTGGCCCTGGCGGCAAAGTTGGCACACACGGCGAATCTATGGGCGCGGCCATCGTTTTGCAGCATGCCGCGATTGACCCCCGCTTATCCTTTGTGGTGGCCGACTGCCCTTTTTCCACCCTGGAAGGCCAGCTCACCTATCGCCTGGGCGTGGAATACCACCTTCCACCTTTTCCCATGCTCAACCTGGCCGACTTTTTCTGCTGGCTCCAGACCGGTATGAAAATCAAGGAAGTCTCTCCCATTTCTGCCGTGCGCCAGTTTTCAACTCCTCTGCTGCTGGCCCACGGCAAAGACGATGATTACATTCCTCCAGCCATGAGTCAGGCGCTCTATGACGCCAAAACTAACGGCTTGCGCCAGCTTTACTTGGCCCCCAATGCAAAACATGCAGAGGCTTTCTGGAAAAACCCGGTAGAATATGATCAAAAAGTCGGTGAATTCTTAACCCAGATTGGATTGAACTGAACCCTATGGCGCGTTACCGTATTACCAGTTACCGCTACCCAAGTGAAGAGGGCATCCTGGCTTTAACCCTGCTGCTGGTGGTGGGGGTGATCATTTTCACTGCCACTGCCACCTTTTGCACCGCCGGCATTTTTATTCTTCTGATGCTGGTGGTGGTCTATTTTATGAATAAATCGCATCACGAAAACCTGATCCGCCAGGCACAACCCATCCGCAGTGAAACCATGCCTGAACTATACCAAATGGTCAAGGAATGCGCTGAACGCCTCCAACCTGGCCCGATCGAATCTTTTGTGGCCGGCAGCAGCCAGCTCAACGCATACACTTTTGGCATGTCAGATCCGAAAATCGTCGTTCTCTATTCATCTCTCTTTAAAATTATGGATGCCGATGAAATCCGCTTTATCATTGGCCATGAATTGGGACATGTCAGCCTGGGTCACACCTGGCTGAACACCCTCATTGGCGGCATGGCTGGCATCCCGGCCCCAATGGGCGCTGCGGTCATTCTGTCAGCCGCTTTCATGTGGTGGAACCGCGCCTGCGAATATTCAGCTGACCGGGCCGGCCTGCTGGCCTGCGGCAGCCTTGTCAAAGCCACCTCCGCCCTGGTGAAACTGGGCACCGGGAAGCGGCTTTCCACCCAGGCCGAAATGGATCGCGCCATGGCCGCAGTGGATAAAGAAGATGATGACATCACCAACGTGCTGGGAGAAATGCTCGCCACTCACCCACTGATCATCAAGCGCATCAATGAGCTTAAAAAGTACGCCGCCACTCCCGAATATACCCGCCTGCAAGCCGAAATCAGCCGTGGTTAAGCCTGCCTTGAAAGAAACCTGTACCCAACCCCAAAAACCGTCTGAATATAATGCGGTTTCTTTGGGTCGGTCTCAATCTTTGCGCGCAGATTCTTGATATGCGCATCAATGCTGCGTTCATAACCTTCATAGGCGACCCCCTGCCCGGCTTCCAGAAGCTGCAGCCTTGAAAAAACCCGCCCTGGCTCTGCCGCCATGGTGGTCAGCAGGTTGAACTCCGTTGGTGTCAAATCAACCCTTTCCCCATTTCTGCGCACCTCATGCGACTCCAGGTTGATCTCCAGTCCATCCGCTTTCAGCGATTGCACGGCTGGCCCTGAACTGCAGGCAGACCGCCGCAGTACAGCCCTAACCCTGGCGACCACTTCTCGCGGCGAATAGGGCTTGATCACATAATCATCCGCGCCCAATTCCAGGCCAATCAGCCGGTCAGTTTCTTCCACCCTGGCCGTCACCATCATAAGCGGGCAGTTACCCTTACGCCTGATTTCCCGGGCCACATCCAGCCCATCCATTCCCGGCAGGTTTAAATCCAACACGACCAGATCTGGCTTTTGCTGGTTAAATAGGGCCAGGCCAGTATCTCCTCTGGCCGCAGCCAACACCGTGTAGCCCGCTTTTTCCAGATAGGATTTCAACACCCGCGATAATTCCAATTCATCTTCAATCAATAATACTGTGGTCATATCAACCTCGCGTCATTTCAATGTGTATTAAAACCATTCTACACCAAAATAAAATGGGCAGGAGTCTCTTCCTGCCCATTTTATTTTGGTGCTTGCTCTTCTTACTTGAGGATCGTCGCCAGATCTTTCTCAGCCGTCGAAATGGGGGTCAGGTTGAATTTTTCTACCAGAAATTGCAGAATATTCGGCGAGAGGAATGCCGGCAGGCTCGGTCCAATGTAGATATTCTTGATGCCCAACGAAAGCAGGGTGAGAAGAATGCAGACCGCTTTCTGCTCGTACCATGACAGCACCAGGGTCAGCGGCAGGTCGTTCACGGTACAGTTGAAGGCTTTTGAAAGCGCTACCGCAATCTGAATGGCTGAGTAGGCATCGTTGCACTGTCCAATGTCCAGCAGCCGCGGCAGGCCCGCCACTGTGCCAAATTCCCTCTTGTTGAACCGGTATTTGCCGCAGGCCAGGGTCAGTATAACCGTATCCTTTGGCGTCTTCTCGGCAAATTCAGTATAATAATTGCGGCCCATCTTGGCGCCGTCGCAGCCGCCCACCAGGAAGAAGTGGCGAATCTGCCCGGTTTTCACGGCTTCAATGATTTCGCCCGCATGGCTCAGGGTTGCCTCATGGCCAAAGCCGACCAGAATACTCTTTTCGGGTTCGTCTTCTGTCCAGCCGCCCAATTCCAGGGCCTTGTTAATCAATGGCGTAAAGTCTTTCTTTCCGCTGCGGTCCGCTTCGATATGGCCAATATCTGCCCAGCCTACCACGCCGCTGGTGAAAATGCGGTCGCGGTACGAAGCCTTGGGTTCCATCAGGCAGTTGGTGGTCATCAGCACCGCGCCAGGGAGTTTGTCAAATTCCTTCTGCTGATTCTGCCAGGCGCCGCCAAAATTGCCAACCAGGTGAGTATACTTCTTAAGGCCCGGATAACCGTGCGCAGGCAGCATTTCGCCGTGTGTGTAAATATGGATTCCCTTGCCTTCGGTCTGTTCCAAAAGCTGGGCCAGATCGTGCAGATCGTGACCTGAAACAATAATGAAGGGACCCTTTTTGCGGGTGATCAGCGCCGGGGTGGGCTGCGGGTTGCCGTAGGTTTCAGTGTTGGCTTTGTCCAGCAGCGCCATGCAGGCCAGGTTCACCTGTCCAAATTCCATCACCATGCCCACCAGTTCTTCCGCGCCCAGGCTGTCATCCACCATGGCGCCCAGAACCTTATAAAAGTGATGGCTGACCGCATCATCGTGATATCCCAGCACCCAGGCGTGATGAGCATAGGCTGCCATGCCCTTCAAACCAAAGAGCAAGGTGTCTTTCAGCGATTGAATGTCAATTTTTTCCTGAGCATAGGGGCGGATATTGATCGTCTTGGAATCAGCCATGATCTGGGCTTCGTTTTCAGGCAGAGTATATACGGCCGCCAGCGGAGCCGGTCCGGGCACCTTGCCGGCGCGGGCTTTCAATTCGCTCTTGATTTTCTGTGCATCCTTAAGGAAGGCATAGAAACGGGTAGGGTCGAAATTAACATTGGTCAAGGTGGCAAAACAGGCGTCAATCACAAACCAGTGAATATCCTGGCTAATTTTCTCGCCTGCTTTCAGCAAGGAATTGGCATAATATGAAATTCCTTCCAGTTGATAGATGAGCAAATCTTGCATCATTGCCACTTCGCTGCTTTTTCCACAAACGCCAACCTGCGTGCAGCCTTTTCCTTGAGCCGTCTGTTCACATTGATAGCAAAACATCGGGGTATCCATTGATTGTATTCCTTTCAAAAGATAATTCGGGGGCTTATTTCACGCTGCCATCGATATTGATGACAACTTCATTATACGGCACAATCGTGCCGCTGGATAACATGGCATTTTTCACAGCCTGGACGATCCCGCCGCAGCAAGGTACTTCCATCCGCACTACCGTGATGCTCTTGATTTCATTTTCAGCAAGCATCTCCGCAAACTTTTCCGCATACAGGGCATTATCATCCAACTTTGGACAGCCGATCAGTGTCACCCGGCCGCGGATAAAATCTCGGTGAAAATGAGCGTAAGCATAAGCAGTGCAGTCAGCGGCGATCAACAGGTTGGCGCCTTGCAAAAATGGAGCGCGCGGATTGACCAGTTTTATCTGCACGGGCCACTGACTCAACTCGGAACCCGGCACATCCGTTTCAGGCGCTGATGCCACCGCAGCCTCGTGCCGGCCCATCGATCGCACCAGGCTTCCCGGGCAGCCTCCGCCGTGGTGGTGCTGATGGGTCTGCTGCAGATCAGCTGCTGGCTGCCGTTCCGCCAGATGTTGTTTCACTGCTTCTTCGTCATATGCATTGGCCTCCTTTTCCACCATGCTGATGGCGCCTGTCGGACATTCCGGCAGGCAGGCTCCCAAACCGTCGCAATAGGTATCGCTGATCAGCCGCGCTTTGCCGTCCATCATGGCGATCGCGCCTTCATGGCAGGCCTGGGCGCACAGCCCGCAGCCGTTGCATTTCTCTTCATTAATTTGGATAATTTTTCGTTTCATGGTCATCTCCATCTTGTTATGTTTTTGATTATAGGATAAAATTAGTCATATTTATGTAACGCAGGTTACGAAAGATGAAAATTCCCCTTCAATCCCTTCTGGCAAACCCTCTATTCAGAAACATGAGCCTGGTTGAATTGCAGGCATTTCATACGCAAGTCCCCCTCGCCATGAAATGTTATGAAAAAGACGAGATTGTGGCTCTTGAAGGCGATCCATGCGAGTCTATCGGCCTGATCGTTGCGGGCAGCGTTCACGCTCAAAAAACCTTTGGCGACGGGCGCTGTTTAATCATAGACACCCTTTTGCCAGGCAGCAGCTTCGGAGAAGTAATCGTATTCTCCGACCAGAACACCTATCCAGCCACCATTCTGGCCAATGAACCTGCGCGGATCATTTACCTCAACAAGGAAGCTGCCATCCGCCTGGGTGTCTCCTCGCCGATCTTTATGACCAACCTGATGCGCCTGCTTTCCAACAAAATCCTGATGCTCAATAAAAAGATCAAAAGCCTGTCATTCCAATCGCTGCGCCAAAAAATCACCTTCTATATTTTGGAGGAATTTGGCAAACAAAAAAAATTGCATTTATCCATCACCCCCTCCCGCAATGAGCTCGCCCTGCTGTTGGGAATGCCTCGTCCCTCTCTTTCCCGCGAACTGGCAGCCATGAAAGCCGATGGATTGATTGATTATGACCGCAAAAGCATCTCCATCCGTCAAATCAGTGCCCTGCAGAACTTATTGGAGAATTAACCCACGATGTATCATAATATGGGCCATGCTGCTGGCAATGAATTGCTAAAAAAAAGCCGCCCACTTTCTCAATAAAAACTTTCCCCATGAATGCATCATCGCCCGTTTTGGGGGCGATGAATTTGTGATATTGATGTGGCAGACCAGCCAGGAAAAAGCGATGGCGTGCATCACTGCGCTGCGCGCAACTCTGTCTACTCAGGCAAGTAGCGACCCTCTGTGTGTGCGCATGTCCATCGGCCTTGCCCAGGTCAGTTACAATGATAATCTCTCCGATCTTCTTCGCAGCGCCGATCATGCCGTGGTTGCAGAAAAACCCCTGCATCACCTGGAAGCCGGTCACGCAGATTCCATTTATTAACGGCGCTGCACCACCCGGTCAATTAACCCGTATTGCTTGGCTTCTTCAGCTGTCATAAAGAAATCCCGGTCTGTGTCCCGTTGAATGGTCGGCAATGACTGGCCCGTATGCTTGCAAAGGATGTCATTTAACAGGCCTTTAATGCGCATCATTTCCTTGACCTGAATCTCCATATCCGAGGCCTGCCCCTGGGCGCCGCCCAACGGCTGGTGAATCATCACCCGAGAGTGCGGCAGCGCCTGGCGTTTTCCCTGCGCACCTGCCGCCAGCAAAACCGCCGCCATCGAAGCTGCCTGGCCAATGCAGACGGTGGAAACATCACAGGTGATGAAATGCATCACATCATAAATTGCCAGCCCGGATGTCACCGAACCGCCCGGGCTGTTAATGTACATAAAAATATCTTTTTTCGGATCCAGCGCTTCCAGCAGAAACATCTGCGCCACCAGAATATCCGCCAGGTCATCATGAATCTCA
Organism: Chloroflexota bacterium; assembly: GCA_029561345.1. GTDB lineage: Bacteria > Chloroflexota > Anaerolineae > Anaerolineales > Anaerolineaceae > JAKQJC01. The sequence goes on along the minus strand of JAKQJC010000022.1, from coordinate 66,433 downwards.
CCGGTCAGAATGATAATCCGCTCTGAGAGCAGGCGGGAGAAAATATCCACCTGGCGTGCTCCCAATGGCGTTTGTTCCATAATATACGGCACATGCAGTATGTTCTTTTCCATTTTTTTCCTTCCTTACAGCGATTCCATTCCTGGCTTTATTTGGTCCGGGTCAAAGACCTCTGAAAGAGCAATTTTTTCATTCTGCCAGCCAATGCACACCGTCTGCCCGGGTTTTATTTCTCCCTGGAGAATGGCCTGTGAAAGGGGATCAAAAACCATGCGTTCAAAAATTCTCGCCAGGTTACGCGCCCCATAATCCGGACTGTACCCGCGCTCGATAATGGCATTGCGCGCTTTCTCATCCAGTTTGACCACAATGTGTTTAAGCGCCAGCCTCTGATTCAGACCTTTCAACAGTTTTTCCAGAATTTGTTCAACAGCCTGCTTGCTCAGCGCCCTGAACACCACCACTTCCTGAATCCGGTTCAACAGTTCCGGGCGCAAATAAGCTGTCACTGCCCCACGCACCTGTTTCTCTAAGGCCTCGCCATCATCAGCAGCGGCTTCGTCCTCATTCCCCAGGCCAATGCCCACCCGGGCAGGCGCTTTCTGAACCGGACCTGCTCCCAGGTTGGAGGTAAGGATAAAAAAGGCATCTGAAAACACAATACGCCGGCCGTGAGCATCCGTCATGCGGCCTTCATCAAACACTTGCAGGAAAATGGATAAGATCTTGGGATGGGCCTTTTCAATTTCATCCAGCAGCACCACCGAATTGGGGTGCAAACGGATCTCGCGAATAAGGTACGGCTCTTCTCCATATCCAACATATCCGGGCGGTGAACCGATGATCTTGGCCACCTGGTGTTCTTCCTGAAATTCACTCATATCCAGGCGGATCAGGCGTTTTTCACTGTGATACAAGAATTCGGCCAGGGCTTTGGCCAGTTCGGTTTTGCCTGTGCCGGTCGGGCCGGCAAACAAAATCACTGTTGGCCGTTCTACCGGCATCAATCCTGCCCGTACCGAACGCACCAGCCGGGATAAGGTGGCCACCGCGGCATCCTGCCCCATCACCCGTTCCTTAAGCTGCCCCTCAATCTGCAGCAGCCGTTGATCGTCGCTTTGCAGAATCACCTCCAGCGGTATCTGGGTACGCCGCGCAACCACCCCCGCCACATCCTCCAGTTCCAGGCGTTTGACCTCTTCCACCGCGCCTGTTCCAGCCTTTTGCGTGGTCATGGTCACAAGCTGCCGGCGGGCGCAGGCTTCATCCAGGGTCATGATGGCCTTATCCGGAAATGCTCCCTCAAAGATATACCGTCCCACCCAATCAACGAGCTGGTCAATCACCTCTTCAGGGATATTGATGCCGTGGTGAATCTCAAGCCGCGGGCGCAACCCCCTCAGGATTTCTATCGTATCTTCTCTGGAACTGGGCTCAACCCAGATCGGCTGGAAGCGCCGCGCCATAGCGCCATCTTTTTCGATGTGCTTGCGATATTCATCAATGGTCGTGGCGCCGATGCATCGAATCTCACCTGCAGCCAACGCCGGTTTTAAGATATTGGCGGCATCCAGCGAGCCTTCTCCGGCCCCCGCGCCCATCATGGTGTGAAGTTCATCAATGAAAATGACCACATTCGGATCTTCCTTGGCTTTCCGCAGCACATCCATCAAGCGTTCTTCAAATTGTCCGCGATACGCCGCCCCGGCCACCAGGGCCGCCATGGTGATCTCGATGAAATGCAGGTCGCGGATGGCTGCCGGCGCATCCGCCTCGACGGCACGCTGGGCCAGTCCCTCCACAATCGCCGTCTTTCCTACCCCCGGATCGCCCAAAAGAATGGGATTATGGCGCATTTTCTGGCTCAGAATCCGCGCCAATTCTCTGATCTCCTCCTTGCGGCCAATGGTCGGGTTCAATTTACCGGCTTTGGCCAGTTCAGTCAGGTCGCGCCCATAGCGAGAAAGCTGGCTGGCTTTTTCCGGGCGCTTGTTGCGCACAGGCGGGGCCGCTTCGTCCTTTCCTGCCATCTCGTCCAGACCCGATTTTTCCGGCCGGGGCGCCACGCTCACAGAAGCCGGATCGGGCAGCAGTTTATCCCGGGCCAGACCCAATTCCTTGAACAACAGGTCCATCTCTTCGCTGGGCGATGACAAACAGGCATACAGAAGGTCCATCAACCCAATTTCCATGGTGCCGTGCTGCAGCGCCCACGATTGCGCCCCCTGAAACAACTGCCTGCAGCGTTCGGTGCGGTGCCCGCTGAAACGCCCCTGGCGCCGCTTACTTAAAATGCCCCTCAACCGCCGCCGCGATTTGACCATGTCCACATGCTGTTTCTCAAAGAAGCCGGTTACCTCCTGCGCCTCCGCCATGGCCTCTTCCCATTTTGAACGCAACGCCGCCTCCATCTGTTCTGGAGGCACATCCTTCAAATCCTCAAGTTTCAACAACCCGATGAAAATATGTTCCACATCCAGTTCTTCAGCAGCCAGGTTGACCGCTTCCTGAGCAGAAATGGCCAGTAACACTTCCACACCAGCCGAAATATCCATATGATGATCTCCTTGTGTTGACCGGAATAATTAAATTCTACACACATTCTTCAGATTGCGAAAGTCAAAAAGCCTTTGCCCTTTACGCCCCTCTGAAGCCGCTTTATAATCATATTCGGAAGGAATACGCATCTTGGAAACCTATCAAACTGAAGTATTACCCGAACCGGCTCCGCCAGCCACCAACCGCAAAGCCATTTTGGGGATTCTGATAGACATTGTCGAAACCCTTATGCTGGCCCTGGTGCTCTTCTTGGGCATCAATGCCCTGACTGCTCGCGTGCGGGTGGAAAATATATCCATGAAACCCACCCTTGAGCCAGGTCAATTTGTCCTGGTTAACCGCCTGGCTTACAAATTCGGTCAGGCCCATCGCGGTGATATTATCATTTTTCACAATCCAGCCAATCCAGATAAGGAAGATTACATCAAACGAGTCATTGGCCTGCCCGGCGATGTTGTGACGGTCCAGAATGGTACGGTGCAAATCAATGGCGTGATTGTTAAAGAAGATTACATTGCCGCGGCGCCAGCCTATAACGGCACATGGACGGTTCCCCCTGAATCATTCTTCGTGTTGGGCGATAACCGCAACTCTTCTTCCGACTCGCACCAGTGGGGCATGGTCAGTTTTAATCATGTGGTCGGTCAGGCCATCTTTGCTTACTGGCCGCTCGACCGCTTCGCCTCTCTGATGATTCCTGACCTGGTTGACCAGGCTAAAGGCTCATCCCAATAAACCAATCACAAGGAGGATGGCGCAGTTGGTTCCACTGGCGCCCAAAGGATAATATGAAACCCAATATTCACGAACTCCTCACCCTGACTCAGGCCATGGATCTGAAACTCCCATCTGTCCCCCCTCTTGCCCAACCGCAAGGGAAGGAACTGGCCCGCTGGATTGACCACACCATTCTGAAGCCGGAAGCCACCCCCGCTCAGATAGATCAACTGTGTGAAGAAGCCCTGACCTGGAATTTCGCCACCGTCTGCATCAATCCCGTCTTCATCCCCCGCGCTGCTAAAAAACTTGCCGGCAGCCAGGTGGGCGTCTGCACCGTCATTGGTTTTCCTCTTGGAGCCACATCCACCGCAGTCAAAGTGGCTGAAACCCGCTGGTGCATCGAGGAAGGCGCTGCCGAAGTGGATATGGTCATCCCCATCGGTGTTTTGAAAGGCGGCGATTTTGAGCCTGTTTTCGAAGATGTTCAGGCTGTGGTCGAAGCCGCCCATGCCCTGAAAGCCGGGGTCAAGGTCATTCTTGAAATGGCTTACCTCAACCGTACTGAAAAAATCATGGCCTGTCTGATGTGCCAGCGCGCCGGCGCTGACTTTGTTAAGACCTCCACCGGATTTGCCTCTAGCGGCGCCACTGTTGATGATGTGGCGCTGATGCGCGCCGTTGTTGGCGAGAAAATGGGCGTCAAGGCGGCTGGCGGCGTGCGCACACTTGATGATGCTCGCGCCATGATTTCTGCCGGCGCAAACCGCCTGGGCTCCAGCGCCGGGGTCAAAATCATGCAGCAGGCTGCAGCCGGGCCGGAGGCCTGATTGAATCGGGCTGATCCCTTATCTCCTTCGCAGCCCTGCACCAAATGTCAGGGCGGGCAAATGCACCTTCGCCTGATCACCTATTTCACCTGGATCGGCGAAGAACTGATCACTGTTCCAAATTTCCCGGCCTGGGTATGTGATGTGTGCGGTAAGCGCGATTACGACCCCCGTGCGGTGATGCAGCTTAACCTGCTCCTCAGCCCAGAGGCTGGCAGGCCCATTCGCTCACCCGGCCGTGGGCGCAAACATCCCCGCCGCAAAGATGTCAGAAAACAAAAAAACACCTGAATTTCAAAATGCCTCTGTTTTTCAAACGGGGGTATTTTTTTTACCTTTTTGTTGTAGTTGTCAGACAAAACCGGTTCATTCTGATTTGACTTGTTTTCCTCTCCATGATATGATTAATTTAATTGATGGTTATCTTTCATTATTGTTCTTTTTATTGAACCTTAACAGGTTGAGGAGTTATTATGAGCATCGATTTTATTGCACGTCTTGTCGGCATGGTGGTCTTATGCATCGTTGGTGTGTATTGGGGGGTTTCTTTGGGAACTCTGGCCAATATTAATCCGGGACCTACCACTTTTTCCGTCGAACAATATGCTTTTGCCACCGGGTTAGTGGGCGCCCTGACCGGCCTGATACTTACCCCCCTCATCACTGTGCGCCCCATGCGGGCGCTAAAAAATATGGTTTCGCGCATTTCTGCTGAAACCCTACTGGCGTCCACGCTGGGCCTGGTCACGGGCCTGCTTTTTGCTGCCCTTTTATCCTTCCCCCTGTCTCTGCTCCCCCAGCCATTTGGCCAGACCCTGCCTTTTCTGGGGGTTTTGCTGTTCTGCTATTTCGGCGTGGCCTTCTTTGTGATGCGCCAGGACGATCTGTTTGCACTCATCAGCACCCTGTTTAATCGCGGCAATCCAGCCACCAATCCACCCGTCAGCAGCCTGCATACCCTCAATGAAGGCCGGTCCATCCTGCTGGATACCAGTGTCATTATTGACGGCCGGATCGCCGACATTGCCCGCACCGGCTTTATTCCCGGTGCGCTCTTAATCCCACGCTTCGTTCTGAATGAATTGCAATATATTGCAGACTCTCCCGACGGCTTAAAACGCCAGCGTGGAAGACGCGGCATGGAGGTGCTCTCAACCTTGCAAAAGGAACCCACCATCCCCGTGCGCATCACCGATGTGGATGTGGAAGGTGTGCGGGAAGTGGATGACAAACTGATCATCCTGGCCCGGCAAATGCACTGCCCCGTTCTGACCAATGACTACAATCTCAACCGCATCGCCGAACTCCAAGGCGTTACCGTTCTTAACGTCAACGAACTGGCCAATGCAGTCAAGTCAGCCCTGCTGCCTGGCGAAACTATCACCATGCGCGTGATCCAGGAAGGCAAGGAAATTGGTCAGGGTGTCGGTTATATGGATGACGGCACCATGGTGGTGGTTGAAAATGGCCGCGAATTCATGAACAGGCAGGTGACTGTGGTGGTGACCAAGGTGCTGCAAACAGCTGCTGGCCGCATGATCTTTGCACGCTGCGAATAATCTCACAATGGGTAAAACAATATGAAAGAATGGATCGTCGGCCGCAACCCGGTTTATGAAGTGCTGCAGGCTCGCCGGCGGCAGAGTTTCAGGCTGTGGGTCTCCTCGGGATCCGAGGAAAAGGGCCGTCTGGCCGAAATCATCCGCCTGGCTCAGGCTCAAAAAATTCAGGTCAGCCGGGTTCCCCGGCAGCAGCTTGATTCGCTCGATGCCACCCATCAGGGCGTGGCGCTCGAAACCAGTGAATATCCCTATGTCAACCTCGAAGATATTCTTATTCATGCGCATGACCGCCATGAACCTCTTTTCATTTTAATACTCGACTTGATCCAGAATCCCCAAAACCTCGGCACCCTGCTGCGCACCGCCGAGGCGGCCGGCGTTCACGGCATTATTCATCCCCTTGCGCGGGCAGCCACCATCACCCCCGCTGTGGTCAATGCTTCCTCTGGCGCCACGGAACACTGCCTGGTGGCGCAGGGCAATCTCCAGCAAATCATCGGACGCCTCAAGGATGCAGGCGCCTGGGTGATCGGCCTGGAAGGTTCTCCCGAAGCCCGCTTGCCTGAACAGGTGCGCCTGGATGGGCCACTGGCTCTCGTGGTGGGTAACGAGGGCGAAGGCATGCGCCCCCTTGTCCGCAAAAATTGCGATATTCTGATGCGCCTTCCCATGGTCGGAACAATCGAATCCCTGAATGCCGCGGTGGCTGGGTCCATCGCCATTTACCTGGCCCTGCAGGCGCGCGCCGGAAAATAACCTTTTCCCCCTTCTCCTTTCTGCGAAAAAAGAGCCGCTTACTGCGGCTCTTCTGTTGGATCATCATTTTCTTCAGCTTCACTGGCAGCCGTTTCCTCGGTTGTTTCAGCTGCCTCCTGGGTTTCAGAAGTTGCCTGCAGCCCTGGCAGGCTCCGGCTCAGCAAAGCCAACCCGCCCAGAGAAAGTAAACCTGAGACTGCCCCTGCTCCCAGCAAAATAACCGCCCACGGCACCGAAGGCCCGCTTTTTTGAGGCGCAGCTGTCAGCGTGGCAGTTGCCGTAATGGTTGGTGTTTCTTCTATGACCCCGGCGGTTACGCTGGCCTGCGGCGTCAGGGTGGCGTTTTCCATTTGCGGCGTACCCGTCACCTTCACGACCGTGCTGGTTGCTGCAGGTGTGCCCGATTCCGGCGTTAACGGCGCAGGATAGCCCGGCGTCAGGTTGGCTTCAGCCGTCACCGTGATGGTGTCTGTACCAGTCGGAACCGGAGGCGTTCCAGCGCTGTTGGGTTCCGTTGGCCCGGCCGTAAACGTGCGGGTGGGGAAATTTGTCCGTGTGGGCGGCGGTGTGCGCGTGGGCGTCAATGATTGCGTGGGTGTGCGGGTGCGCGTGGGCGTTGCAGCCAGCGGCGGCGCAGCTGTGCGCGTTCTGGTCCGGGTGGCCGTCCGGGTGACCGCTCCGGTCAGGGTCCGGGTGTGCGTCAGGGTCACGGTTGGGCTGATGGTAGGGGTCAGGGATTGCGTGACCGTCATGGTGGGCGTCATTGTCAGGGTCAGAGTTTGCGTTTGCGTCAGGGTTAAAGACGGTGTGACCGTGTGCATTGGCAAGGGGTTGGTGGCGGTCCGGGTGGGGGTTGGCGTTGCCGTAAAAATTTCCGCATCCACCGCCCCATAGTACCCGCAGGTTTGGTAGTCGCTGCTGATGACCTCAATGCGGTAGTAATAGTGCGTTCCCATCGGCAGGTTGGTATCCGTGTAAGTGTAAATACCGCCGATGGTTTCGTTCCCCCGCGCCTCAATCAGGCCGCTTGCGCGGCTGAAAGCGCCCGTCGGGTTGGTTGAACGCAGCAGGTAAAATCCCCTGACCTTATGCTCGCTGCTCGTCATCCATTGCAAACGGACTTCCGAGCCTGCCGGATATGCGGTGAAACTATCCAGTTCAATATACCCTGGCAGCCCAACCACCAGCGGCAGATGCTGCAAATCGGGCACAACCCCCGGTCTGCCCGTGGTGTCGATGGACACCATAATCTCGTCGCTGTCCATCAGGCATAAGGTGGTCTGTCCGGTGGCCCCGCCCGCGCCTAAACCATCCGGGTTCTGCCCGGTGCGGTCCCAGCCAGCCGTCACCCGGTCCAGCGGATCAAACCACCACAATGGATAGCGCGAGGCAATGCCGCTGTCGCACCAGAAGCTGGCTGTTTCAACAGCCTCTGCGCAGCCGGAATTGTGATTGTATTTAATATAGACATCCACCCCGGCGGGCACGGCGCTGTTTTCCGGCAGGAAAATATCCCAAAAACTGCCGCAGGGTGTGATATCTCCCGCTCCGCTGGCATAAAAGGGGATATTATCTGTGCTGCCCGAGCCGTGATTCACCACAAACAGGGGAAAATCCACTGGCTGTGCCGCAGGCCTCTGAAAGGCAATCATATTTGAGAAAAAGCTCTGTTTGGTCTGGGTGATGTTGATCAGCTGCGCTTCCACACCTGGAGCGCCGCTGCGTGGTAAAATCGCTGCGCCCAGGCGGCGACCATCCTGAACAGAACAGCCTGTGGAAGCGGCCGAAGCCAGCGCACCGCCCCAAAAATTATGATCGGCGCTTCCCAGGCTGGCGCAATCCACCTGCACGCCGCTCTGGTTGCTGAACAAATTGTTGGCATCCAGATGCAGTCGGCCGCTGCCGCCCATGGAGGCATCTCGCCGCAGCGCATAACCGCTGTTACCGTGCACCCGGCTGAACTGCAACCACACATCGCCATTGTTATCCAGAACATGGACGGCATTTTTACCCGAAATCAAATCCAGTGATTGAAGAGTCACCGTGTTGGAAGAGTTGATTTCCAGTAAATCACGTGACAGCACCGTGCAGGCGCCGTCTGAAATATTCAAATCCCGTAAAGTCACCCCCGCCTGAATGGACAGCATCGGGTTGGTGCAGGTGCTGCCCAAATAGGTCAAAATGGCATCTGAAACACCCAGCAAGGTTTGCGGTTTCTGCAGGACAACCGTCTGCCCCTTTACCATCACCTGACCCAAAAGCAGGATGGTGGCATTGCCTGGTGAGGCATCAACCGCATCCTTCAGGCCCGTACCGTAGCCCTGAGCCAGGTCATCCAGGCTCGACACATAGCAGGGGCTGTTGCTGCCGCAAACGGCGGGGGCATTGGCTGTGTAAGCAGTGCCGCTCGCCGCCGCCACATTCAAATCAAGAAAGAAGGACTGACCGGGAATGATCCAGGTGCCGCTGGCATCCGTCTGAAAAACCTGCGCCACCACCCGGCCATTGAGATTGGCCTGGCGATGAATGCGAAAAGCAAAATCAAGCCGGTCAGCCGCACCGGAATTGACCTGGGCATAAGCCCCGCTCAAAAATTCGTAGCTGGAATCGGGTAAATGTCCCGAACAAAGTGAAGAGGTTTCCCCGGCAGTATAAGCCGCCCCTGAAAGCCCGCCGGTGGCGCCAATCTGCAAATTCAGAGGATCATGGTCTGCCCAGGGTGCTGTTGCTGCCCCTGAATCGCCGTCCAGCAGGGTATAAATACACACCTGGGTGTTAACCCCGCTGAACACCGGGTTGACCGCATAATCAGCCCGAAAATTTAAACGCTGACCTGCCGCACACCCTCCGGAAGGGCAGGCAGCAGGCGCGACCAGACTGAGCATATTATTTTGAGAGTAGACATCCCCAATGGGAGTGGCGCTGAGGCCAAGCAGCAGTAGAAAGGCAGCAATGAGGATGGGGAAACGTTTTGTCATACCCTCAAGTTTACTACAACACCTTACTTAAGAACAGCTTTGTACGTTCGTGGGTCGGGTTGTTAAACAGGATATTCGGTGGAGCTTCCTCAATAATCTGTCCGCCGTCCATCAAAATGGCGCGGTTGGCGGCGGCGCGGGTGAAGCCCATTTCATGGGATACCACCACCATGGTCATGCCTTCTTTGGCCAGGTTCATCATCACGTCCAGCACTTCCTGAATCATTTCGGGGTCGAGGGCGCTGGTAGGTTCGTCAAAGAGCATGATTTTGGGGTTCATCGCCAGGGCGCGGGCAATGGCAACGCGCTGCTGTTGGCCGCCAGAAAGTTGAATTGGAAATGCCTTCGCCTTGTCGGGAATGCCAACTTTATCCAGCAGATCCATGGCCACCTTTTCCGCCTGAGCCTTTTCACGTTTGCGGATGATCTTTTGAGCCAGGGTGATATTTTCCAGCACCGTCAGGTGGGAAAACAGGTTAAACTGCTGGAACACCATTCCCACTTCGGTTCGCACCGCGTTGATGTTTTTGGCCGAATCCAGGGGGATGTTGTCCACAACAATGGATCCCTTGTCAAATTCTTCAAGGCGGTTGATGCAGCGCAGCAGGGTGGATTTACCTGAACCCGAAGGGCCAATAATCACCACCACCTCACCCTTCTGAATTTCAAGCGAAACGCCCTTCAAAGCATGAACATGACCGAAATATTTATGGACATCTTTAATTTGAATGATTGCTTCCGACATTTTGCTACCTCTCCAGTTTGGTAATCCGTTCAATCCAGGTGACCATGCGGGCGCTGAACAGGGTCAGCACCAGGTAAAGTAAGGCCACCATGATAAACGTCTCCACTGGTTTGAAGCTGAGCGCCATAAATTGCCGCCCGCGCAGGGTGATGTCGCCCACGGCCACCACGCTCACCAGGGATGAATCTTTCAGCAGGGAAATGAACTCATTGCCAACAGGAGGTAGAATCACCCGCACTGCCTGCGGAATGATCACATAGCGCATGGCCTGGAAATAGGTCATGCCCAGGCTGCGCGCGGCTTCCATCTGCCCCTTGGGGATGCTCTGAATGCCCGCCCGGTACACTTCGCTCATATACGCGCCGTAGCAGAAGGTCAGACCAATGGTGGCCATGACCACCGGGTCGGCAATATAGTTTTCCAATGCAGATGAACCGATAGCCTTGCCTATGCCCTGGATCACCGAGGGAAAAGCGAAATACCAGAACATCAGTTGCACCAGCAAAGGAATACCGCGAATCACTTCAACATAAACTGTGGCAATACCTGCAATAACTGGATTCTTGGCAATGCGTCCCAGGCCGCCAATCAGACCGACCACCAGCACCAGAACAAATGAAATGATGGTAACAAAAAGGGAAATGCCAATGCCATCTTTGATGAAGTTGAAGGCGCGGGAAAATGGATCCGGCACAAGAATAACCAGCAAAGCGATCAGCGCAATGACGCCGATGACCAGCCCCCACCACAAATCGAAATCCCCCTTGCCTTTGGGCAGGGGATTATGTGAATCAATCGGATTTCCGGGAACAGAAGGTTCAATTTCTTCCATTAAAACTCCATATAGAAAAACCTGCGAGGCCCTTTCAGACCTCGCAGGATTGGATACGCAGATGATTAGTTACCCGCCAGCCATTTCTGCTGGAGTTTGTCAATGCTGCCGTCGGCTTTGAGAGCTTTGATGGCCTCATTGAGCTTGGTCTGGAGGTCCGATTTCTTATTGCACACGGCGATGGCATAAGATTCATCGGTGAACACCTGGCCAACCACCATGATTTTGTCCATATTCTTGGCAACAAAGCCCAGAGCGGTGGGGTAGTCCACAATCACGGCGTCAATCTGGCCGTTGATCAGGTCCAGCATGGCGAATTCGTAGGTATCATATTCCTTAAGCTGCACGTTGGCAATCTTCTTGCCTTCTTCAGCGCCGGTGGTGCCGATCTGGGCGCCCACAACCTTGCCGCCGAGGTCATCTTTGCTCTTGATGGCTGAGTCTTTCTTCACCACCACAATCTGGCCCGCATTAATATAGGGGTCGCTGAAGAGCATGGCAGCCTTGCGTTCCTCGGTCACGGTGATGGCCGCAATAGCGGCATCGTACTGGCACTGGCTCAGGCCAGCCAGCATCGCATCAAAACCCGTGTTGACAATTTCGATATCCAGATTGGCTTTTTCGGCCACAGCCTTGATCAGTTCAATATCAAAGCCGGTGATTTCTTTGGTCTTTTCGTCAACATACTCGAAAGGCGCAAATTCAGCGTTGGTGGCCACGCGCACTTTGGTCTTCGCGGGCTGACACGCGCTGAGCAGCATGCTGGAAAGAACCAACAACGATACGAGGACAAATGAGAACCGTTTCACTTCTTATCTTCTCCTTTTCAAAATTAGGTGTATGTCTACACGGATACTGACATCATTATACCATCCCCTTATCAAACACAATAGAAAATTTTCTGCTTGTGACAAAAATCAGGATTAATGTTCAGGACGGATCCCCGGTAAAGGAAATCCGTCCTGTTTCTTGGCCGCCCCCTTCACGGCGTTGGTTCAGCATCTTTCCGGGCTGGCAGCCTGAATTTGAGCCATACCGGCACCACCGAGGCAATGGACACAACCGCGGTGATCATAAACGGCAGGCGCGGCGTGAACCGTGACCAGAGCTGGGCGCCGATGGCTGGCGCTGGCAGCGAGAACAACCCCAGGCTGGTGTTCATCAGCCCCATGGCTGTACCGCGCAGCCGGTCAGGTACGGCTTTGCTGATCAAAGATTGATAAGCCGGCGACATCAGCCCCACGCCCAGGCCAAACAAAGCCCAGCTGATTGCATAACCCAGAAAGCTGGGCGGCGCATAGATAAACACCATCAAAGCGCTAAACTCCAGCAAAAAGCCGCAGGCAATCGCCACCCGCTCCCCCTTCTTATCCGAAAGCCAGCCTGCTGGCATGGTCACCGCCAGCGAAGTAACCCCAAAGATGGAATTCAGCCAGCCGATCTGCACCAGGCTCATCCGGCCGATCCCTTCCAGGTAGAGCGGCATCAACTGGAAGGAAAGCGAAAACGCCACATCTCTGACGCCATCGGTGATCAACAGCCAGGTGATCACCCCGCCCGCCAGGATCAGGCCGGTCATTTCACCCAGGCTGTTTTTCAACACCCCCAGCGAAAGGCTGCGTTTTTCACCGGTTTCGCCCTTGGCAGCAAGTTGAGCCATCGAAACCCGCACCAGTGTTGCCACAATATACAGCATGGCTCCAGCGATCAGCATCATTTTAAATCCGTAAGTTTCAGCCAGCCACCCACCCAGGGGCGGTCCTACAATGGTCACAATGGAAAAAATGCTTTCGCTCAATGCATATACCCTGCCGCGGTTTTCTTCAGACGACTGTTCAGCAATGAAAGAACCGAAACTGGGCCCCACCAGGGCGCGCGTCACCGCTGAAAGGCCAATGCCCAGCAGCACCCATTCCCAGGTTGGGGCCAGGATGATGCCGATGAACGAAAACACGCCAGCCACGCTGCCCCACGCAATGCTGCGCAGCCGGCCCAGCGAGTCAGAAATCCACCCACCCAGAATCTGCAGTGCCAGCGGGATAATCTGCGCCAGGGTGAAAAATAAACCCACCTGAACCACATTGGCGTTCAATTGTTTCAAATACAACGGCAGCAGCGTATCATACATACTCACGGCAATGTTGGCCAGCAGCATGGCAAACATAAACCGTTTCATCGTGCCGTTGAGAAACGATTGCTTTGAGACGGCCACGGTCTCACTCATTCAGCCCTCCCTTGTCCACTGCCGGGCAGCATGTTGCCATGCTGCCCAAACAGATATCAATCCACAGTTTGCACAGCCAGGTCCTTTCCTGGGCGCAGTTCCTTATCATAAAGATAAATGTTGCGCAGCACGTGCATACCAGCTTTTTCATACAATCGGGTTGCGCCAGTCAGGCTGGAAGCATCCACGCCCAGACCCACATTTCCGATTCCTCTCCGGTAGACCTCGCCAAAACAGGTAAGCAGCAAAGCCAACCCCACACCTTTGCCCCGGGCCTCGCGCAAGGTTCCCAGTTTTTCAATCCAGGCCGTGTTGGGGAATTCATCCACGCTTTTCAAACCCAGGCAGGCGCCAATCAGCTTATTGCCCTCAAAAGCGCCGTACCACAGGCTGAAATCATAGCCCTGAAGATGGGAGACAATGTATTTCTGGTGCTCGACATACTGGTCAAAGGGCTGTTCCACGAATCCCCAGTGATCATGAAATGAATCATAGATCACCCGGAAGAAAGCGGTCTCCTCGTCTTCGCGAATGGGCCGGATGGTGATGCCATCCGGAATCACCGGCGCGGCTGGGGGTTCTTTCATTTTAATCATCATCGTGTAGTAGCGCCGCAGCAGGCTGAACCCATTATCTTCGAGCAGCTTCAAACCTGGTTTGCGGCTTTCATGAATGCCTTCCTGCAGGGCCACCCGGGTGCCATCCGGGCAAAGATGGATCCGTGCGCGAGCCGAAGTCTCAATCCAACTAAGGAAAGCCGTGCCAATGCCGCGCCCAGCATGGCCTGGATGCACCACGCCCCAGCCATATTTTTTAACATAGGGTTGGTTGATATCCCACAATTCGGCATAACCCACAATGTTTTGGTCACGGTCAACGGCCAGCAGGGTGCAGTTTTTCATATCAAAAACCGGGGCCTGCCAATCTGCAAGGCACGATTCCAGGTTGGTCTCCGGGTGCTGATCAAAAAACATAGAATCAGCGTTGATTAAATCCACCACAGCCTGCCCATCTTCAAGGGTCATCGGCCGGAAAGTGTAGGTGTCAGATAAGGTGGTCATGATTTTTTCTCTCTCATATCAGCCATTGCGATGTAATTTGCCGGTCTTTTTGGCATAACGTTCAGCCATCGAGAAAACCCACAGACCGGAGGGAATCAACACGGCGCCCATCAGCAAGACGGGCCAGATATACTGCCACAGGTCCCAGGTCGGCAGCCCTTCCAGCAGGGTCCGCCGGGTGCCTTCCAACACATAGGTAGCCGGGCTCAACACCGCCAGTTTTTGCAGCACAGGCGGCAGCACATCCACCGGATAGTAGATGCCCGAAACCAGCAGCAGCAAAGCGATGAAGACATGCGTCATCTGTTCGCCCCGTTCAGGGAACAGCAGCGGCAGCACGGAAGCCATCACCCCAATGCCCACAAAGGAGAAACTGCCTGCAAGCAGCATGAGGGTGCCGCCCAGAAGATTGGCCTTGGAGAGATCAATTTTAAAGACCAGGGCGGTGGCCAGTAGTACCATGCCGGTGAAAAACAGGCTGTAGCTGATGGCAAAGAAGGTCTGCCCGGCCATGTGCGTGATGCGCCGTACCGGGGCCATCAGGGTATACTCAATCGTCCCCTCCCAGCGCTCAATGCCGATCAGGTTGGTGATCCAGTAAAAAATGGTTGAAAGGAACCGCCAGACCAGCGTGCCAATCAGCAGGTAAATCACCAGGTAGTTGGTGTCGGCTGTGGAGGGGTTTCCCCCTCCCAGTTTTCCAACGCCCAAACCAATGAAGCTCACCGCCAGGCTGTCAGCAATGGAGTAGACCAGCCACACCAGTTCCCACGACCAGTAGCGCTTAATCAGGTTGATATTGCGTTCCACAAAGGCATACGATGCCCTGATTTGATAGGTCAATGTTGTCATTCCAAATTCTCCTCTACGGCTTCCCATTCGCGGCGCAAAAGGCCCATATAGATCAGGTCTGAGCGCACGCCAGCCCGGTTTATCCATTCGCGCATCCGGCCTTCAACCTTGAAGCCAACTTTTTCATAAGAGCGGACGGCGCGTTCATTGTAGCCAAAAACATCCAGAGAAATGCGGTTCAGGTTTAACTCCCGGAAGCCAAAACGCACAATCAGGCGCATGGCTTCTGTGCCGTAACCTTTACCCCAATATTCCCTTTCACCGATGCCAATGCCAACCCACGCGTTTCTGGATGCCCAGTCAGAAATCCATAAACCCACCCCGCCGATTAATTTGTCATCAGCCAGTGTGCGGATGTTAAAGGAAACCTGACAGTCCTCTTCCTTGTCAATCCATTCTGCCATTTGCTGGCGTGACCATAGGTAAGATGGATCCGAGTCTGCCAGCCGGGCATATTCGCTATCCAGATTCCAGCGTTCGTAGGCTTTGACGTTATCCTTTTGCTGGATCGCCAGGCGGACCAGTTTTCCTTTATAAATTTTGTCTTCCATTTAATGCGCCTCCTGGCGTTCCAGCCATTCCGAGCGAAACAGACCGAAAATCAGTCCATCCCAGAACCGCCCGCTGTTGAACAGCGCTTCACGCTGCCGGATTTCAAGGGTGAAACCCGCCGTTTCAAACAGGCTGATGGCATCCTGTTCATTTTCTCCAATCGCCCGTGTGTTGAGACGGTGCAGATTCAGTTCTTCGAAGGCATACACCAGACCCATGGCCAGCGCCTCAGAGCCGCACTGCTGCCGGTGTTCCGGGTTTCCGAATATGACATCAATCTCGCCAGCGCCGTGATTCCAGGCAATGTAGCGCAGCCGCAAAATGCCGACCAGTTTCTTCTTATCCTTGATGCGGATGCCAAAGGCGAAGAAAGCGGTGTTTTCAGGTTTGCGGGTGTGATCTTCCAGCACCTTTTTTGCGCTGGCTTCATTCATGGGGCGGGCCGGGTTGCGGCCAAACTGCCGGGCCACCGTCAGGTCATACGACCAGTTGGACACGGCCTGAGCGTCTTTTTCAATATTAAATGGAGTCAGAATCAAATTCTGCCCGGTAAACAATGGTGTACTGATCATACGGTCTCCTCTTCTTCGTTAACCAGCTTCTTGCCGGTCAGTTCAATGAAAACATCTTCGAGAGTCGTTTCCTGCCCATCCTTAGGCGGGATCAATTTCTTCAATTCAGCAGGTGTGTCCAAAGCAATCACCTTTCCAGAGTTCATAATCGCGATGCGGTCGCAGAGCTGGTCTGCTTCCACCATGTCGTGGGTGGTCAGAAGGATGGTGGTGCCGCTCTTTTCACGCATTTCCCGCACCACTGCCTGCACTTCCCGTTTCGACCGCGGATCAAGTCCGGTGGTGGGCTCGTCCAGCAGCAGCAGATGCGGTTTGGTCAGCAGAGCCCGGGCAATGGCCACCTTTTGCTGCATGCCGCGCGACATCTCTTCCATCGGATTGTAAATGGCGCGCTTCTCCAAACCCAGGCGGGTCAAAATGTCAACCACCTTTTTGCGCGTTTCAGCGCCATCCTGACCGTAAAGCCGCGCCCCATAGAGCAGATTCTCCATCGGCGAAAGTTTCTTGAAAAAGCTGGCTTCCACAGAAACCCGGTTGATAATCTGCTGCACGGCCATCGACTGGCGCACCACATCATATCCAAAAACCGAGATCGAACCCTGGTCGGGAAGCAGCAGGGTGGAAATCAGGCGGATCAGGGTTGATTTTCCGCCGCCGTTCGGTCCGAGTACGCCAAAAATTTCACCGGTCCCCACCGTGAAGGACACCTTGTCCACGGCCACCACCACTTTGGATTTTTCCGCTGCTTTGGCGCCGTTTCCATTATGGCCATTGTGTCCATTACCATTTGAGCCGTTTCCATTGGTGTGCCCAAAAATCCGCCGCCAGAAAGGCAATTCAGATTTTCCGAATTTTTTATAGACTTCGTTGACGATGATAGCTGTTGTCATGGTTGATTTCCTCAAAAAACAAAAAGGCCACAGGCTTTTGGCCCGTGACCCAAAAATTTTCGGCGAAAAAAAATTCAGCCACGGGCTTGATTGTGCCTGTGGCTGAATTCAGAATTCAGATGCTAGTGGCTAGCGATGAACAGGCGCAATCCGACAAGGAAAAACGAAACCGATACCTGAAACGGCATCAATGCGGGTTCGGACGATGATCATTTCGTTATTCATTTGACGCACCTGTTCCTTTCTTAGAATGATAATCCTAGTTTATCACGCGGTTTTTAAGCTGTCAAGACATCTCAAAAAATTGCGGCTATTTCCGGTTAATCTGGCTGGTGATCGTTGGATCGCTGATTTTCTTATCATCAGCCAGCATGATGGCCTTGGAGAGGATCACCGACAGAATCGCGTCACCCTCAAACGGCAGGTAAACTTTTTTCACCACATCGTGACTGCGCGATGGCACAATGCACAGGTACTGGTCGTTGGGCTCCATCAAAATGTTGCCACTCCCCAGGTGGATCTTGTAAGTCCGCAGGTCGCCCTTCACTACCAGGAAGCGTTCCCTCAGTTCACAGCGGCTGGCAATTTTCAGGCGCGGCAGCAGTCCCTCCAGAGCCTGACGGCGGGTTTGCGCCGTGGCCGAAAGCTCGCCAAACGAATAGCTGTGCCAGTAATTCTGGTACCGCCCATCCGGACCGCCATCCGACCAGGCCGGGTCATTGGCCACGCTGGCCACCCCCACGAAAAGGTCCACATCGCGCATAATCTCTGAAAAAACCAGGGGGTGAATCTGATCCAAAGGCAGCGGCTGATTGGCCGGTTCCGTGCTTTGGCCGTAAGTGTGATAGCCGCCGCCGCAGGCGTGCGCCAGGTGCTGCGGCGCGCTGGTTTTATAGAACCGCACCTGGTCTGTGCTCAGGTATAAAAAGACTCCAGAATCATTGGTATCTGTGCCGTAATTTTCTCCAATGCTGTCCACCCAAAATTCAGCCCGCACCCCCCATTTTGGCAGGTCGCGCGCTGGTGCCGGAACCACATCATCCACCATCAGGCGCAGTTTGTTTTTCCAGCCGCGCACACCGCACAGGGCATTGAACTGGTGCTGTTTGATGATATGAGCGGCGTAGCGGTTGGAATAGACGCCGGTTTGCACTTCTGCATCGGTCAGAATGTACACCTCGCGGTGCGCCTGCTTGAAGGGCTGCTGAATCTCATGCTCTGCCAACCACTTCCGCCATTCCAGCACCACCTCCGTGGCCACCTGCAGCGGATGCCATAATTCCACCTTGGTCTGATCATCCAGCCAGTCCAGCGCCTGACCATCGCGGCCCACAATCTGTCCTTCGTGCCAGATGCCTGCGGCTGCCCGGTCACCCCGGGTAAATTTCCAGATCAACCGCCGCGCCAGGGTGCCCACCAGCGGGTGGTCACAATAACGTTCCCGCCAGATGGGCAGTGTCCACACCTTCTGCTCTAAAAAGAGGTTGTCAATGCGGTCGCGCTGCGCCGGCACCATTTTTTGAATATCCTTGGCCGCCTGGGTGATCTCTTTGTAATCCTCGGCGAAGTCCGTCTTCACCTGCTGCGGAACGCTGGCCTGGGGCTTGCCATCCGGCCGGAACCATTGCACCTCCACCTCAGTGGTGCCGGTCACCCGCACCTCAACGGTGAAATCGCCCAGGGGTTCCCGCCGCAATCCCACTTCCTGCATGCCGTAGGTCGGAACCGCAATTTCCTCAATTTCCTCTGCTGAAAGTCCCGCCCGCCGGGCTGCTTCATCAAAAGCCTGGTCAATCATTTTCTGCTGGGAGCCCATCTTCAGACGTACTTTCAACAGTGCCAGCTGGCTGACCCCCTCTAAACCGGGCATATGCCCCAGCGTCCAGATGCACGCATTTCCTACCTTGGTGCAGCGCGGTCCCAGTTTGGCCAGCTTGCGGTAAGCTGAAAAAGCCAGTGTTTTAACCGCGCGAGCCATCTCGGCGTCTTCTTTCAGGCTGCACAGCCACACCAGACCGCGCAAAATATCCGCATGGAGGGGGATGATCAGGTGATTGGGGTCAGGGACATATTCAGACCAGCGGTCAATATGCGCCGTGCGCGGTTTGTCCACCAGCGGGAACCAGCGCAGAAGGCTGGCTTTGAAGGCTTCCGGTCCGATTTTTTCCACCAGCTCCCAGGCCTGCATTATCCATTTATCGCTGGGTGAAGATCCTGTGGCTTTGCTGCAGAGATTAAAAAGATTGGCCCATAAGGCCTGGTCTTCAACAGCCATCTGCTTAACATCTGCAATCGCCTGGTCACCCCAGGCTTCGCCCTCCACCAGCGGCAGCTGCAAGGATTCCGGCCCACCCAACAAAGATTGAACCCGCGCGTAAATGCCCTTATAATCCGGGTTGTGCGGGTTGGGTCCGACCTCTTTCATCAGCTTCTTAAGCAGCTTTTGCAGTTCCGGGGTTAATGTGTTTTTCTTGGCAAATGCCTCCGCAATTTTCATCGCAATTTTGGGATCCCGGAAAAATTCCAGCAGCCGAGTCATCAATGCGCACACTTCATCTGCTGAAAATTCCAGGTTCTTCTTGAGCAAAGCATTCACAGCTTCTTTCACCCGCCAGTAGGGGTTTTCGTACTGCTTGGTATGATACTGGCACCAATCCAGCGCCGCAAAGGCAAAGCGCCGCTGGTCTTCCAGCGATAAAGCCAGAATTTTCTTTCCTGGTTCAGTTTCCTTCAGCTCGTATTCATAGGGACTCCATTTTTCTTTGGAAATGGAGAGAATGATTTCAAGAAATTCAGATGGAATTTGCGGTTTTTCTGCCATTGTTAGCCTCCCACCAGCGGAATCAGTTTTAAAAATGTGATCACCGAATCGGACTTCAGAACAATTTCCTGGTCCAGGGTTTCAATTTGACGGTCGTCTGCCAGAACAATAAAACCGTTCTGTTCAAATAGTTCCAGCGCTTCCTTATACTGCACCTCGCGGTCAATCAAATGCTTTTTGGGCATGCGAAAACCGTTCAAAGTCCGTTCCGCCTCGCCCGGCTGCACCAGGCCGTGGAACAATCCACCCGACTCCTGATTATATGCATCCACCTCTTGATACACGCGCTCCCGGATCAAATCTCGCAGGCTGATGCGCTCTTCTTTGAAAACCAGCACCCATTCCAGGGGTTGCCGCGCCGCCTGCATCGCGTCTGCATCTCTCACCTTGACCTGAATTTCCATACAAAACCTCCAAAAAGTGACTGGGGCATTTGATGCCTGATAAAATGAAACATTATTTCTATTTTACTTGAATTTGCATATTTTTCAACCTCTTGCCCCTGCCCCCGGCCTGTGCTACACTTTGAGACATGTCCATCAACCTGACCCCTGAACAGCAAGCCGTGATTCACCACCCAACCGGTCAGCATGCCACCGTGCTGGCTGTGGCTGGTTCCGGCAAGACCACCACCCTGGTTTACCGCATCCGCCACCTGGTGGTGGATCAAAAGGCGGATCCGCGCAGTATCCTGGTGCTGATGTTCAACCGCCTGGCCCGCCTGCAGTTCAAGGAAAGAATGGCTGAGGTGGGCATTCCATCTGCCCTCAGGCCGCGGGTGGAAACCTTTCATTCCTATGGCTATGCGTATATTGAGAGCCTGGTCAAGCGCGGCCTGCTGACCAGGCCGGATTACTGGTTCAATGAAAAAGAAGAGGAAGCCCGCCGCACCCTGCATATGGCCATCAATGCCCTCGAAAAAAGCCGCGATATTCCCCCTGAGTCTGTGGATATCGAAGAGGCTCTGGAGACCATCTCCCTCTGGAAAGGTTCCCTCATCCCGCCTTCCCGCGCCGGCTGCCGCTCCAATGCGCATCTGGCGGCGGTCTATGCCATGTATGAAGAATTGCGCAGTGAAAAACACGGCCTGACCTTTGATGATTTCGTCCCTCTGACCGTGGATATTCTGGAAAACCGCCCTGCCCTTCTGAATGCAGCCAAAGCCGGCATCCAGCATGTCATTGTGGATGAATATCAGGATGTCAATTACGGCCAGCAGCGCCTGATTGAACTGCTGGCTTTTGACCAGGCGGATGTCATGGTGGTGGGAGATGATGACCAGACCATATACGAATGGCGCGGCGCCCGGCCAGAATTCATCACCCGCGACTTTCAAAAAATCTTTAACAACAAGCCCCACCAGCAATATATCCTGCCCCATTCCTTTCGTTTCGGCCCTTTGCTGGCGCAGTGCGCCAGCAACACCATTCGCAACAACTCTGGCCGGGTGGCCAAGCCTCTTGTTTCTTTCGACATCACCCGCCCCTCCAATTTGACCCTGGTGGAAAGCCAGTCGGCCAATGAGAAAACGCTGGATGCCTCCACGCAAATTGCCAGCGAAATCATCTCTCTGGTTAAAGAGAAAGGCATTCCACCTTCGCAAATCGTCGTCCTCTGCCGCATGTATGCCCAGCTCAGCAGCACCGAGGCCGAGTTCATTCAGCGCGGCATTCCCTTTGTGGTGGATGGGGAAAAACCGTTTTATGCCCGCCGCGAGGTCTGCGTGCTGCTCGATTATCTGCGTCTGGCCGCTCTTTACCGCAAACCCATTTCTGCCGAAACCATCACCCTCATGCTCAACGTCCTGAACACCCCATCCCGCCTTATCAGCCGGGATGTGATGCGCGTGGCTCTGCTCGAAGCCCAGAACAGCCACCCCACCCTGGCCGCCGCCATGGAATTCTGGGTCACCCGCAATAACGACCGCTTCTACACCCGCCAGCAGGATCATCTTTGGGCATGGATGGCTGCCCTGCAAACAGCCCTCAGCGCCATGCAGCAGAACCCGCCCCAAATTGCCGCCGATGTGCTTTCAACCCTGGTGGCTGGCATCGGTTACCTGGATCATTTTGATCATTACTATGGCAAAGGTGAGACCGCTTTTGAGCACAAGCAAAGCGTGCTGCATTTCATCGACCACGCCCGCCAGACCGGCCTCACCTGCCCGGATTTTCTCTCCTACATTACCTCTCTGGATACCACCCGCGGTGCGGGTCCGGCCAATCTCATCCGCCTGACCACCATCTACCGCGTTAAAGGGTTGGAATTTGATGTGGTTTTTATTCCCGATTGCAGTGAGGGTTATCTGCCGTGTCTCTTTCCCAACGAAGGGCGCATCTTTGATACCGCCCGTCAGATTGATACCCCCGAGCCCTCAGATGCCATTGAAAATGAGCGCCGCCTGTTTTATGTGGCCCTCACCCGTGCCCGCCAGGCGGTGTATATCGGTATCAGCCGCCGCATGCTCTACACCCGCGAGCAAAAACTGGAAGAATCCCGGCCTTCCCGTTTTATTGATGAGGTCCTGGTCCGCCCAACCGTGGATGTGATGAATCGCCTGCAGCAGCTGGCCAGCGGCGAAACCGGGGCTGCTGAATCCCTCACCCATGCCGTCAAAAAACATGGCGGCGCCAAACCTGTGATGAATGCGCTTTTGGATTATTACCTGCCCGCCCTGAATCAGCCCATCCTGGCCAAAAAACTGGCTTCCCTGGCTGCAGCAATTCCCGAACAGCTTCCGGCGCTGCCCCCGCAAACAAAACCCCGGCCCTCCAGTCTGCATTCTTCCTGGGACCGGGTAAAAAAATAACAAAGAGCAGAACACTCTGGTTCTGCTCTTTGCGGGTCTTTTTTTGGGGTTCAGGCCTGATCCAGAGGGGTGCGCCCTTTCAGGAAAAGGCGGTAAAGCTTTTTGCCAATTTCAAACAGCGAAAACGCCATCACCAGTCCCAGTCCTATCCTCACGCCGTTGTTCAGCGCCAGGCTGGCCTGTTCCAGCGAAGCGGCTGATGTGCTGGCATTGATCTTTATCAGCGCGTCAACATCCAGAGCGGTGATGGCCGGCCCGATCAGCATCGCTCCCAGCAAAAACACCCCGGCCAATTCAATGCCAATCGAAGCCAGAGTCAGGTTGCGCGTCCAGCGGCTGCGCGCCATCACAAAAGCCAGCACCGCTGATTCAGCCGTCCACAATATGGTGATCCAGGGCAGGTAAGTGAAAAAGGCCGGCGTCAGAATGGAGGCATGCACCCAGTGCCCATTTTCCAGGCTTGAAATGCCAATCCAGGGGTGGTATACGTTCAGAGCAACAATGGCAGCCGTGTTCAACAGGATGCCCAGAATGGGTTCAAATGGTTTCACCCGCTCCTCGTTGGAATCCACTTTCAATTTGCGGGGATCCCAATCAGTTTCTTTCTGCTGCGGGCGGAAATCTGGGGAAAACCATTGAATCATCACAAAAATGAATACCACAATCCCCAGGGCATGCAAGGAGGCATCGAACAGGTTCATGATGCCCTCGCCCACCACCTGGGCCAGACCGGCGGCGGAAGTGGCATTGGCGCTGAGGCCCACCCCTGCGGCCATCACCAGCAGAACCAGCAGCACAGCCAGCACAATCCGCAGGGTGGTGATGAATGCCGGGTAAAGTTCCGGACCAATCAGGTAGCGTGGGGGCAGATAGCCGGCCGCCACCTTCTGAGGCGGGCCCATCTTCCTCAAAATTTCAACAATGGTCTCCTCGTCCAGATCCTGATTCGGGGACGTGCGTTTTTCTTCCAGCATATCTTCAAGCGTAGAGCGGATTTCCTTAACAATATCGTCCCGCTGTTTTTCCGGGAGCCGCTGTCCGACGGCAAGTAAATAGTCTTCAATAAGATTCATGGCTTACTCCTTCTCAATCCAAAGTGCTTTGTTCATGGTTTCGGTCAGCTTTGACCATTCGTCAACCAGGCGGGGCAAAAGCGCCAAACCTTCTGCGCTGATGACATAGTACCGCCGGGGCCGCTCTTCCTCAATGCGCCAGCGCGATTCAAGCAAACCCTGCCCTTCCAGCCGCCGTAAAAGCGGGTAAAGGGTTCCCTGGTCCACCTCCAGACCGCGTTCAGCCAGCAGCTTCAAGGCTGAATAGCCGTACTGCTCTTCCCGCAGCAGGTTCAGCACGGCCAGGACGATGGCCCCGCGCCGCAGTTCCTGAATCAGGTTTTCAACGTAAGAATCACTGTTCATGTCCTGTATCCTTTGCAACATTATACTATATTATACACAGTATTGCAAGAGGCAAAATATCATTATAATATCAGGTGTGAAAATTATTCCCCTTCGGATATGGAGCGGGAAGCCAGCTCGACCATCATCTGGTCCACCGTTTCGCGCCAGTCCAGGCCCAGCTGGCTGCCGCGCACGTTCCAGTAGCCCAGAAACTCAATATTCCCTTTCGGCCCCTTCAACGGCGAGCAAATTAATCCCCTCAAAACCAGGCCCATTTCTGCAGCAAAACCCAAAATTTCCTCCAGCACATGCCGGTGCACTGCCGGATCCTGAATCACCCCTTCGCCGTGCGCCGCCTCTTCCCTCCCCGCTTCAAACTGCGGCTTGATCAGCGCCACCACTTCCCCGCCTTCCGCCGCAAACCAGTTGACCAGCACCGGAAGCAAAATACGTAAAGAGATAAACGATGCATCCACCGTCACCATTTGCACCGGTTCAGGCAAACCCGCCACATGCCGGGCGTTGGTGCGTTCCATCAAAACCACCCGCTGATCCTGGCGCAGTTTCCAGTGCAAAATGCCGTATCCAACATCAATGGCGTAAACCTTCGCTGCGCCGTGCTGCAGCATACAGTCGGTGAACCCACCGGTTGAGGCGCCCACATCGGCGCAGACCTTGCCCGCAAAATCCAGTTTGAATGCCTGCACAGCTCCTTCCAGTTTTTCACCCCCGCGCGAGACAAAAGGCGGGCCGCTTTCCACGATCACCTCTGCCTGTTCATCCACCATCATGCTGGGTTTGCTGGCCACCTGGCCATTGACCCGCACCTCGCCGGCCATCACCAGGCGCTGCGCCAGT
Organism: Chloroflexota bacterium; assembly: GCA_029561345.1. GTDB lineage: Bacteria > Chloroflexota > Anaerolineae > Anaerolineales > Anaerolineaceae > JAKQJC01. The sequence continues at coordinate 41,415 of JAKQJC010000022.1, read as the reverse complement.
GAGCGGCTTTCCACCAATCCTCGGTTCATCAATAAGACATCCAGCCTGACCTTGTTCATTTTTCTTTACGCCTGTCAATTTCGTGATATGATAGCTTTATGCTGAAACCACTGTTGAAAACAATGCGCCTGCGCCAATGGACAAAAAATGCAATTCTTCTGGCTGCCATCGTTTTTGACCGCCAGTTTTTTGTCGTTCCATCCCTGGTCAAGACCTTTGCCGGCCTGATCCTTTTCTGTCTGCTGTCGAGCTGCATCTATATCATCAATGATATTGTTGACGTGGAAGCGGACCGGGCCCACCCCACCAAGCGCAACCGTCCCATCGCCGCCGGCACTTTGCCGGTTCGGGTTGCCGTGGCTGCCTGTGTGGTCATGCTGCTGTTGGTGTTCAGCAGCGCTTTTTGGTTATCCACATCCTTTGCCATTATCGCACTGATTTACCTGCTGGTCAACCTTGCCTACTCCAACTGGCTGAAACACATCCCCATCATCGATGTCATGATCATCGCCCTGGGTTTTGTTCTACGTGTGGCAGCCGGCGTCAGCCTCATCCACATCGAGCGCTTCTCTCCCTGGCTGTATGTGGTCACCATTCTCGGCGCGCTCTACCTCGGCTTTGGCAAACGCCGCGCCGAGCTGGCCCTGCTGCAAAATGGCGGCAATCAGCAGCGCAAGGTGCTGGAAGGCTACACCCTGGCCTTTCTCGATCAAATTCTGGTGATTGTCTCCAGCGCCACCCTGATTGCTTACAGCCTCTACACCTTCCTGGCGCCCAGTGTTCCAGAAAATCATTCGCTGATGCTGACCATCCCCATCATCCTTTACGGCATCTTCCGCTACCTCTATCTGGTTCAGGTCAAAAATGAAGGCGGCGCGCCTGAAGAGCTTCTGCTCACCGACCGCCCCCTGCAGGCCACCGTGGTGCTGTGGGGCCTGACCATTCTGGCTGTTTTCTATCTGTTATAGCCCCACCATCTGCAAAGGAGGTTTTCATGTCCACATTTCCTGGGAAAGGCAAAGTGGCCGTCCTCAAGACGTCCCCCGCAACCGTCCTTGAAGATATTGACCGGTTAATGAAGCTGGCCGGCGTGAGCCGCGCTCTGCCTGCCGGCAATCTCACCGGCCTGAAAATAAATATTTCCTGGCAGACCTGGTACCCGGCCTGTTCCACCACTCCCTGGCAGCTTGAAGGCGTTATTCAAAGCCTGTTTGGTCAGGGCTATTCTGATCTCACTGGCATTCACAATGACACCGTGGTGGTGGATACTGCTGTGGGCGAAGCCAACAACAAACACCGCTTCGTCACCGAAAAATACCATATTCCCTGCCTCTATCTTTACGAAGAAAAATTTGACTGGGTCAAATACCGCACCCGCGAACCCTACCTGGTGTTGGATAAGGTCTTCCCTGAAGGCGTGATGATCCCCAAAGCTCTCATTGGCATGAACATGGTGCACCTCCCCACTGTGAAAACCCATGTGTTCACCACCATCACCGGCGCTATGAAGAACGCTTTCGGCGGGCTGCTGCACCGCAACCGCCACTGGACCCATTCTGTCATCCATGAAACCCTGGTAGATTTGCTGATGATTCAGCAGGAGATCCATCCCGGTCTTTTTGCCGTCATGGATGGCACCTTTGCAGGTGATGGCCCTGGTCCACGCGCCATGCGCTGGCACGAAAAAAACATCCTCATTGCTTCAGCCGATCAGGTAGCCATTGATGCCGTTTCAGCCCGTCTGCAGGGTTTTGACCCGCTCTCCATTCCCTTTATCCGCATGGCCCATGACCGCGGTCTGGGCGTTGGCGATCCGCGTGAAATTGAAATCCTTGGCTATGATATCAACCAGGAAAAACCCTGGCATTTTGTCCAGGAAGACACCTTTGCTTCCCGCGGCCAGAAGATGATTTATCACGGCGCGCTTAAACCACTGGAAAAGCCCTTGCTTCAATCACCCATCGTCCCCTGGAGCTATTTTGCCAGCAATTTTTACCACAATGTCTACTGGTATCCCTTCGTCGGCCGACAGCGGGTCCGTGATGCCTTGCAAACACCCTGGGGACAGCTTTTCAAATCCTATGGCGATGGTGAAGTGGTACTGCCCGGTATGGAGCCGCGCACGGTTATTCAGGCCGGCGTGGCAATGGCGGCTCTGGCCGCCCTGGCAGGCGCAGGTCTCTGGTGGATGACCCGCAAAAAGGACTAAGGTTGCATGCCAGCCATTTCTGCCTACGCGCCGGGAAAAATCATCCTCTTTGGCGAACATGCCGTCGTCTATGGCCGCCCCGCTCTGGCCGTACCTGTCTTGCAGGTCAAAGCCCGCGCGGCGGTGCTGGCCAATGTGCGCGGTCCAGCCGGACAGGTGCGCATTGAAGCCCCCGATATTCAAATCAACTGCGGCCTGCACGATCTGCCGTCAGACCATCCCTTTCAAACCCTGGTCTTCATGGTCTGCGAAGCCCTGAGCATCCAGTCTCTCCCTGCCCTGACCATCCGGCTCTCATCCACCATCCCCACGGCTTCGGGCCTGGGCTCTGGCGCAGCCATTTCGGTGGCTTTCATTCGCGCCCTCTCCGCCTTTTTAGGCCACCCTCTTTCTGACGAACAAGTCAATGCGCTGGCCTACGAAACGGAACGCTATTATCACGGCTCGCCCTCCGGCATCGACAACACCGTCATCACCTATGCCATGCCCGTTTATTTCGTCCGCGGCCAGCCCATCGAACGCCTGAAGATTGCCCGCCCGTTTACCGTTGTCATCGGTGATACAGGCATCAAAAGCCCCACCATCGAGGCGGTCAGCGATGTGCGCCGCTGCTGGCAGTCTGAAACTGCCCATTTTGAATCTCTTTTTGACCAGGTTGGACAAATTGCCCTGGCAGCCCGTCAGACTCTTGAAAACGGCGAAACCGCTGCCCTGGGACCATTGATGCTGAAAAACCACGAATTGCTATGCGAAATTGGCGTTTCCGCTCCCGCCCTCGATGCCCTGGTGCAGGCGGCGGTGGCGGCCGGCGCCCAGGGCGCCAAGCTTTGCGGCGGCGGCCGCGGCGGCAACATGATTGCCCTGGTTGCCCCGGAAAACGCAGAAAAGGTGGCTCAGGCTTTACAGCAGGCTGGCGCCGTCCGCACCATCATCACCGAGGTGAAGTGACCATGCTCGTCTTTCTTAAACTTGGCGGTTCTCTGATCACGGATAAGGATACCCCTCGCGCCCACCGGCCGGACGTTCTGGCTCGCCTCAGCGATGAAATTGCCCAGGCCGTTCAGCAGAACCCCGACCTTAAACTGGTCATCGGTCACGGATCCGGCTCCTTTGGCCACCAGGCTGCCAAAAAACATGCCACCCGTCAGGGCGTTCAATCGCCCACCCAGTGGCGCGGTTTTGCCGAAGTCTGGCATGAAGCCCGCCTGCTCAACCAAATTGTGATAGAATCACTATACAATGCCGGTTTGCCGGTGGCCGCTTTCCCCCCTTCAGCCGGAGTGATGGCTGAAAACGGCCTCATCACCAGCTGGGATCTCACGCCCTTGCGCAAAGCACTGGAGCAAAGCCTGATCCCCATCGTCAACGGCGATACGGTGTTTGATTCTGTGATCGGCGGCACCATTGCCTCGACCGAAGATGTGTTTTTCTACCTGGCCAGGCAGCTCCACCCGCGGCGCATTCTGCTGGCGGGCATCGAAGCCGGCGTGTGGGCCGATTTTCCCGCTTCCACCCGCCTGATCCCGCTGATCAACTCAGCCAATGCTGCTTCCATCCTGGCTTCCATCGGCGGATCAGCCAGCGTGGATGTCACCGGCGGCATGGCCGCCAAAGTCGATTCCATGCTGAACCTGGCCCGGTCCATTCCTGGCCTGGAAATCAGCATTTTCTCTGGAGCCAGGCCGGGATTGTTACGTCAGGCTCTCTCAGGTCGGCTTTCTGGCACCCAAATCTATGAATAGGTTCGATATTTAAGGAGGTTAGGAATGTTTGATCGAAAAAAACTGGAAGACTTCGAAGATAAGACCCTGGCCCCCTATGGCCTGCGTTCCCGCAACAGCAAGGGACGTCTTTATCCCGAAGATGAAGCGGATTACCGCACCGCTTTTCAGCGCGACCGCGACCGTGTTTTGCACACCACAGCCTTCCGCCGCCTGGAATATAAAACCCAGGTGTTCATCAATCACGAAGGCGATTATTACCGTACCCGCCTGACCCACACCCTCGAAGTCACCCAGATCGGCCGCACCATCAGCCGCGCCCTCGGCGGCAACGAAGACCTGGTGGAAGTGATCTGCATGGCCCACGACCTGGGCCACCCACCGTTTGGCCATTCCGGCGAAACCATCCTCGCCCGCCTGATGAAAGATCACGGCGGTTTTGAACACAATAAACAATCGCTGCGCATCGTCACCTATCTTGAACGCCGCTATCCGGAATTTCCGGGTTTGAATCTCACCTGGGAAGTGCTGGAAGGCATTGTCAAACACGAGACCGAATACGACCGCACCGATGCCCGCGATTTCAACCCCGATCTGCGTGGGCACCTCGAAGCACAGATCACCAATGTGGCTGACGAGTTGGCTTACACCGCGCATGACCTGGATGACGGTCTGCGTTCCGGCATGATCACCCCGACCATGCTTGAAAGCATCTCGCTCTGGGGCATCATCACTGAAGCCGTTGGCTGGCGGCGCTCCCAACCCCTGGATGATATGACCCGCCACCGCCTCATCCGCCGGCTGATAGGCCTGGAAGTGACCGACCTGATTGATAACAGCAGCCAGAAAATCCAGCAAAGCGGCATTCAATCTGTGGATGAACTGCAGCGCCTGCCATATAATGTGGTGGCCTTCAGCGAAGAAATGCACCGCCGCAACCGCGAATTGAAAGATTTTCTGTATAAGAATCTCTATCGCCACTACCGCGTCATGCGCATGGCAGTGAAAGCGGAAAGAATCCTCACCGATCTTTTCAATAGCTATATCGAAGAACCGGCCACCCTCCCGCGCCATTTCCAGACCCTGTTTGAAGAGCGCGGCCTTGAACGCACCGTTTGCGATTACATCGCCGGTATGACTGATCGCTACGCCATCGAAGAACATCATAAAATCTTCGACCCGGCGACTTTACCCTAAATCATTTTATTGTTGGAGTGAAAATGCCCGAAGTTTCTTACCTCACTGCCGAAGGCGCAGCCCGCCTGCGGGAAGAACTGGAACACCTCAAAGGACCTGCGCGGGAAGAATTATCCAAACGCTTGCGCTCTGCCATTCAACAGGGCGACCTTTCTGAAAACGCCGATTATATCCAGGCTAAAGAAGAACAGGGTTTCCTTGAAGGCCGTATTCAGGAACTGGACAGCATCCTGCGCAATGTGGTCATCATTGACGAAATGAAAAAATCCACTGATGAGGTCATGGTGGGTTCTCATGTGACCATTCAGGAAGATGATTTTCCCCCTGAAACCTACCATCTGGTGGGTCCCAAAGAAGCCAACCCCCGCCTGGGCCGGATTTCTCACGAATCCCCCATCGGTCGCGCCCTGCTCGGCCACAAATTGAATGAAGTGGTCACCGCCGAGACCCCTACCGGGCAGATCCATTTCAAAATCGTCAAGATCGAGTAATCACCCCTTGTGCACATCCCCCACCCCCACCAACCGTTCTCCTCAACAGGCCTGGGCCTGGTTGAAGGAGCGGTTGGTGCCGCGTGGAGAAAGCATTTTACAGTACGCTACCTACGCCGTGATTTTTTCGGTGATGCTTGGCTACATCCTTGACCGCCCTTCCAACAGCACCTATCTTCAATTCTACGGCAGCATCGTCATCTGGTCAGCCATCCTGGTGATGGAAATTCTGTGGGACGACCTGCCCGGCCTTTTCCCGACGCAAAATGACAACAAGCTTTTCTGGCTGACAGTTCTTGCTGTCATGTCGCTGGTGGGATTTTACCTCAGCAGTTCCTTCGGCAGCGTCTATGTCATTTTCATGATCATATCTCAGGCCAACATTGACCTTTCCTTCTGGCGCGCTATTGGTTTCACAGTCCTGCTGACCCTGGCTTTTCTCCTGATCATTTTCACCTTTGCCCTCAGCACTGCCAGCCTGATCAATTTGCTGCTTTCTTTGCTGATTGGTTTAACTTTTATCGTCACCATCAGCCAGCTCGTGAAACGCTATTCAGAACAGGCGGCCCGCATGAAACAATTGCATGATGAGCTCAAACAGGCCAATGCGGAACTCATCACCGCCCGTCAGAAAGAAAAAGAACTCACCATTGCCGAAGAACGCGTGAGATTGGCACGCGATATCCATGATGGACTGGGGCATCACCTCACAGTGCTCAGTGTGCAGCTCCAGGCAGCTGAAAAAATGCTCACATCCCGTCCCGAAATGGCCGCCGAAGCCATTCGCATCTGCCGCTCAGAGACCCAGGCCGCGCTGCTCGAAGTGCGCCAGAGTGTGGCGGCCATGCGCGAAAGCCCAATCAATCCCGCCGATTTGCCGGCCACATTATCTGCCATGATCAACCATTTCTCAGCCAATGCCGCCCTGAAAGCCACTTTTTATCATGAAGGCAATTTCGCCGTGCTTTCTCCTGCCATTGCCCAGACCCTCTACCGCGCCGTTCAGGAAGGCCTGACCAACGCCAAAAAACACGCCCGCAACGCCAGCCGCGTGGTCATCACCCTTTCCGTTCGTACCAATGAGGCGCAGTTGTTGATTCAGGATGACGGCGAGGGCAGCGAGAATCGGGTTGACCCCGCCGGTTTCGGCCTGGCTGGCCTGAAAGAACGCGTCGTTCAACTGAACGGCGACTGCCGCTGCGGCCCGGCCCAGGGCGGCGGGTTTGAGCTTTCCGTTTCTCTTCCCCTGGATTTTTCTGCAACAGGTTGAGTTTTCTACATGGGCAAAAGATCAGGCAGTAAAAAACACGGCACACCAGCCAACAAGGTCAAATATAATCCCGACATTCCCGGGATTGAGAATATCACCTGCTCTTACTGTGGTCAAATAACTGCCCATGTGGTTGCCCAGGAATGGGTTGACGGATGGGACGGTCAGTTGATCAACCGATATCGCTGCACTGCCTGCGGTCAGGAGTTTTACGAGCCAGGCAGCAGCCTCAGCCAGCGCTGTGCACCTGAAACCTGATGGGGACCATATGATTCAAATCCTTCTTGTTGATGACCAGACTTTAATCCGCCAGGGACTGAAAATGCTCCTGATGAGCGAGCCCGACCTGAATGTCGTTGGTGAGGCTGCCAACGGCCGGGATGCCATTGCGGCCGCACAGGCTTTAAAGCCGGATGTCATCCTCATGGATGTGCGCATGCCGGAAATGGATGGGGTCAGCGCCACCCGCGAAATTCAGGCAGCCATGCCCTCCTGCGGCATCATCATCCTCACCACCTTCGATGATGACGAATACATCTTCGAAGGCTTGCGCGCCGGCGCCCGCGGCTACCTGCTGAAGGATGTCAGCAGCGATGAAATCGCCGCTGCTGTGCGAACCGTTGCCTCTGGCGGTGCGCTTATCCAGCCCAGCATCACCCGTAAAGTTCTGGCTGAATTTTCCCGCCTGACCGCGCCTGCCCGGCCCACCGCCGAACCGGCTGGCCCCACTGCCGCATCTTCGCAGGCGCTTGCTGAACCCCTCACCGACCGTGAAATGGAGGTTCTGCGCGCCCTGGCCGAGGGCCTCTCAAACCGCGAAATTGCCGACCGCCTGATTATCACGGAAGGCACCGTCAAAAACCATGTTTCCAACCTGATCGCCAAAATGAACGTGCGCGACCGCACCCAGGCCGTTTTGCGCGGGCAGGAATTGGGTCTGATCTGACCGCTGTACCCCCCTTCTCTATCTAAAGTCATAGTCTGAAATCTATCCCTGCCTCGGGTCAAATATGCCCTGAGGCACTGTTGAGATTCAGCTCCGGACGTTATATTTAGATCATCAAAAGCAAATCATTCTCGCCTGGCGAGATCAACATAAGGAGAAAAAATGTCTGAAGAACTGACCCCCAAGAAAAAGATTTCCCCCCGCCGTAATGCCCTGGCAGCCGGCCTCATCCTCATCCTTGTTGGCGCAGCCCTGCTGATTGCCCCCTACCTGAACTTTGGCTATTATTTCATGGCTGTGCTGGGCGTCATCATGCTGGCCCTGGGCGTTTTCACCCGTGAAGAAGGCTGGATCATCCCCGGCGGCGTCGTCGGCGGCATCGGCCTTGGCATCATCACCACCGCCAGCCCTCTCAGCGCAGCCTTTGGCCAGATTGAATCAGGCGGCATCTTCCTCCTCTCATTTGCCGCCGGCTGGTTCATCATCCCGCTCTTCTCGGTGCTGTTCACCAAAAGCCGCAACTACTGGGCTTTCATTCCGGGCAGCATCATGGCAGTGATTGGCGCTCTGATCCTCCTCAAGGATGTCGGCGGCCTGACCGCTCTCGAGCTGATTGGCAAAGTCTGGCCGGTTATCCTCATCATCATCGGCGTGAGCATCCTGATCAAGGCTTTCCGCAAAAGCGACAACGCTGCCTGATCCTGAATGAACCACGGCCCCTTCTTCGACAAGGGAGAAGGGGCTTTTTTATGGAGATGACTCATGGACGGTTTCTTACTCGGACTTGCGAACGGCGCCACCTGCCTGGCTTATTGCGCCCCGGTGCTCATTCCCCTCTTCCTCTCGGAAGGGCGCAAAACAGGCGGCAACTGGCTTTTGCTGGCTCAATTCCTCGGCGGGCGCCTGGCTGGCTATCTCTTTTTCGCCCTCATTGCCTGGGCGGCCAACTGGATCATCCTGCATGATCTCAGCGCCCGCACCCTGATTTTTGGCGGCATTTACCTGCTGCTGGCAGCCGCCCTCCTCTATTACGGTCTGGCAAAGAAACAGGTTTTCTGCGGCGCCGAATTAAAAACCCTGCGCGCCCGCCTAAAAAATTGGCCCGCTCTGCTGCCTGCCGCCCTGGGTCTGCTCACCGGGCTGAACCTCTGCCCGCCTTTTCTGCTCGCCTTCACCAATGCTGCGCTCAACGGCACCCTGTTCGGCAGCCTGATCTTTTTCATCACCTTTTTTGTTGGCACTTCCGTGTATATGCTGCCCCTGCCCTTCATGGGCTTCCTGCAGCGCACTCAGGCGCTGCAAACCATCGGTAAATTGGCCACCCTCGTGGCGGCGCTTTATTATGCCTACACCGGCATCATCTATATTTTGCAAGGAGTACTCGCATGACCACTTTACCCCCCAAAGCCCAGTCCACCCGGCCTGGCATCGCCAAATCCATTCTCATCACCATTCCCATGCTGCTGCTCACCGCTCTGGTCATTATGGGCAGCGTGCTGGGCGGCAGCGGCGACCCTGACGGCCTGCTGGTGGCCTCAGCCCTGCTCACCTGGTCTGGCATCAATGTTCTCTTCTTCTTGATGGTCTGGACGCAGAAAACCTGGCGCTGGCGCGCCATCCTCTTTGTCGTCTTTGCCCTCAGCATGATCCTGGTCTTCTCCGTTGCCATCACCTCCACCCGCGGCAGCACCACCCTCACCCAGGAAGATGTCTATAATGGCGAAACGCCTTTTTGCCACCTGGTCATTCCCATGATTCTGCTGCCCGCTGCCCTCACCAACACCATCATCTTCCCCGGTTCCATGCTTGAAGGCTTCGCCGCCATCAGTTTCATGCTGGTGCTGTGGATCGGCGCTTCGCTGGTGCTGGGACGGGCTTTTTGCGCCTGGGGCTGTTTCTACGGCGGTCTGGATGAAGGCTGTTCCTGCATTGCCAAAAAACCGCTGATCAAAAAGGTTGATCGTAAGTGGACCTATCTGCCCTGGGCCATCCTGCTCATCATCGTCCTCTCTTCCGCCATCACCCTCTCCCCTACCTACTGCGAATGGCTGTGCCCCTTCAAAGCCGTCACCGAAGCCGCTGAGGTAACCAGCGTCATCACTCTGATCCAAACCATCATCTTCTTGGTCATCTTTGCTGCCCTGGTGATCATCCTGCCCATCCTCACTAAAAAACGCACCCAGTGCAGCCTGTTCTGCCCCTTCGGCGCCTTCCAATCTCTCACCAACAAGATCACCATTTTCGATGTGCGCATCGACACTGAAAAATGCGTGGGCTGCAACCGCTGCATCGAAACCTGCCCCACCTATTCACTCGATGAAAATTGTCTGAAAACCGGCCATACCCTGCTTTCCTGCACCCGCTGCGGTAAATGCGTGGATCAATGCCCAAAACAGGCCATCCATTTCCACGTCAAAGGCACCGCGCCGCATAAACGTCCCAACCTGGCCCGTTCGCTCTTCCTCTACCCGGCCTTTCTCTTCCTGGCCACCTTTGGCGGCGGAACCATCGCCAGCGCCATCTACTACATTCTCAAGCTCATCACCACCGGCAGCATGTTCTAATTATGGAGGTCCATTATGCAAAAAGTTAAAGCATTCCTCGGATATTTTATCGCCTTCCTCGGCGTGCCCATCGTCCTGGCCACCTTCATGGGAAACCAGTTCTTCAGTGAGGCCCTGGTCAAGGCCACCGGTCTGGAAGTTTCCCCCTGGATTATTGGCGGCGAACTGCAGGAAACCCTGCCCCGTGAAGGGTATCGCACCCTGATCTATGCTCCGGTGTTTATGGGCCTTATCGGTGAAACCAACGAAGGCTTTATCCAGATCGCCTGGTCTCCGGCTGCCAATCTGCCCGAGAACATCAGCGAAGAATTCGATGTCAATAAAGATGGAAAAATGGATTTCAAAGTGACCCTGAACACCAGGGAGAAAACCGGAACATTGGATGCCTATTCTGCAGATGTCATTTCAATGGAAGGACCTTTCAACTACAAAACCAAAGACACCCTGAAAACGGAATCCCTTGCCGTGCGGGTCACCATCAAACGGGCTTTGAAACCATAACGTCACTATTCAAAAAAAACACTCATCCAACGAAAAGACCTGGTCAACGATGACCAGGTCTTTTGAATGATATCAGATATCAGGAACAGATCAGGCTTCAGGAGCCGGTGCCGCCGCCTTGGGCCAGACGGCCAGTTCAAGGGTCAGGCGGTCAAAGATGCTGTTATCGGGAGCGGCGCCCTGGCCAATGCTCATATCAACCACGCGGGCTTCGAGCTGCAGGGTGGCGGTTTCGAGAACCAGACGTTGGCCGCCTTCGGCCAGTACTGGTTCGCCCTTTGATTCAAGCTGCTGGCGAATACCGGCATCTTCAAATGCGTATGGGCTCATCAACACCTTGGTCACCGTTTGAATGTCGTTCTTATCAAACAGCCAGACTTCAAATGCGGTCACCTTCTTGGGATCGCCCACCCCCACGGTATGAGAAATGCCCACCCCGCATTCGCCCAGGAATTCGCCGGCCGGAGAGTCAATGGAGAAGGAGTCGTCATACAAATCGTCGCCAGCCATATAGGTGGTCATGAACTGCGCCACCGGGTTTTCCTGGCCTTCAGCCTGGAAATCGGTCCGTTCAGCGGCACGGTTAATCTCAGCCGCCTGGCGGGCCAGCGGGATGGTCGGGGCGCCGACATTGGGCACAGCAGATTGCGAAGATTCGCCTGAAGCTGTGGGGGCCTGTGATTTTGACTTGTTGGAAGTGAACAGCAGGAAGCCCACCACGCCAATGGCGATCAGGACCAGGCACAGAACAGGGATGATGATCAACAGCCAGCTGAAGCCGCCTTCTGAGCCTGCAGCCGGGGTGGCATTGGCCGCTGGCGTGGCACTGGTGGATGGCTTGACTGCTCCAGTCACTGCCACCGAGAAAGCTTCGAGGTCAGCAGTTTGTGCCTTCTTGGCGCTGCGGACGCCTTCCAGCAGGGTTGGCGCATCCTTGCCAAGACCTTCCCAGCGCATTTTTGCCAGAGCGATGTTGGTATCCTTGGAATAAGCCTGCACAGCCATCACCAGGTAGTCAGCCTTATAATCAGCCTGCAAATTGCTCGGGGCGGCATCCTTATATTGCAGCGGCGTCAGCCCCCAGCCCAGTACCACCAGGCCAACAAACAGCCCAACCACCAGGCCGGTCACACCGGTGACGATGGGGTTCTTTAACAGCTCTTGAATCTTCTCCATTTTTTTGCTCCTGTGCTAGTGTTTTTTTCTTGTTCTGGACTAAATCACGCGATAATATCTTTATTATTGTAGATGAAAAAATGGAAACGCGCAACTATTCCAGCTTAAGTTAGCCAAATTGGTGCAATTATTATGCCAATTTTCAAGATTCTGGCGTCGTTTCTTCCAGCAGGAAACTTTCCTGGCAAACCGTGCACTGCGATTCGCGTTTGTTGGCAATTACCAGCAAACCGCCGCATTTGGGGCAGGGTTTGGGGAGCGGCTGTTTCCATGACGTGAAGGTGCATTCCGGGTATTTGGCGCAGCCAAAGAAAACCCGGTTCTTGCGTGTCTTGCGCTTCACCACATCCCCGCCGCACTGCGGACAGGTGACACCAATTTTCTCCAGCCAGGCTTCGGTGTGACGGCAGGCCGGAAAACCGCTGCAGGAAATGAACTTTCCGTAGCGGCCCCAGCGGATCACCAGGTCCTTGCCGCAGTCAGGGCATTCGCGGCCAATCTTTTCCAGTTCGGCCTTGGTGGTGGGCATCAATTCCTGCGCCCGTTTCAGACTGGCCGAGAAAGGCGCATAGAAAGTGCTGATGACATCAATCCAGGGGCTGCCGTTGTTGGCCACCAGGTCAAAATTGGCTTCCATGCGCGCGGTAAAACCCGGGTCCACAATCTCAGGGAAATGTTCCACCAGCAGGTCGTTGACCAGCATGCCGGTTTCTGTCGGGCTCAGACGCTTGGCTTCGCGGATCACATAACCGCGTTCTTGAATAGTAGAAAGAATGGGGGCGTAGGTGGAAGGGCGGCCAATGCCATTTTCTTCCAACACAGCTACCAGGGTGGCCTCAGAATAGCGCGGCGGCGGCTGGGTGAAATGCTGTTCGGGCAGCAGGCGCTTCAATACCTGATTCTGGCCCTCAGCCACGCCAGCCGGAATGCGCACATTCTTTTCTTCTGCGCCCTTGGTATCTTCATCCTGGGCTTCTTCATAGACGATCAGGAAACCGGCAAATTTCACCGTTGAGCCTGAAGCGCGCAGCAGGTAAGTATGCAGGTCAGTTTTGGCAGTCACTTCCACCGTCAGGGTGTCGAACACAGCAGCTTCCATCTGCGAAGCCACAAAACGCTGCCAGACCAGCGAATAAAGTTTGAATTGATCGGTGCTCAGGAATTCCTTGACCTTGCCCGGTTCGCGCAGCACGGAAGTGGGGCGGATGGCTTCATGGGCTTCCTGGGCGCCGGCCACCTTCGTCTTGTACTGTGGGGGCGTGGACGGTAGAAAATCATTGCCAAAACGTTGGGCAATGAAGGTGCGCGTTTCAGCCTGGGCTATTTCTGAAACATTGGTCGAGTCAGTGCGCATGTAGGTGATCAAACCGGTGGCGCCGCCCTCACCCACATCCAGACCTTCATAAAGCTGCTGGGCCAGGGCCATCGTCCGGCGGGCGGTGAAACCCAGGCGGCGCGAGGCTTCCTGCTGCAGCGTGGAAGTGATGAATGGCGCCGGTGGCTTGCGGCGGCGTTCGCTGCGCTTGATCCGGCTGATGGTGTAGGCCGCTTTTTCCATATCCGCCACCAACGGGGTGACCACTGCCTCGCTTGTTAGCGCCGGTTCCTGGTCATCCACGCGCGCCAGCTTGGTCATAAACAGTCCGTCACCCCCTTCGGGTTTGAATTCCGCCTCAATGCTCCAATATTCCTGGGGAATAAAATCTTCAATTTCCCGTTCGCGTTCCACCACCATGCGCAGGGCCACCGACTGCACGCGGCCTGCCGAAAGGCGGCTGCGCACCTTTTCCCACAAGATCGGGCTGATGCCGTAACCCACCAGGCGGTCCATCACGCGCCGCGCCTGCTGGGCGTCCACCAGGCTCATGTTGATCTGGCGGGGATGAGAAAAAGCGTCGGCAATGGCCGGCTGGGTAATTTCATGAAACACCACGCGTTTGGCAATGGAGGGTTCAATTTCAGCCGCTTCCATCAAATGCCAGGCAATCGCCTCGCCTTCGCGGTCAGGGTCGGTTGCCAGAAAAATTTCTTCAGCTGTGCGCGCCAGTTCTTTCAGTTCTTTCACCACCACCCGTTTCTCATTCGGCACGCGGTATTTAGGTTTGAAATCATGATCCACATCCACTGAGAGTTCCGAGCGCAGCAGATCGCGCACATGTCCCACTGAAGCGCGCACCGTGTAGCCTTTGCCCAAAAAACGCCCCACTGTTTTGGCCTTGGCCGGTGATTCAACGATCACCAGTTTGCCGCTGCGCACCACCGGCTTTTTTCCCTTATGTTCCGGTTGGGGAAGCAAATCATGCTCAGGGGTCCGGCCCATACGGTAAACTTTGGTACCGCACACGCTGCAAATACCCCGCGTGACCGGAGCACCCACGGCGTTAAATTCACTGTGAGGATCATTGATTTCTTGCTTGGCTTTGCACTTAACACAATATGCTTCCATGAATCCATCTCTCCTTATAGGTATTCTTCCTGGCCGGTCTGTTTCAGGCGCGTCACCGCTTCCTTCACAGATTGGGCCTGGCTGCGATCACAGACAAGCAATGCGTCGCCCGTCTCAATGACAATCAAATTCTGCACGCCAATGGTCACCACCAGGCGTTTCTTCTGCTCTGAGCACACCAGGGTGTGGCTGCTGTTCAGACCAATATGGTTGGCGCTTAACACAATATTCCCGTTTTCATCGGTCGGCAGCACATCAAACAGCGCGTCCCAGCTGCCAACATCATTCCACCCCAAACCGCCCGCCGGCAGCACAGCTGTCTGCGTGGCATGCTCCATCACCCCATAGTCAATGGTTTGCGGGCGAATGGTCGGCCAGACGGCATTCAATACAGATTCTTTTTCAGGGGTCTTCCAGGCATCGGCAATCTGGCTGAGAATCGCGCTCAATTCAGGCATTTGCCGGGCAAATTCTTCCATCACACGGTCGGCCCGCCAGATGAACATACCGGAATTCCAGTCGTATTCGCCTGAATCCACAAACTGCCGGGCAGCCGCTTCGTTGGGCTTCTCCCTGAAGCTTTCCACCAGGAAAGCCGGGTAGGTGCCGCGCGCTTCCAACGGCGCGCCGCGGTGAATGTAGCCGTACCCGGTTGAGGCAAAGGTGGGTTTGATCCCCAGGGTCACCAGGAATTTCTTCTGCGCCAAATCAAAACCCTCTTTGAGCAGGTTTTGAAAGACGGGAATATTTTCAATGAAATGATCCGCCGTCAGCACCGCCATCACCGCTTCCGGATCCCGCTGGAGCAGGGCTACCGCCCCCATCCCCACCACCGATGCCGTGCCGCGGGGCAGCGGTTCCAGCAGGTAGTTTTCTGTCGGAATTTGCGGGCATTCGCGCTGCAGTTCAGCTGCCTGGCTTTTCGCCGTCACCACGTAAATATGATCTGGGGCAAACAGGCCGTCCAGCCGGTTCACCGCCACCTGAAAAAGGGTCAGGTCATCAAAAATAGGCAGCATCTGCTTGGGCCGCTGCTGGCGTGAGAGCGGCCACAGCCGGGTGCCGCTGCCGCCTGCCATAATGACTGCATAATAATGGTTCTTCATTATATATATTCTACCTCAATTTTAAATTAGTCAACCCCATATTGGGCCCGTGCATCGTGAACCGCAACATAATTCATGCTGCCTTCCTGCCTCACCAATCCCTTCAATTCCATCATGGTCAGGGTTGCTGAAACCGTCTCGACCGGCAGCCCGCTCTGTTCGCAAATTTCATCAATATGAATGGGTTCCATTTCCACAATTTGCAGCAGCTGCGCCTCCGTAGGATCCGCCGGCAGCAGCTGCCGGGCTTCCACCTGCTGGCTTTGCCGCGCCACATTCAAAATATCCAGCACTTCGTCCACTGCCAGCAGCGGCCGCGCTCCCTGTGAAATCAACCGGTTGGTGCCCTTGCTCAGAGGATTATAGATGCCCCCTGGCACAGCCAGAACATCCCGGCCCTGCTCAGCCGCAAAGGTCGCGGTGATGAGCGCGCCGCTGGATTCGCCGGCTTCAATGACCACCACGGCCAGCGAAAGCCCGGAAATGATGCGGTTGCGCGGGGGAAAGTTGACAGCTTCAGGCGGGGTGCCGGGCGCATAATCGCTGATCACCGCCCCTGCCCCGGTCATCTGCCGGGCCAAGTTCAAATGTTCCGGCGGATAGATCTGGTCTACCCCGCTGCCCAGAACGCCGATGGTACGCCCACCGGCCTTCAAAGCGGCCTGGTGGGCCACCCCATCCACGCCGCGCGCCAGCCCGCTCACCACGGTCACCCCGTTTTGCGCCAGGCAGGTGGCCAGTTCTTCCGTCACCTGCCGTCCGTAGGCAGTCACCTTGCGGGTACCCACAATGGCCACAGCCAGGGCGTCTTCCATTTTCACTTCACCGCGCACATACAGCACGGGCGGCGGCTGATCCACTTCCTTCAACCGCAGCGGATATTCTTCATCTTCAACAATCAGAACCCGAATGCCGCGCTCTGCCAGGCTGGCCCATATCTGTTCCAGATCCACCCGCTGTCGCGTTTCAACCACTGAACGCGCGGCTTTGGCGCTCAGGCCCACGGCTTCCAATTCCTCCTGCGAGGCATGCCAGGCTCGTTTTAAATCACCAAAGGCACGGAGCAGCCCCTGAACGCGGACCGCGCCAATGCCTTTGACAAGATTAAACCCCATCCAGTAGAGATGCGGCTCCATACCCCTGTCTTATTCTTCCCACTCTGGCGGGCGAACCATCATTTTCTTCGCTTCCAGGTCCACCTGAAGGATGACCGCATCAATCACCGGCAGCAGTAATTCCGTGCCGTCATCTTTTTGGACCACATACACGTCATTGGCACCGGTTTCCAGAATATCCACCACTTCGCCCAGCCTGGCGCCGCTTTCATCGCAGGCTTCCAGCCCAATGATCTGGTGATGGTAATACTGACCTTCGGGTAATTGAGGAAGCGACTCAGTGCGTACATAAACATTCTGGTTGCTCAATAAGGCAACATCTTCACGTTTGATGATGTCTTCAAAAGAGATCAACATGACATCATCTTTCCAGCGCTTACTGGCCAGACGCATGGGTCTGTGATCTTCCCCAATGTAGACCAGGGTGCGTTTGCGCAGCCGTTCAGGAAAATCCGTCAGCACTTCCATGCCAATTTCACCCTGCACGCCGTGCGCGCGCCGCAGCCGGCCCACTGTCAAAAACACAGGCTCGCCGGGGGCAGGCGAGCCTGTTTGTCCTTGCCCTGCTAAGGGAGCGCGTTCACCTTCAGGTTTCATCGCGGTTCAACAACATCCAGGGTCACCTGCTTGCCTTCGCGGGCAGCAGCCACACGCATCAAAGCGCGCAGGGCATTGGCCACGCGGCCGCCCTTGCCGATAATGCGGCCCATGTCTTCACGGGCAACATGCAGTTCCACATGGATCTTACCCTGGCTGCTGGTTTCCGTTACAGTCACCTGCTCGGGGTCGTCCACCAGGGAACGCGCCACAAATTCGACCAGTTCTTTCACTGTCGCTCCTTTGATCGACTCCCGCTGTCACGCAAGGAGTGAAAAAAATGCGGCCAAAGTAAATTTTGCTTTGGCCGCATTTCAACTATTTAGAGGTCCTGGCGGCGTACACAGCCTGTGCTTCAGCCAGCAGCGCTTCTTCAGCTTCGCCAGCCTTCAGGCGGGCAAAACGGTCCATCAGCTTGACGCTGTTGAAGATTTTCAGCACCGATTCAGTGGGCTGGGCGCCATTGCGCATCCAGGTGTAGACGGCTTTCTCATCCAGCACGACGGTTGAGGGGTTGGTGCGGGGATTGTAGTGACCCACAATCTGCAAGAAACGGCCATCGCGGGGGGCTTCCTTATCAGCCACAACGATACGGTAACTGGGCTGGCCTTTCAGGCCGACGCGGCGTAAACGAATGCGAACCATTGAGAAGATCTCCTATTACAAAACTCTTTAGATTATTTTTTTAGTATTTCAGGCCTGTGCTGCTGCGGGTCATGGAGGAAGCCGAAGGATGGCTCATTTCCCGCAATCAGCCCTGGCCAAACAGGCGAGGCAAACCGCGCCCGCCTGATTTTTGAAGGGTTTTAATCATTTTCTGCGCTTCGCGGAACTGCTTCAGCATCCGGTTGACGGTCATCACATCTGTGCCCGAACCTTTCGCAATGCGCCGCCGCCGGCTGGCGTTTAAAATATCAGGGTGACGGCGTTCCTGCGCGGTCATCGAATTGATGATTGCTTCCGTCACTTTCAGCTGCTTCTCCGCCTCATCTGGTGAGATGCTGCGCGCAGCCTGCCCCAGGTTTCCCGGCAGCATTTCCAAAATTTTACCAAACGGGCCCATCTTCTTGATCTGCTGCAACTGTTTCAAGAAGTCTTCCAGGGTGAATTGCCCCGAAAGCATCCGGTCCGCCTGTTTTTTGGCTTCTTTCTGATCCAGCGCCGATTCAGCGCGTTCGATCAGTCCAATAATATCACCCATTCCCAAAATGCGCGAGGACAAACGGCGCGGATCGAAAACTTCCAACCCATCCATGCCTTCGCTGACGCCCAGGAACTTAATCGGAACCCCCGTCACGGAGCGGATGGAAATGGCCGCGCCGCCGCGCGAGTCGCCGTCCATCTTGGTCATAATCAGGCCGGTGAGCGAAACGGTGTCGCGAAAACCCTCCGCCACCGCCAGCGCTTCCTGGCCGATCATCGAGTCCACCACCAATAAGGTCTCCGTCACCGGCACCCGGCCAGTGATGGCTTTCAATTCGGACATCAGAGCATCATCAAGCTGAGAGCGGCCAGCGGTATCGATGATCACCACTGATGCGCCGCCTTTTTGCGCCAGGTCGTAGGCATGGGCTGCCACCTCTGGCGGCTTGATGCCGTTCTCGGTGAACACATCCACGCCCACCCGTTCGCCCAGGGTCTGCAATTGTTTGATGGCTGCCGGACGGTAAGGGTCGCAGGCCACCATCATCACGCGCTCGCCCTGCGAACGCAGCATCTTGGCCAGCTTTCCAGCCGCCGTGGTCTTACCAGAACCTTGCAGACCCACCATCATGATCACAAAGGGGCGCTTACCGCTCAAATTCAGGCGCGCCGGCTCACCCAGGGTGGCGATCAGTTCTTCATTAACAATTTTGATCACCTGCTGCGCCGGGTTCAGTGCCTCTGATACCTCGTGTCCCACTGCGCGTTCACGCACCCGGGCGACAAAGCACTTAACCACGCTGTAATGCACATCGGCTTCCAGCAGCGCCATGCGCACTTCACGCATCGCCACATCCACATCCGCTTCTGAAAGCTTGCCGTGGCGGCGGAGCTGCTGAAAAACCTGATTGAGTCGTTCGGTTAAACTTTCAAACACGCTGTATCATCCTTAAAGAAATAGACACACTGGGTACGAACACGAATAAAGATTTTAGCCTGTTATGGCAGAATGGTCAAGGGATTAAAATGATTTTGCGTCTTAGGATGCCCTTTTAGAGGATGGAATCCGGGGCATTCAGCAAAACGCGGAAAATCATCCTCCTTCTGGTTTTTTCCTGAAACGGCCGCGCTGATCACAATAACGGACCCGATCATTCATTTGTGGAAAAACAATCAAACCCCAGCGTCAGGTTTTCTGGGCACCCATCATTTTCTCTCCATTTTCTGTTAAGGCGGGCTAAAAAGTGTCGAAAATCAGCGTGAAAGAAAAGTTATTCAGTTGCGCAGAAGTTCTCCTTATGATAAGATTCAAATGGTCTGATAGAATTTAATCCAAGAACTGGATGGCCCTCATGGCGATGACTGAATTAAAAAATTTGAAATTCGACTCAACTCTGGCCGACCTTCCCCTGCAAGATATCCAAAAGATGGGCATTTTGATGTCGTTGTCAATGTCCATGCCCGCCTCAATGCCTATCATGGAGGCAGCCCAGTTATGGCTGAACCAGGAAAAGCCTTCCATCACCATGCCCATTGTCGTCAAATTCGCTGACGACACCAATAAACAGCTCTCCCCTGTTGTTTTGCTTAAAGCCCAGCAGCATATTATCGATTCCACCAAAACCGTCCTGCGCCAGCAAAAAGACGCCCTCAGCGAGCAGCGCCGCCTTCTCGTCCAGGCCGCCCGCCTGATCCAGATTCAGAAACGCATTGCCGAAACCGCCGTTCAGAACCAGAGCGGCTTCATCGCCAACCTTTCCCGTGAAGTGCGCACGCCGCTGAATGCCCTCACCGGCATGACTACCATCCTGCTTGAAACCACCCTCACCGCCGTTCAGCGCGATTTCATTGAAACCATCCGCAACAACAGCGAAACCTTGCTGGTGATGATCAACAACTATGTTGATCTCTCATTTATTGAAAACCGCCAGATCCGGCTGGAACGCAACCCCTTTGATATTCGCGAATGCATCGAAAGCACCGTGGATATCCTGGCATCGAAGGCAGCTGAAAAAGGCATCGGTCTGTCCTATCTGGTGGAGCCGCACACCCCTGCCACCATCACCAGCGATCAGCCCCGCCTGCGCCAGATCATCCTCAACATGCTCAACAATGCCATCAAATACACCGAAAAAGGCGAAGTGATCCTCTGGGTTTCAGCGCGGCCCTCTCCCAACCATGATCAGCCAGTGGATGAAGAAGAAGGCGAAGAATATGTTTTCCACTTCGCCGTAAAGGACACCGGCTGCGGCATTGCCAAAGATAAGCTGGAGAAACTGCTCACCACCGGCACGCAATCGAGCAGCCTTTCGCCAGGTGGCGGTCTGGGCCTGGTCATCAGCCGCAACCTCATTGAAATGATGGGCGGCAGCCTGTGGGCTGAATCACGGGTTAATCGCGGCTCCATTTTCCACTTTACCATCCGCGCGCCAGCCACCAATGTGCGCTTTAATATCAGCGGCCCGCAGAGCCAGTTGATGGCCAAGCGAGTACTGATCATTGATTCGAACCGAATTAACCGCCAGATTCTGTCCATGCAAACCGAATCCTGGGGCATGACCCCGGTCACGGCCGCCTCGCTGCGCGAGGGCATGGAAATGATCTCCCGCGGCGATGAATTTTCTTCCGTGCTGATCGATTTACAATTGGATGGCGGAGATGTGATGGCCTTTGCCAAAGAAATTCACGCCTCGCCAAAGAATTATTTCCTGCCCATTGTCGGCCTCATCCCCATTGATTGGCAGGTCTCTGACCCTCGCATGCGAGAATTTGCCGCTCTCATCACCAAGCCGGTCAAGCCGCTCAACCTGTTCGACACCCTGCTGCATGTGCTGGCCAGCGGCACCAGCCGCCTGCCCGAAACTGCCATTACAGTTGAAGAAACTCAACCCACCCTCGACACGCGCATGGCGCAAAACCTGCCCCTGCGCATCCTGGTGGCTGAAGATAACTCCACCAACCAGCGCCTCATTTCCCTTCTGCTCGGTCGCCTCGGCTATCGCGCCGATATGGCCGCCAATGGCTATGAAGTGATCGAAGCACTGCGGCAGAAACCCTATGATGTCGTGTTGATGGATGTGCTGATGCCTGAGATGGACGGCCTGGAGGCCACCCGTGTGATCCGCGCTCAGGATATTGGCAGTTCCCTGCGCATCATTGCCATGACCGCCAGCACCATGCAGGGCGACCGGGAAAAATGTCTCGAAGCCGGCATGGACGGCTACATCAGCAAACCCATCGATATCAAAGAGCTGGTTAACACACTGAAAAAATGCCGCGTCTCTGCCAGCAGCCTGGCCTATTCTCAGGCTCATCCCGAATCGCTGGCGCCAGATATCTTCTCATCCACCCCCATCCAGCCTGTCACCGCCGCACCCATTTCCACCCCCATTCCTGCACCTGCCCCAACACGGCCTCCAACGCCTGCGCCAACCTCAACCCCGGCGCCGGCTGCCGCTCCGGTTTATACCCCTCCGACCATCTCGCCACATTCCACCGGCCTGACCGGCCTTCTTTCAGATACACATGGCGCCTTTCACCCTGTGCCGGTTGCCCCAGCTCCCCAACCCGTTCGCGCACCCGCGGCTCCCATACCAGCCCCCATCACCGAGGTAGAGGAAGAAGATCTCCCCGAGCTGATTCCAAATCGCCAGTCGGTCCCGGCTCTGCTGCCTGTGCCCGAGATGGACGATTCCATTCTCGATTACGGCACCCTCGAGCGGCTGCGTGAAACCATTGGCGAAGACGCCAACACCACCCTTTTTTACCTAATCGGACAGTTTCTAAATGAAGCGCCAGGTCAGCTCTCCACCATCCGCATGGCCGGCGAGAAAAACGACCTGATCAGCATCCAGCGCGCTTCTCATACCCTGAAATCTACCAGCGCGTCGTTTGGCGTCATGGCTCTTTCCCACACTGCTCAAGATATGGAAATTGCCGCCCGCGCCGGCGATTTTTCGGGCGCCATCCGCCTGATCCCTCAGTTGGAACAGGACTTTAATAATGCCAAGCTGGCCCTCAAAGATGCCCTGATTACCCTGATGAAATCATGAAAAAAAACGCTTCCATCCCCATTTCCATCACGGCCGCAATTCTCCTGATTGCGGCCGTTTTCGTTCCGCCGTTTTCCCGCGCCTCTGCGGCCCCGCCCCCGCCTGAAGGCAGCCGGCCCCGGGTGGAATTTTCCACCCCCTCCCTATCCAAACCGCTCTCTGAAATTGAAGCGGCCTCCTTCGCCGCAGACTCCGGGGATGACGCCGCCTCACCCCGCCTGCGCCCCAATTTCTTCGACCTCGACGAGCAGGGTTCACAGCTGCAATCAGCAGTCAGCCCGGCCGATGCTCCCCCTGCCGCGCTGTCCTTTGACGGCATCAGTAATATTGATGGCGTCCTGCCGCCAGACACCAATGGCGATGTGGGTCCCAACCATTATGTTCAGATGGTCAACCTTTCCATCGCTGTGTGGGATAAAACCGGCAACATGGCGCCGGGATTCCCCAAAGCCAGCAACCTCATCTGGCAGGGCTTTGGCGGCCAATGCGAGCATTCAAATGACGGCGACCCCGTGGTTCTTTATGATTCCTATGCCGACCGCTGGATGGTCAGCCAGTTTGTGGCCACAGCCCCTTACTATGAGTGTGTGGCGGTTTCTCAAACCGCCGACCCCACCGGCGCCTGGTACCGTTATGCCTTTTCGTGGGGCAGCACCCTTTTCCCCGATTATCCCAAGCTGGGGGTATGGAATGACGCTTATTACATGACCGTTAATCAATTCAACGGCAACACCTATGCCGGGGTTGGCGTGGCGGCATTTGAACGCGAAAAAATGCTTCAAGGCCAGACGGCCCGCATGGTGGCCTACAATCTCGGCTCTGTGGATCTTAACCATTGGGCTCTCCTGCCGCCTGACGCCGATGGAATCACCCCGCCGCCCGCTGGCGCCCCTGCCCCCTTCCTTTCATATTACGATACCATCGTTTCTGGTTCCGATTCCCTCCTTCTCTGGAATTTCCATGTCGATTGGAGCAACACCGCCAATTCCACCTTTGGCAACAACCTGAACCCTGACCAGGAGATCCTGATCGCAGATCTCGATTCCTCGCTCTGCTCATCTGGTTTCTGTATTCCTCAACCGGGCACAGGGCAAAAACTGGACGACCTGTCCTATCACCTGATGCACCGCATGCAGTTCCGCCAGTTCCCCACCCACCAGGCGCTGGCCGCCAACATGACCGTGGATGCCAATGGCAGCGGGTTGGGTGGGATCTACTGGGTGGAATTGCGGAAAACCGGCTCAACCTGGACTCTTTACCAGGAGGGCCTGTACGCACCCGATTCAAACCACCGCTGGATGGGTTCCATTGCTTTCGACCGCGTTGGCAACCTGGCGCTGGGCTACAGCCTCTCAAGCAGCAGCATTTACCCCTCCATTGCCATCACCGGCCGCTATGCTTCAGATCCGGCCGGACAGATGATGACGGAACGGGTGCTTCACGCTGGCGGCGGCTCGCAAACCTCCTCCTATGGCCGCTGGGGTGATTATTCGATGATGGCTGTGGATCCTGTTGATGACTGCACCTTCTGGTATACCACTGAATATCTCTCTTCCACCAGCGAGTCACACTGGAAAACTCGCATTGTGTCTTTCAAATTTCCGAACTGCTCGGCTCAGCCGCTTGCCACCCTCACCGGGCAGATCTTTAACCTGGATACCGGAGAACCCATCGCCAACGCCACTGTTTCTGCGGCCTCTGCCCTGACCACAGCCGATATCAACGGCCATTACCAATTTTTGCTGGCCGCCGGCACTTACAACGTTAAAGCTTCCGCTTTTGGATACCTCGAAGCCACCGCTTCCGTCACCCTGGTTTCTGATCAGACCAGCACGTTGAACCTGTCCCTTGAACCGGATCAGGTGGTCACCGTGACCGGCACAGTGACCGATGCCGGCCACCCGGGCCTGCCCCTCTATGCGCAAATTAATCCCGGCGCGGCGGCCAGCCCGATTCTTTATACCGACCCCCTTACCGGCACCTACAGCGTCAGCCTTTTCCAGCACCAGGCCTATACCTTTACTGTGGATGCCGTGGCTCCCGGATTTGTTCAGGCAGTCCGCCCGCTGACCCTCACCACTTCGCCTCAGGTCGAGGATTTCGCCTTGCAGGTGAACGAAATGCTGTGTTCAGCGCCGGGCTATCTGAATATGGGTGGTTTAAAACAAACCTTCGATTCAAAAACCCTGCCCGCTGGCTGGACCGTGACAGATCCCCTGCTCAATGGCGATGTGTGGGCGTTTAATGATCCAGGAGAAAAAGGCAATCTCACCGGCGGTACCGGTGGCTTCGCCATCCTCGATTCAGATTACTATGATCTGGGCAGCAAACAGGACAGCAGCCTGGTGACCCCGGCCATCAATTTTTCGACTTTCTCGACCGTAACCCTGTCCTTCAAAACGGCATATAATCATTATTCGACCGACACGGCCGATGTGGATGTCTCCAATAATGGCGGCTCCACCTGGGTCAATGTCTGGCGCCGCACCGAAGATATCACGGGGCTGCAAACCATCGATATTTCTGCTCAGGCTGCCGGTCAATCATCTGTCACAGTGCGTTTTCACTACTATGATGGCAATTACGATTGGTATTGGGAAGTGGATGATATCTATATTGGCCCGCCCAATTGTCTGCCTCAAAACGGCGGTATGGTGATGGGTTTTGTTGAGGATGAAAACTTTGCCACGCCCATCAACGGAGCCGCCATCTCCAGTTCCAGCCTGGCCACCATTTCCATATCCACCCCCTCAGATCCAGCTTTGCCGGATGGATTCTACCAGTTGTTCCTGCCGGAAGGCTCTCCTCTGGTGACGGCTACACACGCAGGATATGGTGCGAGCTCTCAAACCGTGCCGGTGGCCGCGAACACCGTCCAGCAGGCTGATTTTAACCTGCCTGCCGGGCTGCTGGAAATCACCCCTATCACCGTGAGCCTATCCATTGCTCCCGACCATGCCTCCAGCCTGACCCTGACGCTTGCCAACAGCGGCGGCATGCCGGCCACCTATGTCATCACCACCATCAATGCTGATTTGAAAATACTGACAGATGGACCTTATGCTGAGAACGGCCGCTCATCCAGCCCCAAACGTCTTCTGGAACGCACTGCCCGCTATGTGTATATCCTTAACCCGCCCCTGCTGCCTGGCTGGCCAAATTCCCCGCAAGTCGTCAGCCAGACGCCCATCCCCGCAGGGATCAGCCGGGCCTGGGGTCTGGTTTACCAGGCCTCCAGCGGCCAAACCTGGATCAGTGGTGAACAGCGCGGCCAGCCATTTCTCTTTCCCGCCAGCGGCCAGCCTTCGCCGCAGTATTGGCTGGAACGCTGGGCAGCGGATATGGCCTGGAATCCTTTCAGCAGCACCTTCTGGCAGGTCAATGCAGGCTATGATTACTGCCTGCATGAAACTGATCCTTCGGGCGCTTCCACCAGAAAGACGCTTTGCCCACCTTTCGGTGCTTCTGAACGTGGCCTGGCATTCGACCCCCTCACCCGCACTTATTACGCAGGATCATGGACCAACCGTTTGATTATCCAGTTTGATGAAACCGGTCATATCCTCCGTTCCATAGCCGCCGGGCTGAATATTTCCGGGCTGGCTTTCAACCCCGCCACCCGCCATCTTTTTATCCTGACCAGCGTGCCTGAAGGCTACCCCAACCTGTATCTCTATAACCCAGATAACGATGCCTGGCTCGGCGCTTACCAGATTCCCGGGTTCTCTGCCTACGGCGGCGCCGCCCTCGATATCACCTGCAACGGTCATTTACTGGCTCTCGATCAGGCTGGCAGCATTTTTGAGATTGATGCAGGCGAACCGCCTGCCTGTGATTGGGATTCCGTTCCCTGGCTTTCAATCGCCCCTGTCAGCGGCACCGTGAATGCACATGCTTCCCAAACCATCACTCTGCAAGTCAACGCCAATGGAATGATACCCGGTTCATACCAGGCCCACCTCCACACCACCAGCAGCACGCCCTACGCGCCGCTGGATACCGCCGTCAATCTGACTGTCACCGGATCAGCCCTGTTCTTCCCCCTCACCGTCCAGCCCTGACCTAGCGTAAAACGGGTTTGATGGCTCCCGCCGGGCATGCTTTCACGCACGCCATGCAGCGAATGCATGCTCCGGAAGCCGGGTTCTCGAAAATTGAAATATCCACCGGGCATACCTCACGGCACATGCCGCAGGCTGTGCAGGCGCCGCGGTCAACGGCAATTTGCAGCACGCTCACGGGGTTGAACAGCGACCACATTGCTCCCAGCGGGCATATCCACCGGCAGAAGGGACGCCGCGTGGTACTCATCCAGGCCAGCAGGGTTCCCAGGATGCCCGCCTTTAACACAAACATCCAGCCCGCCAGGCTCTGCAGGTCCGTGTTCAACAGCAGCATAGGAATGCCCGCCTCGAGCGTCCCAGCCGGACAAATTTTGCAAAACCAGGGTTCTTTTGCCACGGCCGGCAGCACAAAAACCAGACCAATCAAAATCACATAGCGCGTCCAGTTATACCGGTTGGGCAGGCGCAGCTTGGGCACCTTCAGGCGGAAAACCAGCTCTTGCAGCCAGCCAAACGGGCAAAACCAGCCGCAGCTTGTTCTGCCAATTACAGCGCCCACCAGGCCAATAAAACCCAGCGGGTAAAGCGGCGCCCGGTTGCCGAGGACAAAATGCTGCAGCGTTCCCACCGGACA
This sequence comes from Chloroflexota bacterium, assembly GCA_029561345.1. Taxonomy (GTDB): domain Bacteria; phylum Chloroflexota; class Anaerolineae; order Anaerolineales; family Anaerolineaceae; genus JAKQJC01. Next base: position 14,183 of record JAKQJC010000022.1, on the reverse strand, counting down.
CGAAAAAGCCGCAGCCGGACACGCATAACAATTTAATGAAGGACAGAACAGCCCCATCGTGCTTTCGCGGGAGATCAACGAATTGGTCACCATCCACGAGACCAGCTGCACCGCAAAACGATGCGGCATCAGGCGAAAAATGAGGCGCAGCAGTCTGTCCTGCATGGCTAACCGATCCCGATGCAGGACAGGCACAGCAGCAGGCCGTTTTGCAGGGTCACTCCCCAATCACCCAGCCACAGCCCAATGATGACGGCTGCCGCAAGGGTGATCAGCAGCAGGCGGTTAAGCCACACTGGCGGCAGGGGTTTGTGTTTCATTTTTGACGGCCTTCTTATATTCCGCCAGATCCGTGCGCAAGCCCACCTTGCCACGCGTCAGGCGCACCCAGAGGATAATCAACAGGCTGCCCAGGGCAATCGCTGCCAGGCCGATTAAACCAGCCTCCGGCCCAAAGGCGCCCCCCGTCACCAATTCCGGTCCACCCTGCTGAATGGCGATGAAGGTGGCACCTGCCTGAGTGCCGCTGACCGGGAAACCAAAGACATTGCCCTGGAAGAAATTCCACGACATATGCAGACCAATCGGAATGCCCAGTTCACCTGTCAGCACAAAGCCCAGTCCCAAAAAGAGCCCCGCCACAATCAGGTTGATGGTGCTGATGGCTGTTGTGTTGGGATTTCCCAGGTGAAGAAAACCAAACACCGAGGAAGAAAGGAAATAACCAATCAGCAGCGCCCAGCGCGGCCCGATAAACTTTAAATTGAAGCCCTCAGCCATATTGCGCAATTGGTAAGCCCGCGAAAGCACCTCTTCAGAAATGCCCACGCAGAAAAACAGCACCAGGGGGAAAATGATGGCAATCCAGAAGTTCTCGCCGCCTGCGGCATCAAGGGTTCCGGTAATGGTCACCCAGCCCGCGGCCAGCTCAACCGCAAAAATGAATCCCATCAGCACAGCTCCCAGTGCCAGGCCAAACAGCCAGTCCAGCAGCCATTGAAGGTTAAAATGAAAGCCGTAACTGCTGAATCTGCGCCGGTCCAGAATCAGTCCGGCGATAAAAAGCACTGCCAATTGTGAAACCAACTGCACCAGCGGATCCATGATCCGGCCCACCACTGAACTCTGCAGCCAGGTATTAACCAGTTCGCCAATCATTGTTGGGTCTGAAGCAATAACCTCCGGCTGCGTGGCCATCACCATCACCACTGCGGCAATGCCGATCACCGCACCAAAAGTGATCACCAGGATAAGCAGCATGACCAAATGACTGATGATCCGCCAGAAAGCGCGCAGGCGTTGATCTTCAAAGTTCCAAAAAATGTTTAGAAATGCCATTTTTTTACCTCGTTTGAATGAAATTCCTTACTTCAATGTCTTGCCAGGTTTCCTCGCCCTGCACGGGCAGGCGGGCACCAATAGCCGGATGGCAGCGGCGAATTTCTTCAGCTATACGCAAGGCAACGCGCCGCGCGGAAAAATGAGCATTCTCAGCCGAGCGGATGCGGCAAAAATGAAATGCCTCCCGCAAATTCATCCCCAGCAGCATCCGCCGGTTATACCCATTCGGCACCACATAAGACGCCACCGCCGGGTTGAATTCTGCCAGCCGCCGGTAACAGACCGCTGCCTGTTCCATGGCGTTACGGTACCCGGCTTCAATGCCGGCTGCCCGCATGCGCAGCGGCACGGCGTAACCCAAATCAGCTGTCAAAGGTTGTGCCGTCTGAGTCATCATCCGATGGCGCTTGATTTCAAAATAAGCCCCCTGATCCATGACCACATCAAAAATATAAGGCGCATATTCCAGCTCGCGCAGGGGAAAATCATGGCTGCCAAGCCGCCCCAAAGTCTTATCAACCAGGGCAGCATATCTGGCGCTGTCCAGTCCCTTCACATGAGCCAGAGCCTTATTAAAAGGCATGCCGCCAAACCGGTAAAGGGCCGCTGCCAGCGCGCGCGCCTCACCTTCTTCATCCCAGGCTGCCAGACAGCACCAGTCGCCTTCCCCGCCTTTCAAATTCTGCGCTTCCTGCGTCAGATCCTGACCGGTCAAATCAATATAGTCATTGTGATCGGCGTATTTCACCAGAGTTGGGGCTTCCTGCCGGCAGACCTGCTTCACCGCCTCGCCCAGTTCACGCACCTCCTGCAAGGGTGAGGAAAGCATCTTGCGAATGGCATGTTCCACCACCCGCGCATTGGCGGTCATGCCCACATTCGCCAGTGAGCTGGCCGGCAGGTAAAAACGGCACACATCCACATATTCCGAGCGGATGCGGCGGTCCCAGGCGGTCTGGCTCTCGCCTTCCCGGCAGGGGCAGCGTTCTGCCACCACCTTCCGCACTGGATCCAGCGATCCTTCGTATTCCGAGAATAACATCTGGCAGGTGCGCTGATATTCTTCTTTCAGCCGCGGTTCCCGGTCCAATTCGGGAGGCGTGAAAAAAGCCTGGCGCGACCAGGTCTGGTAGCGGGTCGATTTTTCTGTGTAAGAGGCCAGGCGGTTTGATTCGAGCGTTTCCACCGCCAGCCGTGAAATATTCTCCATCGCCACATGCAGCACCGCATGTTCAGCCACCGAAGCATGTCCATATCCCACCACCCATTTTTCATGGAATTGGGCTGATTTTTCCTCCGTCAGCTCAGCCGCGATTTCACGAAAAGACTGCGGTGAACGGGATGTTTTGGCAAAGGTCACCGCAATTGTTTCCGGACCCAGGCTGTGTGGATCCAGTAAATATACCTGGCGATCAAAGTCACTCATCCAGAACCTCCCGTGCCTGTAGAATATCCAGCTTGATTTGCTTAATCAGCTCATCCAGCGAGGTAAAACGCTGTTCGGCGCGCAGGCGGCGGATGAATTCCAGCCGCACCTGCTGGCCGTAAAGATCTCCCGGCTTGCCCAGCACATGCGCTTCGATGGTCGCCGGCGAACCTTCCTGGGTGACGGTCGGCCGCACGCCGATATTGGTCACCGCCGGCCAGCGTTTTCCATCGATCCACACCTGACAGGCATACACGCCCCGCGCCGGCACAATTTGTTCGCGCCAGGTTTCCAGGTTGGCGGTTGGAAAACCCAGCTTCCGGCCTCGTCCATCGCCGTGCACCACCCGGCCGCTCATTTCGTACGGCCGCCCCAGCCCTGCCGCTGCCTGTTCCACCTCACCCGCCAGCAGCGCCCTGCGGATCAGGGTGGATGAAACCGTCTCACGTTGAATGGCCAGGTTTGGCATGGTATGGATATTAAAACCCATGTGCTGCCCCAATTCACGCAAATGTTGAATGGACCCCTCGCGGTCTCTCCCCAACGCGAACCGGTCACCCACCCACAGGGTATGCAGGCACATCCGCTTCAGCAAACCGTTCAAAAATGTTTCTGCAGACATCTCTGCCACCCGCTTTGAGAAGGGCAGGCTGATCACTGCATCCACGCCGCAGGCGTCCATCAGGCGAGTCTTTTCCTCCGGAATCATCAGGTAATAGGGCATGGGAATCTGACGCAAAACCACAGCCGGGTGCGGATAAAAGGTCACGACCGCCGCCAGCCCATTCGAACCATGCGCTGCCTCAACCATTGCCGCAATCAAGGCCTGATGACCGCGGTGCATGCCGTCGAAAACGCCTATCGTCAGCCACACCGGCTTTTGCAGTAAACCGGGCGGCCAGAGCGCATCGCTTGTGAAGGGATTTTCTTCCATGCTCACCGTTTCAATCACAGCTTAACATGAATGAACGCCGGATGATCGGCGTTCATAATCTTTCTAAACCTCATCCCATTACTGGAAAAAGACCTTTTTGGGCTGCCATTCTTGAGAATCTGGGTCCAGTTCAAGCAGCGCCACCAGTTCACCCTGCTGGCTGATGCCGCGCGCCATGCCTGTGGCGCCTTCACCGGCGGGAACCCGATGGCCATGGCGAATGGCATCCATCTGGTCAGCATCCAGTTCCACCGCCGGCCAATCTGAAAGTGCCTCGGCGGCCGGAATCAGGTATTGGTACCAGTTCCCCGCATCAAAGGCCTCTTTCAGCTTGCGCATCTGCACCGCATCGCGCAGGGTAAAGCGTCCGCTCTTGGTGCGTCGCAGGCCCACCAGGTAGGCGCCGCAGCCCAGGCGTTCGCCCAGGTCGTTGGCCAGGGAACGCACATAGGTGCCTGAGGAGCAGTAAACATCGATCACGGCTTCCGGCGGAGCCCATTCCAGCAGGTCCAGGTTATAGACCTGGATTTTTCGCGGCGCCAGTTCCACGTCCTCGCCATCGCGGGCCAGATCATAAGCACGCTGGCCTTTCACTTTGATGGCTGAATAAGGCGGGGGCACCTGTTCAATTTCGCCGACAAATTCTTTCAGCGTGGACTCAAACTGTTCTTCACTCACATGCACCGGAGATGTGCCTGTGACCCGACCATCCCCATCATAGGTGTCCGTCGTCTGGCCCAGCCGGATAATGGCCTGGTACCGCTTATCAGAAGCGGAGACATATTCGCTCAAGCGCACGGCCGGCCCAATAAGAATAACCAGCACACCCGAAGCTCTCGGATCCAGTGTGCCTGTGTGGCCCGCCCGGCGAATCCCCGTCCCTTTACGAACGATCTGGACAATATCGTGAGAAGTGAATCCTACGGGTTTGTCGACAACCAAGACCCCTGAAATTGCGTTCTTAATATCAATATTATTGTCTTCCATCTACTTTCTCCGAGTAATTTTTTCAGGAATACTGTTGAACCACTTTTCTGGTTTCGCGAAGGACTTCTTCCATCACCTCGGCCAAATTCCCTGTGACCTCAGCGCCTGAAGCAGCCCGGTGCCCCCCTCCGCCAAAATGCAGGGCAAGTTTGGATACATCAATTCCATTTTGAGAGCGCCAGCTGATTTTCACTTTGCCGGCAAATTGCTCCACAAACATCACCACCACATGAGCGCCGTCAATCCCCGAAATGACATTCACAAGATCAGCGTCATCATTACCAGTATAACCAACAACTTTGCGATCTTCAAGTGTCAGGCAGGTCCAGGCGATCCATTCATCGCGCTGCAGGTGACTCAATCCCTGTCCCCAATATTTGACTGCCTGGAAAGACCGCTTGACCAGGGTACGGTCATAGACATCGTGCAAATCGGCGCCGGCTTCCGTCAACTTGGCAGCCAGGCGCAGCGTATCTGCGGTCATGTTCGAGGTGCGAAAACCTATGGTGTCGCCAATCAGACCCGAAAGCAGCGCCTGGGCCACCGGTGGGGTGATTTGGTATCCCCACACCGGCAGATATTCCGCCAGCACCGCAGCCGTGGCGACGGCTTCAGAGAGAACAAAATTCAGCGCTGCAAAGCTCAAGTTGGTGGCATGGTGATCAATGCAAATATCCGGTTGAGGGTAGCCATCAAGAGCCGCCCCCACCCGGGATAATTCCGAACAATCCACCACAATGATGGTGTCGAACTGGCCTTCTGCCCGCCGCCTGATTTGCTCGCTGCCGGGCAAAAAGCGGAATGAAACGGGAACCGGTTCAGAAAGAACCATCTGAACTTTTTTTCCTGTGTTTTGCAGAGCCAGCCCCAGGCCAAGCATGGAACCTACCGCGTCTGCATCTGGCCGGATGTGGGATACCACCAGCACATCATGGGCATCTTTCAAGCGTTCACAAATGATTTCTTCCCGGCCAATCATCACGCTTCATCCACCTCATCATCCTCAACCTCAGGCTCCGCCTGGGTTTCATCTGTGTGCAGCGTCAGCAGCAGCCGCTCAATGCGATCTGCCTTTTCAGGGGTTGGATCCCAATGAAACCGCAGACGGGGAAAACTGCGCAGGTCAATCTGGGCAGCCAGTTCGTGACGGATGAAACCCGAAGCGTGTTCAAACGCCGCAATCACTTCCTTTGCCCGTTCAGCCCCTTCTACGGCTGAAACATATATTTCTGCGTAGGCCAGTTCCCGATCAATGGACACGTCAGTCACATTCACCCCGGCCAGGCGGGGATCATTGACGCGCCCCATCACCAGCATCTCAGATAGATCCTGCCGCAATCGGTCAGCTATCCGTTGCAAACGTACCTTGGAAGGCATAATGATTACCTCCTAAAAAGTTTCTTCAACAACCGTCTTTTGCAAGGTGTAGCATTCAATTGAATCGCCAACCAGCACATCATTAAAGTTGCGCAGAGCAATACCGCATTCAAAGCCGTGCCGCACTTCCCTGACATCGTCTTTTTCATGCTTCAATGATGATATTTCACCATCAAACACCATTTTTCCAGCCCGCATCACGCGAACTCGGCCGTTGCGCCGAATTTCACCCGTTACCACGCGGCAGCCGGCAATATTTCCAGCTTTAGAAATTTTGAACACCGCCAGCACATCAGCCTTGCCAATCACGGTTTCCTTATATTCTGGTTCCAGCATACCCTTGAGAGCCTTTTCAACATCTTCCATTAACCGGTAAATGATGGTGTAAAGACGGATGGAGATGCCTTCCATTTCCGCCAGTTTGCGTGCCGCCAAATCCGCTTCCACATTGAAGCCGATGATGACGGCCTTGGACGCAGTGGCCAGCATCACGTCACTTTCGGTGATATTTCCTGTGGCAGAATGCAGGATATTAAGGGAAATATCTTCGGTTTTGATATCTTTCAGTGATTTGATAATCGGTTCCAGTGAACCCTGAACATCGGCCTTAATCACCAAACGCAGTTCCTTCAGTTCACCGGCCTTGAAGCGGTCAAAGAGCAGTTCCAGGGTCACCTTGGGTGAAGCCTGAACCTGCTGCTGGGCCTGCTTGCGCTGGCTGGCAATCAGGCGGGCTTCCTTTTCACTGCTCACCACCTCAAACGTGTCGCCTGCCTGGGGAACATCATTCAAACCCATCACCATCACCGGCGTTGAGGGTCCCACCTTGCGAACTTTGCGCCCGCGAAAGTCGAACATGGCGCGGATGCGTCCGGAAGAAGTGCCCACCACAATGTCGTGCCCCATTTCCAGAGAGCCGTTTTGAACCAGCAGTGTCGCCATCACGCCTTTACCCTTGTCAAGCTGGGCTTCAATGACCGTGCCAATCACCTTGCCATTGGGGTTGGCGCGGATATCGCAATCACAGCTTTCAGAAACCAGCAGAATGGCTTCCAGCAGGTCTTCCAGTCCTTTTTTCTGCTTTGCAGAAACAGGGACCACAATGGTATTGCCGTCCCATTCATCCGGCACCAGACCCAAATCAGCCAGCTGGCGCATCACAAAATCAGGGTTGGCGTCCGGCCGGTCAATTTTATTCATCGCCACCACAATCGGCACGCGCGCCGCGCGGGCATGGTCAATGGCCTCTTTTGTCTGAGGCATCACACCGTCGTTTGCCGCCACCACCAGCACCACCACATCCGCGCCCTGGGCGCCACGAGCGCGCATGGCAGTGAAAGCCGCGTGACCGGGGGTATCCAGGAAAGTGATCAGGCGGCCCTTGTGCTCTGCCTGGTAGGCGCCGATGTGCTGGGTGATGCCGCCAGCTTCGCCTGAAGCCACATTCGTGTGCCGGATGGCATCCAGCAGGGTGGTTTTACCGTGATCCACATGCCCCAAAATAGTCACCACGGGCGGCCGGCGCACCAGTTTGTCCGGGTCCTCTTCGGCAATCACGCGCCGCCACATGGGCACTTCGCCGACCTCTTCAACTTCTTCAGGTTCTGGAATCTCAAGCACGGCTTCGAAACCCAGTTCCGAAGCCACAATGGCTGCTGTATCAAAATCCACAATTTGATTGATGTTTGCCATCACCCCATTCGACATTAAAATCTTCATAACCTGAATGGGGCTCACCTTAAACTGTGTCGCCAAATCACGTACGGTGATGCTTGTTGGTAATATTATTTTTTGCCCATTATCGCTCATCAGAACCTCCTTTTCTATTGCCTGACCTCACAGCACCCGGGGTGCAGCAGGTGTAATCTGCGGTGCGTTGAGCCTTACAGATGGGCTGTTCAGCAATCGCTCAATAAGATGACCTTATGAGAGCCGCGCCTCTTCCAGTTTCCCCTGGAAACTCCCAAAAGATACGCTCACCCGGTTTGAAATGAGGCAGCGCCCCGCTTCTTCGTTGTGAGATAGACAGGATGCTTTCATTCAGCATCCCCATGTTCATCTGGAAGGCCATTCATGACTTCTTCCAGGTTCTTGCGGTCACTTTCCGATAACTCCGCTTTCAGGGCATGTGCCAGCGCACCTTTTAACGCGCGTTCCCAGCATGAACGCAGCTGGTGCAGGTAGGCGCCGCGGCCATTCATTTTTCCTGAAGGATCCAGCACCACACCATTTTCTGTCCTCACCAGCCTGACCAGGCTTCGTTTGGCCAGCACCTGCCGGCAGCCCACGCAGGTGCGCTGAGGCACATGTTTCACCCTTTTTTGCGGTTTTGCGACCACAGTTTTTACCAGTCTTCAGTCCAGTTATCATCACCGCGTTTGTGTTTGCGGCGCACCAACGTTGAATCACTGTCAGGATCGTAAGTGATTTCAACGCTTTTCTTTTTCTTCTTCTTTTTGCCAGTGGACGGCTTGGAACCTGATTCGTCCTCATCCTCGTCATCGGCAGCGACGGCCTGCGGCTCAACGCGCAGGGTGAACAGCTCATCAAAGATCTGGCGGCTTTCTTCTTCCGTCTCCTCCACAACAGGCGCAGGTTCGACCATTTCAACAGGTTGAGGTTCGACAGGCTTTTCTCCTTCAACCACCGCTTCTTCAACAACCGGCCCTACCGGCTGCTCAACAACTGCCGGGGCTTCCACCTCAAGGGTTTCCTTGACCGGCTCAACCACAGGGGCTGCCATCGAATATTCTTCAACCAGCAGACTAACCTGAGCCATGGCCTTCGGGCCCATCCCCTGCAGTGCCAGGATCACATCAGGATTGCGCTTCATCTGCAGCACCAGTTCACCAATGGTGATGTAACCGGCTTCCTGAAGTATGTTGGCCACATGCTCGGGCAGCTTGCTGTCCAGCAGCGAAATATCGAAGGCTTCGGGCTTGACCGCCTGGCGATCATCGCCACCGCGGGTCACTTCAGGTTCAGCCTGACGTTTGCTGGCGGTGCGCTTTTCAATGCGATCCACAAAGCGATTCATCTGGTCATATTCTTCAACCAGCAGGCTGCGGCCTTCCGATTTCTTCAGCAGCAGGGCTTCAATCTGAGCGATGGTGTTGGCTTCAGCAGCAGCCAGGCCTTCAAGGGCCGGTTCTGAGCGCAGGCGGTCCAGCACATCTGAGGCGGCCTCACTGATGCTCTTGATATCAATGCGCCATGTGGTCAATTTGGCAGCCAGGCGGGCATTCTGGCCGTCGCGGCCAATCGCCAGGCTTAATTGATCCTCAGGAACCACGACGGTGGCAGTTTTTCCGCCTGCGGCGGTTTCATTCAAATACACACCCGAAACACGGGCCGGGCTGATGGCTTTGGCAATATACACCACCGGATCCGCATTCCATTCGATGACATCAATCTTTTCTTCGTGCAGTTCACGCACAATGGCCTGGATACGCACGCCGCGAATGCCCACGCAGGCGCCCACCGGATCAATGCCCTGCTGGGTGGCTGCAACGGCCACCTTGGCGCGTTCGCCCGGCTCGCGGGCAATGGAACGGATTTCAACCACGCCGTGGTAAATTTCAGGCACTTCATTTTCCAGCAAACGCCGCAGAAAGTTGCGATGCGCGCGGGAAAGGAAAATTTGCGGTCCGCGGGGGCCGTCTTTGGCCTCATGCACCAGGGCGCGCACCCGGTCGTGTACCTTGAAACGCTCGCCCGGAATCATTTCCTTGCGCAGCATGGTGCCTTCGGCTTTCATGTCCAGGCCAATGGTAATGCCCTGCCCATTCACTGCCTGCACCACGCCGTTCACAATTTCACCCACCTGTTTCTCATAGTGAGAAAGCTGCGCCTGGCGCTCGGCCTCGCGAATGCGCTGTTGGATCACCTGGCGGGCGGTCTGCGCGGCCACACGGCCAAAATCGCGCGGAGTCGACTCAACCACCACCATCATGCCTGGTTCGGCTTCCGGATTCACCTTGCGGGCATCCGCAACGGTCACTTCCGTGCGCACATCCTGCACCGAATCCACCACCTCTTTTTCGGCAAAAATGGTCACCTTGCCGGTATCCAGGTCAACGGTGGCTTCAACATGCTGCGCATTTGAAGCATTCACTGACCGCCGGTAGGCGGAAACCAGGGCTGATTCCAGCGCTTTGAGAATAATTTCGCGCGGCAGCTGCTTTTCTTCAAGCACCTCATTAAAGGCCAGGACAAACTCGTTTTTCATCCCTTTACTATCTCCAGACAAAACCTTCTTTTATAAGCAGAAAAGTGGGGGGCGCCCACTTTTCGTTGAATAAACTATGCCCAATGACGGAACGTTTATATTTTATCGCATTCTCAGTAAACATGCAAGGATTGTTTCAAAAAAAGTTTCCCCGTTTTTTTTCCGGGAGGGCAGCGAAAAAAAACAGCCGGCTGGCTTTCGTCCACCAGGCCCGCTCCGTCACCAGGTCGGACTGCATCTTCACTCTTTGCGTGCTTCGCGGCGAAAAAATCAAACAATTTATTTGTCAGCCTGAGCCATTAAAATCAATGAATGACCTCCCCAAGGATATCGCCATTAGAATAAAATTGGATATAGAGAAATTGAGCCTCTTTTGATGAGGTGTTCTCTATCCGGAGAGAAAATTTATGATCAATGGAAACCCCGTCAGGCAAGGTGGCTGTGGGAGAGGGCTGCGCTGGCAATGGCGGCAGATACCAGCCCTCAAATGATATGCGCAGGCCGTCTTCATCAAACGCCTGCGGGCACGGCGCATCAATACGCCTGGATATACGTTCATCGGCGCTGTCCGGCCCGCCTATGAATTGAGCGATGGGCACTTTTATCGCGGTAGAAGGATCATCTCCGGTTTGAATAATCACCGTCAGTTGGTTTGCCCCCGGCTTTCTGGGCTCAAACACCCATGCCCAAAAATCAAGGTGGTCAATGGAGGCCACATGCACCTTCGATACCAGTTTGGAGACGCCCTTTCCATCATCCATTTCGATCATGATATCTGATCTTTCAATCAGGCTGGTGTTTTTCCCTGTTGTATACCCAACAATGGCGGTTTTTCTGCTGGATAAAAGCAGCGCCAGTGTTGTGATGGTCTGATCGCTGTTGGATGCCGGCTGCGTGACCAGCATCCAGTTATCTCCAAAATCCGGGTCATGGGGTTGGATTTTTTCCCGGGAACCTGAAGCCGCCTCTGGCGGCGGGTATGAATAGTTCATCTGCGGAGAATTTTCTTCATCTCCCGCAGGCGATGTGTGCATGCTTTTAACGCCTTTGACCTGCTTCAACTGCGTAAAACCGATTTCTATATCCCTCATCTCGTCAACCAAAATGGCTTCTTTGTCATCCATAATTCGCAGATGGCAGAGGGCAATATTGGTTCCATATTTTGAATTGGCCGTTTCCAACATGGCAGACCATGATCCCCAAAAAGCGGGCAGCGATTGATTGATTGTGTCCAGGTCTTTGCCGGACACAAACAGCGTGATGATTTGTCCGCCATTGCCTTCGCTGACATCTGAACCTACCTCAAACTTCATCAAGGTCAGGTTTTCCAGTTTGATATCGTTCAAAAGGATGTCCCTGGTTTTGGAATTATCCATTTTGGATTGAACGGCCTTGAGATTTTGGCTGATATCCTGTGGATATAGAAACGTTTGCGTCCCATAAATTTCCGCGCCATTTTTGTTGTAAACGATGATCTTAAAGCTGTCCAGCCTGGCTGACCTTCGGTAGGCCAGGGTCGCCTCTCTTCTGGCCAGTAGGATAAACCAGTTATCATCAAAAGTGATATTTTCATCCGTGCTTTCGCTCTGAAGATCAATCTCGATGTGAGTGGGGGATTGTTGGTCAACCGGGATAACCCGGATGACAGGAACACCCTGCTGTTTCAGCCTGTCTGGGATGTCCGTGAGGGGATTCTGGTTCGCTGCCATCTCCTGGGGCGCGCAGAAAGAAAACACCAGCAGGAACAAAACGCCCAAAAAAGCCGCAAGTGAAAGGGTTTTCTTCATGGTTTTTCTCCCACATGATTGGCATGAAATCGGAACGAGATTCTTGTATGATGAATATTACACAAAAAAAACCTTATGTCAACTTTTGGGTGGCCAATCGCCGCCGTCCAGTCCACCGCTGATTGCGCTATAATCTGCAGAAATATGTGTAGGTATCTTTTACCTTTTGCTCCAGTTCGTTTATTTGCTCAAGCGCCAACCACCCCTCACGATGAGGTTGTGAAAAAATCGAAATTGATAAAGCTTTACCCCCATATATACTGGTTATCTATGCCTTCAGCGCATATATGCGGGGTCGGTTGTTTAAAAATTCAATAAATTCACAACCTCGATGTGAGGCTTCCCCTCTGATCCAAGCCCAAAAGGGAGCATCATCATCTGATGGAACAGCTTTGTCCAGATCCGGGAATACCAATCGCTGAATGGATTCTCCGTAGAATAAAGTATCAATGTCATCCTCCAACCAACCCATAAACTTTAAGGATTGATAAAATTCCAAAAAATATCCAAGCACACAAGGAGCCGGTTTCAGGTACGAAGAAAGGACAACATATAACCAATGTCCATAATCGATATTCCGTTCATCCTCAATGGTATCGATAAATGTATATGTTGGGGCAAAAATCCAATCTTTTTGGTCCTGAAATTGTGATCGAATTTTCATAGTTTTTACAAAAAGAGGATAGAGGTCCCCTTTTTCGATATCATCAATGAGGTTTCTGAGAACCGGCCTGAAAGCCTGATAATCAAATAAGAAATACCAATGAATCATAGACATATGACCTTACCTTCAGATTTTTGAGCAACTTGAGCATCATCTGTGATTTTGTTGAGTGCTGAATCGTGTTCTCATACCTCTTATTGCACAATAATTGTGCCTTACACTCAAATAAGTGATTTACACCGGCACACACTGGAAATTTTTCAAACCCTTATCTTTGAAAATTGTGAACACCTTTTCTGTAACATATATCAATTCAGGAAAGGCTTCATTGATAATGAAGTCGTTACCATCCCAATACCGTTCATTCAGGTCAATTGAGTAACTGGCTTTCACCCTTGCACACACTGGGCATCGGTTCATTTCTGATGACTGATTTATCCGCCCGGTAATGAGAAGCACATAAATCGTGGGCAGTGGCTGCTCTTTTCCTTTTTTGCGTCTCCGATCGATTAAATCCATCTTCAAGAATTGACAGCCACTCAGATTGGCTTCAATAATTATATCCCTTGTTTGCTGTGTGACTAATACACCGCCCTCCCAAGGAAAAATAAAATTGGGTACCTGTTTGGTTGTGATTATGCCGGTTGGTTTTCCAAGCACATCTCCAGGTGCAAACCGGAAACGTTGAGCAAAATTGTCCCTTTCAGCGGCTCTCCCAAAGATCCGATACCAATCATCCATAGGGATTGGATAAGGTTTTTCCTTCAATAACTCCGTCAGACCCGCATCCTCAACCGGCAAAAAAAGGCGGCGATTACCAGTCCAAGCGCCACAAATTGGGCAAATTATTCCAGGGACAATATATTGATAAACCCATGTAATTGGATTCCTTCGAGAATACATGGCATCAGATTCGTAGTTGGGAGCGGTGAATTTGTAAAATTTCATCATTTACACCACCTTGCTTGAGATTGGCGGTTGAAAGGGACCCGGCAAAAATGTTGGAATGGATAAAGTCATTCCTTATTGTCCGATCCATTCGGAAATGGCCACCTCCATCATTTCTCATGGAGGTGTTTTTTTAGACACGCTTCCCCCGCGCCTCGTTTTTCAGGTCAGCGTTTTAATTCTACCACAGGCCTTCCAACCCATGTTTGGCCCTGGCCGCCGGGAGACGTCATGCCGGCACATAACAATGCTTCAGCCCATTTTGACCATATTCCACGAGGTGGATTGATCCGTCGGGCAAAACCTGTATTGGACTATAATAAAATCATAAACAATCCCATGCCTGCTCCGTAGGGTGGATAAGGATTTTTAGACACCCAAAAGGGTCACTTTAAGGTGCACTCCTTTGTTAAGGTTGATTGTAACATATTACCGGCGGGGGGCGCGTAGATTTCCGCCGGTGTTTTATAGTCCAGAGATTGATGTGGGCG